>DAHVCH010000009.1 GCA_027314165.1 Thermoplasmata archaeon | reverse complement strand
TAGAGGGGGAGGGTCTCGACCACGAGGCTTCCGGGCTCGCAGCCCCGCCCTTCTCCCCGGAGTCGACGAACAACGTGGCCGAGTACTCCGGCGCGATCCACGCGCTCGAGTTCCTCCTGGAGAAAGGGTACCGCGGCACGGTGACGGTCCTGGGCGACAGCGAGCTGGTCATCCGCCAGATGAGCGGGGAATACGCCGTCCGGAAGGAGCACCTGAGGCCCTACCACGCGAGACTGCGGTCGCTGGCCGCAGAGCTCCCGAACCTCCGGTTCGTCGCCATCCCGAGAGAGCGGAACACTCGCGCGGACGAACTCACCAAGCGCGCCATCGTCGAAGCGCGACGGAACTTGGACCGAGGGGGCTCCTGAGGTCGACCTGCGCTGCCATGCGTATATAACCACACTGTGCGCATTGCTTCGAGAAGCGTCCCGCCACGTTTATTAGACCCTGGTCGCAATTCTCCTCTGCAACCCGTAAGGGGGAGCGTGTTGGGATGAATACTGTCTCAAGAAACAGGGTGCGACGTGATGGACGTAACGGACGCCACCGACCAGTTCGGTGGTTCTCACTGCTCATGGGTGTCGCAGTCCTGAGCGTTTCCGGGGCCGTAATGGCCGATGTGATTCTAGTCTACCTCGCCAGTAACCAGATCAACTCCACAAACGGGGACTTCCAGTTCCAGGACGGCACCAACTACGCTGCTGCGAACGGAGTGGGAGTGGTCTCGAACGTTTGCCAGGGGACGGCTACTCCCTGCAACGGGGCGGTTCCAGGGACCGGTGGTCTCCAGATCACGACCACGCTCGTCGGCATTCCATTCGTGTCGGTCAACATGTACGACGTCACGGAGTTCGCCATGTCAACGGCGACCACCGCTGCGGGCACGGTCACCATCAGTTCGACCGCAGGGACCTACGCTTCGGGTGCGCCGATCACCTGTGCCGTGGCATTCGTCTCCTTGGGACTGCCCACACCCCCGACATCGCTCTCGGGATCGGTGTGTACGGCCAACTCCCCCACGGCTGCGACGCCGAATTCGGTTTGCAACGGGGCCAATACTGCAGGGGTTGAGACTGTAAACCTCCTCGCGGGGACGACCAGCGGTACGGTCATCTCTTGTGGATTTTCCGGAGTTACGCAGCCAACTGGAGTGATCCTCTACGTGAGCTACGCGTTCATCTTGTCCGGCAGCATCACCGGTGGTCCACTCGGACTTGCACCTATCAACGTTCAAGTGACGTAAGGACCAGTGATCGGCCAGCGCCGCTCCCCCCGAGCATAATCGGGGGGAGCCAACACCTTCCCCGAAAAGCTATGCGCTGAGGTCTACATCAGGAGAGAGGGGAACAGTCCGCAATCGCAGGACTTACCGTGGTCGAAGAAGCCCGAGACATCCGCGACCGCGGATACCTCGCCATCAACCTCCTGCTGGGAGGCATTGCTGTGGCGGTCGGACTGTTCAACATGTTCGTCCTCCACAACTTTGGCCCCGCGTCGATGTTCGACGCCTTCCTCGGGATGTCGATGATCACGGTGGGCTCGCTGTTCATATGGCCCTACATGGCTCCCCGTCAACTCGGTCTCCCCGCCCCTGGCGTTCGGATGGCCCGACGGTCGTACCTTCCCTACCCCGTCCCCATTCCGGTCGAGGAGGGGGAAGACGAGACCCCGGTCCCGATCCCCGAGGTGGAGGAAGAGCTGCCGATGCTCCCGAACCGCACCCGGCGGCCTTCGGGCGTTGCGTCACGCCCCGCCCCCGCGGTCGCGATCGAGGCCTCCCCCGCAGCGCCCCTATCCCCGGCCCGTCCGCGTCCCGTTCGTCTTGCGCGCTCCGAAGACGTGGCTAACACCCTAGCCGATCTGGATGCCTTGGGGGTCGGTGCACCAGCCAGCCCGACCGCCCAGCCGGGGGGCCCCGTCGGGGAGCCCCTTCTCTTGCCGCCGTACCTGCCGAGCGAGCCCCCTCCAGCCGACTACCTCGAGGAGACCGAACCTGTCCCCTCCACGGTCCCGGAGCTCGAGCCGCAGTTCAAGAGGGCCCTCGAGGACCTCGCAGGGGCGGCCGGGGGAGGGACGAACGGAGCGCACCCGCTCATCCTCGTCAATGGAAAGCCTCCGGAGACCACGCTGTCGATCCTGGAAGAGGTGCTCCGCCAATCCCCGCCTTTCGGTGACGTGACCGGAGCTGGGGCACCTGCCCGAGAGGCCGCCGGACCGACCAGCCTGTCCACCGTTCCCGAGGAGGCGATTGGCGAGGTCGACCACCTGGAACGAGACCTCCAAGGCATGCCCCGGGTGGACGAAATGCGGGCCGCGCGGCCGGTCGAGCTCCTCGCTTCGCCCCCGGAGGAGGGTGGCGTGACCCTGGCCATCCCTCCCCAGGCGAGCACCCCCCCTGTTCCGCAGGACACGCCTGAACCCGCGCCGGAGCTGGGTACCGGAGCTTCTGCGAGCCGATCTCCAGAGGAGGACAGTCCCGCCGACGCGCCCGCCGAGGTCTCCCCGGCCGCGAATGCACCGCTCTCCGCCGAACAGGCCATGAACGTTCCGGAGAGCCAACTCGAGGAGATGACCAGGGCACTCGATGGCATGGTCTCCGCCCTCCATGAGGTCGAGTCTGAACGTCCAGAGGTTGCGACCCCAGCACCCCCCGCGTCCCCTCCAGAAGCTCCCCGCCCGGCGGAGGCACCGGTCACACCCGAGATCTTCTCCGAGGACTTCGAACCGGACCCGAACATCGACGAGCTGGAGCGCCAGTTGGCGACGATGCGCTCCGTCCTTGCGCGGGATCCCGCTCAGCCCCTTCCGCCATCAGGGAGCGGCAGTCCAACCGCCAGCGCGGAACGTGCGGTCGTTCCCGACCCGTCCTTGATCGCGGTGAGACCCGCGGCGCAACCCCCTACGACCCAATCGACGGAGGAGGATCTGCAGAGGGTCCTGGAAGAGGTGCAGTCCGCCGCGAGGATGACCCAGGACCGGCACACCGGGCGTGAGAAGAAGCCGAGGAAGTAGTCCCGGCGGGAGGACGCCTCGCGGGGCAAGCTCCATCCGCCCATCGTGCCCTGCGCTCCTTCGAGGATGATCTACACCGACAGGGAAGTCCGCCTCTTCCGCGGGGTCGTTACCGTCGTTGCGTTCGTCACGCTTGGCGTGGCCGCGCTGACCTACCTGCTCCAGAGGTCCACGGGGACCGTGGACACGCCCGAGATCCTGGGTGCGATCCTCCTCGCGGTGATCCTCTACGGCGTCGGCGAGTGGTTGCTGCCCGTGCCTCTCAACCCTGCGAGGACGCCACGCCCCCAGCCCGCTCCCCCGAAGATGCGGCCGTGGAGACGCGATCCTCCCACGGACGAGGGCGGCGAACCTGCGAGCCCGTCTACCCGATCCCGTAGGCGGCGTTCAGAATGAACATGATCCGGGCCAACGCGACGAGGGCCACCAGGAAGAGAGGCAGTGTGGTGACGCCGAGGGCGCGGAGGCCGAGCACCGGTCGCCCCCACCGTGCCCGGTGCTCGAGACCTGAGGTCAGGATCACCGCCACGAGACCGAACGGTGTCGCGTTGAACGCGAAGCTTCCGATGTCCAACCCGGCGACCGGGCCGGGGAAGAGGAGCCCCACGACGATCCCGGTCGTGGTCCCGGCGGCCGCGATCCGGAAGAACAGCTCCCGGTGCCAGGCCTTGTCCTGGACGAAGAAGCCGACGAGCAGGATGGCGGACCCGCCGTTCGAGGCGGCGACCGCGGTGATCACGGCGTTGGACCAGATGGGGTCCATCCCCCCCGGGAAGAGGTAGGTCAGCACGATCTCCGGGAACAGGAGGAAGAACAGCGCGAAGGAGCAGGTGAAAAGGAAGAGCATGAGCGGGAGCGTCGGGATCACGTTCACCGCGCAGACCTTGCGGCACGTCCCGCTCCGGACCAGGTCCTTCTCGAAGACGCAGGTCGCGCAGGGTTCCCGTCTATGGGGAAGACCGCTCTTCCAGGCGACCCGCCAGAGCATGACGGTGAAGATCGTGGCCGCCGAGATCGAGATGAAGAACGGCAGGGCCACGTACCAGAGGTTCTGCCAGGCGAGGACGAGGGGCACGAAAGTACTACGCCCCCGTTCCCTGAAGAACGTTCCGTCCCCACCGTCCTCGAGGGGAGTGACGGAATCCGGCGCGCGGGCGAGGACGGGGGACCGAAGGGGGTCCCTCGCTCCCGCCCGCGCCGAGCGGGGCCGCTAGGGCACCGCCGCGCCCCCGACGATGGGCGCGTTCAGGGTCGTGCCCGCCAGCCCTCCGTAGAAGACCGCGGAGCCGAAGGTGAACACCCCGCCGTCCGCTCCGAACAGCTCGTAGCCGGTGCCCCCGGGAACCACCGCGAGCCCCACGATCGGCTTGTTCAGCGTGTGGCCCGCCATGCTGCCGAAGTTGGTGGCGCCGCCGAACGTCCAGACGCTCCCGTCGGCTCCGACGAGCCAGTACCCCTGGCCGCTCGGCGTGGTCGCCATCGCCACGACGTCCGACACGCTGACGTGGCTCCCCGGGAGCGAGCCCAGGTACGGGGCGTTGCCGAAGGCGAAAACGCCTCCGTCCGCGCCCACGAGCCAGTACCCGCCTCCCGAAGGGGTCGCCACGATCCCGACGATGTCGTGCACGCTCACGCCGTCCCCGGGGAGTGAGCCCAGATAGGGGGCGTTCCCGAAGGAGAAGATGCCCCCGTCCGCGGCCGCGAGCCAGTACCCCTGGCCGTTGGGGGTGGCGGCGATCCCCACGACCGGGGCGTTGAGCGTCTTGCCGCCCATCGACCCGAAGAATCCCGCGCTGCCGAAGCTGAAGACGCCCCCGTCGCTCCCCACGAGCCAGTAGCCGCTCCCGTGGGGAGCGACGGCCATTCCCACGATAGGAGCGTTCAGAGAGGTCCCTGCCGCAGAGCCCGCGAAGCTCGCGTTGCCGAAGCTGAAGACGCCTCCGTCGGCCCCGACCATCCAGTAGCCGCTCGTCGCGATCGAGTCGACCTGCACCGTGGCCTTCTTGGAGAGCCCCGTCAGCGTGCTGGTGACGGTGAGGGTGACCGTGTAGACACCGGCGGAATACGTGGCGGAGGGGTTCGTCTGCGAGCTCGTCGCACCGTTCCCGAGGTCCCAGAGGTACTGGTAGCTCCCGGAACCGCCGGACACCTGGGCCGTGAATGCCACCGCCAGCGGGGCGTATCCGCTAGGGGGGGTGGCCGCGACCGATAGCGACCACGCGGGCGGGGGCGGCACGACGGCCATGCCCACCATCCCGGCGTTCAGGCTCTGGCCCCCCATCGAGCCCAGGAAGGCCGCGCTCCCGAAGGAGAACACCCCGCCGTCCTTGGCCACCAGCCAGTAGCCCTGACCGTCAGGCGCCGCGGTGATCCCCTGCACCGGGGCGTTCAGCGTCTTTCCTCCCATCGACCCGTAGAACTGCGCGCTGCCGAAGGAGAACACCCCACCGTCCGACGCGGCGAGCCAGTACCCCTGGCCGTTGGGCGTCGGAGCGATCCCGACCACCGGGGCGTTGAGGGACTTGCCCCCCATCGAGCCGAAGAAGCCCGCGTTGCCGAAGGCGAACACGCCCCCGTCCGCCGCGACCAGCCAGTACCCCTGGCCGTTGGGGGTGGCGGCCATCCCGACCACGGGGGCGTTGAGCGTCTTGCCGCCCATGGACCCGAAGAACCCGGCGTTGCCGAAGCTGAACACTCCGCCGTCCGCGGCCACGAGCCAATACCCCTGGCCGTTGGGCGTCGGAGCGATCCCCACCACCGGGGCGTTGAGGGACCTGCCTCCCATCGAGCCGAAGAAGCCCGCGTCCCCGTAGCTGAGGACCCCACCGTCGCTTCCGACGAGCCAGTACCCATGCCCGTCCGGAGTGGCGGCCATGCCGACGATGCATCCGCCCAGCGTCAGGCTCGAGGCGCTGCCGTAGAAGCCCGCGTTCCCGTAGGAGAAGACCCCGCCGTCGGCCCCGACCAACCAGTAGCCGGATCCCGAGAGGGACGAGAGGGACGGGCGGAAGGCCGAGGCGAGCGCCGGAGCGATCGCGCTCGTACCTCCGGCCCCGGCGAGGTTCGGGCAGGGAGGCGCGGGAGCTCCGCCGCCGCCGGAGTTTCCGGTGATGTGGATGAAGTCGAAGAGCACCGCTCCTCCGCCGGGGTTGTCCCAGGCCTGCGGAGTGGTGACCACGCTTCCGGCGCCGTTCCCGTAGGAGTGCTCCGCGACGAGCCCGTTCCCCAGGTAGACCGCCGTGTGGTCCCAGGTCCCCGTCCCGGCCCACTGGTAGAGGATCAGGTCACCGGGAACGAGCCACGAGGGGAGCGAGGTGCCCGTCGCGTCCGTCGCCAGGTTGTTCGAGAGGAGGTAGGTCCTCAGGCCCGTCACGCTCGGGTTCCCGTACGCGGGAGGGACGACCGTGGGGATCGAGAGCCCGCCGGCCTCCAGCGCGAGCGAGGCGAAGTGGGTGCAGTCCTCCCCGATGCTCCCGTACTGGGCCACCACCGCGGGGGTGGAGGTCCCCTGCGGGAACCAGGCATCGCCGGAGGAGCTCACCCAGTAGTAGCCGTCGGAGCCCACGACACCCATGTACTGGGTGGCGTAAGCGGCGGCCGCGCCACCGTTGTAGCCCGAGGCGCTCGTCCCCGCGCCGCAGGAGCCGTTGGGGCATACCGAGCTCCAGGGTAGGCCGGCCTGGTTCTGGTTGAGGCCGCTGCAAGCGACGGGCCCCGTGCCGGCGAAGCCCGCGGGGGCCCAGGTGCAGTAGGCGCCCGAGAGGTAGCTGCCCCAGAAGTTGTAGCCGTTCACCTGGTAGTAGGCGATCGCCCATTGGAACGCGCAGGTGGGGTCGAAGTAGATCCCGCCCCAGTCCGACGAACTGCCGGACCACGCAGGGCAGGAGGAGGGGGAGTAGTCTGAGAGAGGGAACGGCCCACCCTGGGGCGGGGTCTGACCACCGGTGCCCTCCTGGAGGACCCCTTCCGCGTGGGGGCCCGGCTCGATGGCGGCGGGGTTGAACCCGCTCTCCTGGTAGGCCATCGAAACGAAGGTGACCGCGACCGGCCCGGTGAACCCGGCGGCCAGCGCGCAGTCCACCACCGCCTGAAGCGTCAGGGTCGTAGGCGCGTTGTAGAAGTTCGAATTAGGGCAACCGGCCACCGCTGCCGCATGGGAGCTCACCGGGGTCGTCCCGGGAGCGGGAGAGGGGGAGGGCGAAGGGGAGGAAGGGCCCCCGGGGCCCGAGGGGGCGGGCGAGCCGGGGAGGAGCGGGAGGGAGCCTCCGCCAAGAACGTGCGAGTCTCCAGGCAGCGAGGAGGCGAAGGACCCCAACCCGGCCGCTCCGAGGAGCGAGAACAGGAGCAGGAGGCCCAGGACCGCGGGGACGGCCCGCCGTGCGGTCCGGTGCGCCTTCGCGCGCCGCACTTCGCTTCCGCGCCCTTCGGTCTCCTCGGACGGACCGCCGGAAGGGGCGTCGAGGGTCTCGTACCCTTCGGACCCATCGGGTGCGGGAGGGGCACCGGGGGAGGCCGCGGGCTCGAGCTCCGGTTCCGGAGCGGAGCACGCGAGGGCCTTCCGGGACCACGTGGGAGAGGGGAGCCCGTCGTCAAGTGTCGCCGTCGGGGGCGCAGGGGGTTCCTGCACGGGAGCGCTCATGGGCTGAGGTAGGGGTGGACCCCCCTCTTGAGGAGGTCCCGCATGTATGTCGGAGCGATGCGGTCTCGAGGGTCTCAGGACCCCCGTGCCCATCTCCCCGGGAGCCTCATCCGGAGGCCGTGCGCGAGCCTTCCGCGACGATGGAAAGCCCCGCAGGCGTGGCTCGGTAGGCCTTGAGCCTCCGACCGTGACCTTCGATGGGTCGGACCTCGGCGACGACCAGGCCGCGCTCCTGAAGGCGGGAAAGGGTCTTCGCGAACCGGGCCTGTGGCAGACCCAGCGCCCGGGAGATCCCCCCCTGGGTCAGCGCCGGAGCGGCCGTTCTCAGCTCTTCGGACCCGGGGCCCTGGTGCCGGGCGAGATGCTCCAGGATCTTCTGGGCCAGGGGGGCCTTGCTTTGCGCCCGGGCCCCCGAAGGGGTGCTCCCGCCATGCGGAGGCGGAATGACCGCGCCCCGGACGACCGGCGCCGGGCCGTTCCACCGGCGCGCGGCCTCCCGGCGTCGGGGATCGACCCCGCTCGACCTCCAGAGCTGCTCGGCCGCGGCCCGTAGAGCCCGGACGGCCCCCGCGGGAGCTCCCGTCCTCTCCGCCCACTCCGACTGGGCCCAGACGACCTCCGCCTCGGCGAACGGGTTGCGGGCCGCGTGCGCCTCCTCCCGCGTCTCCTCGAAGCTCGCCTGGACGGCGGTCGCCGGTTCCTTGACCGCCTTGGCGAGGCTGCGGGCCCATCCCGCGAGGTAGCGTTCGGAAGGGGAGAGCGAGCCGTGCAGTCCCCTCTCGACCTCTGCGATCCGACGCAGGGCGTTCTCCGCCGCTCCCGTCTCGGCCTCGGCGCGAGCCAGTCGCAACTGCAAGGGAGGGGTGGACTCCCGGTCCCCGAGCTCGAGGTAGATCTCGAGGGCCTGGGAGAAACGGTCGCGCGCCTCTCCCGGGCGGCGGGCCAGGGCGAGGATGTCGCCCTGGCGCTGGGCCGCGAGGGCGATGCCCCTCTTGAGGTCGAAACGGCGAGCGAGGGCCAGCATCTCCTCGGACCGGCCCCAGGCGAGGTCCATCTCTCCCAGATCGGCCTCGACGTTCGCCACGTTGCCCAGCGTGATCACGATGTTGTTCACCGAGCCGGAACGGCGGTACTGCTCGAGGGCCTCCAGCGTCACGGCCCTCGATTCCTGGACGGCCCCCCGAAGGCTCGCCAGCATCCCTTGGAGCTCCAGCGCGAGGCCCAGGAGCCGGGCGTCGTCAAGCTCCCGCGCCACCTCAAGGGCCCGGGCGAGGTCCTGCTGGGCCTCCCTCTGGCGCTCCTGGAAGGCGAGACACCAGCCGGCGCAGTACGAGGCGCGGCCGAGCTCCCACCGCTCGGAGGTCCCCTCGAGGAGACGTTGCGCCTCCTGCGCCTTCTCGAGCGCCTTGGGAACGTTCCCTTCTCGGATCAGCAGGTTCGTCCAGGTGAGCGCGAGGCGCCCCCGCAGGGCCTGGGAGACCTCGGGGGAGGGCCCCTTGGAAACGCTCCCCAGCTCCCGCGAAAGACGTTCGAGCTCGGCCCGTCCCTCCTTCGGGGCGCGCACCACGTCCATCCACGCCAGGCGTTCGGCGATCTCCCAGCGGAGCGGGCCGTGGGCGGCCTCCTCGAGAAGACGGGCGAGGAGCCGCCGCACGACCGGGTGGACGCCGATGGAGCGGACCATCCGCTGCACGAGGGCGAACCGCTCGGCGACCGAGGAGGTGGCGGGGACCCCTTGGGCCGTGTCCACTTCGACCCAGGCGTTGTTCCAACGCTCGAGCGCCTCCGCGTCCTGCATGGTGAGGGCGAGTTCCATCGCCTGACGGGTCCAGCGGAGCGCTTCCTCGGCGACCCCCGCCTCCTTCCAGAGCCTCGCGAGGAGCGGCGCGTCACCAGGTCGTTGCTTGGTGAGCCACCCGGCGAGCCGGCGGGCGCCCTCGGCCCGCTCGGGAGCGGGCATCTCCTCGACCACCGTCTGCCAGAGGAGGGCGTGCGCGAAGGCGAATCCGCTTCCGCTTCCGCTCCCGCCCAGCCGGACGAGCAATCCCCCCTCCCCCGAGAGGTGGGAGAGGTCGCTCTCGACCTCGGAGGTCGGGCGTGAGAGGGCCCCCGCGACCTCGGAAGGGTCGAAGCGGGATCCGAGCAGGGCGGCGGTCCGCAGCGCCTCCCGCACCGTGGGAGGAAGACCGACGAGCCGCGAGAGCAGGACCCGCGCCAAGGCGGGAGGCACCCGGTCCGTGGCACGGGGGCCGGCGGCGACGGCCCCCCCCCAGCCAGGAGGGACGATGAGGGTCCAACGACCTCGCTCGCGACGCGCGAACCCCTCCCTCTGCATCTCCCGCAGCATCTCGGAGAGGAGCAGGGGGTTCCCGCCGCTCCGCTCCAGGAGCAGCTTGAACGGGCGGGACTCCGCCGGGGTTGCGACCGGACCGCCGAGGACCGCCTCCGTGAACCGGAACGCGGCCCGGGAAGGGAGCGAGGCGAGGCGAAGGACCGATCGAGAGTCCGAGCGCTTCGCCTCGTCGATGAGGTCCTCGATGCCGAGCCATCGTTCCTCGGCTCCCGTGCTCCCCGGACCCTCATACCGCGCGGCGGCGAGCACGACCACGGGCAGGTGCCGAGCGTTCCGGCAGAGGAAGCGCGCCCCTTGGAGGGAGGCCAGGTCCGCCCACTGCAGATCGTCCAGGATGAGCAGCTGAGGCGCGCGACGGGACCCTGACTCGAGACGACGAAGGTAGGAGAGGAGGGCCGTCGCCTCCGGCACGGCGGGTGGCCCCCTTCGGGACAGCGTGAGACCGATCGGCAGTGCGTCCCTGAGGGACGAGGGGCCTTCGGGCTCGAGGTCGGGGTTGGTCTCGGACCCGGCGGACCCGTGCGTCCCTGTGGGGTCCTCCTCGTCAAAGGGGACGGCGGCCGCGGCCATTGCCATCAGCGAAGCGGACCGTGGGACCTCGGGGCCCCCCGAGGGATCCGGCGCCCCCTCCCGAGCTTCGCTCCGACCGGTCTCGCCCGTTCCGCTCGGGCCGGGGCCCGTCGCCCTGTCGGACCCCGGTAGGAGCTGCTCGAGGAGGAAGAAGGGGGCCGTCCAACCTTCGATCGCGTACCCCCGGTGGACCTCGAACCCCAGTTCGGAGGCGATGCGTGCACCCTCCGCTAGGAGGTGGGACTTGCCGATGCCGCTCGGTCCCAGGAGGAGGACCAGCGCGCCGAGGCCGTCCTTCGCTTGGGCGAAGGTGTCGGAGAGGAACTTCAGCTCGGCATGGCGTCCCAGCGCGAGGCTCGGTGCGCGTCCACCGCGTTGATCGGCCTTACCGGCGCTGGTGGCACGAGGAGCCACGTCCCCTCCGAGCCCGCGGGGTGCGATATACCTCTCGACCGCCCGCAGGCGCTCAGAAGCTCGACGGTGGCGGACCGCTCGACCCGCCGCCGCCGTATAGGGCCGTGCGGCGCGCCCGCTCCCGGGCCGACATCCATTTGGAGAGCCACGAGACCTCCGACCGGGTCGCTTCCGTGAGCTCCTCGGGCATGATGCCTCGAGGTCGTCCTAGCGTGGTCGGGAAGCGCAAGAGCCGGGTGGGGGTCGCGGCGAGGTCCAGAGGGACGTCGTGGGGGAGGACCGGCAGGAGGGAGGTCTTCGTCTGCAGGTCGTGAACGGTGGTCACGATGCGTGTGGCGGGGGTGACCTTCTCGGCCTCCGATAGGAGCCCCCACTCGAGGTCGGAGAACCCGCCCCCTTTCCCGATACGCTCCCCGCGGGATCCCACGACGACGCTCCCCGCGAGGACCAGGTCGATCGGGGGGACGTCCTCGGGCGTGAGGGGGCGCCCGCGGCTCAGGGCCTCCTGGATCGTCGGCACCGCGTGGCTACCTTCCGGGAAGAGCCGGAAGCAGGCCGGCTCCTTCAGCCGAGGCACCGCCATGACCAGGGCCTTCCCCTGACGGAGCGCGAGCGCACGGAGCGGCAGCTGGGGTGCGTCCGGGTTCGCCTTCACGACCTTGGCCGCGCGGAACTCCGGGGTCTCCGACAGGAGCTCCGCCGCCTCCTTCGCACCTTCGAAATTGGGGATCCTGTCGTGGGGCGGGAAGGGGAAGCGGGCGACCCCCTCCGACTGCAGCCGGTCCCAGGCCTCTCTCCGAAGTCGCGCCTTCTCCCCCTCGAGGCGGCGCCGGTCCGCCTCGCCCAGCGCGGGTGGGATCCCGGGCATCGGTTCACTCCCCCCGTGGTTGGGCCAGGACGGGCCGGCCGGGGAGGGATGGGGGCGTCCCCGGAAGGGACCGCCGGCGCTCCGGGTAGGCCTTCACCAGCGGTTCCGATAAAGGGGAGCGCTTTTTACCTCTCGCTAGGTCGCGCAGTACGTGCCATCGAAGAGCTTGGCCGAGGAGCTCGCCTCCAAGCAGAAGGCCATCTCCATCGGGGAGTTCTTCGAAAGGAACCGCCAGATCCTGGGGTTCGACAACCCCTCCCGGGCGCTCCTCACCACGGTGAAGGAGTGCGTGGACAACTCCGCCGACGCCTGCGAGGAGGCGGGGATCCTCCCGGACCTCCTGGTGGAGATCACCAAGGTCTCCGAGGAGCGGCTCAAGGTCGTCGTGGAGGACAACGGCCCCGGCATCGTCCGCCGTCAGCTCCCGAACGTCTTCGGGCGGCTGCTCTACGGCTCACGCTTCCACTCCAACCGCCAGGCCCGCGGGCAACAGGGCATCGGGGTCTCGGCCGCCGTGCTCTACGCGGGGCTCACGACGGCCACTCCCGTGCACATCGTCTCCAAGGTCGAGGAGGACCCCGCGGCCAACGTGGTCGACCTGTTCCTGGACACGCAGAAGAACCAAGCACGGCTGGTCAAGGAGGACGTCCTGGCCTGGGACCGCCCGCACGGCACGCGCGTCGAACTGACGCTCAAGGCCCGCTACCAGAGGGGCCGCCAGTCCCCCTACGACTACCTGAAGGGGACGGCGATCGTCAATCCCCACGCGCGGATCGTCCTGGTGGAGCCCGACGGGACCCGGACCACCTGGGAGCGCGCCTCTCCCGACCTTCCTCCGCTCGCCAAGGAGATCCCGCCGCATCCGCACGGACTGGAACTGGGGGAGCTCGACTCGATGCTCCGCCGGAGCTCCTCGAAGACCCTGCTTCAGTTCCTTACCGCGGACCTCTCCGGGATCAGCCGGCGGGGGATCCAGGACGTCCTCCAGAAAGGAGGGTTCACCGGTCGGGAACGCCCCGACGGCTTCGCCGGAGAGCGTGTCGAGCAGCTCCTGGCCGCGCTCAAGGACACCCCGATGGCGACACCCTCGGCCGAATGCCTCTCGCCCATCGGCCCGATGCTGATCAAGCGCGGGCTGAAGAACGTCCTGGGGACGCTGCGACCGGAGTTCTACTCCCCGCCCGTAAGCCGTCCCCCGAAGGTCCACGCAGGATGTCCCTTCGTGGTGGAGGTCGGGCTGGTCTACGGCGGCGACCTGCCGTCGGACCAGTCCATCCAGCTCCTCCGCTTCGCGAACCGGGTCCCGCTGCTCTTCCAGCAGGGCGCCTGCGCCATCACCCAGACGGTGGCAGAGATGGACTGGCACCGCTACGGCCTGGAGCAGAAGAGCGGAGCCGTACCGGTGGGACCGGTGATCCTCCTCGTCCACGTCGCCTCCACCAAGGTCCCGTTCACCTCCGAGGCGAAGGAGGCCGTCGCCCAGACGGAGGACATCACGCGCGAGATCGAGCTCGCGGTCCAGGCGGCGGCCCGCAACATGAAGCTCCACCTCTCGCGGCGGACCCGCCGCGACCAGGCGATGGAGAAGTTCACCATCATCCAGAAGATCCTCCCGAAGATGGCGGAGAAGGCCAGCGGGATCGTCGACAAGCCCGTGCCCGACCTCACCCGGGTGATCACCCGGATCATGGACGTCGTGGCGGTCGAGGCTCGCGGCAGCGGGGAGGACCCGACCAAGCCCTCGGAGAAGACCCTCCTCACCCTGACCAACTACACGTCCCGTAACCGTCCGATCGAGCTCTTCCTCGAGGTCCCCCTGGAGGCCGTCAAGGAGGGCTTCTCGGCGGACCCCAAGCCCGAGACCCTCAGCACGGAGCTCGGCCGCGTCACCTTCCCTCTCCAGAGGCTCTCGCCGAACGCCAAGGTGACCTACACGCTCACCTGGCCGAAGCCGGAGAAGCTCGAGCCGGACGACGTGGACGTCTTCGTCGCCGGGGTCGACGAGGCCCATCTGCTCGGGGCGGACCCGCTGCCCGGAGACTGGGACGTACGGCTCCCCGCCGCGCTCGTGGAGGCCGCCGAGGACGCCCAGATCGCCGCCGCGCGACCCGCCGCGACCGCCGAAGGGGATGAGGAGGTGGATTACGATGCCGCCGAAAAGAAAGAGTCCTTCGTCGACGAAGAGTAGGCCCGAGAAGCTGCCGGACACGGACAAGCGCGTCCTCCAGCCCACGCTGGACCTGGCCCAGCAGATCTACACCCAGCTCGACAAGGGGGACATCCCCCGGATGAAGCTCCCGCTCCGAACGAAGCAGAACATCGCGTTCAGTCCTCGCGACGGGGTCTGGCGCCTGGGCAATCAGTGCGGCGTGCGCTCCGCCCGCAAGCTGGACGGGGCGCTCATGCTCCTGCGGACGTTCTGGCTCGTCGACTTCATCGAGGAGATGGCCCGGGACAACAAGCACTCGACGCTTCGGGAGCTCTACTACATCAGCGAGCAGTGGGAAGAGGCCAAGTTCCACAGCGAGAACGAATCGAACCTTCTGGTCGAGGACCTGGAGGTCATGTGCGAGCGGATGCGGGAGGACTTCCGGCTCCGCCCCGAGGAGAACGGCGCCTCGGTCATCGGCGACCTCACGATCACGGAGATCAATCGGAAGGGGCAGAAGAAGAAGATCAACTGCCGCGATGACGTGGGGGACGGCGGGTACCAGCTCCCCGCGAACGTCGAGAAGGAGAAGATCTCCTTTGTCTCCCACGGGGCGAAGTTCGTCCTGGCGATCGAGTGCGGAGGCATGGTCGACCGCTTGGCCGAGAACGGGTTCGACGAGGACCAGAACGCCCTCCTGGTCCACCTCAAAGGCCAGCCGGCCCGGTCCACGCGGCGTTTCCTCAAGCGCCTGAACGAGGAGCTCAAGCTGCCCGTGGTGGTCTTCACCGATGGCGACCCCTGGTCGTTCCGGATCTTCGCCTCCGTCGCGTACGGCGCCATCAAGACCGCCCACATCTCGCACTATCTCGCCACGCCCGGGGCCGAGTTCCTCGGCGTCACCGCCTCCGACATCGAGAACTACCAGTTGCCCAGCGACAAGCTCTCGGACCGTGACATCCAGGCGCTGAAGGCGGAGCTCTCGGACCCCCGGTTCAACACGGAGATGTGGAAGAGCGAGATCGAGCTCATGCTCCAGAACGGGAAGAAAGCGGAGCAGCAGTCGCTCGCGAAGTACGGTCTCAACTACGTGACCGAGAAGTACCTCCCGGAGAAGCTCACCGAGATGGGCGTCCTCTAGGGGCGCTGCCCGCGACCACCCCGGCCCCCCCTCACCTGGGCGCGCGGCGCTTTCGTCCAGACGGAGGGGCTTCGCAGGGCCCTGAGACGTTCACTTCGGGCCCGTCGTGGGGCGCACCACCAGAACGGCGGTCCGGCTGTGGTGCACGACCGCGTCCGAGACGCTGCCCAGGAGCAGCCGCCGGGTCGAGGAGATCCCCCGCGACCCCATCACGACGAGGTCGGCGTGCTCCTCCTCGACGAACCGCAGAATCTCGTCGGCGGGGTGGCCCTCGAGGAACATGCCCCGCACCTCTGGGACACCGTGCTCCCTCGCCCGGACCAAGGCCTTCTGGTACTGCTCGAGCAGCGCCTGCTTGACCTCGTCACCGATGAACACCGGCGGAGCCGGTCCGTAGGAGACCACCGTGGGAGGCTGGTACACGCTGAGGACCGTGAGGGCGGCCCCCCAGTCCCGTGCAAGGTCGATCGCGGTGTCCAGGGCCTCGTTGGACAAGGGGGAGCCGTCGTAGGCGATCACGAGGTCGTGGAAGCGGCCGGTCAACGGTTGCTCCTGGACCGCGTCGCCGACTCGGGAGCGTCAACGTCGGAAGCGGGGGGGTCCGACCCCGCATCGGCGTCGACGCGGGACGGGGTCGACCCGTCCTCTTCGCGAGCGGCCTCCTCCGGCGTCTCCTCGTTCCCGTCGACAGAGCCCTTCCGTCCCCCGTGCTGCGTGGAGCTACGGGAGCGAGACCCGCGTGGTCCGGCCTTGGGGCCGTCCTCCTCGCCGTGGACGAAGCGCTCGCCTCTCATGAGGGAGACCAGGGCCCCCGCCGCCGTCAGTGTCCCGGCCACCGCGAGCGATTCCCTAACTCCCTCCAGGAACGCGGGGGCGATGGCCGTCGGGAAGAACCCTTTCGACGTCAAGGTCGCGGCGACGCTCCCCGGGATCGGCACGGGGAGCATGGGCCCCATCTGCTGCAGAAGCACGCCCATCGGGTTGATCCCCAGGAAGGCCCCGAAGATGGCCCCGGTGGGGTTCCCCGAGAGCACCGTAGCCAGCACGGGCTGGTCCGGTCCCGGCACTCCCGCCCCGGCGAGGGCCGATCCCACAGAGGCCGAGAGCCCGTGGGAGATGCCCAGGATCACGATCGTGAAGAACATCGCGAGAGAGAGCTGCATCCCGCTGTTCTGAAGCGTCGTGGCCATGCCCGAGGCCGCTCCCCGCTGCTCGGCGGGAACCGCGTTCATGATCGCCGCACGGTTCGGGGAGGCGAACAGGCCCATGCCACACCCTTGCAGGAAGAGCAGCAGGCCCATCTCCCAGTACGGGAAGTTGTAGGGGAGCGTCATCATCGCGAAGAACGTCGCCGCTCCCAGGGCCATCCCTCCGCTCGCGAGATGCTTGGCCCCGTATCGGTCCGAGAGCCAGCCGCTCATCGGACCCATGAGCAGGAACCCTCCCATCATCGGGAGCATGTAGATGCCCGCCCAGAAGGGGGTCTCCGCGAACGTGAATCCGTGGAGGGGCAGCCAAATGCCCTGGAACCACATGATCATCATGAACATCATCCCGCCACGCGCGATCGACCCGAGCAGCGCGGCGATGTTCGCCGCCGCGAACGCCCGGATCCGGAACAACCCGAGATGGAACATCGGGTCCGAGACGTGCGTCTCGATGAAGAGAAAGACCCCGAGAAGCGCCAGGCCCCCGACCACCCCGCCCCAGACCCAGGGATCGGACCACCCCATCGCCTGGTTGCCGTACGGGAGGAGACCGTAGGTGACCGCCACCAGGAGGACGGTCAAGCCCGCCCCGAAAGTGAGGTTCCCGGCCAGGTCGAGCTTCTGGCCCTTTCGGATCGTCGCGATCTCTTTGAGCCTCAGGTAGGCCCAGACCGTACCGAAGACCCCGAAGGGCACGCTCACCAGGAAGATGGTGCGCCACGCTGGGACCGCGAACCCGTCCAAATGGAACGTGGGGACGCCTGCGAGCAGTCCGCCGAGCACCAGCCCGATGACCGACCCGCCGATGGCCGCGACCTGGTTGATCCCCAGGGCGAGCCCGCGTTCGCTCGGCGAGAAGGCGTCCGTGAGCAGCGCGGGCGAGTTCGCGAACAGGAAGGCGGCTCCCACCGCCTGGACCATCCGGAACGAGACCATCTCCCACCCCCCGATGGCCCCCGTGCTCGGCGTAAGGAAGAGCAGCACCGAACCCACCGAGAAGATGGCGAAGCCCAGGTTGTAGAGGCGGGTACGTCCGTACATGTCGGAGAGGCGCCCTACGGTCACGAGGAGGGTCGCCGTCAGGACCCCGTAGCCGAGGAGGATCCAGATGAGCAGGGTGAAGTTCGAACCGACGAAGGGGTTGATCCCGAGACCGGTGAAGATGACAGGCAGGGAGATCAGGATGATCGTGCCGTTGATCGAGGCCATCAACGCCCCGAGCGTGGTGTTCGAGAGCACCACCCACTTGTAGGCCGTCAAACGCTCACCTCCCACGCACCTTCCGGGCCCGCTTCGGCGGGGGGGTCGCGGTCGCCGGGACCGAGAGCAGAAGCACGGCCAGGAACTTTCGCAGGCCCCGGGAGAGCTCCCCCCGGGCTGCGGCAGACAACCGATGGTCAAGCGCCCGCATCCGCGCGCGCATGTCCTTCTGCGCGGAGCGGAGCTCCCGAAGTCCCACGGGGGTGGCGAGAAGGAGCCAGGCCCGACGGTCCCTGGGGTCGCGCTCGACCTTGGCCCAGCGGTGAGCTTGGAGGCCGCGAGCCAGGCTCGTCAAGGTCGCGGCCGTGAGCCCGAGATGGAGGGCCACCTGCCCGAGGGGGACGGGGCCGCGCTCGAGCACCTTCAGCGCGCGGTACTCGGACAGCAACATGCGGTGCTTTTCGAGCCGCGAACTTAGGTCACGCCGAAGTAGCTGGTAACACCGAAGGAGGTCCTCTTCCAGGTTGAGGTCCGCCCGAGAAATCCGCGTATCCCCGCGGACGGGGCCGACCGGCGTTCTCCTTGCGGGACCGCGCGCGGGCATGGTCGCGCGTTGCGAGGGGTTGGTCGTATATTATGGCAGCGTAGCATCTGCTACGGCATCTTACCATTTGGGGGGGAAGGGGTCCGCGCGCATTGGCCCATCTGCCGTCCCTCGCCCTCCCTGCGCCTCCCCTCCATGGTTCCGCCGCCCCAGGTACCACCCTCGGACCCTTCCCTCGCTCCGGCCGCCGGGGGTCGAGAGTCGGGCCCCCCTGGGACGGGCGGTCCCGGGAAGGAGGCAGGGCTTTCTGCCCCTCCTCTTGACCCACCCGTGGCCGGTGCGGTCTCACCGCTCGCTCTCTCCGAGAGCCCGATCGTAGGGCGGGAGCGCGAGCGGGCGTTCCTCCAGGAAGCGCTCCGGGCCGCCCAGGAAGGTCGGGGATGCGCCGCGACACTCTCAGGTCCAGGGGGCATAGGGAAGACCCGCCTCCTCCGGTGGCTTGAGGGCGAAGCGCGCGAGCGGGGGTTCCAAGTGGGCTGGGGCTACTGTCTCAAGGAATCTCTCGAGCCGTACTTCCCGATCGAGCAGCTCTTCGTGGGCCTGGGCAGCTCCGGTCGCGCCGGCCCTGACCCCTCCGCGTCGTTCGGCGGCGAGGGCTCCTCGTCCGTCCTGTTGGTCGAGGAGGAGCGGCCCAGCGTGGTCTACACGACCGCCGCTCGTCTCTGCCGGACCCTCCCCACGCTCGTCCTGTCGCGCGACCGCGGGGCGGTGCTGCGCCAGCGGTTCCCAGACCTGGAGAGGGCGAACGGGCTCCTCTGGCTCGCCCGAGCCGCCTCGGAGGACGCGTTGGACGTCCGGTCGCTGGACGCCTTGGGCGACCGGCTGGAGGCCCATCTTCGCGGGCATCCGGGCGCCCTGGTCGTCGTCGCGGGGGTGGACTATCTCGTGAGCCAGGCGGGGTTCGCCGCCTGTCTCCGGCTCGTGCAGTACCTTCGCGACGTCGCCGAGGAGACCGGCGGGCACCTCCTCCTCGGGTTCCATCCGGTCGCCCTCGAGGTCCGCCAGCTCTCCCTGCTCGAGGCCGAGGGAGAGGTGTATCGAGCTCTGCCGGCGCGTTCGGAGCCCCGGCCCGCACGGGTCGTCCAGGCCGCGCGAAGCCCATCCCAGCGGCTGCTGGACTACACCGAGACCTTGACCGTCGCCAGTTCGGAGACCCCCTGCCTCTTGCTCCTCGACGATCTCCAGTGGGCCGATCCGCAGTCCCGACTGGCCTTCCAGTTCCTGGCGAGGAACCTTCGGGGCCAGCGCGTGCTTCTCGTGGCCTCGGTCCGAGAAGAGGAGGACCCCGAGGCCGATACCGGCGTGAGCCTTCTCGACCTCTTTGAAAGGCTCGAGCGGGAAGGATTCCTCCATCGCCTCCCGCTCCGGGGTCTGGACGAGCAAGGCTCCCGCGCTCTGGCCGAAAGCGCCCTGGGAGGGAAGCTCGCCGGGGGAGGGGCGGACCGGGCCTTCCTGGACTTCCTCCAACGGGCGGGCGGCAACCCGTACTTCGTCCTGGAGACCGCCCGGGGCCTGGTCTCGGAGGGCGCGGTCGTGCGCGCCCAAGACGGAGGGGTCCGACTCCATGGTCATCTCGCTCCCGGAGACCCGGGGGCGCTGCCGGACACCATCCGTCGGATGGTCGTGCACCGGCTCGCGTCGCTCGACGGAACCGAGCGACGCCTCGTGCACGTCGCCTCCGTGCTGGGAAGCGAGTTCGACGTGGCGCCGCTAACGGAGGTGCTGGGGCGGAGCGAGGCGGAGGTGACCGACATCTGCCGGAGGCTCGAGCGGCGGCTCCGCCTCGTCCACCCGGTCGGTGAAGGCGCAAGCAAGTGGTCGTTCGCCCACCCCATGACGTGGGAGGCCGTACTGGCGGAGATCCCGAGCGAGGAGACCGGGGCGATCTGCAAGGCGCTGGGTGGCTGGTATGCGACGCACCGCCCGCAGGAGACCGCCGTCCTGGCACGGCTGTGGCATGAGGTGGGGGACCCCGAGCACGGACTTCCCGTCGTCCGGCGTGCCCTCCGGGACGCGCTGGGGCAGCAGGCGGGGGAGACGATCGTGCGCTACCATGTCTGGCTCCAGGACCTCCTGCGGAACGCCCACGTTCCGACCGCTCAGAGGGTGGAGGAGGGGCTGGGGCTCGTGGACGAGCTTTGGATGCAGGGATCGTTCTCGCCCGCCTCGGCACTGCTGACGTCTCTCGACGGGCTAGGCCCGGACCTCGGCTCGCGCTGGGCGATCGCCCGCGCGAGGGTCGACATCCTCCTCCAGCAGAACGTCAACGAAGCCCAAGGACTTCTGCGACAGACGTGGGCGGAGATGGACCACGCGCCGGAGCAGCTCGTTCCCGAGCTGCGGGCGCGATGGCTCCTCACGCGGGCGCGGGTGAAGCTCGGGTCGGGTGGCGAGGCTGGGGCCGGGGCGGACCAGGACTCGGAGCAGGCGCTCCGGCTCTTCGGCGAGGACGGCCCGGCGAGCGAGCGATGTCGGGCGTACTACAACATCTGCTACCAGCGGATCGAGGGGCGGCGCACGGTCGAGGCGATGGAGCCGCTCCGACGGGGCCTGGACCTCGCTCGGAGGGCCGGCCTTCCGCTCTACGAGGCGGACTTCCTGTCCCTGCTCGCTTGGGCGGAGCCCCAGCTCGGGGACTACCGGAACTGCCTCTCCAACTCCGCACGCTGCGTGGAGATCTACCGGCGCAACGGGGGAGCCCAGTGGCTGGCGATCGCCATGGCCAACTACGCCAGGGCCCTCGAGAACCAGGGGGACCGGGAGGCCGCCATGGCCCAGGCCTCCGAGGCGCTGGAGCTCTCCAGGAGGTTCGACCTGCCGCGTCTGCTGGCGTTGAGCCTCCTGCTCTCCGGAGAGCTGCGGGCGAACGCCGGCCGATGGGAGGACGCCCTTCCGTTCCTCGAGCGCGCGGAAGAGATGAACGAACGGCTGGGCTTCAAGGACCGGACCCTGGTGTCGGAGATCTACCTCTCCGCCTGCCGCGGCCACCTGGGTTCGCCGGAGGAAGGGATCCGAGGGCTGCGGAAGGCCTGCGAGAAGGAAGGTCATCTGGAGCTCGAACGGCGCATCCACCTCCATCTTCTCCTCGCGGGGCTTCTCGAGCTGACCGCGGACCTCCCGGGCGTTCGAAGGGAGCTGGAGCTTGCCCTCGCAGGGGTTCGGGGACAGGGGATTGCGCACTTGGAGCGGGAGGCCCTGCTGCGCTCCTCGCGTTTCGAGAGGGAGCACGGGTCCGCCGGGGAGGCCCGACGCATGGAGGAGAGGGCCGAGGAGCTCGGACGGGTGGTCCGCGGCGAGGTGGTCGCGAGCCCTTCGGTCACTTCCGCCGCGACGGGACCATCGGCATAGGGGTGTAGGTCTTCAGATACTCGACCGCCACCAAGCTCACGTCGTACTGCAGGTTGATCCAGCGCCTCAGGTCCTCTCTCGAGATGGTGGAGGGGTCCTGACCCCTGACCCAGGCGAGAGTCTCTTCCAGCAGGGCCCTGCCCCGGTCCAGCGGACCCATCGGACTGGCCTCGGGGTGAGGGGCCTGGAAGACCCGGAGCTCTCCCTCCAGCTCCCCGACGAACTCCCGGAACATCGCGTCCATCTCCTCCTTCGGGACCTGGGTGTCGGCAAAGAGCAGAGGCATGAGGCGTCCTCCCACCCGTCCCGGCCTTTCAACCCTCCCACGAATCCCACCGGAGGGCGCTTCTCGGACGGGGAGGATGGGCCACGTCACAGTGTGTCGCGGCGTCCAACTTTCGGGGGTGGCGATTGTCCCGGAGTACATACGGGGGCCAGCCCCCTCATCGTGCAAGGAGCGCCAGAGGAGCAGGGGGTCGAGAACGATGATGGCAGCCGTGAAGATCGTGGACTACGAAGAATGGCTTCGGCGCAAGCAGGGCGCGAGCAGCCGTCCCTCGGCATCTCCATCCACGACCGGAACGGGAGGCGATCTTCCGCGCCTCAAGGAGAAGCCGGACCGGGTGCTCATCGATGTGAGCGGTCCCGGTCCGGGACTTCCGCTGGGGCCCCCGAGGCGGCCCTTCACAGCCCCCCCGGACGGTCCGCGCCCTGCGGGCGAGGAGAGGGCCACCGAGTGACCCGTCCGGGTGCGCGGCGCCCGTACGGTCAGTCGGCAAGCGGCGCAGGGAGTCCGAGCGAGCCCAGGCCCGTCTCGGAGAGGACCGTGGATAGGAACGCCTTGACAACGTAGAGCTCCAGGTCGCCCGGGAACTTCCGGGTGATGAAGTCAATCCCTTGCTCTTCGAACTCCTTCGGGGGCCGAGCGCCGTCCGAGCTCGGGGCGGAGAGCAGGCTTCCGCCCTTCAACGGCTTCTTCCCGTCCCGTCCGATGACAAGCACCTCCTGGTTCCTGTCCGTGAACACCCACGCGTGGGGGAGGAGCAGCCATCGGCGGACGGTCTTCGGACGGAACTTCGTCTCGCTCTCCGTCTCTCGCCGGGTGAAGAGAAGGAACGAGGTGCCGTCGATCGACACGATCCGTTCGTAACCAAAGCTCGCGCCGAAGAAGTTGAGGACCGTGGATTCGAGCTCCTCCTCTTCGATCACGGTCACGGCGACCCGGTCCACGCCTTGAGGCTTCTCCTTGGGGGAACCCTCGCTCCAGGACGGGGACCCTCGCGCCCCACCCGTCCCTCAGGGGGGAGGTTGATACGCCCATCACCGTGCCGACAACGACCATGCCCACGAACGTCGTGCCCTCACCCCCCCGTCGTGCGAGCTCGCGAGTCGTCGCCGAGGTGCCTCCGTACCCCTTCGCGGAGCTCGAGAGGAAGGCCGCCAAGTGGAAGCGGGGCGAGCAGCGCGCCGTGAACCTGTCGATCGGCGACCCGGACCTACCCCCACCCGCGTCGGTCCTCGAGGCCGCCCGCGCCGCGGTGGGGGCCCCCGGGGCCCACCGGTATCCTTCCTCGCGAGGGGAAGCTGAGCTCCGAGCCGCGATCGCGAAGTGGATGCGCTTGCGATTCGGTGTGACGGTCGACGCCGACAAGGAGGTGGCGGTCCTCCTTGGCTCCAAGGAAGGGATCGGGGCGCTTCCTCACGCCCTGGTCGACCCCGGAGAGATCGTTCTCGTCCCCGACCCGGGCTACCCGCCGTACACCCGGGGCACCCACCTCGCCTATGCCAAGGTCCACACGTTCCCCCTCTCCGAGGAACACCGGTGGCTCCCTTCCTGGGACGCGATCCCCTCCGATGGACGGCTCATGTTCCTGAACTATCCGAACAATCCGACCGGGGGCACGGCGACGCTGGAGGACGTGCGCCCGGCGGTCGACCTGGCCCGCGACCGGGGGCTGTGGCTGGCCTACGACAACGCCTACAGCGAGGTCACCTTCGGGGAGCACCGAGCTCCCTCGATCCTCCAGGCCCCAGGGGCGATCGAGCACGCGGTGGAGTTCCACTCGTTCTCCAAGACGTTCGGCATGGCCGGCTGGAGGATCGGCTTCGCCGTGGGGAACGCGGAGGTCCTGGCCTCGCTCGTGAAGCTGAAGAGCCAGGTGGATTCGGGCGCCAGCCGTCCCATCCAGATGGCCGCTGCGGCCGCGCTGGGCCTGTACACGGGGGCCCAACGTCCTCCCCCGGTCGAGGCCACCGTCCAGGAGTACGGGAGGCGCCTGCGGCGTCTCGCCGAGGGCCTGCACGACCTCGGGTACGAGGTCCGCGCCCCGGAGGGATCGCTCTACCTTTGGCAGAGGGCGCCCTCGGATGACGGAGCCGCCTTCGCCGACCGGCTCCTCTCCGAGCACGGCATCCTGGTGACCCCTGGCTCCGCCTTCGGCCCCGCCGGGGCCGCCTACGTTCGCTGGGCCGTGACCGCCCCTTACGAGAGCATGGAGCAGGTCCTCTCTCGTCTGGCCACCGCTCCCGTGCGTTGAGGGGCCCCCTCCGGGAGCGCGTGAAGTGGTCGGGAGGGCGTTGCGTGGGGTCGCCCACTCGCTCCGTGAGCCTTATAACACCCTCAAGATAGGGCGGCGCGCTCTCGAGGGTATCCCGGGATGAAACGAAGCTCACGTGTCTGGAAGAAGCGCGGCCACATGCGCTGGAAGTGGCGAAAAAAGCGCATGAGAAGGCGCATGCGCGAGCACCGGATGCGTGGACAGTAGGGAAGCTGACCGGCGATCTGCCGGGTCTCTTGCCTACGATCCATGCTCGAAGAGCCGCGGACCAAACGTCCGCAAGCCGGGCGGGTCGGTTTTCGAGGGCCCAAGTCTGTTGGCGGTTCCCGCGGCTCTTCGTCCCTCGCCGTGAGAGCTTGCAGCGCCAGGGCTGCGCTTCCTCCAACCTTGGTCCACTGTCGCTAGGACCTGCGAACCCTTACCAACCCGTGCAGCCATGCGCATCACGTGCCGGCTCACCTTCGTCCTGAGGTCGCGCGGCTCTTCCGCGCGCTCCAGGAGGGTGACGTCGAGGGTCTCGAGGAGCTCCTGGCCTCCGACCGGAAGTTGTTCACCGAGCGCGACGAGGTCGGGCGGAGCCTCTCGCTGGTCGCGGTCTATACCGGTCAGATCGCGCTTGCGTGGGACCTGATCCGGCGGGGAGCGCCGGAGGACCTTCACGAGGCCGCGGCGCTGGGAGACCTCCCTCGGATCCGCGAGCTCCTGTCGAAGGCGACCGTGCCTACCGAGACGTACGCCCCCGACGGCTGGACCCCCCTCCACCTTGCGGCCTTCTTCGGGAGCGCGGAGGCTTGCGAGTCCCTTCTGGACCACGGGGCGGACATCTCCGCCGTCTCGCGCAACCCGCTCGCGAACCAGCCGCTGCACGCCGCGGTCGCGGGAGGACAGGCCCCGGTCGTCCGCCTCCTGCTCTCTCGCCACGCCGACGTCGTCTCCCATCGGTGTCAGGGAGGATTGACCCCCCTGCACCTTGCCGCGGAGCTGGGCGAGACCGAGGTGGTCGGGCTTCTGCTCGAGGCGGGGGCCGAGGTCGGGGTCCCGAACGACCTGGGACAGACCCCGGTCGACATGGCCCGGCGGTCCGGCCACGAGGACCTGGTCCGCGTGATGCTCCGCCACGGTGCGAGGGACCTTCTGGTCTCTCGTGCCCACCGTGTACCGGGCTGAGCGCCCCTGGAGCTGGACTACCAGCCCAACCGCTTGAGGTCCCGGTCCTTCTTCGTGGCCTTCTTCCAGGCCCGATAGTGCTCGCGGCAGAGGTGGGCGCGGCGCTCGGTGTCGGGCAGCGAGGAGAAGGCCTTCTTCGCCTCGGCGAGCGCGAGCGAACGGACGGCCTCCGCGCTGCAGTCGGGAACGGAGCAGTTCTGAGGGCCCTCCCGGGCGCGAGGGCTCCGACGGGCCACCGACCCCTCCGGAGCGGCCATCACTAACGAAGCTCCTTGAGCGAGCTCTCGACCAGGCGCGGAACATCGTACGGGAACTTCGCGACCTTCGCCCCGGCCTTCTCGAGGGCCTTCACCTTGCTCTCAGCGGTCCCACGGCCCCGGTCGATGATCGCTCCGGCGTGACCCATCCTCTTCCCCGGTGGGGCGGACCGGCCGGCGATGTAGCTCACCACGGGCTTGCCGAAGCTCGAGCCGATGTACTCGGCGGCCTCCTCCTCGGCGACCCCGCCGATCTCCCCGACCATGACCACCATGTCGGTGGCCGGGTCCTCGTGGAAGAGCTTCAGCGTGTCGATGAAGGTGGTCCCGTTGACCGGGTCCCCGCCGAGACCGACGCAAGTGGACTGTCCAAAGCCCGCCGCGGTGAGCCCGGCCACCATCTCGTAGGTGAGGGTGCCGCTCCGGCTGACGACACCGACCCGACCCGGCTTGAACACGACGTTCGGGATGATGCCCACCTTCGCCCCTCCGGGGGTCGCGAGGCCCGGGCAGTTGGGCCCGATGATCCGGGTGCCGTGGAGCTTCCCGTAGTAGAGCATCTTCAGCATGTCGTGGAACGGGACGTGCTCGGTGATGATCACCGCGAGCGGGAGCCCCGCGTCGACCGCCTCGTAGAACGCGTCGCGCGTGTAGGGCGCGGGAACGAAGATGCAGGTGGCGGTGGGGTGCGTCTCCTGCACGGCCTCGCGGACCGTGTCGAAGACCGGGACGCCTTCGACCTGCGTCCCGCCCTTCCCGGGGGTGACGCCGGCGACGACGTTCGAGCCGAACGCCTTCATGCCGCGGGTGTGGTTCGTTCCCTGGTGACCGGTGATCCCCTGGACGAGGACCCGGGTCTTGCCGTCAACGAGGATGCTCATGGCGCACCCCCAGCCACGACGCCGGCCGCCGGAGGCGGCGCGATGGACTTCCCCTGCTCGAGGGCGACGACGTTGCGGGCCGCCTCGGCGAGGTCCGTGTAGGAGCCGATCCCCGCGGCCCGGAGGATCTGGACCCCTTCCTTCTCGTTGTTCCCGCGGATCCGGGCCACGAGCGGGAAGTCGGGCTTCGCCTGCTTAAGGGCCTCGACCAGCCCGGTCGCGACCGTGTCGCATCGGGTGACGCCCCCGAAGATGTTGATGAACACGACCTTGGGCTTCGCCTCGGTCATCATGAGGAACGCCTCGACGACCTTCTTGGGGTCGTCGGTGCCTCCCAGGTCGAGGAAGATCCCGGGACGCCCGCCCTCCTGGTAAAGGACGTCCAGCGTGGCCATCGTGAGACCGGCGCCGTTCGCGAGCACGCCGATGTCGCCTCCGATCTCCACGAACGCGATCCCCTTGTCGTGGGCCTTCTGCTCGAGCGGGGAGAGCTCTCCGTGCTCCTGCTGGAAGTCCGTGTGGCGGAACATCGCATCGTCCTCCAGGATCACCTTCGCGTCCAGGGCAAGGAGCCGGTCCCCCACCAGGGCGAGCGGATTGATCTCCACGAGCTCGGCGTCCTCCTTCTCGAAGATCGCCCACAACGAGTCCATGATCCGGTCCAGGTCCTTCGCCGCGGCCGGGGGAAGGTCGAACGCCTTGCTCACGGCCCGCTTCTCGTAGGCCACGAGCCCGGTGAGCGGGTGGATGGGGAGCTTCAGGAGCTTCTCTGCCGGCAGCGCTTCGATCTCCATCCCTCCCTGGGCGGAGGCCATGAGCAGCGGCTTGCGGGAGGAGCGGTCGAGCGTGATGGAGAGGTAGAGCTCCCGGGCGATGTCGGCCTTGGTGGTGAGCAGCACCTCGCGGACGGTCTCGCCCTTGAACTCCTTGCCCACCATGCCCTCGACGGCCTGGACGGCCTCCGGGGCCGTGTTCACGAGCTTCACGAAACCGGCCTTGCCTCGTCCTCCGGCCAGCACCTGGGCCTTCACGACACAGGGCACGGGAACCTCGCCTGCGGCGAGGGCCTTCGCGGCCTCTTCGCCGCTACGAACGACCTTGCCGGGAGGGACCGGAACGCCGAACTTCCTCAGGATCTCCTTGCCTCGATATTCGCGGAGCAGCACCATCGTCGGACCCGGCGCGCCGCAGTTCGGAGGGAGGTATAAGGCCGGCGTTGCGCGTCCGCGCGGGAAACTGCGGACCGGCGAGGTGAACGGACACCTGTACCTCGACGCTTGTGGGACACGTACTTATACCTCGAGCCGCTTGCGAAGCCGACGCATCCTATGGCGTACCACGCCTCGGTGAGGCGCTTCGCGGCGCGGGCCGGAACCGGCCTCCTTCTGCTGACGCTCGCCCTGATGGCTTCGACCGGAGCCCAAGCGGCGGTGCTTGGCCCGGCCGTAGGTGCGAACGTCCCCTCGGCCGGCCAGGCCCCGGGGTCCAGCGCCATCTCGGCGCTCAGCCCCTCCACGGTGGCCCAGGTAGCCCAGCACGCCCACGCATCGAGCCTCACGAACGCCCCCGGTGTCGCCGCGCACGTTCTCCGTGCACCGCCGACCCGTCCGGCGCTCGGATCGGTCCCCGCGGGGATCTTCTCTACCCCGATCCAGGTCTCGACGACCACCACCACGGACCAGAACGGGGGCCCCGTCTTCGCCTGGTCCACCAACCCCTCGACCGTCTCCGATGCCTCGGGCTACGTCTGGACGGCCTGGGCCGCCAACGTCTCCGGACGCTGGAGCATCTTCTTCGCCTTCAGCTCGAGCGACGGCGCGAGCTTCTCCAGTCCGGTCCAGCTGGACTCCGGCGCGACCACCCAGGACACGGGGCCGAGCCTAGCGGTCCATGGCAGCGGGGCGACCGCGGAGATCGCCGTCGTCTGGGAGACCCGTGTCGCGGACACCGTCAACCCCGCGTCCAGCGACGGCTACGTCCTCAAGGTCTCCGCCAACGGCGGGAGCACCTGGACCCAGTCGGGCACGAACGCCAACTGGTGGGGGCAGGCGAACTACGGCGCCATGGACACCATCGAGAGCCCGACCGTGGCGTGGACCACGAGCGGGTATGCCGAGGTGGCCTACTGGGGATATTTCGTGAACTATGCCACCTACACGACCTGGCCGACGGGGACCGTCAGCACGGTGGACGCCTACACCGGCGGCACGACCATCTGTTCCGGGACGGGTTGCCCCGGCGCGGTCTTTGAAGGGCCCCGGAGCACGACGGCGCTCTACTGGCCCGCCATCTCCTTCGCCTGCAGCAACATCAACGAGAACTGCTCGTTCACGTACTCGGTGACCAACTCCGCCGTCACCACGGACTTCGTCCGGGTGTGGTACTCCTTCACCGCGTTCCTCACGCTCCCCTACGACGCGGTCCAGGTGACCAGCGCCGCCATGTCCTCCACGACGCCGTACGCGACCGTCATCGTCCAGCAGGGGGAGACGGCCTACGGCGGCGCGCTCGGCAACGACAGCGCGATCGACTTCCTCGTGAACACCGGGAGCACGACCTCCCCCACCTACGATGTCGCGTACTACTACAACACCGCGACCACCTACGTCCGCGGGGCCTGGCCGAGCGGGGCCTCGACGACCACCGGGCTGCACAGCGCCTACATCGCCCTGAACCCCACCACCGGGGCCCCCTTCGTGAGCTACGTAGATGGGAACTCGAACGTCCAAGCCACCTGGACCACCTCGCCCACGGGCACGTTCCTGGCCCCGCAGCTGGTGGCGGCGGGTGGGGCCCTCTCCGCCACTTCGGTCGCCATGTCGACCTCCTCCGCCCCCTCGCCGTTCCGGGTCGACGTGGCCTACGTGGACGCCGGGAACCCCGCCTCGCAGATCTACTACGCGGCCTTCTACGCGCTCTACGGGACCGCGGCCGCCTCGCCCGCGACGGTGGACCTTTGGCAAGGCGTCCAGTTCACCGCGACGCCGGGGGCCGGCGCGTCGCCCTACACGTACAGCTGGAACTTCGGAGGGGCTTGCAGCCCGTCCTGCCCGACGACCACCCAGAGCCCCCTGGTGAACTACACGAATCCGGGGACGTACAGCGCCTCGGTCCAGATCACCGACACGATCGGCGAGATCGTCACCGCGGCCGCGGGCACGGTCACGGTGAACCCCCGTCTCCTGGTCGCCGTCTCCCCGACCTCGGGAAGCCTCGACGTCAACCAGAGCATGACCTTCACCGCGACCCCGTCCGGAGGTTCGGGGAGCTACAGCGCCTACGCGTGGACCGTCAACGGGGCGGCCCAGTCGATCACGGGGTCGTCGTTCACCTACACCTTCGCGACCTCAGGCTCGATCGTCGTCGCGGTGGACGTGACCGACTCGCTGGGCGTGACCTCTCCGTGGGCGGGCGCCACGATCTCGGTCGCGCTCCCCTTGAAGGTCGGGCTCACGTCGTCCAGCTCTTCCATCCTGCCCGGCAATTCCGTGACCTTCACGGCGACCCCGACCGGAGGCACGACCCCGTACGTCTACGGCTGGACGCCCACCCCGTCGGGGACCTTCGGATGTGCCGCCCCCACGGGAGCGACCGACGTCTGCACGCCGACCGCGGCCGGGACGTACATGATGATGGTGAGCGTGACCGACTCGGCGAGCCCTGCGGTGGTCCGGTCCGCGTTCACGAACGTCACGGTCGACACCGCGATGACGGTGACCGCGACCAAGTTCCCCTCCAGCCCCGAGGTGGGCCAGACCGTCTTCCTCAACGCCTCGGCCACCGGGGGCACCCCGAGCTACACCTACCAGTGGATCGCGGGCGACGGAAGTGCCACGATCAACGGGGCCTCCGCGACCCACGTCTACGCCTCGGTCGGGACGTACACGGCCCAGGTGTGGGTCAACGACAGTCTAGGATTCTCGGTCACCACGACGGTTCCCGTGACGGTGGTCGCCGCGCTCTCCATTCTGAGCGCCACCGGCTCGCCCAATCCCTCCAACACCACGACGATGGTGACCTTCTCCTCGGCGGCGGCGGGAGGCGTCACCCCGTACGCCTACGCCTGGAAGTTCGGGGACGGCGGATCGGGGACCACGGCCTGGGCGCACCACAACTACACGTCGGCCAGCAGCTATTCCGTGAGCCTCACGGTGACGGACGCCGCCGGGCACGCGGCCTCGAAGACGTTCACCGAGGTGGTGAACCCTCCCACCGGGTGCGGATCTTCCTGCCAGCTCGTGGTCACGCTCACCTTCAGCCCCTCCTCACCCGTTGCGGGTCTGCCCGTCTCCTTCAGTGCATCGGCGACCGGAGGCACCGGGGGATACGCCTACGCCTGGACCTTCGGCGATGGGACGAATGCCAACACGGCGACAGGGTCCGATCAACATACCTACACCACGGCGGGGACCTACTCTGCCGCCGTCACGGTCACCTCCGGCTCCGGCCGCTCGGGCACGGCGCAGGTCAGCGTGTCGGTCTCACCCTTCGCGGGGATCTTCACCTCCTCGGTGACCGCGACCCCCTCCACCACGGACGTGGGGGAGATCGTCAGCTTCGACGGCTCCGCGATCGGAGGTTCGGGAACCTACACCTCCTTCTCCTTCAGCTTCGGAGATGGCACGCCGGCCGTGGTGGTGACGACGAGCCCGGCGGTGGCCACGCACACGTTCTCCTCCTCCGGGACCTACTCGGTCGTCCTGACGGTGACCGACAGCACGGGGGCGAAGGCCGCCTCCGCCCCGACGAGCGTCCTCGTCTATCCTCCGATCACTGTGGCCCTGACGGCCACGGCCTCGGGGATCAACGTGGCGAACGGTGTCGACGTGAACACGAACGTCATCTTCTCCGCCACCGTGAGCGGAGGGTCCCAGAGCTACTTCCCCACCATCTGGTGGACCTTCGGCAGCGGGACGTCTCCGCAGGCCGGGGCGAACCAGCTCCTGCATGCGTTCGCGGTCGCGGGGACCTTTGACGTCCGGGCCACCGCCAACGACACGGTGGGGGGGTACGGTACCGGTTCCCTCAACCTCACGGTGTTCCCCGCGATCGCGGTGGTCGTCACCGGCAACAACTTCGACTCTCCAGCCCCCGTGAACATGGCGCTGACCGCCTCGTTGAGCGGCGGCGACGGCACCTACAAACTGCTCTGGACGTTCGGCGACGGCTCGCCCTCGGTCACGACCTCCGCATCGGGTTCCTCAGCGACGGTCAACCACAACTTCACCGCGGCCGGAGGCTACGAGGTGCAGGTCATCGTGACCGACTCCTCCGGCGGCAAGGGAACCGGGTTCTACAACGCCACGGTCGCGACGGCCTCCCCCAACGGCTCCCTGTTCTCCACCAGCATCGTGGGGATCCCCTGGTGGCTGCTCCTGGTGTTGGTCGCCGTCGTCGTGGCCGCCGTCATCGCACTCTTGGCCATGCGTCGGCGCCGACCCCTGGGCGAGCCCCAACCCGACATGGAGGCCTTCGCCCCCGCGCCGGTCCTCCTGGCCACGGGAGCGTCGGTCAACCCCGACCTGATGGCCCCGCCCGTGCCCGCGGGGGCCTCCGACCAGTCACCCGACGACCTGGGGGGAGTGCTTCCCGACGCCCCGGCGGCGCTCCCGCCCGGGACACGCGTGTCGGGCGCCGGCGCCCCGCTTACCCCAAGCGTCGAGCCCACCGTTCCCCCGGTCAGCGCTCAGGAGATGGGCCCCGATCTCTGTCCTCGTTGCGGCTCGGGTCTCCTCGGAGGAGGGATCCCCTGCCCCACCTGCCAGTACGTGTCGCCAGAGGCTCCTCTCGAAACCGTGCTCCCGTCGGCGGTGGCCGAGGCGGTACCCTCCCCAGCCCCTGCCCCCTCACCTATCGTCGGACCGGCGCCCTCGCAGCTGGAAGCGCTGACCCACTGCCCCCAGTGCTCCGGTCCGCTCACGCCCGAGAGCGAGTGCCCCGTCTGCCAGGTCCGCTGGGAACCCTCCCATCCGGAGCTGAACACGACCATCGGGCGCCCGGGAATGAGCGGCGCAGCCCCACCACCGCCGACCGCCCCTCTCGCGGCCCCTACGGAGCTCACGCACTGTCCGCAGTGCGGCACGCTCCTCGCCCCGGGGAGGGTGTGCCCGAACTGCCAGGTCTCCTGGGAGCCCGCTTCCTCCGAGCCCGCCACGTTCGTGGACCGAGACCAGGGAGCGGAACCCCTTCCCCCGACCTCCTCGTTCGCTCAGGCCCCTCAGGCTCCGCCTCCCGAGCAGGTGCCGGCGCCTGCGCCGGTCTCCGAGCCACCCATGGTTCACGAGGTCCCCAGGACTCCCGCTCCGCCATCTCCCTCGGTCGTAGAACGCGCCGAAGCCCCGCCCGTCCCGCCGCCCGAGCCCTCGCCTCCGCCCGCGCCGAAGGAGGTGCTCCCGCAGGCCGCGCCCGCCGAGTCGACGGCCTCCGCCGCTCCCGCCCCGAGCCCGCCCCCCGCCCCCTCCGCCGCGGAGCCGCTCACGAGCGGCCCTGGACGGTGCTTCATTTGCAGCGGCCCCCTCGAGAACGGGTTCTGCCCGCGGTGCAACATGAGCTGGGCGGACGAAGGCGGCTAGGCCCGCGGGAACGCACGTCCGTTCCCGTCCCGATGTGCTTTATCCGTTCGGCCCCTAGGGCGGTACGTGGTCTCCACCGACTCGAGGCTCGCCGACATCTACACCTACTGCCCCTGGTGTGGCGGGGAGCTCAAGCGGGACCGGGTCTGCCGGACCTGTCTCGTCACTTGGAACGGGCCCGTCCCCACGACGCTCATCCCCGGTCGGGAGCCGCGCGCCCCCAGGAAGAGAAGGGGAAGCCAGGGAGGAGAGACGCCGACGGCACCACCGCCCGAGCCCGCACCCTCTCCCCCCGCGGCTCCGCCGGCTCCCCCGTCGCCGGGGCCGTCCGACTCGGGGCGGCCGACCCGGAACCTGCTGCCCCTGGGTCTGCTCCCGGCGCTGACCATTGACGATGAAAAGTATGCCCGGCTGAGCGCGACCGCCGAGCCTATGTCTCCCTCGGAGGGACTGAGGGCCTCCAGGGCAACGCCGACACCGCCGTCTTCGGAAGTGGCCGCCGCCGACACAGGAGCCTCTTCGGCGGCACCCGTTCCTCCCGCGACCGCTCCTCCTGCCCCGGCCGTGTCCGCTCCATTCGAGACCAAGAGCGCGAGGTCCACGTCCACGTCCGCGTCCGCGACGGCTCCCGTCCAGCCCGCCCCTCCCCCGTCCCCCGTGGCCGCGCCACCTCCCGCCGCCCCGCCGCCGCCCCCTCCACCACCTCCACCCCCGCCCTCGGCTTTGACGACGGGGTCCTCGAGCTCGAGCCGCGGACCGGACCTCTTCTCGATCCCCGCTCCTCCACCGCCGTCGCCTACGAACTCCGCTCCCTCCGTGAGCTCTCCGCCGATGGCGATCCCTCCCCCGCCACCGCCGTCGGGCCGTGGGAGCGGGACCCCTTCCGGATCCCCGACACGTTCGAGCTCTCCGATGAAGATCTCCGCCTTCGGGTCCGTCTCGCTCCAGTCGGTCCGGGAGTGCCCGATGTGCGGCAACCCGCTCCCCTCCAGCCGCGTGTGCGCGAACTGCGGCATCCAGTGGGGCGACCCCAACCCCTCGGCCCCCCCGATTTCCGGTTGAACGTGATCGAAGAGCTGGCCTTCGTCCTCGCGGCCACGGCGAGCCTGTTCGCGACCGTGGACCCCATCGGGACGCTGCCGTTCTTTGTCGCCCTCACCGAGGGGTTCGAAGAGGCGGACAAGCGGGTCATCCTGCGCCGGGCGGTCGCAACCACCGGGGTGACGCTGGTCGTCTTCTTGGTCGCGGGGAAGTACCTGTTCACCGCCTTCGGATTCACCCTCTACGCGATGGAGATCTCCGGTGGGATCCTACTCTTCCTGATCGCCTACGACATGCTCCACGGTGACGTGGGAAAGAAGATCGCTCCCGCCGACCGGGAGGAGGCGATCCGCAAGCGCGACGAACTGGCCATCGCTCCGCTCGGCATCCCGCTGCTCGCCGGCCCGGGCGCCATCGCCACGGTGATGGTCTACGTGGGCAACGCCAAGGACAACCTCTTCGAGGTCTTCGGGCTCTTCCTGGCGGTCATCGCGGTGACCGTGGCGTCCTTCCTGATCCTCCACTTCGGGCGGGGGATCTTCCGCTACCTTGGCCGAGTGGGCATCACCGCGATCATCCGGGTCATGGGGCTGCTCCTGGGAGCGGTCGCGGTCCAGTTCATCATCAACGGGATCCTGGGCGTCGTCCACCCGTAGGTCACGTGGGCCCGCGCGGCGGGGGTGGGCCGGGGGAAGTCTCGCGAGGCGGCGTCCGCCACTCTTCCTCCCCCCTGCGCCCGGGGCCCGACCCTCGGCGGTGGCTGAGCACGAGGACCAGCACGATCGCCACGGCCGCGACCAGGCCCACGACCAGGAGCGTCCAGAACAGAGCGCTCCCGAACCCACCGGGCGCCGACGAGGAGCCCCCCGATACGAACGTGACGGTGACGAACACGGCGCCGCCGTGCACCCACAGTGTGCCCGACGAAGGATTGGCGGTGTAACCGGTCGGAGCGACGACGCTCCAGGCGTACGTGCCGTTCGGCTCCGTAACAAGGAACTGCGTGTCGCTCGTCAATACCGACGTGCCTCCGAGCACGATCGTCCACGTCTGCCCAGCCGGGAGGCCGCTCGCGTTGAAGGAGACCGGGAGCGCGAAGGGGGAGAAGCTCACGGCGAGCTGCAACGGTGTCCCCGCGACGACGAGGGCCCCTCCTCTCGGCGTGGGTTGGTAACCCGGCAGGGAGGGGACCGTGAACGAGTGGGTCCCGTTCGCCAGCGCGACGGTGAGTGTGGGGCCCGCCGAGGACGACGCCGTCCCGTCCACGAGCACGGACCATGCGGTGTTCCCGGGAAGGCCGGTCTCCTGCCAGCTGACGGCGTACGTCGTGGGGTTCGGGGTGAACTGGACGTCCACCTGAAGGGCGGCCCCCGAGACCGCAAAGCTCGAGCTCGAGGGGGAGGCGGTGTACCCGGCCACGGAGTTCACCTGGAAGATGTAGGAGCCGTTGGGTTCGACGAAGGAGATGGTCGAGGTCGTGCTCCACTGGCTCACGAGGTCCACGCGAACGCTCCAGTTGGTCCCAGGGGGGAGGCCGGTCTCCGCAAAGTTGGCGTTGAACCCGGGCACGAAGGTCACGTTCTCGTGGATCGAGCTCCTGGGCGTGATGGTCGCCTGCGGCCCGCTCCCCGTGTAGCTCCCGGCGCCCTTCCCCACCCACGAGGAGGGGACCCACCCTTGGATCGGCACGGCGGTCAGCGTGGTGGGGGCGCTCGCGTTCGCCCAAGCGACGTTGGGCACCACGGCGCCCATTCCCGAGGGGAAGGCGGCCCAGGCGACCGACCATTGGTCCACGTAGGGCACGGTCGCGAGCACGGGGGTCGACCCCACGACCAGAGGCTCGGGAGGGAAGGGTTCGAGCCGCTCGTGCGGGTTCGGGTAGAGGGTCCCTACGGGCAGGCTCAGCGGCGGCGCGCCAACGGAATAGGTCCCCTGCGGAAGCAGCGCCGACAGGGTCGGTACCGTGGAGCTCAGGCTCCGTCCATCTACGGTGACGAACCAGGCAGTGGATGCGGGGACCCCGGTGGAGTTGAAAGTCACCTGGGTGGCGGCCGTCGGGTAGGATTCGAGGAGGGCGATGGTCTGAGGGGGAAGCGTCCACGAGGCCGGGAGACCGTTCGGGAAGAACGTCGCGGCAGGAGCGGGGGTCGTCGCGCGGACCCACCAGGAACTGTTGGACGAGGAGAAGTGCGGGGCGCCGGACCACGTCCAGAGCTCCGCAGGGATCCCGGGTCCGATCCCGGGCAGGCTCGGAGCGAACGAAACGTTGGTGGAGATGTTCTGGTTGACCAGGAGCAGGTCCGCTCGCCCCTGGTCGGTCGGTTCCACGGTCGCGACCGCGTAGAGGTTGGCGTTGAGGCTCGTGTTCGACCCGGAGTTCGTCGGGGTGTTCGCGGCCTGTAGGGAGGCGGGGAAGACCTGGCTCCCGAGGTGGGAGAGAAGATCGGTGTAGACCGTAGCATCCGGCCTCCTCGTGCCGTCCAGCGCGAACCACGAGTTCGAGGTGTTCAGGACCGAAGCGAACACGTCGAGGTTCGAGACGTTCAGGTCCATGCCCTCGATCTCGCTGGCGGCCAAGGAGAGCCCCCCGGCGAACCCCTCGCTGAGGTTGCCGAACTGGTAGTGCGAGAGCGCGGAACCGAGCTCGGTGAGGATGACGGGAGGGTCCGGGCAGCCTGTGCACGTGGCGTTCACCTCCGCCGAGATCGCCGAACGTGTGTCCGAGACCCGGCCGGGCACGCTGTAGGGGCCCGTGTCGAACGCGTAGAACTGGGCGAGCGTCCCGTTCCCCCACACGCCCGCGGTATAGACGTGGAAGGCGATCCCGCCAAGGGTCGCGGCGTTCACCGCCACGGTGTCGTTCACCCAATCTGACAGCGGGAACCTGTTCTGAGACCGCCCCGTGCCCGCGAGCCCGAGGATCCGGATGTTCGGGTCCGCGGTCCGAAGGACCGTGGTATAATTGTGCACCTCCCAGGCGTACTGAGGCGGAGCGATCCGCTGGCTCCCGGTCTCGGGAGGGAGGTTCCACTGCGACCAGGGTCGCTGCCACTGCACCCAGAGCTCCGGCTCGTTCCCGATCTCCCAGTAGGCAGGCGTGAACCCCAAGGTGCGCTCGGTGTAGTTGACGAACTGCGCCGCAAGCGAGGGGTTGTCGATCTCCCCGGGAACCTGCAAGATCGCCTCGCACGAGAGCTCCCGACAGAGGTGGATGAACTGGGTCTCGTTCGTGGCGGGTGGCGCCCAGGTGAGGGTGGTGCCGTTCACCGTGAGCATCGATCCGTTCAGCATGTTCAGCCGGTCGCCGGCGTTCGCCCCGGGCCAGACCAGAACGTGGGACCGCGTGGCGTTGAGCAGCGCGGGCTCGTCCGGCAGCAGATGGGCCTCGGCCGAGATGGTCGTGCCCCAGAACTGGGAGGAGAGCAGGAGCGGCTGCGAGGCGATGGTCAGGTTGGTGGGTGTCCCGAGGGACGGCCATGCCGGGGCTCCAGCCCCGTCGTTGGGCACGGACGAGAAGGGCTGAGGACTTCCGTGCGGCGAGGACGCGGGGAAGGCTGAGGACGCCAAGAGCACCAGAAGGAGCGTGGCGCAGCGGAACGGCCAGACGCTGCGCCGATGGGTAGGGAGGGCGCTCACGGGTAGAGCAGGGCTCGGGTGGGACCCATATGGGGTTTCTTCCGGCCCGAACGGGGACCTCGAACCGAGGGAGGGGCGAGAGAGACCCGTCCCGCGCTCAACCGTTCCCTCGAAGGATGGGGGCGAAGGACGGCCCCGACGTTCTCGCCTATCTCGGGGCGAGGTCCTGTCCGACGTCGTCCAGGAGCCGGCCCGCGACCACGTCCTTGGTTCCGTGGTAAGGGTGGATCTTGCCCTCCCTGCGCACAAGATAGACCTCCGAGTCGGGCCCTCCCATGCTCTTCCTCTCGTTCGCCACGAGAGCATCGCACCCGGTCGACTGGAGGTAGACCCAGGCCCTCTCCTGAAGGGCCCTTGGCGAGAGCCCGGCCTCGAGCTTGAACCCGATGAGGAGCGTCGGGGCCTTGGCCAGGTGGCGAAGCTCCGGAAGCAGCTTCTCGGCCTTGGCGAGCTCGAGAACGAGCTTCTCCTGGAGGGAGGGGATCTTCCCCTCCTGCTTCTTCAGCGTGAAGTCCGACAGCGCGGCCGGGACGAGGACCGCATCGGCCTCGCGAAGGGTCTTCGCCTCCTTCTTCACCAACCCCCGGAGGTCCTCCAGGGTCGTGAAGCGGCGCGGGGAAAGGAAGAGGGGGACCGGGACGCGGAGGGCACCCAGCCAAGCCTCCACCGAAGCTCCCCGGAAGAACGCCTGTGCGGCGAGGTTCACGGCGAGGAGCCCGCTTCCCTCGTTGGTGAGCGAGCGGACGTCGTCCAGAGGTTCCGAGGTGGAGCCCCCGATGATGACGACCTTACGCCCGCTCCAGGCCCCTCGTGCCAGCCGGTGCAGGACATGGGCGGCGATGACCTCGGGCGTGGCGAGCTTCGCCTCACCCTCCTCGACGATCGGGGGGATGAAGGCGACACCCATCTCCTCCAGCCGTCGCAGGTTCTGCGCCACGGCGGGGTTCCGGGTCATGTCCTCGTGCATCGCCGGAGCGACCAGCACGGGGACCCCACCGCCGAGAGCGATCGAGGCGAACGTGGTCACCGGGGTGTCGTCGATGCCCTGGGCCACCTTCGAGAGGGTGTTGGCGGTGGCGGGAGCGAGCAGGAGCAGGTCGGCCCGACCGGGCCCCGGGCCCAGGTTGCGGACGTGCTCGACGTCGCCCGTGAGCTCCGTGATGGGAGCCCGTCCCGTCGCAAAGCGAAGGGCTTCGGAAGTGATGATCCCGAGCGCGTCCTTGGTCATCACCGCCTGCACCTCGGCGCCGTGCCGGAGCAGCTCCCGGACGATGCGCGGGGTCTCGATGGCAGCGATGGAGCCCGAGATGCCGATGACCACCCGGCGGCCAGCCAGCAGCTGGGAACGACGGCCGCGTATCGCGTCGGAAGGATGCACGTCGGCCTGACCTGTCGCAATTATAAGTAGCCGGAGAGCCCCCGGTCCACCCCATGACCAAGGACCGCCCTGAACCCCGCGGCGTAGCGGATGGGAAGGGTCGGGACGCCTCGCCTCGCGGGATCGTGGCCTTCGACATGGACGGCACGCTCCTCGACAGCATGCCGCTCATCGGGCGGACGGCCTCGACCATCTTGAACCAGGTCTTCGGGACCCCGCTCGTCGAAGCGGAGAGGATGTACTACCGAACGACGGGCAAGCCCTTCGAGCTCCAGCTGAAGGAGCTCTACCCCGAGGCCACCCCCTTCGAGCTCGTCGACACGGCCCGCAAGTTCCACGAGGCGAAGGCCAAGACGGCCTACCCCCGCGCCTCCTTCTTCCCCGAGGTTCCCAAGCTGCTCAAGAGGCTCGACCAGGCCGGCTGGAAGCTGGTGCTCTCGACCGGGGCCGAACGGGAGATGGCCGAGCTGATCCTCGAGCGCGGTGGTCTCGGGTTCTTCTTCGAGACGGTTCTCGGCGCGCAGCAAGGCACGAAGGACCAGCACCTCCGACAGTTCCAGGACCGATGGCCGAACGTTCCGCTCGTCCTGGTCGGGGACTCCCGGTTCGACATGGAGGCCGGCCGGAGCGTCGAAGGGGTCACCGTGCTGGGTCGGGCCTGCCATCTCCACAACTGGGAGGTCTCCCCGGCGGACATGCGTCGGTGGGGAGCGAGTTGGGCGGACTACGCCTTGGACCAGCTCCCGCAGGTGCTCGACGAGCTCTTCCCCCTGAGGTCGGAGAGGGCGAAGCGGGTCCCTCCCCCGCCGCAGCCCACTTCGACCGCGAAGGGCCCGAGCCTCCCGTCGGGAGGGGCGGTCACCTACACGGGTCGGAAGGGGTGCACCGTGGCGAGCTGCGGCCGCCGTGCGAGCTGGCGATGGAAGCAGTTGCTCCTCTGCGATGAGCACCTCCGGGAGGAGGCGAGTTCCGCGGTCCAGCGGACCCAATACCTGCAGGAGGCCCGGGCCGCGGCGATCCCGCCACGGGTCGAGCCGTCGGGGAAAGGGACGGCCCCGGTCGGGGCTCCCGCGAAGCGTCGGCGTCGCTGACGGGAATGCGGGCCCACCTCCTGGGTGGACCGCCTGGCGCCCCGCCGTTCGAGGGAGGGGAGAAGGGCCGGGACCGAGAATCTCAGACGTTGGGGGTTGTCCCCAGCGTCGTTTGAACCCGGGTCGAGGGATCCACAGTCCCCCAGGATAGGCCAGACTACCCTATCCCGGCCGCTTCGAACGGGCTACGATGTTCGATTATAAAGCGGCGCGGAGCGGGAGAGGGGGTGCGCCCCCCGGCGGGGGCTCCTGCCCACCTCAGATGCCGCTCGCGGTGGGCGGGCGCAGGAACTTCGAGCGGGCTTCGACCTTTCCCGTCGTGGCATCGACCTTGGCCGTCACCCCGGGGGCCCGGCCGAACATCGCGAACTCGATCGAGTACCAGACGACCTCGAAGGTGTCGCCCTTCGCTTCGGCCTCGCCGAAGTGGTAGCTCTCGTGCAGGAACCGGTTCTTCTCCACGATCGAGGAGTAGCTCCGGTCGAGCGCCTCCTGCGCGGTCCGCACCGGGCCCGTCCCCTGGGGGCTCTTCTTCACGTCCAGGACGCGCTCCGGGGTCGCGAAGCCGCGTCCGAGCACGAACTTGCGGTAGCGGATGTGGTAGAGCTCCGGCGTGATCTTCTCGTCCACGAGGAACCAGACGAACGGGTTCCCCGTCGGGATGACGGCCGCGTAGCCGTCCTTCTTCCGCTCGGCGCCCGCCCGCCAGCGACCGAGGGCCCTGACCAGGAGATAGCCTCCGTAGATCGCCGTGAGGACCCACGCGGTGTCGACCCAGAGCGAGACGGGGATGATGGACGGGTTCCGGTTCTCGTAGATGAGCGTGGCCATCGTCACGACCGTGAGGATGGTCATTCCGAAGTTGATGGCCCGGTCGGCCTCGAGCTTGAACTCGTGGTTGGAGAAGGGAATGAACGGAGGGACGGCGAAGTGCGTGAAGCCGTCCAGGAACACGTGGGAGAGCCCTCCGATCTCCATGGCGACGAAGAACCGGAGCGTGTACTCCGGCGCGAGGGCGGTGGGGGTACCGGGAATGAACGGCGCGAAGATGTGGGGGACGAGGACCGACCCGACCGCCGCGACGCAGGTGGTCCCCAGGATGGAGTGGGTGATCCCGTGGTGCCGGAGGATCGGGAAGCGCTTGGAGAGCGGGTAGAACAGCACGTCCGAGTCGGGGAGTCCACCGGCCATCGCCCCCGCCGCGATGTACCAAGGGTAGGCCGGGCCCCAAAGGACGAAAGATAGGAGGTAGGCGAAGATGACGTGGGTGAAGAGGTCCACGGAAGGTCCCCGGTGGGCGACGGAAACACTTCGCCTCAAGAAGAAGAGGGGGACACCCCGCGGGGGCTGACCCCGACGTCGACGGGGACATCATCCCATCCAGGCCGGGGCCCTAAGTTGGTCCGCCGGACCCTCCCAGGGGAGAACTGCGCGTCGCCCTCCCACGCTATCGCTTGAGTTGAACCACGGAACGGCGCGCGCGCCGTTCCCTGGGAAGTGGGCCTGCGATGGAGCGCGAGGAAGGGGGAGGGGGAGGGGGAGGGGGAGGGGGGAGGTGCGTCTACTGGACGAGCGTAGTGTCGATGACCTCGACGCTCTCCACGTGCTGGACGCCAGCGAGGGCCTTCTCGACCTGCTCCTGGACCCCGCCGCTGTCGGGGACGTGGACGGAGATGAGGAGGGCCTTGAGCCCGAAGGCGACGTCGCGCACCTGCATGCCCCGGATCTTCGCCTCCGTCGGCATCGCCGCACGGGCCTTCTCCGCGAGACCCTTCATGTCGACGTCTACGCCCGTGGGCATGACCCGCACGACCAGGCCGACCGTACTTCCCATGGGTGGAACTGCCTCCAGACCCTCAGGGGCCCTGGAAGTCGCAGGAGTGACATCGATAGCTGACCGACTGGTCCCGGCACTGGGCGCACCGCCCTAGGCCCGGGGCCGCGCAGCTCGGACAGACGAAGGCGACCACGCCCCATCCGATGAGGGTCCGTCCGCAGGAGGAGCAGCTTCGCGCCGTCTCACCGGTCACCGGTGGGGCGGGCGAGGGCGCGGGCGGGGGGGGAGTGGGGGCCTGGGTCTCCGGAGCGCTCAAGGGTTCTTCTTCCTACGAGGGCGGCGGGGGCCGAAAAAGAGGAGCGATATAAAGATGGCCAGTACCGTGGCGCCGGCTGCGGTGAGGTAGTACACCGTGTAGTCCGGGGCCGGGCCCTGCACGTAGAAGGAGACCGAGTAGGTCTGCTGACCGTTCGAGAACTGCAGCAGCCCGCCCGAGGTCACGAGAGTGAGCGTGAACGTGTGGTAGCCCGGCGACAGCCCGAGCGTGGTGTAGTTGTACTTGACCGCGACGCTCGCGTCGGGCAGCATGGTCGGGACACCGATGCTCCCGACCACGGCGCCGTCAAGGGAGACCCGGATGGTCGAGCCGGACACCTGGAAGGTGTTGATGTTCTGGACGGTCGTGGCCACGATGTACGGGACCACCACCTGGAACTGGGTCGAGAACACCTGGGTCTCGTTCCCGAGCCCATGCGCGAACCCGTGGCTCGTCACGTTGAACTCGAGGGTGTAGGTCCCCGTGTGGTTGAGCCCCCCGACGGTCACGTTGATCTCTTGGTTGACGAATGCGCCTCCCACCGGGGAGACGAAGGAGCCGGACGTGTCCAGCCCGACCACCGAGACCGTGAACGTGTAGTTGCCGGTGACCGTCCCGTTCAGCAGCTCCGCCGGGCCGCCGGAGGCCGTCGCGAAGAAGTGCCCCGAGACGTTCGTCGAGAGGAGCGAGGGGCCGGTGATCTGCACGTTGAAGGGAGGCGAGGCCGCGCTCGAGGCGTTCGCCCCGGCGGGGAGAAGGATCGCGCTCGCCGAGAGGACGAGGACCGCGAGCAGCGTCCAGGGAGCGCGGGACCGCGGGAAGGGGCTCATCGCCGGGTCCACCTCCGGGTCTTCCACCAGCGCCAGGACCCCGCGACCGCCACGATGACGATCGCCGGCAGCACGGTGAGCAGCGGGAAGAGCCAGGTCTGGTAGTCCGGCGGCGGGGACCCGCCGACGGAGGGGCCCGAGACCACCGGGGTCGCGTTGAGCGCGATCGTGGCGTGCCCGACGACGGTGAGGTAGGCGATCCCCGTGACCTGGGGGTGGGCCGAGTCCACTCCGAGCACCTGGACGCTGCCCGGGATGATCGGAGCCGGGCTGTGGGGGAACAGCTCGACCGATCCCTGGAAGGGCTGGGCGCCGGGCGTGATGCTCTCCGTGCCGTAGACCGGTTGTCCCGTCGAGACGGCCGCGATGACGTAGGACCATCCGTCCTGGGAGAGCTCTGCCCCGTTGCCGACGCTGAGCGCCACCTGTTCCCCGGAGTTCCCGGTCGCGGTCATGTGGAAGCCGAGGAGGATGGCCCCGGCCCGGATCTGGTCGAAGGAGGTCGTGGCGCCCATCGTGAACTGGTAGGTCTTGATGAGCGTCAACGGGGCGTTCACGGACGCGAGCGCGCTCCCGCCGGTGCTCTGGGTGAGCTGGAAGACGATCGTGGGGATCGTCGCAGGCTCGGAGAGCGGAACCGTGAGCTGCACCTCGATCACCCGGGAACGGTTGTTGGCGGCCGGTCCCAGCGTGAAGTTGCCGGGGGAGAACCGGATCGGCCAGGTGGAGGGTGCCCCGGTCGCGGTGAGCGAGAGGGGCGCGTTCCCGGTGTTGTTCACGACGATCTGGTAGGTGACCGTCCCGCCGTTGCCCGTGATCGGGTTCGGGTTGCCCACGAGCGTCATGGTGACCGCCCGCTGCCACTGAGGCTGCAACGGGAAGGGCACGTACGAGTTCGCCGCCGCCACCGTGAGGTTGGTCGTTCCCAGCAGGTCGACCCGGGGCCCCCAGGGCGCGACGAGGGAGCTGACCTGGACATGGTAGCTCCCCGAGGGAAGCGCGAGCGCGTAGGACCCGAAGCTCACATTCGTGAGGTTGACCATGAGCCCGCCTCCGGGGTGGGAGAACGAGAGGTTGAACGAGCTCGGGGTCGGAAGGCCCGAGGGGCCCGAGATCGCGAGGGTCTGCACCCATCCGGGCTGGAGCTCCAGGACGACCGGGATGGGCGAGGCGGAGTAGGGGATCGTGAGGGTGGTCACGTTGACCATGGGGGCGGAGGTCGCGGAGAGCACCGTGTAGAGGGTGTATCGTCCGGGGAGGAGGGAGAGCGACACGCTGCTCCCGGAGACCGGGAAGACCTCGGTCGCCGCCCCGTTGAAGGGAATGGCGGTGACGGTGCCCGTTCCGCCGGAGATCGACGCCCCGTTCAACTGGAGCGAGGCCGCGACCACGTCCAGCGCCTGGGTCACGTTCACCGTCAGGACGCAGCTGGAGGAGCCCAGCGGAGCCACGGCGCACGTGTCGGCGCGCGGGTTGGTGGAGATGGCCCAGTACTGGGTGACCCCGTTCACGTCGAGGAGGGCCGTGGTGTTCACGGACATCGTGTAGCCTCCACGCGGGAGCGTGAGCGTCGCGTTCCCCGAGGCGTAGGTCGTGAACGAGGAGGAGGTACCGTTGCCGTTGGTGATCCCCACCGCGAGCGAGGTGTTCACCACGCGGCCGAACGGAGCGCGCATGGAGAAGTCCAGCACACCGGCGGGGAGCAGGGTCACCTTCGAGGGAGAGGCCGTCCCGTTCGCGAAGAGCGACACCGGGTCGAAGAACGAGACGGGCTGGCTACCGTTGTGCCCGGTGAGCCAGAGGTTGTACTGCCCCGAGGGGGCGTCGAACCCTCTCAAGAGCGTCGTTCCGTTGAACGTGAGGGTCCCCAGCGCGCCCGAGAGCTCCGCCTTCGTCCCCGAGAGCGAGACGGCATAGGTGGTGGAGTTCACGCGATACTGGAGCGACGGGACGACCGAGAGGGCAAGGGTCACCCCGGAGGAACCGATCGGGACGGAGAGCGTCGAGTTCGTGAAGGGTCGAAGCACTCCTCCCCCCGCGATGGGGGCCCACGCGCCCACCGAGTACTCTCCCGGGTAGAGCTCGAGGGTGACGTTCGTCCCGGTCACGTTCACCGACTGCGTGGAGGCCGAGAGCCCGGTGAAGTTCACCTGGGGCGTGGCGCTCGCGCCCGAGGCGTTCCTCACCAGCACCTGGACGGGGACCTGAGAGATGTTCAGCACGACCCTCGAGGTCGAGGTGAGCGTGGACTCCGGAACCGGACCCAGATGGTAGGGGGAGAACCCGTAGACGGAGGTGGTGAGCGTGAAGGAGCTCGTCGTCTGGGGGAGGATGAAGGAGAGGTTCCCCTCCGGCCCGGAGGTCAGCTGGACCGTCGCGGCGGCCTGGTCCAGGGTGAGGTTCACCCCGACACCGGTGAGCGGCTCGAAGGTGCCCAGCTGGGGCGAGAAGTAGCCCACCTGGGCACGGTAGGCGACCGAGGTGGCCATCGTCAGGTCGAGGGTCGTCGGACCGTTCACGACCACCCCGGCCATCGCGGCGCCAGACTGCCCTGCCCTCGAGACGTTCGCCGTGACCGCGTAGGTGCCGTCCGGCAACCAGACCCGGTAGGAGCCCGTCGAGTTCGTCGTGGTGGTGAGCTGGGCCCCGTTCTTGTCTTGGAGGGTCACGGTGACGCCGCTCTGCGGGGCGGTGCCCGCGGTAGGGTCGTACGTGTGGCCGGAGAGGGCGTCCGCCGGCGAGAGGGCCAACACGGAGCCGCCGGAGAACACCTCGGCGTTGCTCGCGGTCAGATGGAAGTCGCCGATACCCGCGACGTAGGTGCCGTTGACGACCCCCAGCGCGTAGACCGACCAGTTGCCGATCGAGACCGTCGCGTGGACCCATCCGCCCCTCCCCGTGAAGAAGAGGTAGCTCCCGTTGGCCCCGCCGCCGAGCGCCGAGAAGCGCACCGGGAGGTTGGGCACCGGGTTCCCGTTGAGCAGCGGGAGGAGGTTGACCTCGACGGGCGTGCTGAGGGTGAAGTTGACCGTGAGGTTGGTCTGGAACGTGGCGACGCCCACATGGGCCGGGACGGAGGAGCGGCCGTAGGCGTCCGAGGCCTGGATCGAGTAGTTCCCCGGCGGGAGGGGCGTGAAGCTGTAGTTGCCTCCGGGGAGGGTGGAGTCCGTCGAGTAGTACCCGTTCGTGCCGGTGATGGTGACCAGCGCGCCCGTGACCGGGCTTCCCGTCTGGTTCCGCACCAGGCCGTGAACGTCGGTGAGGTGGAGGGCGATGTTGTTCGTGGCCGTCGCGCCGCTCACCAGCGAGACGGGCGCCTCTCCCGAGGTGAACGTCCCCACCGTCACCGAAACGTTGTAGGCCCCGGGGGCGAGACCGGAAAGGGAGTAGGTCCCGCTCGCGTCGCTCGTGGTCGTGGCGGAGGATCCGACCCCGTTGTCCACGGTCACCGTGGCGCCAGGGATCGCGATGTCGCTGGCCTGGAAGGTGGTCTGATTCGCGCGGTTCCAGTAGACCTGCCCGGTGATCGTCCCCGGCTTCAGGATGATGTGCGGGGTGATCGGGGCAGGGTTGTACCCGAAGCCCTGGTCGGGCCGGACCGTGAGGTTGTACTGGTCGACCTGGGTCACCCCGACCTGGGTGAGCGGGGTCACCGTCCCGTAGCTCGCGTAGATCGAGTCGTTGCCGGGAGGCGCCAGGAGCGTGAAGTCCCCATGGCTGTTCGTCACCGTCGTCATGTGCGGGTAGCCCCAGGAGTCGTCGACCGTCATGCGGATCCCCGGGACGGGGGCCCCGTTGGGCATGGTGACCTTGCCCTGGATGCTCGCCCCGGCGTAGTACTCCATGATCGTCTCCCCGCCGTTGGAGAAGTACGTCGACGGCGAGAGGTCCGAGGTCCCCTGGCTCTGCGTCTGGTGGGTCTGCGCGACGTTCAGGTTCACCGCGGAGAAGCAGTTGGGGTGGGCCTGGTAGTTCGTGTAGGGACAGTAGTAGGCCGTCCGGTACCCCATCACGAAGTGCTGCATCATCCAGCCGGGCTCGGGGTTGCTGTTGGAGAGCGTGAGGCCGGGGATACCGTTGCCGGCGCCCACCTGGCTGCCGTTGTACCCCGCCTCGATCTTGTAGATCATCGAGTTGTAGAAGGCCGGGAGATAGTTGATGTTCGAAGAGACCGTCTGCACGCCCTGGGGGACCTGGCCCAGCGGGTAGGTCTGGCCGTCGCTCCCGGTCACGGTGACGGTGAAGTAGGACGTAGGGATCCCGCCGGGGCCGATGATCCCGTCGGTCAGGTCAACCGGAGCGTAGTAGATCCCCGTGTTCGAACCGCTCGTGGGGAACAGACGGGTGTCGGCCATCGCGTAGCGGATGGACCAGCCGGTGCAGGCCTGGACGTCCTGGTAGACCTGGACGACCTTGTTCTCCGACATCGAGGAGGCGATGAGGTAGCTCACCGCGTCGTACATCGCGTTCAGCGAGTCCAGGTTGCTGTTGTCCTTCGGTCCGTACAAGCCCGGGTTGTTCTCCACGAGCTTCACGTCCTGGGACGTGTTGACCAGGTAGCTGTAGAGCTGGGTCGTGTTGACGCCGTCGTTCCGCAGCCCCCCGTAGAGGGTCCCGGTCGAGCAGCCGGACGGGTTCAGGATCGCGCTCGCCGGTGCGACGTGCTGGGCCTCGAGGAGGTCCGCGGCCATGTAGGCGATGGCGAGCGACTCGTTCTGGGCGAGCAGGAAGTTCCCTGCGGGGTCGATGCCCTCCTGGAAGTTGTCGGCGACGCTGGGGTGCTGCCCCTGGTCGATGGCCTGGAACCCGTAGTCCCACCAACTGATGAACGCCGGCCGATGTTCGGGCGCTTCGAACGTGTCCTGCGTGGATAGCCAGCTGTACCCGCTCTCATCGTACTGCTGGGGGGTGTCGGTCTGGATCCCGGCGATGCCGAGGTAGAACGACGAGGCGTTGGAGGGGCTGGTCTGCAGGACGGTGGGGAGGGAGGCGTAGATCTGCTGGCTGTACTGCCCCTGGACGTTGTAGGGGATTCCCGCGTCCACCGCCCAGGAGACGTTGGGCATGACGACGAGGACGACGATGAGGCCCAGGACCATGTGGCGGAGCTTGATGGACCGGCGCAGGGCGAGGAACCGACCCCCACCCCGCTCCGAGAGCGAGGAGAGGTTGTGGCGGAGCTGGGGGTAGGCGCCGATCCGGTCGAGCCCGATCAGGAGGGCCTCGGCCGGGAGGAGGACGAAGACCGGGGAGCCCAGTAGGAAGAACTTCGCCGCCGAGATCGGGAGGTAGATCCCGATGAGGCCGAGGACGACCATGAAGATGTGTTCCCGCCGGAAGCGGTAGACGAAGAGGTAGGCGACGAAGAGCGCAAGCCCGACGAAGGTGAGCAGGAACGTTCCGATCCCGTAGCTCACGATGAGCGCGTCGAAGCTCGGCGCCTGGGCCTCGGCGACGGTGGAGAAGATGAGGTTCTTGACGAAGTAGCCCTGGCCCGTCACCACGGCGTCGAAGTACGAGGGATTGTACAGGTAGAGCGCCCCGGCCGCCGCGCCAACGCTCCCCACGAGCGCGGGGACGCTGATGACCCACGGGCTATCGCGCAGCAGGACGAACGGGAGGAGCGCGAGCAAGCCCCCGAAGAAGAGCAGGAGAGGGACGGTGAACCAGTAACCGAACTCCCCCTGGACCCAGTAGTAGGGCATGGCCATCAGGAACCCCAGGGTCCCGGACAGCAGCGTCACCAGGTAGGCGCCGAAGGAGTCGTGCTTTCGGATGCGCTCGACCAGGAGCGTGATCACGAGGAAGACCATGATGATCGTGATGACGTAGGTGTACCCCTGCCAGGCGAACATCGTCGCCCCGAGCGAGACCCCGGCCATCACGGCCCACTTCACCGATGGCTCCTCGGTCCGTGCGAACTGCTTCACGCCCTCCCAGATGGCCCTGGGCGAGCGGTAGGATTCGACCCAGCGACGGGTGCCGGACAACCGCACGGTGTGCAGGTAGCAGTAGGCCGAAAGCAGGACGAAGAAGGTGTAGAACGGCAGGTAGTTGGCGTACGTCGCGACCGTGCTCTGGATGTTGCCGACGACGAGGGGGTAGAGGAGCGCCGCCATGAGCCCCATCCGCCGGGAGCTCACCTCCTTCCCGATGAGGTAGACCGGGAAGACGCCGACCGCCGCCCAGAACGGGGGCTGCATCTCGAGGACCCACATGCCCGCGCGGACCGGGTTCCCGCCGAAGAACGGGGCGAAGATGATCCCCAGGATGGCGTTCATCCAGTCGAAGAGCGGCTCACGGGGGTTGACCGACCCGATAGGGTAGTTGAGCTCGGGGTCGTGGATGAGGTTCGTGTGCGTGCTGATGATCCACTCCATCACCCGCGAGTGGTAGAACGAGTCCGAGCCGCCTGCGTAACAGTAGGCGATGTTGCAGAGGTCGATGAGCTGGTAGGCGTAGATGACCCGGATGATGAACGAGATCGACGCGGCGAGGAGGAGGATCGCAACCGCGAGGCCGTGGCGGCGCCACCACCCTGGCTGTCCCCCCACGACCGTTTCTTCGGCGTCGGCCATGTGTACCTGAGGTCCCCTATGCGAGCGGGCGCGCCGACCCTCAGGGTATTATTTAAGCCTTAGAGGAGGAACGCCGATAGAAAACCCAGCCCGAGCCCCCCCGGGACCACCCACCCCCCTCATCGACCTACATGAAGCGGCCCTTCCCGTGGGCCATCTCGAGCCCCAGGAGGACGGCGAGGCCCAGAGGGAACATCGGGTCGAACCGCGCCTCCCTCCGGACCACCCGGTAGGTCATCCGCAGCGTCGAGCGCAGCAGGGTGACGCTGGCGAGGGCCTTCCCTTCCGGGTGCCGCAGCTCCCCACCGAACGGCCAGCTCGGGCTCACCAAGGTCGCCAGGAGCAGGCGCCCGGCGGAATGGAACCCGTACTCCGTCCCTCGCGAGGTCGGTTGCCCATCGATCCGTCCCAGAGGAACCCCCTCGGGCGCCTCGAGCTCGACGAACGGCGCGGGGAACCCCCGGACGAGCAGGAGGCGCGCCCGAAGGCGGCCATCCATGTCGAAGAGGAGGATCGGCGTCCTCCGGAGGTCATCCTGCGAGCCGATCGGAGGGCGGGAGACGACCAGTTCCGGGGGGACCTGCACGTCGAGGAGGGGTCTCCCCGCTTTCGTCGTGACCAGCTGCCGGGAGCCTCCCGGGCGGAGCGGGGGCACCGCCTCGCTCACGTGGGAGAAAGGGGAGGCGCGCCGAACGCGAAGCTCGGGTCCGAAGAGGCCGGCGAGGTCCGACGCCGAGCTCTCCCCCCGTCCGACCACAGGGAGGAATAGGCCCCCTAGGGGGGAAGAGGTTCGCGGGGCCCGGGCGGTTTCTCGCCCGGGTCCCGCTGGACGATGGCGTGCTGCAGCTCTCCTACCGACCTCTCAGTACTGGTACTCTGCCGGGACCTGCCGACCGGCAGGGCGTGGGGAGGGCGACGTGGGGGAGCCCGCCGGGGCTCCGGTCCCCTGGCCGTTGTGCAGGAGGAAGGCGGCGGGGGGGCGCGAGCTGTAGCTGCCCAGGGGCATCTTCGGGCGCCGGGAGCGCTCGACCATGACCGCGCCGACCACGACCGCCACCGCAGCCCCGACCACGAGGAGGGCCATCAAGGGCGAGAAGATCCCGCTCTTGCCGGCCACCGCGCAGCCCGAGAGGAGGCAGGCGTTGTTCGACTGGGCCTGGGAGGGCGACTCCGGCTGGGCCTGGACCGAGTAGGCCGAGAGCCCCGCGGGGGCGGAGACCGCCGAGGGGGACGCGAGCGCGCCGAACGACCCGGAGGGGGCGAGCAGCCCGACGCCCATCGTCGCCGCGACGCGCGGCGAGAACTGGGCGTTCGTCGCGACGACGGGTGCGTGGGTCGAGTGGGCGCTCACGTCGAGGTAGTTCAGGCTGACCTGAGCTCCGTCCGTCGGGGCCCCGGTGGAGCCTCCCGCGGGTCCGGTCGCGGAGGCGTAGAGGTTCGCCTGGGACGGGACGAACAGGAGCCCGTCGCGCAGATCGAACCGGAAGCCCGCCGAGAACCCGAGGGTCACCTTGTGGAAGATCTGGCCGGGGAAGCCGGTGTCCAGGTCGTGGTCCGCGCCGTAGACGGTGACGGGGCCCGAGCCCGAAGCGCTGCCGCTCGACCCGCAGTTGCCGCCCGCGCCGCTCGTGCCCCCGGCCCCCGAGGCCGAGTAGCCGTAGTGGCAGGCGACGGAGTAGGTGCCCTGGGCGGTGTAGTTGCTCGTCGAGGTCCACCACGCGCCGGAGGTGACGTTCAGCGGGAAGAGCCCGAGCGGAGGCTGGAAGGCGATGGACGCCTGGGCCTCGGCCGCCGCGGACGCGTAGCCGCTGAAGGAGCCCGACTGGGGACCGGAGAGCTGGGCGGTGGAGATCGCGGTGAAATTACCCGCGGTGTTGCCGTTGGAGTTCTCGACCGCGAGCGCCGCCACCGGGGTGGTGCCGTTCAGCAGGACGGTGCCGGTCGTCGTGAAGTTCGCGAACCCGTTGTCGGTCTCCCATCCCTGCGCGGTCACGTTGAGCTGGGCGCTCTCCGGGCCGTTGCTGCCGGAGGCCGAGAGGAAGTAGCTCGCGGCCATGACGCGCTGACCCTGGAGGGAGAAGGAGGTCGTCGAGGTGTTCGTCTGGGTGAGGATGACGTTCCACGACAGGAAGGCGTGGATGGTGTACGTGAGGCTCCACGAGGACGCCCCGCCGGGGCCCGAGGCGTTACCGGAGAGCGTGCCTTGTCCATTCTTGACGAACGTGGCGCCCCACGCCCACACCTGGGGAGGATTGTTCGGGTTCGGCTGGTGGAAGGCCGGTGCCGGGGTGGCGGCGGCGACGGGCATCATGAGCCCGAAGGCCAGGACCCCGAAGATGGCCAACCAAGTTCCGCGGTTCAGTCTCGCTCTCGTTGTCATGTGTTCTTTCCCTGGCCGCGGTTCTCGCGGCCTGTTGACCCCTCCACCCCCAACCCCCCTCTTCAACGGCTGTCCGAATGAGGGGGGGTCGAATTGGACGGCTAGTGAGACCCTAGCATGCCGTCGCAGGAGCCCGCACGGCACCGTAGAACGGACCACGCGAACCCAAGGATAGGCGCTTGAGTGAACTCCGAAAGAGCCCCGAAAGAGCCCCGAAAGAGGACAGCGAGACCCCCCGTGACACCGGGGCCATAGACCTTGATGGGGAGGAGCATCGGGGAGGTGTGCCCCCCGCCGTCCGTTCCCGAGAGGCAGGCCGGCCAAATGCGTCGACCTTGATCCCCGCCCTGCTCGGAGCGGGGATGGTGGCGCTCATCGTCACCTCCGTCGCCGGGGGGTCCCCCACCTCCGCCTCGGCGCTCCCGGCGCCGGCGCAGTACACCAGCCCGCCTCCACCGCCGTTCGGCATGACGTCGGAGGCCTTGCTCATCGTCGGAGCCTTGCTCCTCTACCTCTGCCTCACGTTGGTGCTGCTGGTCTACCTGCGCCGACGGCGGCCCCGACGACCCGGTCCGAAGCCCGGGACACCCACGAGGGGAGGAGCACCCCTGAATGTCCACCGGCCGATCGGCGAGCTGGACCATGACGCGTCCTCGCTCGAGGCCCAAGAGATCCGAGAGGCGAGCGAGGACGATCGCCGCTGAGGGCGAAGCTACTCGGTGGGCGCCGGGCCGGCCCGAGCGCTCTGCGAGGACGCGTCGGGGGACGGGGAGGGAGGCGGGGTCGGACCCGACCGCCCCAGGATCGAGGAGCGCTCCAGCCAGAGGTACCCCGTGGCGACGAGGAGCGTCATCGTCGAGGCGAAGCCCCAGAGGGCGTTCCCTCCCGCGGCGAGGAGGAGGGTTCCCACAGGCGGCGCCACAGCTCTTGCGCTCTGCGTGAAGACGTTGTAGACCCCGAAGTAGCCCCCCCGTCGGCGGGACCCTCCCATCCCCGAGACGACGGAGTTCTGCAGCGGGCTCACGACGTCCTCTCCCATCGTGAGGACCGTCATCGCCCCAAGGTCGACCATGAATCCGGGAGCGATGTCGAATATCAGGAACGCCGCGCCGTAGAACAGCGAGCCCACTGCGAGCCACCCCAGGGGACGGGAACGCAGGAGCAGCGAGATCGGCAGCTGGAGGAGCACGACGAGCACCCCGTTCAGCGAGTAGACGAGGCCGATCTCCGAGTAGGGAAGACCTTGGGAGCCCCGAAGGAAGAGCGAGAGCCCCGTTCCGAACTGCTGGGTTGCGAGGGTGAGCAGGAACCCCATGAACCCGAAGAGCACCAACGCACGGTCCCCGAAGGGCTCGGTCATCCGCTTGCGCCACTCTCCCCGGGTCTTCGGAGGGGTGGGTCCGTACGCGGCCGGGGTCGCGCTCGAGCTCGGCCGGCTCTCGCGCAGGAAGATGAGGAGCAGGAGGCCCTCCCCCAACGAGGCGGCCGCGGCCATCAGGAAGATGATCGAGAGGCCGTAGTCCGCCGCCAGAAGCCCTCCCACCGCGGGAGAGAGCGCGAAGCCGGCGTTGGAGAGCACCCGCTGGAAGCTGAACCCGCGGACCGCCTGCTCCGGCCGGGTCACGTCCCCGATCACGGCGTTCTGCGCCGGGCCCTGGAAGTTCATCGCGAGACTGATCAGCCCCCAGAGCAACATCAGCCCGGGAAGTCCGGAGTGCCAGTCCAGGAAGAGGACCACGAAGGTGGCCGCGGCCAAGAAGGACGGGGCCGTGGAGATCCACCGTCGGCCCCACCGGTCGGCGAGGGCGCCGCCGAGCCAGTTCGCCGCGATGGCGACCGGCACGATGGCGGCGGTGAGTAGCCCGATCTCGAAGTAGGAGAGCCCGTAGCCGGCGTAGAGCAGGAGCGGAAGGAAGAGCCAGCTCGCGCTCCGTCCCGACGACCGCACGAACGACGCGACGCCGATGAGGTACACCCGCCGGTCGAAATCGCCGAAGGCCGCGAGAGGATGCCGCAACACCTCGAGGGGACGTGCCCCCGCCGACCTACCCACGGGTATGTCGGGAGCCTTAGGAGGGGCGGGGCTCGGGCCCGGGGCCGCTCCGCCCTCGCCCGCCAGGGGAATAGACATCCCCGTCTTGACATGGACGAGCGCATAACCTCTCAGTCGTCCGCGGGTCGCGAGGGCGGCGGGAGGTCCGCGGCGCGGACGGCAGCCCTGCGGTCACCTTGGGGCCGAGGGCCGGAACCGGAAGAACACCCGGCCATCCGGAAGGTCGAAGGTCTCCAGCTCGACCTCCATGCCGATCCTGCAGTCCTCGTGCTTCGTGTGAGCGATCCGGGAGAAGAGACGAAGCTCCGCGCCCTGGAGGTCGATGAGCCCGACCACGAACGGGACGTCCTCTTCCATGCCCAGCGGGGCGCCCCCCAGGACGGCGCTGAAGGCGTAGACGGTCCCCCGCTTCGGCAGCTCCACCCAGGAGAGCTTCTCCCCTCGGCACTTCGGGCAGGCGACCCGTGGAGGCCAGTGGAGGCTCCCATCCTCGTCGCACCGGGTCGTCGTGAACGATCCCTTGCGGAGCGCGACGAAGAACGGGGCGATCCGTGTGAACTTCGGGTCCTCCTGGGGATAGAAGTCGAGCAGGTAGGGCAGAGGGTTGGGCACCGGGTCCGTCCTCCGGGGCGGTCGGTCCGCGGACTGGGCCTCGGAGCTCGGGCGGGTCGTGGACCCGGAAGCGGCAGGTCCGGGGGTCGTGGTCGCGGTGTTGGCTTCGCTCGGTGTGCTCATGGTCCTGTCCCTGCCTTGCCCTGCCCTGTCCTACCTTGTCCGGCTCCGACCCTTGCCTCTCGTCCTAGTTCTCGCGAGCGTAGATCATGAGCGAGTGGACGTTGGCGCTTCCCGAGAGGTTGTGCACGAGGGCGCGCTCGGCCCCCTTGACGGCCCGGGCGGCAGGGACGGTCGCCTGGAGCTGTTGGAGGACCTCCACGGCCTGGGCCACGCCGGTCGCCCCGAGAGGGTGGCCGCATCCCAGGAGCCCCCCGCGAGGGTTCACGACGACCTCGCCCCCGAGGTCGCTCCTCCCGTCCGCGACGAACTGGCCGCCCTTCCCCTTCGGGCAGAAGCCGATCTCCTCGTACTCGAGGATCTCGCTGATGGTGAAGCAGTCGTGCACCTCGGCCAGGTCGATGTCCTTCGGCTCCATCCGGGCGCTCCGGAACGCCTCCTGCGCGGCGGCCCGCAGGCCGGGCCAGGAGGAGAGCGATCCCGCTCCCGAGAGGTTGTGGAAGTGGCTGTGCTGCCCGGTACCCCGGACCCACACGGGAGTGTCGGTGTACTTCCGCGCGAGCTCCTCCGAGACCAGGAGGAGGCCCGCAGCCCCGTCGGTCATCGAGGAGCAGTCCCCCAGCCGCAACGGCGGAGCGACCATGGGAAGCTTCAGCAGCTTCTCCCGGGAGAACGTCTTCGAGTAGAACTGCGCGGTCGGGTTCGAGTTGGCGAAGCGGTGGTTCTTCTCCGAGACCATCGCCATCTGCTCGGCGGTCGTCCCGTACTCCAGCATGTGCCGCTGGGCGCACATGGCGAAGAAGGGGGGCGCGGTCGCCCCGTGGACCCCGTCCCAGCTCCGGTCGAGGACGTCCGCCATGGAGGTGTTCGCCTCGGCCATCGACGGGAGGTTCATCTTCTCCACCCCGAGGACGGCGGCGACGTCGGAGAGACCGGCGGAGATCGCCGCGTAGGCGCTTCGGATGGCCGACTGGCCGCTGGCGCAGGCGAGCTCGGTGCGCTGGATGATCTTCGACGGCTCAAAGCCCAGCAGCTCCGCGGCCATGGGCGCCACGTGGGACTGGAAAGCGAGGCGTTCGGGTTGGGCCGCCCCGACGAAGAGGCTGTCCACGTCCTGCGGGGAGAAGTTCCGTATCGCTCCGAAGGCGGAGTGCCCCGCCTCCTGGACGAGTTCGCTCCACGTCGCCGAGCGCACTCCGAAGTTCGAGAGGCCGCCCGCGACGACCGCCACGCGACGGCCGCCGCTCATGCGGCCATCTCCAGCTTCCCCGGACCCTTCTCCGCGCGGTCTTCCCGGACGGCGGCGGCGACGCGGTCCCCCGCTTCGGAGGTCGTCGCGGTCCCGCCCTGGTCGTAGGTGCGCGCGGTCCCCTCGGCGAGGACCCGGCTGACCGACGCTTCGAGCCGGTCGCGGAGAGAGATCAGCTCCCGGTCGTGGAACCGCTCCCCGAGCCAGTCGAGCATCATCCCGACCGCCTCGAAGGTGGCGATGGGGTTCACCTGGTTCTTCCCGGCGTATTTGGGAGCGGAGCCGTGCACCGGCTCGAACATCCCGTGCTCGTCGCCGATGTTGCCGCCGGCCGCGAACCCCATGCCCCCCTGCAGGGAGGAGGCCAGGTCGGTAACGATGTCGCCCATCATGTTCGTGGTGACGACGACATGGTAGTGCTCGGGCTGCCGGATGAGCCACTGCGTGAAGGCGTCGACGTAGGCGTAGTCGCGCTCGATCTCCGGGAACTCCCCCTTCCCGATCCGGTCGAAGGTGGCGCGGAAGAACTGGCAGCCCTTCAGGACGTTCGACTTGTCCACGCAGGTCACCCGTCGGGCCCCGTCCTCGGGCGCTCCGCGCGGGGTGGCCCGCGCCTTCTCGAAGGCGCGGCGGATGATCCGCTCGCAGCCCTTCAGCGTGATGATGCGCGTGTCGAGGACGACCTCGGTCGTCCCTCCCCGGGTGAGCTCGCCGTGCGCCGGGGCGTAGAGCCCCTCGGTGTTCTCCCGGAACATCGTCATGTCGACGTCCTGGGGGCGCCAGACCTGCTTGAACTCCTTCCCGATCCGATGCAGGACCCCGGGGCGGAGCTTGCAGGGGCGGACGTTCGCGTACAGGTCGAGGCCGGAGCGCATGCCCAGCACCAGCCCGTGCCCGGCGATGTTCCCGTCGGGCAGGTTCACCCCGGGCCATCCCACGGCCCCGAGGAGGATCGCGTCCGCCTTCACGGCGCGTTCGCGCCCACCGGGCTCCCACTCGCTCCCGTGCGCCTTGTAGTACTGGGCCCCGCCCTGGACCTCCGTCAGGTGCAGCCGAGAGCTGCTGTTCTCGAGGAGGGCCTCCAACACCTTTCGCCCTTCGCGGACGACCTCCGGACCCGTGCCGTCCCCCGGCAGGAGGACCACGTCGTACTCGCCCTTGGTCATGGGCGCGCCTCCGTCCGCTTCAGCTCCTTGCGGACCTTCTCGACGAGCCCTCCCTGCTCGAGCAGGTCGAGCAGGTGGGCGGGGAGCGGGGGGAAGGAGACCTCCTTCCCCGTGGTGACGTTCACGACCCGGCCCTCGCGCATCAGGATCCTGCAGGTGTCCCCCGGGCGGAAGATCGCCCTCACGCCCGCGGCCTCGATCGCGGGCATCCCCAGGTTGATCGAGTTGCGGAAGAAGATCCGCGCGAAGGAGTTCGCGACGACCGCCCCCAGGGGGATCGCCTTGAGCGCGGCGGGAGCGTGCTCCCGCGAGGAGCCGCAGCCCATGTTCTCCCCGGCGACCAGGATGTCCCCGGCCTTGGCCTCTTTGGAGAACCTGGGGTCGACGTTCTCGAGCACGTGCTTCCGGAGCTCCGCGGGATCGATGATGGTCAGGTACTTCCCGGCGATGAGCTGGTCGGTGTCGAGCTCGTCGTCCACGCACCACACCCGGCCTTCGATGACCTCTCGCATCAGAGCACCTCCCGAGGGTCGGAGATCTCCCCGCGTATCGCGGTCAGCGCCACCGCGGCCGGTGACATGAGGTAGATCCGGGCCTCCTTCGCTCCCATCCGACCGGGGAAGTTCCGGTTCGAGGTGGACGCGCACGCCTCGTCGGGCGCGAGGATGCCCATGTTCCCTCCGAAGCAGGCGGAGCACGAGGAGTTCGTGAAGACCGCTCCCCCATCGGTGAAGAGCTCGATCAGCCCTTCTTTGAGGCACTGCTTGTAGATCGAGGTCGAAGCGGGGGAGACGATGAACCGGACGTGGGGCGCCACCTTCTCTCCCTTGAAGATCCTGGCCGCCTCGCGGAGGTCGTCCATCCGGGCGTTCGTGCAGGATCCCAGGAAGACCTGGCCGACCTTCACGTGCTCCCGTACGAGCTCGCTGATCGGCCGGACGTTGTCGGGGGAGGCCGGGCAGGCGACCTGCGGCTCCATCCCGTCCACGTCGAGCTGCACCTTACGCTCGTAGGTGGCGTCCTTGTCGGGGTAGAGCGGGTGCATCGGGTGCTTCGCGATCGAGCGGAGGAACTCGAAGGTCCGCTCATCGGGGGGCACCATGCCGGCCTTCGCCCCCATCTCGGTGGTCATGTTGCAGACCGTGAACCGCTCGGACATCGTCAGGCGCGAGATCGTGGGGCCGGCGAACTCCACCGCCTTGTACCTCGCGCCGTCGCACCGGACCTCCTTGATGGTCCTCAGGACGAGGTCCTTGGCGTAGACCCCCTTCCCGAGGGTCCCCTTCACGTCGATCTGGATCGTGGTCGGGACCTTCAGCCAGATCTTCCCGAGCGCGAGCACCGCCGCGTACTCCGTGGGGCCGATCCCCACGGCGAAGGCGCCCATCGCCCCCAGCATGTTGGTGTGGGAGTCGGTGCCCACGGCGAGGTCGCCCGGCACGACCCAGCCGTCCTCGGCCAGGATCTGATGGCAGATGCCGTGGTTCCCCACGTCGTAGAAGTGCTTCAGCCCCTGCTCTTGGGCGAAGTGCCGGAGGATCTGGTGGAGCTGGGCCGCCCCCTCGGTGGAGGCGGGGACCCAGTGGTCGATCGCGACGACCACCCGGTCGACGTCCCAGACCTTCTTCGCCTCCATCTGGTGGAACGGGAGCACCGCCTGGGCCCCCTGCTCGTGGCACATGGCCAGGTCCACCTGGCCGTCGACGATCTGTCCGGGAACTACGTGGGAGAGCCCGGAGGCCCGGGAGAGGATCTTCTGGGCGAGCGTCTGCGCTCCGGAGGGTTCCGGGGCGTGCTCGCCGCGAGAGGCGGGGGCAGAGGAGGTCTTCGCGCCCATACGGTCCGACCCCCACCCCTAGTGGCCCGCCTCGCGGGGGGCGGCGGCGACGGGGGCCTTGCTGGCCGCGGGCTCGTGGGGGACCTCGATCCCCGATGCCCGTACCATGGCCCAGAACTCTTCGTCCTTGATGCCGGGGTTCACGAAGTGGTCGCGGTGGTTCTGCACGAGGACGTGCAGGTCGCCCTTCCCTCGCCCTTCGGTCTCGCTCTTGATTCGGTCCAGGAGGGCCTTGACCTGCTCGTCGGTCGCGACGACCCCGCGCTCCTTCAGCTTGTCGATGAGCGCGGCCTTGCCCGTGTGCTTCCCGAGGACGAAGAGCCGCTTCCTCCCGATGACCTCCGGCTGCAGAGGCTCGTAGGTGAGGGTGTGACGGAGGACCCCGTGGGAATGTATCCCCGCCTCGTGGGCGAAGGAGTTGTAGCCGACGAGCGCCTTGTTCGGCGGGAGCGGGACCCCCGCCAGCTCCTCGACCAGCTGCGAGAGCTCGAAGAGACGCTCGGTGCGGATCCCCGTATGGACGCCGTAGAGGGTCTCGAGGTCCATCACGAGCTCCTCGAAGGCGGTGTTCCCGGCGCGCTCGCCCAGCCCGTTGACGCAGGTGTGCGGTGCGTTCACCCCTTCCTCGAGCGCGGTCAGGGTGTTCGCGACCGCGAGCCCGAGGTCGTTGTGGCAGTGGACCGACCAGTCCTTCGGACGGACCCGGCGGTGGAACTCTCGGAGGAACCAGCGGAAGGTGAGGGGCGTCATGATCCCCACCGTGTCGCTCACGACCAGCCGGTCGGCGCCCGCGTCGACGGTGGCCTTGTACAGCCTCTCGACGTAATCGAGAGGGGCCCGGACGGTGTCCTCCGTCACGAACGCCACGTGGAGCCCGGCCTCGTGGGCGCGCTTCACCGAGGCGACCGAGGCCTGGAGGACCTCCTCCTGGGTCATGCGCAGCTTGTACTGGAGGTGAACGTTGGAGGCCGCGACGAAGATCGCGATGTGCGTCGCGCCGCTGTTGATGACCGCCTCGACATCCCCGGGCACGGTCCTTCCCGCGGCCAGGATCTTCGCCTTGAACCCGGCGTGCGCGAGCGTGCGGACGCTCTTCGCCTCCTCGGGGCTCACGACGGGAATGCCCGCGTTGATGACGGAGACCCCGATCTCGGAGAGGACCTCCGCGATCCGCATCTTCTCCTCGGTGGAGAAGTGGACCCCGGGCATCTGTTCGCCGTCGCGCAGTGTCTCGTCCCAGAAGACGATCTTCTCTGGGAGATGGCGCTCGGAGGCCGTTCGATCGTGGTAGTTCTCGACGAGCGAGGAGGGAGGAGATGGGTCTGTCATCCGCTCGGGCGAGGGTAGAGGGGTGGGGAATATAGCATGGCACGACGTACTCTAGCACACCCGGGCCACGGCCTGGGTCCTGACGCTCATCGAAGCAACTACGCGGCCATGACCGGACCCAGTCCCTCACCTCGCGACCCGTCGCCGCCCCGGACGGAGGAGAGGGTCCGAGTTCGCCCCGCGCTCCCGTCCGACCGCGTCGGGATGGCCCGCGTCCATGTGGAGACCTGGAAGACGACCTACCGCGGGCTCGTGCCCGACGCGCGTCTGGACCAGATGACCGTCGATCGGGACCTCGAGGGCGGGTTCGGTCGCTGGCTCACCGAGCCTCCGCCGGGCCACCGGGCCTTCGTGGGCGAGGCCGACGAGCTGGGCGTCGTGGGTTTCGCCGTCGCCCACCCCGAGGTCGGCCACGACCCGGTCTTCACCGGCGAGCTGGGAGCCATCTACGTGCTCCAGGGCTGGCAGGGGCAAGGCGTCGGGCGCCGCCTTGTGGGGAGCGTGGCCCGCCACCTCCGGTCCACGGGTCACGCGGCCATGCTGGTCTGGGTCCTGGAAGGCAATCCGTTCCGCCGCTTCTATGAGAAGTTGGGGGGCGAGATCATCCGGCGGGAGCTGCGCCCGACGGCCGGGACCAAGCTCCCCGAGCTCGCCTACGGCTGGCGGGAGCTGAGGATCCTGATGGACCTCTGAAGCGACCTCGCCCTGGGGCCCCCCTTCTGCGGCTTGCCCAAGGTCCTCTCGGGGCGACCGACTCCCTCATCCGCTCGGTCGAGGGATTCGGCCCCGTCAATCCGGCTTCTCCTGGATGAAAAATAGTGCATCCAGGCTTGCATCGCCATGCTTGGTCTTCGAGCCCCCCGGTCCCGGACCCTTCGGACCCTTGCGCCCTCTCTCGCCATGGCCCTGCTCCTGACGGTCGTCGTCGGGCTCCCGTCCGGGGGAGGACCCCTTCGATCCTCGGCGACATCGCCCTCGGCGATGCCTACCCCAGGGGACCCCGTCGGGGCCGTCGCCTCCTCGGGCGCTGCGCAGCTCTCGCAGGCCCGCCCGCAGGCCCTCCTCCCGCTCACCTCCGAGGTGGCGACGTTCCCCCCGGGGTTTGTCGAAGGGCCTCGGCAAGCCTCGCCCTCTCCCTCCGCCCCACCGCCCCCCTCAGGATAGGGAACGTACCCGCCGGGAAGGTGGGGGGTGGGACGTCACACGGCTCCCAGCCCCCCCCTCGCCTAGCCCTTCCGACGGGCGTGCGCGTCCCTCAGGGGCTGGGAAACGCCTATATCAACCTCGGAGTGTGCCGGACCTCGTCCTATGCCGATGTTCCGGGCCCGGGTTCGTATGGAGATCCTGCGCGAGCTCGTCGGGGTCGTTTCGACCCTGGTCCCTGAGATGAAGCTCATCGTCTCGAAGGAAGGGGTCGAGGTGAAGGCCGTCGACCCATCCCACGTGGCCATGCTCGTCGCGAAGCTCAAGAAGGACGCCTTCGAGGAGTTCCAGGGGGACGCGACGGAGATCGGGCTCGACCTGGAGAAGGTCCGCGAGGTCCTCGCGCTCGCCCGTCCCGGCGACGTGCTCGACCTCACCTACGACGCGGGGAAGGGCAAGCTCGTGGTCTCGGTCGGCAAGCTTTCGCGCGTCATGTCCGTCGTCGACCCTGCGGGGATCAGCCAGCCGAAGGTCCCCTCGGTCAACCCCACGGCGAAGGTCGTCCTCAAGATCGACGAGCTTCGCCAGGGGATCCGCGGGTCCGAGTCCATCAGCGACCACGTGACGCTCTCGCTCGACCAGGACACGTTCACCCTCCACTCCGAGGGCGAGAACGACCAGGTGAACCTCAAGATCGGCAAGGAGTCCCTGACCTTGCTGGACGCGAAGGAGCCGGTGAAGAGCATGTACCCCCTCGACTTCTTCTCCAACATGGTGAAGTCGATCACCAGCGCGGAGGAGGTCACGATGGCGCTGGGGACGCAGTACCCCCTGAAGCTCGACTTCACCCTCGCCGGTGGACGTGGGGACGCCCAGTTCCTGCTCGCCCCGCGTGTCGAGGACACGGACTGAAGCGACCCCCGTGGGCCGCCTGCGGGGAGGGCGAGGCCCTCGAGCTCAGAGCAGCGTCTCGGCGAGCGCGATGACCTGCTGGAGCGACCATCGCTTGGCCCCCTCTACGGTGTGCGGCCCGGGGAGCTCCCCCTCGGCCTGTTTCATGAGGCCCTCGGAGAGCGAGCGGGCGATCGCATGTCGGTAAGAGGGGATGGTCGGCACCCTTTGGCCGTAGGCCGCTTTGGTCCACCACTCGGCCTGGAGCACGCCGTCAGGGTACAGGTCGCCATGGCTGCTCCGGCCGCGCTCCAGCACATCCGGCTGGGCGTTCTTGCGCAGCACGTCGTAGAGCAGGAGCACGGCGCCGAAGGGGGTGGCGTCGACGATCGTTCGCACCCGGTACCTCGACCGGGACTCCGTCAGAAGCGCCCGCAGCTCCTCCATGCTGGCATGCCTCCACTCGAGCAACTTCGGCCCAGGGTACTCCGCCTGCTCCTTGGGGGTGAGATTCACACCATGTCCGAAGGCGGACAGGCGGTCGGCCAACGCCCGCGTGATGCCCGGCACGCGGGATCGGGTGGACCCTCCGGAGGAGGGTGGGGACGAGGTGGACGCCTCTCGGCGAGCGGTGCCTGACGTGGGCGAGATGATCTCCCAAGGCTGCTCGTCCATCGTTGGTCCTCGCTCCGATCGACCCGGCTAGGGACGCCTGAGGGGCCGTCGGCGGTCCTACTGGCCTCTACAGGGTTCGTGTCGATATACGTGCGGACCGACCACCTCGTCCCCCCCACGTCCCTCGAAGCGCACAACGAGCCAGGCGCGAACGCGCGGCCCCTAACCCGCGTCCTTGATGCGTTATATTCACCGAGCTTGGTCCGGGAGGGCGTGTCCGCAGAGCGCCCGCGGGTGGCCATCGTCGGCGCAGCCCGAACTCCGATCGGCAAGTTCGGAGGAGCCTTGTCAAAGGTCCCCTCCGTCCGCCTGGGACAGGTGGCGGTCAAGGAGGCCCTCCTCCGGGCCCAGGTCCGACCCACCCAGGTGGAGGAGCTCCTCTTCGGCTGCGCGCTCCAGGCGGGTCTGGGCCAGAACCCCGCGCGTCAGGTCCAGCTCGGGTCCGACATCCCCGTCGAGGTGGGCTCGGTCACGATCAACAAGGTCTGCGGGTCCGGCATGAAGAGCCTCATGCTCGGCGCGAGCGAGATCCGCGCGGGAGACCTCGGGATCGCCGTCGTGGGAGGGATGGAGAGCATGGACCAGGCGCCCTACCTCCTGCCCAAGGTCCGCTTCGGACTGAAGTACGGGGAGTCGAAGGTCCTCGACGCGATGCTGACCGATTCGCTCCTGGACGCCTACGACCACGAGCACATGGGCCTGACCGGGGAGGACGTCGCGAAGCGCTTCTCGATCACCCGGGAGCAGGCGGACGCCTTCTCCCTGAGGAGCCACCAGAAGGCCGTCGCCGCCTGGGAGGCGGGGATCTTCACCACCGAGGTCGTCCCGGTCCCCGCCGAGGTCACGGGAGGAGCGCCCGTGGAGCGGGACGAGGGCCCGCGGGGCGACACGACGCTCGAGAAGCTCGCGAAGCTCAAGCCGGCCTTCGCCCCGAAGGGCGTGCTCACGGCGGGCAACTCTTCCCAGCTCTCCGACGGCGCGGCCGCCCTCGTGCTGGCGAGCGAGGAGAAGGTCCGGGAGCTCTCGCTCAAGCCTCTCGCCTGGATCCGGTCCTACCACGTGAGCGGGGTGCCTCCCGCCCGGGTGATGGAGGCGCCGATCCCCGCCGTGAAGGAGCACCTCGCGAAGGAGAAGCTCACCCCGGCCGACCTCGACCTCTTCGAGCACAACGAGGCGTTCTCGACAGCCTCCATCGCGGTGCAGAGCACGTTCCAGGTGCCCGAGGAAAAGTTCAACGTCAACGGCGGGGCGGTCGCGCTGGGCCACCCCATCGGTTGCTCGGGAGCGCGCATCGTGGTGACCCTCCTCCACGAGATGATGCGTCGCAAGGTCCACCGTGGGCTCGCGACCCTGTGCATGGGCGGCGGGAACGGGACGTCCGTCATCCTCGAACGCGCGGACTGAGGCCCGCGGCTCAGGCGATCTCTCCAGGGGACGCGGGCGCGGCCGCGCCCGCTGCCGCCTCACCGGACCAGGTCCGCGCAGAAGGGCGTCGGCGCGCGCTCTCAGGCGGAGAACGCGTCGGCGGCGGCCGACCTGGCGAACGGACGCACGGCGGTGGAAGAAGAGGGCTCCCGCTTGCCCTGGTCCAAGAGCGGGAGGCCGAGAAGGTCCTGCATCCGCAGGAGCACCTTCTTTCCCCGCGTCCGGTCCCCCGTCTCAAGACCTCCACGCCCGAAGGCCTGGATGTCGGCCGCCGTCTCGTGCAGCACGCGGATCGCCTCGGGGATGTTGATGTCCTGGGCGAGCGCCCGGGGGATCTTCGCGAACCCCCGCTCCAGACGCTCGACGGGATACCCGCTGCCCTGGGACCCATCGAGGAGACCGTGGAAGGTCCGTTGGGTGTCGTGCCAGGTGGCGTCCGCGCTGCGCGCGTCCATCTCCAGGTACTCGATGCTCTCGCGGTAGGGCTTGGAGAGCAGGTAGCATCGCAGGGCCGGGGCGCAGATGTCCTCCAGGGCCTGGCGGATCGAGATCAGGTTGCCCAGGGACTTCGACATCTTCCGGTCACCCATGGTGACGAAGGCCCCGTGCACGAACCCCCGGGAGAAGGGCTGCCCGCGAAGGGCGTAGGAGATCAGGTTCTCCGCGTAGTGGTGGGGGAACATCAGGTCGAGCCCACCGCCGTGCAGGTCGAGGGGCAGCGGGAGGAAATGGGAGGCCATCACGTAGCATTCGAGGTGCCAACCCGGCATCCCCTTCCCCCAGGGGCTCGGCCAGACCGGGGAGGGGGCTGCCGAGGGCTTCCAGAGCACGAAGTCCCGGGGGTCCTTGGCCTCAGGTTCGGCGACCGTCCCGGACTCGGGGACGGCGTGCTCGGCGAGCATGGCGTCCGCGGAGAAGTTCCCGCCGCTCGCGGGCACGGCGCTCGCGTCGAAGTAGACCGCGCGGCCCCTGCGGTAGGCGATCCCCTTGCGCTCCAGGACCCGGATCTGTTCGATGATCCCGTTCACATGCTCGCTCGAGCGCGGGCTCCAGCCCGCCGGGATGACGCCGAGGGAGGCCATGTCGTGCACGAAGGCCCGCTCCTCCCGGCGGGCGAGCTCCTTCCAGGTCACGCCAAGCCGGACCGCTCGGCGCGTGAGCTTGTCCTCGAAGTCCGTCAGGTTCTGGACGTGGGCGACGCGCGCCCCCTGGGCGAGGAAGAACCGTTTGATCGTGTCGAAGAGAAGGTACGTCCGGGCATGTCCCACGTGGGCCTGGTCGTACACGGTGGGTCCGCAGACGTAGACGGCGAGCGGCCGCCCACGTGGAGGGCCCAAGGACTGCCAGCGGCGTGCGAGGGAGTCGAGGTACTGCAGGTCCATGCGGGCCCCGTCGACCATGGTGCCCCCTAAAAAGGGGGAGTGAGCAGGGGGGGAGGGAGCCCTGGGCCCGCCCCAGGGGGAGGCGCCGCAGTCCCCCGCACGGACTGCGGGGGATGGGCTCCAGGGAAGGCCCTAGCGGGCCGGTTCCTCGCTCTCGCTGCTCGGAACGACCACCGACGAACGCCCCACCGCGGCCCACGGCCTCAGGGCAGAGGCGGCGGCGGGAGGGGGGGCTGGCCGAGTGCCGGGGGCTGCGCCGGGACCGGAGGCGGAGGGGCAGGGGCGAAGGCCGGTGGCTCCAGGGGCGCCGCCGGCGCGGGAGGGGGGGCAGGGGCGGAGGCGGGAGCGGGGGTCGTTCCCGTCTGCGCGGGGCTCGGGGCTTGAGCCTTCGGACCGCGTCCCTTCCTCACGTAGAGCACGGCGAGGATCGCGGCCACCGCGGCGAGGGCGACGACGGCCAGGAGCGCGCTCAGGGGCCACCCTCCGGACGAGGCGCTCGCGGCGGGAGACGAGGTCTGCGCCTTCAGCGCGCTCACGCTGACGGTCAGCGGCGCGGAGGAGGCTCCGCCCGAGTCCTTCGCGACGACCGAGATCGTGTAGTTCCCGACCGCGGTGGGCGTGCAGGTGATCGAGGCCCCCGTGGTCGCCGAGCATCCCAACGAGGCGGACGCTGGGGTCCAAGTGAAGCTGTATCCGCCGGCCCCGCCGGTCGCGGAGGCGGAGAGGAGCCGGGGCACCCCCCGAGCATGACCTCCAGGGTCACGTCTTCGGCGGCTGCTCCCGGATGTGGGGAGCGTACCGCCCGGTTTCCATGAACACCTGTTGGGCATCGATGACCCAGCCCTTCCTCGCCTTCAGCAGCTTCCCGCTGTCGAGGAGCGCCCGCCCCAGCCCCACCAGTTCGTCCTTTCGGGTCACGAGCACGACCCGCTGACCCTCCGAGAACGCGCTCGAGGTCCGGAGCACTCCGGAGGCCGCCAGGTCCGCCCCGTGGGCGAGCGCGTCCACCGCGCTGTCCTTGACCACCACCTGGGGGAAGCGCTTCCACACCCTCGAGATGGGCTGGAGCCGGTCCAGGAGAGGTTGGGGCGACCCTTCGCGGGCCTCCGCGACCAGGTCCGCCAGGGCGGAAAGGGTCAGCGACTCGGTCTCCGTGAAGGGACCGGTGCCGATCCTCCGGAGCTCGGTCATGTTCGCCCCGGGCCCGAGAGCCTCGCCCATGTCGACCGCGAGGGTCCGGATGTAGGTCCCCGAGTCGCATTGGATGTCGAGCAAGGCGTCCCGTCCGCGCCTCTCGAGGAGGGTCAGCTTGTGCACGACCCTCACCCTCCGCTCCCTGCGCACCGCCGACCGCACGGGAGGGAGCTGGAAGATCGGCCCCTGGAACTCCTTGACGATCCCGTCGAGCTCGCTCGCACCCACCGGCCCGTGGAAGCGGACCGCCGCGATGTAGCGCTTGGGGAACTCGAGGATGAGCGGGAGAAGTCGGAGCGCCTTGCCGACCGAGATGACCAGCACGCCGCTCACGCCGGGGTCGAGCGTGCCGGCGTGGCCGGCCCGGGTCACGCCGAGGAGGTCCCGCACCCAGGCGGTGACCTGGTGCGAGGAGGGGCCTCGTGGCTTGTCGAGGACAAGGAAGCCTCCTTCCGGGGGGAGCGGCAGGGGGGCTCGAGGGGGGGTCGGAGGGACAGGCTTCGCATCTGGCTCCACCGCGGGCGCCGCGCGGGCCCGCCCGGACCTACCGAGCTCGGGGTCCCCGCCGGTTCGACCGGTCATGTCAGCGCGACCGGGGCATCGGCCAGCCGCACGTCCTCGGGGAGCCGCTCGTGGATCGTCCGGACGACCTGGCGGGCGTCCTGCCGTGTGGAATCGATCCCGATCTCGTAGTGAAGGTCGCTGAGCTCGATGCCGTAGTACTTCCGGTACCGGGCGGCCTCGCTGGCCTCGCGCACCCGCATCGCGGGGAGGACCAGGTCCGCCGGCACCCCTTCTCTTCGACCGATCCGCTGCGCGCGGGTGTACTCCGAGGCCGTGATGTAGACCCGGATGACCGGGATGAAGCGCCGGACAAGGAGCTCGCCGATGATCCGGCCCTCGAGGATGCGGTGGGGCGAGGCCATGCCGACCATCGTCTCGTCGAGCGTCTTGTCGACCCTCTCGTCCTTCTGCGCGATCTCCCCGAGCGCCCTCAGGTCGATGCCCCGGCGGCGCGCCTCCTCACGGAAGATCGCCCCGGCGGAGACGTACTCGCGGTTCAGCAGGCGGGCGAGCCCCCGCCCGGCGGTGGACTTCCCGCTGCCGGGCGGTCCGCCGATGGTGATGACCGTCCCCTTCATGGCGGGCTGCCTCCGCCCGGTCCGGGAGAGAGGGGGGAGCTGGCCAGCGCCGCGGCGTGGGCTTCCTCGACATCGGGCAGTTTCTGCGCCAAGGCCACATGCTTGAGGTAGCGCCGGAAGATGAGGTTCAGGGGCACCGTGTACAGGCTGAACGCCGCGAACCAGAGCGGGAAGGGGCCGAAGTTCCCCATGAGGTTCGCCTCCGCCCCGAACAGCACGAGGGAGGTTCCCTTGCAGGAGGGGGGCGGTGGCGTCGTCGAGGGGGTGGGGGACTGCGTGTGGTACTGCAGGCCCTGGAAGGCCCATCCCACCGACCCGCGGTGGTCGGTGATCTGCAGGGTGATCAGGTAGACCCCGTCCGCGGGGGGCAGGAACACCCAGGATGTGCTGTTGGCAGGACCCGTAGCATTCTCCCCGTTCAGCGGACCATTACTCGCCGTCCCCTGCATCCACCACCGGAAGGAGTAGGGCGCGTGGCCTTCGTTGACCGACGAGTTGAGGAGGAAGGGGCCCGCCGCGGGGGCCAAGATCGTCGACTGGGACGGTTCGATGGCCACCTTCGGGCACTGGTCCGCGATGTAGAGGCCCATCCACGTGTAGATGGCGATCAGCAGCACCCAGGTGATCACCATCCCCTTGAGCTGGGCGATGGTCACCCGGCTCTGCCGCATGTTGAGGCTGTCCATGTGAGGCTTGAGCGCCTCCATGTGCTCCTTCTTCTGGCCGCGGACCGCCTTCATCCAGAGCGGGCGGATCGATGCCTGGTGATGCTGGACCGTGGCGGTCTCGATCCAGTCCGTGGTGAAGTGGTAGGCCAACGCGGAGAGCCCCATTTCGAGCGCCGCGGTGAGGAACATCGTGGCGAGGAGGATCCTCCCGTCGAACCCGAAGGCGGGGGCTAGGAGCAGGCCCAGCGTGAGCGCGATGGAGTTCCTCGCGCTCGCGTCGATGAGCATGTAGAGGCCCATGAAGCCCAGGAAGAACAGAATGAACCGGCCGAAGGACTTGCGGAGCTCCGTCTGACGCCGAGCGGCGAGCTCGGCCGTGCGGGCATCGCCCGCCTTCCCACCTCCGCCCTTCTCGTCCTCCTCCTCGTCCTCCTCGTCCTCTCCGTCCTCGTCGCCCTCCTCGTCCGATCCTTCCTCGGCCTCGGAGGCCTCCGCGGGCGCCTTCTCTCCAGCGCTCACGTCGTCGCCGGGCACCACCGACTCCAGCTTGTCGGTCACCGTAGCCGTGGAGGGGAGGGGTTTCCCCGAGGATCCGAGCGGTCGCCCCTTCGAGGGGGTCGAGGTCTCGGGGTCGGCCTTCGGCCGGGGGTCGTTAGCGGAGCCCGCTTCCCTGGAGGGGAGGGGCCCGTCGGTGGACGGGCTCACGCCTCACTCTCCGCCCAGGAAGCGTCTCAGGAGCGGGTTCATCTCCATCAACTGTTCGCGCCCCATCGCCTCGTAGAGGTTGATGATGATCCCCACGGTAAGTAACACGCCCGTACCGGAAGCATTCCCCACCGTCCCGATGAGGTCGGCCCCCGCCGCCAGTGCGCCCACCGCTGCTCCCGAGATCACGGTGATGACCGGAATGTAACGTTCCAGCACCCGTCGCAGCACCCGGGGATCCCGCCGGAACCCGGGGATCTGCATGCCGCTCGCCTCGATCTGCCGCGCGACAGCCTCGGGGCCCATGTTGGTCGTCTGGATCCAGAACTTGGCGAACATGATCGAGCCGCCGACCATGAGCGAGAAGTACACGATGATGTGGAGAAGGTCCTGGAACGCCGAGTGTCCCGTGAGGAAGTTCCCGTAAATCTGAGGGTTCAGGATCGGGAGCAGCCAGCTCTCGAGCCCGTTCGGTGTCGAGACGTAGTACGCTCCGCCTGTAAGCGGGGTGGAGGTCGACACTCCCAGCGCGGTCGCCTGCGTCTGCGAGGCGTAGCTCCCGATCCACCACTGGTGGCCCACGCCGGGGAAGTTCATCAGGGTCGGGTTGGACCAGAGCAGGATCGAGAACATCGAGACGTTGGCGAGCAGCGCCGCCATCAGGATGACCGGGATGTTCGACGCGTAGATCAGACGGAGGGGGTAGCGCCCGCGGGCCCCGCGTGCCTCGGCGTGAGAGAGCGGCAGCTCGATCCGCGTCGACTCCGTCCAAGCGACCATGAAGAAGATCGTCATGGTCCCCGCTAAGGCGACGACGGGGTTCGGGTAGCGCAAGAGGATCTGCTCGATCCCCCCTCCTGCGAGCTGCCCCGCGTTGAGGTGCGTGAGGAAGTACCACGTCTTGAATATCGTCCCCGCCGGCGGGTTGGACACGGACACCGGCACGCCGGGCTGGACGGGCAGCCAGTTGACGGTCCCCGTGAAGATGGCCTGGGAGACCCCGGCCGCGATGAACAGCGAGATCCCGCTTCCGATCCCCCACTTACTGACGACCTCGTCCATCAGGAACACGAGGTAGCTCCCGAAGGTGAGCTGCGCGACGATGATCGTGTCGGCGAGGATCTGGCCGTTCCCCGGGGAGAACTGGTCGAGGGTGGCGACGAGCGAGGCCGCGGGGAAGAGGTATCCGTAGACCTGAGGGATCGCCTCGGTCAGGATCATCACGACGACCAGGATCTTCTGTGCGCCCTGGTACATCCCCTTGTCCTCGTCGTCGGTGAGGTCCAGGTTGATGATCTTCGCCCCGACGAAGAGCTGCATGATGATCGAGCCCGTCACGATGGGCCCGATCCCCAGGTGCATCAGCGTCCCTTGAGCCCCGGCGAGGATGGCCCGGTAGCTCGCGAACAGGTCGATCGTCTGCGCCTGGTCGATCCCGTAGAGGAAGACGTTCGTCAGGACGAAGTACAGCAGGAGGACCGTCGTGGTCCAGAAGAGCTTCGTCCGGAAGTGGACGTGCCCGGAGGATTTCGAGACGGCCGGGAAGCGGGAGGTGATCGGCTTCCACCCATAGAGGCGGGACTTGTCGCCGTCGTAGCTGATGAGGAGGATGGCGAGGCCCTCGACCATGAAGAGGAGGACGCCCAAGAGCGCCAGCCCCAGGTAGGTCGGGTGCGCCCAGATCCAGTCCAGGTACAGGATGAGGGCCCCGAAGGCGGCGAAGACCGGCGCGCTGCGCCAATCACGGGGGGTCTCGTCTTCTGCCAAGCGAAGCTCCGCTAGCGGTTCGCGAAACGAGTTCAATGGGGGGTTATATACTCTACCGACAGGTCGCGCCGCTCCGTCGGTCGAGGGGGACGCGGCCGGACCCCGTCAGCCCGCCCTCGAAGAGGGGAGAGGGCACCCCGAGGCGATGCCGGATATAGGTCGTGCGTCCTCCCCGGTCCATGCCCGCGGCCCGATCTCCTCAGGGGCCTGGAACCTCGAGGGCGCGACACCTCCCGGAAGGCCCGGGCGAGCTCCTCCGGGACCGGCGGGAGGAGGTCTACGCCGCGCTCAGCGAGAAGAACCTCGTACCTCGCGTCCTCCTCCAGGACTCCGGGACCCGGGTCCCTCTGCCCGACGCCTCGGTCCAGCTCGTGGTGACCTCTCCCCCGTACCCCTACGTTGAGATGTGGGACGGGCTCTTCGAAGCCGCGCTCGGGATGTCCCCGGGCACGATGTCCCGGGACCCGTCGCGGCTCTCCGAGATCCATCGACACCTCGCCCGGACCTGGCGCGAGTGCGCCCGGCTCTTGCAGCCTGGGGGGATCCTCTGCGTGAACATCGGCGATGCGACACGGTCCGTCGGGGGAGAGTTCCGGCTCTTCCCCAACCACGCGCATGTCGTCCAGACCTGCGAGGAGTTGGGGCTCGTCTCGCTCGTCCCCATCCTCTGGAAGAAGCCGACGAACAAGCCCAACAGCTTCCTCGGCAGCGGGTTCGCCCCTCCCAACGCCTACGTGACGCTGGATTGCGAGAGCATCCTGGTGTTCCGCAAGGGGGGACGGAGGACGATCCCCCCGCACGACGTGCTCCGGGCCGCCTCCCAGTTCTCCAAGGTGGAGCGCGACACCTGGTTCTCTCAGGTCTGGACGGTCCGGGCGGCCCGGCAGGACGGGGGCCACGCCACCTTCCCCGAGGAGATCCCCCGCCGCTTGATCCGGATGTTCTCGCTCCTCGGCGACACCGTCCTCGACCCCTTCGCGGGAACGGGGAGCACCCTCCGGGTGGCCCGGCGGTTGGGAAGACGGCCGGTCGGGATCGAGCGCGACCCAGCGCTCGTCGAGCCGCTGCGCACGGAACTTCCGGAGCGCCCACCGGACCTGGACGAGGTCCTCGACGCCCTGCTCAGCCAATACGCGACCGTAAGGGGACCGTAAGACGGGCCGGGTCGGCCCCCCGGTGATCCTCCGCACGGCCCGAGGCGGAAGCCGAGCGCGTGGTCCGTGCCCGAGCCCCGGTCGAGGTGCGGAGGGCCTCTCCTGAGGCCGGGGATCTCCTCGGGGCCACGTCAGACCCCCGCATGTGTGCGGGGCCCACGGGCAGACCTTATATCACACTCGAATATTTCGAGTTCCGAACAAATGGCCTGCGTAGCGCATACCCCTATCGGTCAGGAAGGGCCCGTGGACGACCGGCTCTCGGAGGTTGTGGGCCAGGTCACACGCGGTTGGATGCGCTGGGGGCGGGAGGCGGCCCGGTCGCTGGGGCTCTCCATGCCGCAGCTCTTCCTGCTGAGGGGACTCGGGGAGACCGGCCCCGTGCCCGCCACGCGATGGGCCGAGATGATCGGCTCCTCCCCCTCCACCACCACGTCCCTCCTCGACGGTCTCGAGGAAGCGGGCCTCCTCCAGAGGACCCACGATGCGGTCGACCGGCGCCAGGTCCTGATCTCGCTTACCGCCAAGGGCCGGAAGATGACCGAGCAACTCCACACGTCGACGTGCGCCCGCTGGAGGGAGGTCTGCGCCGGCATCTCGAGGGACGACCTCGAATCGGCCAGGGGCACGCTCAAGACCATCGCCGATCGGATGGGGAACCCCGAGGAGGGCCACGCTCCCCTGCGTGCCGCCCGAGCGCCCCGAAGGAGCAAAGCATGACCCACCCGAGCATCGAGTGCGTCCAGTTGACCAAGAACTTCGGGACCTTCACCGCCCTCAGCCGGCTCGACCTCAAGCTCGAGGGGGCCAAGTGCGTCGGATTCTTGGGCCCGAACGGCGCCGGGAAGACGACCGCGCTCAAGATGCTCACGGACATGATCTTCCCGTCCAGCGGCGAGTGCTTCATCAACGGGATCAACGTCCGGGAGGAGCGCAAGAAGGCGCTCGCGGAGGCCGGGGTCCTCATCGAGAGCCCGGAGATCTACCCGTCGCTCACGCCCCGGCAGGCGCTCGAGATGGTCTGCGACCTGCGAGGCGTTCCCCAGAACCTCCGCCGCGACCGCATCGAAGAGGTCCTCTCGGAGGTCAAGATGCAGGACTGGGTCGACAAGCGCTTCGGCAAGTTCTCCAAGGGGATGAAGCAGCGGATCAACATCGCTGCCGCCCTGGTCCATGACCCCGGAGTGGTGATCCTGGACGAGCCCGCGACGGGACTCGACCCCCGCGGGATGGCCGAGGTCCGGGATATCGTCCGCGGGCTCAAGCGGCGCAACCGTCTGATCTTCATGTCGAGCCACATCCTCCAGGAGGTGACCGACGTCTGCGATGAGGTCGCCCTCATCGACAAGGGGAAGCTCCTCTTCTACGACACCCTGTCGAACGTGACCTCGAAATTCGCGGACGGCGCGCCGACCATCGATGTGGGGCTGTCGCGCCCCCTGGGCGACGAGAGTACCCTGAAACAGGTGGAGGGACTGACGGGGGTGACCTCCTGCGTCCTGCTCGAGCCCAAGCGGCTTCGGCTGAAGTTCAAGGGCGGACCCTCGGCCCAGGAGCAGCTCCTCGCGAGCCTGGTGGAGCTCAAGATCGGCGTGATCACCCTCTCGGAGCCGGAGAGCGCGCTCGAGGAGATCTACCTCAAGCAGATCTCCAAGGGGGATTGACGAAGATGGGCGAGACCGAGGAGAAGACGAAGCCGGAGCCCGCGGGGTCCGGCTCTCACGTGCCGGGGTCGTTCCAGCAGATCCTCAAGCTCACCCGGGCCCAGTTCCAGGAATATCTCGCGTCACGACGGTTCGTGATCCTGCTCGGGATCGTCGCGATGATCGGGCTCATCATCACCGCCGTCGTCGGGGCCTTCCACGACCGGGCGTTCCTCCACGCCCTCGTCTCCTCACCGCTCGCGTTCTACGGGAGCTTCTGGGGCGGCGCCGCGTCCTTCGTGATTGTCCTCTCGGCGGTGTTCTTCGGAGGGGACGCCATCGCGGGGGAGTTCCAGAACAAGACGGGGTACTTCCTCATGGGGCTGCCGATCCGGCGCACGACGATCTACGTCGGGAAGTACATCGCCGCCCTGCTGGCGTCGATCTGTGTCCTGTTCGTCTTCTTCCTGATCATCCTGGCGAACGGGGTCTACTACTTCGGGGGCGACGCGCTCCCCTGGCAGTTCGGGCCCTCGCTGTTGCTTTCGATCATCTACCTGGTCGCGGTGCTTTCAACGACCTTCCTGTTCAGTTCGCTCTTCAAGACCAGCGCCTACGGCTTCGTCCTGACCGCGATCCTGTTCATCATCGGGTTCAGTCTGCTCCAGGACGTCGTCCAGAGCATCCTCGACTACCAGCCCTGGATGGTCATCTCCTACGCGAGCTCCGCCATCGGCGGGGTCTTCGGCACGGCCACCGACCCCTGCACCGGGGCCGTCATCAACACGATCAACTGGGGCCTCAACGGCATCTACGGCATCCCGGGGGGCCCGGCGGCAAGGGCCGGCTGCCCCGCGACAGGCGGCCCACGTGAGGCCCTGCTCAGCGGTCCCACCTGGACCCCGGGGATCGCGGAGGCGGTCGTGATCATGGTGGGGTACTTCGTGATCACCTCGATCGTCGGGCTCCTGTCCTTCGAGCGGGAAGAGTTCGCATGACGGAGACGGGACCGGCCAAGAAGGAGAGGTCCAGTTCCTCCCCCTCCGAGGGCCGCCGTGCCCGCGGAGACGGCAAGCCCCTCAAGTCCGCCCCGGCCCACGACCCGCACGTCAAGACGGCCGAGACGTTCGACAAGCGCTACGCGTACAGCATCATCGGGCTCATGGCCGCCATGGTGATGACGGTGATGTACGTCGAGGGGATGCTCACCCCCTCCCTGCCCCAGATCCAGGGCGACTTCGGTGTCGACTACGGCCAGGTGAGCTTGGTGCTCTCCGCGTACCTGATTACCGGCGTCGCGCTCAGTCCCATCGCCGGTAAGCTCGGGGACGTCTACGGCAAGAAGCGCGTGCTCTCCGTCGTGCTGATCATCTACACGATCGCGGTGTCGGTCACCGGGTTCTCCCCCAACTTCGAGTTCATGGTCGCCTCCCGGGCGGTGCAGGGGGTCGGCCTCACGGTCTTCCCGCTCGCCATGAGCCTGGTGCGGGAGGAGTTCCCTCGGGAGATGATCCCCAAGGCCCAGGGGCTCCTGAGCGGGCTCTTCGGAGCCGGCTTCGCGGTGAGCCTGCCTCTGGGAGCCTTCGTCTCGAACAACTGGGGCTGGAGGTTCACCTACCACTCGGCCGTCCCGGTCGTGGCGATCATCGCCATCCTCTCGATCCTCTACATCCGGGAGTCCCCTTACCGTCGCCCCGACGCGTACGTGGACTACCTCGGCGCCGCGTTCCTGGCGGGCGCGCTCACCTCGATCGTCCTTGCCCTGTCGCAAGGCTCGGTCTGGGGCTGGACGAAGTACAACGCGGTCTCCCTGCTGGGGATCCCCATTGGCGTCCCCCAGCTCTTCATCCTGGGCGGGCTCCTCCTGGTCCCGACACTGCTCGTGGAGGTCTACCAGCACCGCCGAGGGAGGGAGGTCATCCTCGAGCCGCGCCTCCTCGGCATGCGGAACGTCCTCGTCGTGAACCTCGTCATCACGGTGGCGGGGTTCGGGATGTTCCTGGGCTTCCAGGCGCTCACCTTCCGCCTGGCCGATCCGACCCAGGTGGGAGGGTTCAACCTTGACACCTTCCACATCGGGCTCTCGTTCATCGCGTTCGCCATCCCCATGCTCATCTTCGCCCCGGCCGCGGCGTTCATGGTCACCAAGTACGGGACGAAGCCCCTCACGATCATCGGCAGCGTCGTGGGGGCCGTGGGCTTCCTCCTCGTGACGCAGACGGTCACCCTCGTCCAGACGCTGGCCGCCATGTTCGTGATGGGGGCCGGGCTCGCCGTGCTCAACGCCTCGGTCATCAACCTGCTCGTGCTCACCGTGGAGCCCCGGGAGATGGGCCTCGCGACGTCGATGAACGCCACGTTCCGGAACATGGGAAGCGCGCTCGGAGCCCCGCTGGCGGGCTCCATCATGTCGGTCTACTCGACGCAGCTGGTCTACCCGCTCCCGCCGCCGGCACCGCCCCTGGTCGTACCCTTCCCCGACTCCACCGCCTTCCTCTACATCTTCGTCATTGCCGCGGTGACCATGCTCATGGCGGGCGCCGTGGCCTTCTTCGCCAAGGAGATCCTTGGCCGCCGTGCCAACCGAGCGACGCTCGCGAGCGACGAGAAGGGCGATGCCCTCGCCGCCCCCGAGGGCGGCGGTGGGCATGCCGAGAAGGAGACCCGCACCGTCTCCGGCCCCGTAGCGTAGGACCCTCGCGCCCCCCGGCAAGCTTCAGGACTTCCGGCGGATGGAGGCCTTTGGGCCGCGGCGGCCCGGGGGGGAGCATCCTTGATCGAGATCGGTCAGCCCGCGCCAGACTTCGAGGCCAAGGACTCCAAGGGGGAGACGCTCCGTCTCTCCTCGTTGAAGGGCAAGAAGGTGGTCCTCTACTTCTTCCCGAAGGCGTTCACCACCGGGTGCACCATCGAGACGCGCCAGTTCGCCACGATCACCCCGGAACTCGCAGAGAAGGGGGTCCAGGTCGTCGGGGTGAGCGTGGACCAGGAAGAGACCCTGACCCGGTTCGCGGGCCACTGCGGGGCCGCCTTCCCGATCGTGAGCGATTCGACCAGATCGATCGCCCGCGCCTACGGGGTGCTCTCGTTCCTCGGACTTGCCAAGAGGGCGACCTTCTTCCTCGATGAGGAAGGGATCGTCCGCGACGTGGTGGTCTCGATGATGCCGGGCCCGCACACCAGCGGTGTCGTGGACCGATTCGGGACCCGCCCGCCCAAATAGGGAGGGGGAGCCGAAGCTCGCTCCGGGTCGAGGACGCGCAGGGGCGCGCCTTCGGACTACGCGGAGGGCTTGGCCGCCGGGCTCGCCGGGGCCGCGCCGCCGGAGGGCTTCGCCTTCGGGGCCGCAGGAGCACCGGAGGGCTTGGGAGGGGCCGGCTTCGCCGCCGCCGCAGGCGCCGCTGCCCCGGTGGGTCCCTTCGGACCTTTCGGGAGCTTCGGGTCGCCCGGAGGAGTGCCCGGGGGCGAGCTCAGGACCTCGACCTTCTCCTTCGCGTGCTCGCTCGCATGCTCGACGTAGACCTTCCACTTGCCTTCGGCCACGCCGCCGCCCAGGAGGCGTTCGATCCCGATGGCCGAGAGGTCGACGACGCGCGTCTCCCCTTCGACCTTCACGGCCTTCTCCGCCTCGAGCCTGGGCAGGAGGTGGACGAGGTCGCCCACGTTCACCGCTTCGGGGTGAGCGACGGACTCCGGCGGGCGCTTGAACCCGTGGCGGCCGAAGTGGTCGGGGGCGTAGATGAGCATCGACTTGAACTTGTACTTGTGAAGCCCGGCGTTCCCGCGTCCGCCCTGCTTGCCCGCGCCGCGACCGGCCTTGATGCCACGGCCGTGGGTCCTCGATCCGCGGAACTTCCTCGTGCGCGACGGCATGATCCCTGCTTCTCCTCCTCGGTCCCGGCCCTCAGATCATCTTTGAGATGAGGATGTCCATGTTGTGCTTCGCCCCGGGCTCGCGGTACCCCAGGGCTCCGCCCAGGGTGTAGGGCTTCTTCGTCGAGCGCCACCCGCCCTTCGGCGGGTGCAGTCGGAAGAGCGGCTTCAGTCCCGGGACCCCGAGGGACCCGTTCTTGTGGACGAGCTCGGTCAGGCCCTTCAGGTCCTTCGCTCCGGAGGTGGCGGGGACCTTCGTGGGCTCGAGCGGCTTGCCGTCCTCGGTCCGGGCGCGCGCCTTCAGCAGAGCTTCCACCGTGGGAGGGCTCACGGGTCCCCAGGTCACGTACCCCTGGACCTTGTTGACCATCCCGCGCATGTCGTCCCGCTCGGGGATGATCACCGCGTGGTTCTGGCGCGTCAGGTGGAGGTGGCGCATGGTCTCCTTGAGCGAGGTCTCGACGTGCGCCCCTCCGCGAACGCGTACGACGATCCACGTCATGCGCTGCCTCCTGCGGGGCGGGGAGTGCGGTGCGCGCCACCCGGGCGGCCGCCAGGGCGGCCACCGCCGGGGCGTCCTCCACCAGGGCGACCGCCGGGGCGGCCACCGCGGCGAGGTCCGCCGGGTCCGCCGCGACCACCGCCGGGCGGCAACGGCTCCTTCGGCGGGAGGATCGACTTGCCGGTCGCGCCCTGGACGATCTTGAGGCGGTCCCGGTCGGCGTCAGGGAGCTTCACCATCGCGAGCTGTCGGAGGGCCTCGAAGGCGGCCTGGGCGTAGTTCACGGAGGTCTTGGTGTGACCCTCGGTGAACCCCCAGGCGTCGACGATGCCCGCGAACCGAAGGACGGGCTTCGCGATGTCACCCACCGCGAGCGAGACGCCGCGCGGGGCGGGCTTGAAGGTGACCCGGACGCTTCCGGTGCGCCCGACGATCTGGAACGGAACGGTGTGGGGCTTGTAGCAGCCGCATTCCCAACTGCCGCAACCGCGGGGGACCTCGATGATCTGGAGCTTCGCGTGGTCGATCGCGCGCCGGATGGTGGGGCCGACCTCGCGGCCACGGGCCCGTCCGAGCCCGACGAACCCGTCGCCGTTCCCGACAACGACGGTCACGGCGAACTTGAACCGCCGTCCCGAGTCGGTCATGCGCTGGACCATGTTGACGTCCAGCACCTCGTCGTGGAGGTTCGGAAGGAGCGCATCGGCGACCTGGACCTCCTTGAGCGGCAGGCCGCTGTGGAGGGCCTGGGTCATGGTCGTGATCTCTCCGCTCAGCACCCGGCGACCGAGCTCGGTCTTCGGCACCCAGGGTGGCGGGGGTGCGCGCTCGGGCCCGGGGCCACCGTAGCCACGGCCGCGGTCGGAGGGTCCGGCGTACGAGGAGGGCGCGGAGGCGGCTGGGGACGCGGGACTCATGGAGAAGCTCCTGGGCGGGCTGACCCGCCGCTGCTGCTACCGGGTGTCGGGGCGGGCTTGGGCGCCTTCGGCGTCGAGGGCGCCTTCGCGGCCTTCGTTACCAGGGAGGAGGAGACCTTCTGACGGTACTGGTCGAGGGGCTGCGGGAGAGGCGTCTTGAGGTGCGCCCCTCCGAGCCGCTCCTTCGGGGGGAGACCCTCCTTGGAGTGGGGCACGTCCACGCCCGCGTCGAGCAGTCCCTGGAGCGCGCCCAGGATGCGGCCGCCCTTCGACGGGCGGAGGACGCCGGCGTCGAGGACCGCTTCCTTCGGTCCCTTCGCCGTGAGCCGAAGCCCGGCGAGATAACCGGTCAGGTACGCGGCGGGGGTCGAGGTGAGGGAAGAGGCGGGGAAACCGACCGCAACGAGCTCGGGGCTCTCGGCCTGGACCAGGGTCCGGTCGCCCTTCGGGTCGAACTCCTCGAGGGAGACCAGCACGCGGCGGTTGGTGAAGCGCACCACCGCGCGGGGACGCTCGCTCTTCAGTTGGCGGAGCCGGTAACGGTAGTCGGTCTTGCCTTCCCGCTGTCGGCGGAACTTCACGCGGAAACGTGGGCCGTGCGCCATGTCTACTTGCCCTCCTTGAGCGCTCCGGCGAGGCGGAGGTTCATGAGCAGGTGCGCCCGGCTGCGGAACATGCCGCCCTTGGCCTTGCGGTAGAACTCGCGGTACACCTTCGGAGTGATGCTCTTGGAGGCCCGGAGCTCCGCCAGCAGCGAGCGCTGGGGGCGGATGCGGTGGATCCACCGCTCCTTCGAGGTGAGACGGGAAGTGGGGGATCCCTTTCGCGAGCCCACGCCACGGTGGCGGCCCCGGTCGAGCTCCTCCTGGTGCTTCCGCGCGCGGACCCGGGAGACGCCCTTGACCGGCTTGCGCTGGATGACCCCCGTCGAGATGGCCCGACGGATGTCCTGGCGGGTGACCTGGTCGGCCATGTCCTCGATGCTCGCGGGGTCGATCCAGACGCGGTTCTCCCCGCACTTGAGGAGCGATGCGGCCATGCGCCGCTGGTTGCGAAGATCGGTCACTGTCCGCCCTCCTCCTTCAGGATCGGGTTCAGCACGTGCAGCCCCTTCTTCCGCGCCGCTTCCTCGAGGAGCAGGCGCTTGCGGACGCCGACGCCGTGGGCGATGACCGCCGCCTCGCGCTTCGGGTCGAGCCCTTCGAGCTGAGCGGAGTTCGAGACGAGCTGGGGACGGAACCCCGAGGGGGTCAGGCCCCGGATCTTCGCGGGCGTCCGGAAGCCGATGGAGACGACCGTCGAGCGGTATCCGTAGTGACGGCGCTGCTTGGACTGCAGTCCGCGCGGACGGCGCCAGCTACCCCAGCGGCCGATGCGGACGTAGCGGTTCGCCGCCTGGCGTCCGAAGATCGGGCGCCGCCGGTCGATGGAGCGTCGGAGATGCAGAAGACGCCGCTCGTCGGTCTCGAGCGTCGCCCGCTTCGGAGCGCGAGGACCCTCGTCGGCGTCGGACGTCCCCTTCTCGCTCGCCTCGCCCTTCTCCGCGGCCTTGGGCTTCGCCTTCTCGGCGGGCTTGGCGGACGGGGTGGCGGGGGCCTTGGGAGCCGTGTTACCGGTGGACCCGGAGGTGGAGGCGGGGGACTTGGGCGTGGGCTTCGCCGTTCCAGAGGCGGGGGCGGCGCCGGTCCCGGAGGGCTTCGTCTCGTCCGCCATCAGCTGGCCTCCACCGGGCGGGCCTTCACAACGATGTAGACCCCGTCCTGGAACACACGGGGGTCGTAGTTCCGGATGCGCGTCGCGCGCTCCAGGTTCGCCGCGGACTGGCCGACGGCCTCGATGTCGTTCCCCTTGAGATGGACCGTGTCGCCCGCGACCTCGGCCTTGGTCGCTCCCAGGAGCTTCGAGCGTCGGGGCTGCTTCTCGTTGAGGAAGTTCTCGATGAGGACGGTGTCGTCCCTGGCGGAGAGCTTCATCGGGAAGTGGGCAGAGACCGCCTTGCACTGGGCCTCGAACCCCCGGCTCACTCCGGTGAGCATGTTCGCGACGTGGCGCTCCCAGGTGAGCAGCAGGGCCCGGCTGCGCTTGCGGACCGGAAGGAGGAGCTTCACCGTCGCGGTCTGCCCCTTCACCTCGAGGGCCATGGCGCCGGCGGGGAACCTTCGGGAGACCTTCCCCAGCTTCCCCTCGGCCACGATGTCCGCGCCCTCGAGCCGGATCTTCGCCCCGGCGGGGATCGCGACCTGGACGGTGGCCGTGGCGGAACGCTCAGTAGACATAGGCGAGAAGCTTCCCTCCGATTCCGAGCTCGCGGGCCTTCGTCTGGCTCAACACCCCGCGAGAGGTGGTCAGGATCAGGAGACCGAAGTCCTGGGCGGGCAGGAAGCGCGACTCGTAGCGCTCGAGCTCCCGGACGCCGACGTTGAGGCGGGGCTTGACCACGCCGCAGGAGTTGATCCGGCGGTTGAGCGCGACCTGGTAGGTGCCGCCCTTGCCGTTCTCCTCGAAGTGGAACTCCCCGATGTAGCCGTGCTCCCGCAGGATCCCGAGCACGTTCCCTACGAGCCGAGAGATCGGCTGGAGGGTCACGTTCTCGTGCCCGTGCAGGTCCGCATGGCGCAGAGCAAGGAGCGCGTCGTTCAGAAGGTCCTGTCGCATGTTCGTCCTCCTCCCGTCACTGGTACTTGCGGAACCCGAGGTCCCGCGCCACCTCGCGGAAGCACTGGCGGCAGAAGTGGAGACCGTAGCGCCGGACGATGCCGCGCTTGCGTCCGCAGCGGCTGCAACCGAGCTTCCGACCGAAGAACTTCTTGGGCTTCATCTATGATGGTCCTCCTCAGTCCACAAAGACCACACCGAACTGCTCGGTCAGGAACCGTCGGGTCTCCGCAGGGGAGGGGCGGTTGTGCTTGCCGAGCCTGCGGGCGGCACGGGTGCGATGACGGACGCGCCAGCCGGCACGGCCGATCTCGACGCAGACGTCCATCCCGTAGATCCCGATCTGCGGGTCGTACTTCATCCCGGGGAAATCGGTGTAGTCCGGGACACCGAAGGCCAGGTTCCCCATCTTGTCGATGGAGAGCGAGTCCATCCGGCTCTCACGCGTCGCCAGCGCCCTCTTCAGGAAGTCGATCGCCGTCTCGCCGCGCAGCGTGACCTTCGTGCCGAGGTCCTGGCCCTCACGGATCCCGAGGTCCCGGTTCGTGCTCTTCGCCCGGGTCGCCACGGGCTTCTGCTTCGTGATCATCGAGAGCACCTTCTCGGCCTTCGTCCGGCGCTCGCCGGCCTCGCCGACCCCGATGTTCACGACGATCTTCTGCACGCGGAGGGCCCTCATCGGGTTCCCCTCCGGCTTGCCCGCGGACGCCCGGGGGGCGGCGGAGGCGGGGGAAGCCTGGGATGGGGCGGCGGGGGATGGGGTGCTCACTGGCTAAGACCTCCCGGTAGCTGGACGAGCGGGGTGTCGGTGCCCACGATGAAGACGTAGTCCTTCACCGTGACGAACCCTTCCTTGAAGTGCACGCGGTTCGGCTGGGAGGAGGGGATGACCTCCACCTTCTCCACCCGGGCGATCTCGCCCACGTGGCTGCCGCCGGAGATGTAGGCGAGCGCCCCGCCGGTGAGCGCGATCCTCTGGAGGACCTTCTGCGCGGGGACCTCCACGCGCAGCGTGTCCCCCACCTTCACCTCGGTGGGCGCGGCGACGAGGATGTTGCGGCCGTCGTGGAGCGTGAGCGCGATCTTCCCGCCGGCCACGGTGTGCTTGAAGCGGACGCGTCCGAGCTTCATCTTCGCCTCGGCGGCGGGGATGGGGACGAGCGTCAGGCGCCCGTGACGGTCCTTCAGCACCCGGTAGTCCTTCCCGACTGGAGCTGCGATGGAGACCACGTCCATGAGCCCGACACCGCGGGCCTTGTCCTTCACGACCTTCCCGTCGATCTGCACGTGGCCCTCGCGCAGGAGCACCTGGGCCTCGCGCGCGGAGTTGGCGAGGTGGAGCAGGTCGCGGAGCACCATGACCACCGGGATCGATTCTTCCTGGCCGTGGGGGCCGGGGGCGGGCCTCTGGACCCACTTGAGCCCCTTCCGGGGGATCGGCCACGTTCGCGGGGCCGCGCGCCTCTTCAATCGGAACGGCATGGTTCAGTCCTCCCCATCGTCCTCAGCGGCGTCCGAGGGGGTCTTGCCGCTCCCCTTCGAGGATGTAGAGCTTTCGCCCTTCTCCTCCCCCGCCGTCTCGGTCGCATCCTCATCTCCGGCCTCGATCTCGGCCTCCTCCTCGGCGGCCTCCTCGGCGGCCTCCTCGGGGGCCTTCAGCACGCGCCGGCGCCAGGGATCGGCCATGTTGAGCTTCGTGATCATGAGGTGACCGAGGGACAGAGGAAGCTGCTTCAGCTTCTTGTCGGCCTTCTGCAGCGTGACGTTGTCGAGAACCACCGCGTACCTTCGGTAGTCCACCTTGGCGACGCGCTCCTCCCTGCCGAGGTAGTTCCCCCCCAGGACCCGGACCGTGTCCCCCTTGCGGACCGTGATGCGTCGGCGTCCGTACCGCGTGCGCAGCTCGCGGGAGAGCGGGAGCGCCATGCGCTTCCTTCGAACGTGGTGCGGGGCGTGGTAGAGCGCTTTCCGTTGGGCCCGCGGGTGGTGAGACGTCGTGCCTCGGATGGTCGGCTGCATCGAACTTCCTCGCCTCCTCTCTGAGCTCAAACGATCATCGAGGCCGCGGCGGCGATCCTCGGCCAGCGTTCTGCCGCCTCTTTGGCCACGGGGCCCTTGATCTGCGAGCCCTTCGTCTCGCCGGTCTCAGTGGTGATCACCGCGGCGTTGTCCTCGAACATGATCCGCGTCCCGTCGGCGCGGTGGATGGCCGCCTTCTGGCGGACGATGATGGCGTGCATGACCTTCCGGCGCAGGTCGGGCGGGCCCTTCTTGACGGAGACGATCACGAGGTCGCCGATCGCGGCCCTCGGGTATCGGCGGTGGTGACCGTGCCAGTTGCGCACGGCGATGATCTCGACGACCTTGGCCCCGGTGTTGTCCACGCAGTCCAGGCGGGCCCCCTTCGGGAGCGCGCGGGTGCGGGCGCCGGCGAGGCCCTTCACTGGACCCCCTTGGCCGTCGCGGCCTCGAGCTTTTCCTGGGCGGTCTGCGCGTCGCCCTCTCCGCCGGCGGCGGAACCCGGCGCACGCGCGCCTGGAGCGATGCGGGCGCTCTTCGCGGCATCTTCGCTCTTCACGTCCATCCGCGCATCGCCGAGGTCGGCGACCACGACGAAGCTCACGTTCTTCGCGACAGAGCGCGTCTCGGCGATGCGGACGCGGCGGCCCGTCTTGATGCCGAGGCACGGGGGCGAGTGGACGAGGTAGCGGCTGCGCCGCTTCTCGTACCGCTCGAACTTGGGGATGTAGTGGAGCACGGTGCGCGAGACGACCACGGTGCCCTGCATGTGGTCGGAGACCACGATGCCTTCCATGACCTGGCCCCGCACCTTCAGATGGCCGTGGAACGGGCAGTTCGGGTCGTGGCAGGAGGTCTTCGGCAGCCGCACGTCAAGCCCGATGTCCCGGGCCGCGGGAGCGTTGGTCTTCCGCGGCGAGGCGGCCGCGATCTCCGTCTTCGGCGAGGTGGTGGACGCGGACTTCTTGCTCGCGCCTCCGCTCGCCGTGCGGGGCGAGGGCGTTCGCGGTGTTCGTGGGGCTGGACCCGTCATAGTCTCCGCGACCGGCCCTTGGGAGCCAGTCGCTTGATCCGATCTTCGGGGCGGTGCCGTAGCTCGTCCCCTTTAAAGCGTATCGCCTTGCCTTCCCAGGACAGGACCCCCTCGAGAGCGGTCTTCGAGAGGACCCGCTCGTGCCCACCGGAGAGGGGCACGACGTGGAAGGTGTTCTTCGTCTCGTCGACGACCGCGCCCTCCCAGGGAAGGCCGTGCCAGCCGGGAGCCGAGAGCACCGTGAGCCGCGCACCGATGATCTCGCCCATCAGGTAGAGCGCGCTCGCGGGCACGGGCGTAGGACGGGAGGAGGGAAGGTCCGCGAACGCGGGGAAGGTCGCGCGACCGGCGACCGCGCTACCGTGAACATCCCCGTTCGACATGATCGCCACCTCAGGAACGAACTCGACTACGCGGACGAGGGCGCGGTGCCGCCGTCAAGGGCCCCGGCGGGAACTCCCGTCGCCGCGGCGATGCGGCGCTCGGACTTCACCGTGAGAGCGCGGGCGAGGTCGGTGCGAAGCGCGCGCAGGTGACCGGGCGAGGCGGGCGCACCGCCCATCGCTGCGACGCCGCGCTCCCGGAGCAGGTCCCCCTCGATGTCCTGGATCTTGCGGTCCAGGTCCTCGTCGGGGAGCTGACGGAGCTCGCGCATCCGCAGGAGCGTCACTGGGCCCCCTTCTCGGCGGGGGGGGCGACCTGGACCGGCGCTGGTGCGACGGCCGCATCCGCTGCGACAGGCGCGGAGGGCGTTGGGGCGTTCGTCCCGGCCGCGAGAGCTGCCGCGGTGGCGCTCCCGGCGGGGGCCGCCGCGCCGCGCACCTGGATCTCGTCGGGCATCCGGGCATTGGGGTGCATGATCCAGACGTTCACGCCGATGACACCGGGCTTGAGCTTCGCCTGGGCGAACCCCTTGTCCATGTCGTAGAGCGAGGCCTGGCCGCAGTACTTGATCATCCCGGCCTTGAACCGCTCGGTGCGGTGCCGCTCGCCGGTGAGCTTGCCGGAGAGGATTACCTGGCAGCCGCGCGCGTTGCTCTCCATGATCCGGCGCACGGTCGAGTGACCGGCCCGGCGGAAGTGCCAGCCGCGCTCGAGCGTCGCCGCGAGCTTCTCGGCCATCAGCTGAGCGTTCAGGTTGGGCTGCCGTTCCTCGACGACCTCGATCTTCGGGTTGTCGACGTGGAACCGCTCGGCAAGGGTCTGGGTGAGACGGTTGATGAACTCCCCGCGACGGCCGATGATGATCCCGGGGCGTTCGCAGACGAGCGTGATGCGCGTGCCCATGGGGGTTCGCGCGATGTCGAGGCCCCCGAAACCGGCGCGCTCGGACTCGTGGACCAGGTAGTCCTTGATAAGGACCCGGCGGACCCCCTCCTGGATGAACTTTCTCTCGTTGGCCATGGGGTTCCTTCCTCTAGTTCCTAGTCCTGCTCGGTGAGCACGATCTCGACGTTCGTGGTCTGCTCGTTCCAGTCGGTGGAGCGACCGTGGGCGCGGGGCATGAAGCTCTTCAGGATCCTCCCGCGGGAGCAGGCGGCCACCGTGATCACGAGGTTGTCGGTGTCCATCCCCTCGTACTCTGCGTTCGCCTCGGCGTTGGCCAGGACCCGCAGGACCTCCTTCGCGACCTTCACGGGGAAGCGCCCCGGCCCGGTCTGCTTGTGGTGCGCGGTCTCCTGGTTGTAGCGCCGGAACGGGACCGCGCGCTTGAGCACCTTGACGTCCTCCAAGAAGGTCCTGGCGTCATCCAGGGGCCTGCCGCGGATGGCGTTCATGACCTCGTAGGTCTTCTTCGGGGAGATGTGGAGCTCGGCCCCGCGGGCCCGGGCGACGACCTTCCCTCGGGGAGGGCTATAGGTGTATCCGCGCATCTTTCCGATCCTCCGCTGTCCTTCCGTCCCGACTCACTTCAGCGGCATGAACTTCGAGCTGCGCGTGGCCCCGACGCCGGGACCGGAGTGCTTCTCGAAGCGGCGCGTGAGGCAGAACTCTCCGATGTAGTGGCCGATCATCTCGGCGCGGATCTCGACCTCTTTGAACTCCTTCCCGGAGAAGATCGCGACCTTCTGGCCGACAAAGTTCGGCAGCACGATCACGTCGCGGCAGTGGGTCCTCACCGGCTTCGGGCCGGGAGGGGAGGAGAGCTTGTCGACCAGGATCTGCTGGTCCGCGTTGAACCCGCGCTTCAGGGTGCGTCGGATGCGGGAGGGGAGAAGCTTCGCCAGCTCGGGGAGCGGAAGGGCCTTGAGCTCCTCCAGGGACTTGCCACGCAGGCTGTACTCGCGCTTCTTGCGGAGTTCCAACCCCTTCTTCTTCGTCCTCTTCGCCATCGTTCCCTCCCTTCCTCGATTCAGAGCCTACTGTCCACCCGGTCGCTTCGCGCGCTTGCGCCGTGGGCCGAACCGGCCCACCTTCGCCCCCGGCCAGGTGCCGGAGGAGACCGTCGAGGGACGCCCGACGTGCTGGTGGGCACCCCCTCCGAACGGGTGGTTCACAGGGTTCATCGCGACGCCGCGCACCTTGAACGGGGCCTTCGCGAGGGACTGGTAGGCCAGGACCTTCTTACCGGCCTTTGTGAACGGCCGCTCGCCGCGTCCGCCCCCGGCCACCGGGCCGATCTGGGCGCGGCAGTTGATGTGGACGCGCTTGAACGCCCCGCTCGGGAGCTGAAGCGTGACGGTGCTGGCCTCGCGCGCGACGATGAGGGCGCTGGTGCCCGCGGCGCGCATCATCTTCCCTCCGTCGTTGGGCTGGATCTCGATGTTGGAGACGAGCGTCCCGTCCGGGATCTGCCCCAAGGGGAGCACCGACCCGCGCGCGAGCGGCCCCGCTCCGAGGGCGACACGGTCGCCCGTGGCGGCGCCGGCGGGCGCGACCAGCCGGAAGACCTTCCCGTCGTCCGCCCGTACCTCAGCGACAGGGGAGGACCGCCCGGGCGCGTGCACGAGCGCCGTGACCGTCCCCTCCACGCGGAGGGAGATGTCGGGCAGGCGGACCGGGCCGTGATGCCGGTGGCTGGGCGAGCGGTAGGTGAAGGTCCCTGCGCCGCGGCGCCGGGAGATGATGCGCTTTCCCATCAGAACACCCCTGCCCGGGACCCGATGTCCTCGGACGAGTAGTCCTTCGTGAAGCGGACCGTGGCGACCTTCCCGGGGCGGCCGATCTTGATGGTGACCTTGGCGACCTTCGCCTTGTAGAGCTCCTCGATGGCCCTCTTGACATCGCCGCGGGTCGCGCGGCGGTCGACCACGAACTCGAGCTTGTTCTGCCGCTCCATCTCGTCCATGGCCTTCTCGGTCACGTAGGCGTGCAGCAGGACACGGGGCTTCTCTCCCGTGCTCATGGGCGGCCTCCCTTCGGGGCGGAGGAGGTGGAAGCGGCAGCGGGAACGGAGGGGCTCGCGGGCAGGGACGGGGCCTGGGCCCCGGCGAGGCGGGTCTGGAGCTTCTCCAGGGCGATGGGCGTGAAGAGGGTGAGGCGGCCAGGGACCCCGCCAGGGGCCAGGTGCTCCGTCCCGAGCGAGTCGAGCGGGATCACGTCCACGCCGGGGAAGTTGCGGAAGCCGCGGGCCTTCCCGGGTGCGCTCACGACGAGCAGGAAGCTGCGCGGGTGGCGCCGGACGCGCCCGCGGAGCTTGCCCTTCCCGGCGCGGAGATGGATCCCCGAATGGGCGCGCTCCACGTCAGCCCACAGGCCGCTCGCCTCCAGGACCTCGCGCGCGCGGGCGGCGCTCTCGATGTCCTCGAGGGCGTTCTCGAAGATGAAGGGGAGATGGGCGTGCGTGGGGAGCTCGTGTCCGCGCTCCAGGACGTAGCGCGCCTCGCGCGTGGCGGCGAGGGCGGCGGCGAGCGCGCGGCGTCGCTCCTTGACGTTCATCTTTCGCTCCCAGATCGCGTCCGGGCGCGGAGGGTGGGCCGGGCGGCCGCCCACCGTGTTGGGGGACTGGGCACCGCGGCTGCCGCTCATGAGTCGAGGTGTGCGCGCGACCCCGTGACCCTTGCCCGACCACTCGACGCTGTGCCGCATGCCCGCCTTCCGGCTCGGCCCGTAGGGCTGCCTGCGGTTGGCCTGGGCCGAGCGGACGGCTCGGAGCACGAGATCGGCCCGTACGGGGGAGGAGAAGACCACCGGGAGGGTCAGCTGTTCCCCCGCCTTGCCCGCGAGGGAGAGCACGGGGGCGCGGTGAACGTGGGCCGGGGCGCTGGCCGGGGTCGCTCCCGTCGAGGAAGGGGAGCGGACGACCGGGGAGGCGACCTTCTTGACCGGGGGGGTGGGGGACGGCGTCGACATCGGCTTAGGACCCCTGCTTGCTCGCCGAGGAGATGTAGCGGAGCTCGACCTTCTCCGGGACCAGCCCACGGAAGCGGATCGGCAGGCGCATGCGCACCACACGCTTGGAGGGGCCCGGGAGGGAACCGTGGAGCACGGTGTACCCGTTGCGAACCTCCCCGTAGCGGAGGAAGCCGCCGGAGATCTTGATCGGGTCGCTCTTGCTGTCGCCGACGACCTTCAGGATCCGCTTGTTGTACTCGGTGCGTCGGTGGTACCCCATCTGACCCGCCTGGGGGATGCGGTACGTGACAAAGCTCGGGTTGTGGGGCCCGAGCGTTCCGATCATGCGCCGGTGCTTGGAGTTCTTGCGGGGCTGGAGCTTTACGTGGAACCTCTTGATGTGTCCCTGGAACCCCCGTCCCCGGGTCACGGCGATGACGTCGACCATGTCACCGGCCTTGGCGAAGGAGGGGAATTCGACCTCCTTCCCCAGCTGCTCGATCGCCCACTTCTTCCGCTCCTCGAAGTTCTCGCCCGAGACGCGGACCTCGAAGAGGTCGGGCGTCTTGCTCGGGATCCCGGTCACGAGGTGGGGCTGGGTATGGACAAGGACACGGACCTCTTGGCCGGGGGCCTTCGCGAAGGCCTCGCGCTTCTCGGAGGACGGAGCGTCGTTGGGGAGGGTGCGTCGGCGGGCCAGCCGCTCGTCCAGCTCCGGGGCCCAGAGCTCGCCGGAGATGCGCCAGCCGTTCGGGCCTCCGCGGTAGAGGCGCGCAGCCGCGACCTTGATCGGGGGGGTCTCGACGACCGTGACGGGAATCGCCACTTCCTGCCCGGCGGTGGTCGAGCGCTTTCGGTAATCGACCACGATGGCGTGGGTCATCCCGACCTTGTAGCCGGCGAAGTCCTCCAGGTGGGGCTTGGCGGGACCGCGGGGCCACGTCTTGAGGCGAGGGACCGGGCTGATCGCCCGCTTACGCGGCCAGAAGCCGAGCGAGCCCCTTCGGGGCTTGTGCCTGCGACCCATGTTCCGTCGATACCTCTCGGTGGGGGTGAACGCGGTCGAACATGGTGACCTATATAAAAGCGGGGGACCGAAATCCCCAACCTCAAGCGGACCAAGAGCATCGCGGCGCTCCGCGAACGCGCGCGTTCGAGGCGGAGGGCGTTTCTCGCCGGAAGGGGACGAGCCCGGGGGGCCCAGGCGGGAATGGGAGAGCGTGGGAAGGCCCCCGACTCCGCCTCGACCGTCTCTCCCCCTCGCAAAGTCGTATATCGTGGTCTCACGTCGGTCCGCCCGTGACGGACCGAGGCGCGGGGAAGGGACCCTCCTCGCCGACGACCCGCGCCCCCGAGGCGAAGCCGTTCCCGGTGACGATCGACGACATCCGGGAGGCCCGGGAGCACCTGGGAAGGATCGTCCGCAGGACGCCCATGGTCGAGGCTCCCCCGGGGCTCGGACCTGAGGGGAGCCACGTGTTCCTCAAGCTGGAGAACCTCCAGCTCACCGGCTCGTTCAAGCTCCGAGGGGCCTCGAACAAGGTGGCCCACCTGACCCAGGAGGAGGCCTCTCGCGGAGTGATCGCCGCGAGCGCCGGGAACCATGCCCAAGGCGTGGCCTACGCGGCCCGGGCCCATGGGATCCCCGCGACCATCGTGATGCCGGCCAACGCCTCCCCGACGAAGGTCGTCGCGACCGAGGCGCTCGGAGCGAAGGTGGTCCTCGCGGGTGCGGACTACCAGGAGGCGTACGAGGAGGCACGCCGCCGAGCGGAGAAGGAGCGGCTCGCCTTCGTCCATCCCTATGACGACCCTCTCGTGATCGCCGGGCAGGGCACGGTGGGCCTGGAGGTCCTGGAGGACCTCCCCTCCGTACGGACCATCCTCGTGGGCGTGGGCGGCGGGGGTCTCGCCGCAGGGGTCGCGATCGCGCTCAAGAGCCTCCACCCGGAGGTCCGCGTGGTCGCCGTCCAACCGAAGGGCTCCGGGAGCCTCAAGGCCTCGCTCGCGGCCGGCAAGATCGTGGAGCACGGCCCCCCCGAGACCTTCGCCGACGGCCTCGCCACCCGGCACGTCGGCGAGATCACGTTCAAGATCCTGCGCGAACTGGTCGACCAGGCGGTCGAGGTCGACGAGCGGGAGCTCGCGCGCGCCGTGTTCTTCCTTCTAGAGAAGGCCCACATCATGGCCGAGGGCGCCGGGGCCGCCCCCGTCGCCGCCCTCCTCGCCCACCCGGAGCTCGCCAGGGGTGACACCGTCGCCGTCGTGAGCGGCGGGAACCTCGACCCCTTCCTGCTGGACCGCATCGTGTGGAGCGGGCTCTCCAGCGAGGGGAGGGTCGTCCACCTCCGGACCCCGCTCCAGGACCGCCCGGGAGCCCTCGCGCGCTTCTTGAGCGAGGCGGCGGTGGCGAAGGCCAACGTCCACAACGTCCGGCACGACCGCGAGTCCCCTACGCTCACCCCCGGGCAGGCCGCGGTCGAGGTCGAGCTCGAGGTCCGTGACCGCGCCCATGCGGACGAGGTCGTCGCCCACCTCCGGAAGATGGGCTGGGCGGTCGAGCGGATCTCCCTCTGAGAGGCGGGAAGCGGGTCGACGGCCCCCGGTCCCTCCGGGGGTTGATCGGGCTCCGTCCTTCGGCGGAGGGGGAGATGCCGAGCCCTCGTCGTATTCGGCGCCGGAAGCCGGGGGAGGGGAGGCGGGCGCAGAAGCGCGGGTCCCCGCGGACGACGGGCCCGAGGAGGAGCTGGGCCCGGTGGCGACTCCGGGACCCTCACCGGGTCCGTCATGCACGGCCGGTGCGCCGTGAGACGCGGAGGACGGTGTTGCGGCCGTGCCGGCCGCGGCCGGAACCGGGGAGCTCGTCCCGGATCCCGGGGCGGCGCCCAAGGCCTGGACGTGGAGCGCTCCCTGCGGGAGAGGGCTCCGCGCCGGGGAGATCTTGGAGGAGACCGCGAGCGCGCCCAACGGCGAGGCCATGAGCACCACCGAGAGGAGCGCGAGCCAAAGTGGCGAGCTCCGGGTCCGTCCGCCTGCGAAGGGGACTCCTTCTCCCGTCGCCGTCGACCTTGCCGGCCCGGCGCAGGTTTCCTCGTGCATCGCCATCTTGCGTCTTCCGCCCCACCAACCGACCGGCCAGGGGGAGGGGACGTTGAGGCCCGGGCGGGGCTCTTAACTCGGAGGGCGTATTCGCGCCTGCTCACCTGACCTTCCGGCCCTCGGGTGCCCTCCTCCCGGCCGCCGGTCACCCCCTTGGTGAAAGCGACATAGGGGAGGGATGGATACCTCACCTCCGATGTCCGGTCACGAGGCGCGGGCGGGACGGGGGCCCGGGGAAGGGACGGCCCCTCCACGCTTCTGGCAGGTCCCCGAGGCCGAGGAAGAGCTCTTCCGCCTCGCGCCCAAGTTCCGCGGGCTCCGGGTCAAGGTCGCGCGGCTGGTCGAGGTGACGGAAGAACTCGACCGGCTCTCGAAGCTCTGGGGAGAGGAGTTCGACGCCTTGGACCACCCCGACGCCGCACGGAAGAAGGACCTGGAGTCCCAGGCCATCTCCCTCCAGGCCGAGGTCGAGACCGAGCTCGAGGGGTGGAGGAAGCGGGGCATCGAGGTGAAGGACCTCTCCACGGGCCTCGTCGACTTCTACGCCCTGAGGAAGGGGGAGATCATCCTGCTCTGCTGGAAGAGCGGGGAGGACGGGATCCGCTTTTGGCACACGCTCGAAGGCGGCTATCGGATGCGCCGACCGCTCTCGCCAAGCGAGCGGGCGGGGGGCCTGGACGTGCTCCCGACCCCGAGGTCCGTCCCGCGCAAGGGATAGCGGAGAGCCGTCCCGCCCGTCCCTCTTCGGGCACCCCGTAGGACTTCGGGGCCAAGCGAGGGGGGACACCCCCCCACCCTCAGCCCGGGGGCGGTGTGGGGGCGATGGGCACGCCGTCCAGCGGCCTCTGCGTCGACAGGAGAAGGACCAGCGCAGCTCCCGCGAGGATCGCGGTGATCCCGGCGAGGACCACGGTGAGCGGCGCGACCTGCAGGAAGAGCACGTCGAAGCCCGAGACCGCGGCCAGGAAGGGGGCGAGCAAGCCGGCCGAGGCCCCCACGACCCCGCGGGCGGGACTGCGGCCATCGCGGATGGCGAAGGCCCCCCAGAGCGCGAGGCAGCCGCCAAGCCCCTCGATCGTGGAGGCCGAGAAGAGGAAGGAGACGTAGGTCTCGACGTCCGGGTAGGGCGCGAGCGCCTGGTCGTACACCTGGGTCAGGTTCCCGGGGAGGAGGAAGAGCGAGAGCGAACTCGAGTTCGACGGGTCTGCGAAGAGGGGGGCCAGGAAGATCTCCATCTGCGAGAGACGGAACCCTGGCAGCTGCACGCGGACCTGGTGCTCCCCCGCGGGCACTCCGGAGAAGGAGAAGTCTCCCTGCGTGTCGGTGGCCACCGTGACGATGGCCCCGTTCGAGGCGTTGCTCAGCGTGATCAACGCGCCCGACGCCGGGGAGTTCGTGCTCCCGTTCTGCTCGAGCACCTGGCCCGCGACCGTCCGTTGGTGGGGGGAGAGACCGACCGCGCCGAAGTACCCGAAGGTGCCCCCCACCCCCAACAGCGCGAGGCCCGCGATGAGGCAGAAGACGACCAGGACGGTCCGGACCCTCGGCGTGGGGCTTCGCGGCCAGGTCGGCTCGGGGTAGAAGCGACGGTAGATCTCCCAGGTGAAGAGCGGGGGCTCCGTCCGCGGGGGCAGGCTGGGCGTGGGTTGCCCACATCGGGGGCAGAAGGCCCAGCCCAACTCGGAGCGTCCGCCCGCGTGGACCGCCCAGAAGGGCGTCCCGCAGCGCAGGCACTTCGCGGGGACGGAGGCCGCCGCGACGGGCATGTAGGGGGAATGCGCTAGAGGGAGCGGAACGGGAGGCGGGGGGGCCGGTCCCATGGGGCCGGGGGCCGCTCCCTGCGCCGTGGACCCGTCAGATGGAAGGGGAGGTAGCGGGGGCGGTGGTGGAGGCGGCGGAGGGGGCGGGGGCCAGGAAGATAGCGCCGGAGCTTCGGGGGGGGGAGGAGGCGTCTCCTTTCGCGGGGTCCCGGACACTGTTCTCAAGAACCGAGGAGGGAGATAACCGTTGACGCCAAACCTCCGACCATCACGGACCGCCCTCCACCCTGCTCGGCCCGGGCGCTCTCGTTCCCACTCTCCGGCCGCGAAACCCCACCCGCGGGTCTTCGCGTTCGACGATGCGCCCTTCGACTTCGAGCAGGAGCGGACCGCCGTCGTGGGGCTGGTGGTGGTCCTTCCCGCCTACATCGAAGGGGTCCTTCGGGGCGAGGTCCAGGTCGACGGGCCGGACGCGACCGACGTGCTGCTACGGATGGTCGCCTCCTCTCCGCACCGCGAAGCGACCCGGGCCATCCTCCTCGGGGGGATCACCCTCGGAGGGTTCAACATGGTCGACCTGAGCCGGCTCCACGAGGAAAGCGGCCTGCCCGTGGTGACCGTGACGCGCCGGGCCCCCGACTACGGGGCCATGGAGCGGGCGCTTCAGAAGTATCTCCCCGATCGGCCGGAGCTTCTTCGGATGCTCCACGCGCATCCGCTCTTCACGGTCGACCTCCGCCCTCAGCCCCTGTGGGTCGCGGCGGTCGGGCTCTCCCCGAAGGAGGCGACCCAGCTGGTCCGTCGGAGCATCCTTCGCGGCTCCTATCCCGAGCCGCTGCGGCTGGCGCACCTCGTCGCCTCTGCGATCCCGGGTGGTCCTGTCTCACGCTCGCGCGCGTGAGCGCCGAACGGGGATGGAGGGCGCGGGGCAGGCTCTGGCCGCTGCGGAGCGCAGGGGTCGATCTCGAACTCTCTCCCCGAGGATCACGCATACGAACGGGGGGGCCCTGGGTGATCCCGGAGGGCGCAAGCCCAAGAGGGGAGCTTCATCGCCGAGCTTTCCCCTTCTCCTCCGTCAGGGGGGAGGAACGGTCCGGCCCTCCCCCGGTGCCATCCTCCGCACCGCCTCGAAACGTTCTTCCTCCCGGCCCGTGCTCGTCCTTCGGGGCCTGTAGCATAGCCCGGATGATGCACCGGCCTTCTAAGCCGGGGAACTGGGGTTCGAATCCCCACAGGCCCGTCCCCTCGGAGGGTTCATATCCACCGCCGCCTCTCCGCGGTGGGTGTGAATCCATGCCGAAGAGAACCCTTCCAGGGAACGTATCCGCCAACCTCGAGAACCGTGTCGTCGGCCGTCACCGTACCCTTCTCTCCGACCCCAAGTCAAGTCGTGGTGGGAGGAGCGGTCGCTCCGATCTCGGCTCACGGCCGACCATCTTCTACGGGTCTTTGGTCGGACCCTCGAGAGGTTGGACCTCACCCCGGAGAAGGCCATTGCCCTGGCGAAGAAGGACCCGAACCGGCTCCGGGACCTCCTCATCCGTGACGCGACCAAGTTGAAGGAGGAGGGGCGGCTAGACTCCTACCTCATCAAGCTGCACCAAGGGCTCGAGTCGTACCTCAGATTCAGCCGGGTCGAGTTCGACGGGTTCCCCCATCTCTCCCCCATCAAGGGCGCGAGCCTCACGGCCGAGCGGGTCCCCACCCCGGAGGAGCTCGCCCGCGTCCTCGAGGAGCTCACGCTCCGGGGGCGGGTCGTCGCCCTCTTCATGGCGCACGGGGGGGTAAGGCCCGGCGTCCTGGGCTCCTATCAGGGAGAGGGGGGCCTCACCCTGGGTGATCTCCCGGACCTCAAGCTCACGGGCGAGCCCACGTTGGCCGAGGTCCCGTTCGTCGTGCGGGTCCCGGCCCGACTCTCCAAGACACGCCAGGCCTACACGACCTTCGGCTCCTCCCAGCTCGCCGACCGGCTCCTCTCTTACCTCAAGGAGCGACGCGAGGGCGGGGAGAAGCTCGGCTCGGGGTCCCCGGTGGTCGCCTCTCTGCCGACTCGAGGCGCGGCGGCAATCTCCCAGAAGGGAGCCCACTTCACGCGGGGGTTCCTCACGACAAAGGCCATCGTACAGGAGGTGCGTGGAGCCCTACACTCTTGCGCGCCGGAAGGCGTGCGTTGGCGACCGTACGTCCTCCGCGCGTACTGCTCGACCCGGCTCCTCATGGCGGAGGGCGCGGGGAAGATCGCACGGGACCTGCGCGAGGCCATCCTCGGTCACGACACCGGGGTTTCCGGGCGATACACCGTCGGCAAGACCTGGGGGCCGGACCTTCTCAAGGAGGCCAGGGCGTCCTACAAGCGGTCGGAGTCGTACCTCCTCACGTCGGGGGGACCTTCGACCTCGACCGAGGAGATTCAACGGGAGGCGG
>DAHVCH010000096.1 GCA_027314165.1 Thermoplasmata archaeon | reverse complement strand
GTTCCCCAGCGCGTCGTAGCACAGGAGGTAGCCCGGCCCGAAGAGCGTCGCCGCCTGGTCCGCCTGCGCCTGAAGGACGGGCAAGCTCGACCGCCCGGTGAAGCTGGGGAGCCCCTGGAGCTGCGAGCCCATCCAGGTCCGGTAGTCGTCCATGTAGGTCTGGAGCTCGCTGAGCGCCCACTGCTGGGAGAGGGAGTGGACGAAGTTCCAGTCGGCGACGGGTTCCCGTAGGGTGGGGTCGACGGTGGTGGGGCCCCAGAAGGTGTAGAGCAGGTCGAAGGTGAACCGGTCGGAGAAGGAGGAGATGGACTGGGCGAGGCTCTCCCCGAGCGCGACGAGCTCGTTCGACCAGTCGGAGGGGGGTGCGCTCTCCAGGAAGAGGAGGAGGGCCGCGCCGTCGACGTAGCCGTCGAGGGCCTGGGTGAGCAGCGCGGAGAAGCTCGGAGGGAGGGTGTTACCGAAGAGGGAGGGCACGACGTTCGGGTCCGTCGCGTGGAATG
>DAHVCH010000095.1 GCA_027314165.1 Thermoplasmata archaeon | reverse complement strand
GGGGATCGGCAGCGTGACCCTTCTGGATCCCCGGCGGCTGAGGATCAAGTATACCGGTGGGATCGAGACCCAGGAGCGGCTTGTGGAGTCGGTCGCCCAGATGCACCTCGGCCTGGTGAGCGCGGGCGAGTCGGAGAGCGCGCTCGAGGAGATCTACCTGAGCCAGATCTCCCGGGGGGACTGATCATGGCGACCGCCACCGGGGCCGGGCTCCCGATCCGTCCGGTGTCGACGCCCGACACCTTCCAGCAGATCACGAAGCTTACCCGCTACCAGCTCTACGAGTACGTCCGCTCCCGGCGGTTCGTCGCCATGCTCGGGATCGTCGCGATCATCGGGGCGATCATGACGGCCTTGGTGGGGCACTACCGGGGCGGGTTGGTCTCCAGCAACCTCGCCTTCTACGGGAGCTTCTGGGGCGGCGGGGCGGCGTTTTTGGTCGTGCTCGCGGCCGTCATCTTCGGCGGCGATGCGATCGCGGGGGAGTTCCAGAACAAGACCGGAT
>DAHVCH010000094.1 GCA_027314165.1 Thermoplasmata archaeon | reverse complement strand
CTTCGGAAAGCCGAAGGTTCCGCAGTCGCTCCCCCCGGAACGCGCGGCTGAGGTCGAGCGACTCGGCAAGGAGGCCCTCCTCCTGGAAGTGCGCCTGGACCGCCCCATCACGAAGAACATCCTCTTCCTGGAGCTCCATATCCCCTTCGACCTGCTCGACCCGGTGACCAGAGCGATCTCGAGGGAGGTCCGAATGGACCTCCGCGCGTTGGGCACGCGGGAGCGCGAGGACCTCGAGCGCGAGAGCCACGACCTCATCGTTAGGGGCCTCGCCGAGCGCGCGAAGGTGATCGAGAAGCGGGGTCTGACCCTGGCCGACGTCGCCGCGCTGAGCCCGCCGAAACGGTCGCTCGCGGACCTTCAGCGGCTCTTCGGCTACATGCGGGCCGTCCTTGAGTTGAGGGACCTCCCGCCGAGGATGCTCATGCCCTTGGAGGTGTCGCGTCTCCTCCCGAGGGCTGCCGCGCTCCCACCCGAGGAGCGGACGCCCTTCCGGCTGGTGAGGA
>DAHVCH010000093.1 GCA_027314165.1 Thermoplasmata archaeon | reverse complement strand
AAAGAGGCCCTGGTGAAGGACCATGGACTTTCCGCACTGACGGAGTGGTCCCGCAAGCTTCCCACGAGAGGAAAGACCGTCGAGGAGGTGGAGCGGGTGTGGGTGCGGGCGGTCCTGGAATGGGTGGAGGCGGCGAGGGAGCATGCCGGGGGATTCCCGTTCCGGCTCGCCTACCTGGAGGTGGCCCACCGGCTCGAGGCGGCCCGGCGGTGGGCGGGGCAGATGGCGCTCGGAAACGGAGCGAGAGGGATCCTCGTTCCCGAGATGGTGGACCTCAAGATGCGAGTGACGAAACTTCTGGACCGGGAGGGGGGGAAGTGGCACCTCACCCGGACGGAGGCCGAGGCAGAACTGATGATGGACCTACGCCGGGCGATGCGGGCGGAGCGGGACCGGCGGAGCCATCCCGAACTGGCTCCCATGACCCGGGAGGATGTGGTTCAGCCCACGAGGGAGATCGATAGGGCATTGGAGCGCTTCGCCACGCTGGGCGATTGGGCCCAGGCCATCGTGGCCACG
>DAHVCH010000092.1 GCA_027314165.1 Thermoplasmata archaeon | reverse complement strand
ACGGCGCCCGGCTGAGGGCGCCGAGGCGACGATGCGGCTGTTCGGGACCAACGGGATCCGCGAGGTGGTGGGGCGGGAGCTGACCGCGGGCTTCGTCACCCGGGTCGCCGGGGCGATCGCCGCGCAGTTCCCGGTCGGCGCCCCGATCGCCGTCGGACGGGACGGCCGGACCTCGAGCGTGGCGTTCTCGCGCCTGGTCGAGGGGACGCTGATCCTCGGGGGCCATCGGGTCGTCGACCTCGGCGTCCTGCCGACCCCCGCGGTCCAATACCTCGTGCCCCGAGTCGGCGCCCAGCTTGGGGTGATCGTCACCGCCTCCCACAATCCCCCCGAGTTCAACGGCCTCAAGTGCATCGCGGCGGACGGGCTCGAAGTCCCCCGCGCCGTCGAAGAGGCGATCGAACAGGGGGTCGCGGCCCACACGACCCGGGCGGTGCCATACGACGAGGTCGGTTCGTCCCACGAGCTCCGGGACGGGGCCCAGCGGTACGTCGACGGGATCGTGGCCCAGGTCGACGCCCCG
>DAHVCH010000091.1 GCA_027314165.1 Thermoplasmata archaeon | reverse complement strand
GTTCGGGTGGGGGGCCACCCCGCCGCCGTCCTGGAGGGCGAGTCCGTGGAGCGCCTGATGACCGACGATACCGGCGGGCTGAGGGCGTTCGGAGCACGGGAGCAAGGCCTCTGCCACGTACATTTCTGTCGGCACCTGGCCGACCTGCTCGGCCAGGAGGGGTTGGGGCTCTCCGAGAGGGAGGAGATCGTGAGACCGGTGAAGGGCCTCCTGGCCCACCTCAGGAACTCCGCCGAGGTCCATCGCCACGATGGGCACGGGGCCGCGCTCACCCACCGGGTCCAGGTCACTCTAGAGGAGCTGGGATCCCTGGGCCACCGCCTGATGGAGGGCGGGTGTCCTCAATCCTCTCGATTCGTCCTTCGAGAGATGCGGGCGCTCGTGGTCTTCGCTCAGGTGGGAGCCGGGCTTTGGATGCCCGCCACCACCAACGGAATGGAACGAGTGATGGGGATGGTGGCGGACCGGTGCAAGAGGAAGTGGGCGCACTGGTCGAACGGCCTCCACAACATGGTGCTGGTCC
>DAHVCH010000090.1 GCA_027314165.1 Thermoplasmata archaeon | reverse complement strand
ACCTGCCGCCCGCGGACGTATGGGGGATCGAGGGGGTCGGGCCTTGATATCCATACATAGGACCGTAGGTCTTTCCGCGCGAGAAGAATGTTGAACCGGCTCGATGGCGTCTCGCTTCCGATCGAGACCCCGAGGCTCCTCCTCCATCTGCCGTCGCGCCGCGATGTGGGGGACCTGCGACGCAGCTTCCAGGACCCAAGGACCGCCCATGCGGTGGGGGCCCCCATGCACTCGCCCGCGGAAATCAAGGACCCGGGCCTCATGGTGACCCGAACGCTGCGAGAATATCGCGCCGGGGAACACCTCTCCCTTTCGGTCATCCTGCGGGAGACTGGGGCGTGCATCGGGCGGGTTGGACTCCGTGGCTTAGATTGGCAGTGGAGGAAGGTGGAGAGCCTCTCCTACTGGATCGACCCCGCGCACTGGAATCACGGATACGCCTCGGAAGCATCGTGGTTCCTCTGTCGGGAAGCGTTCCGCCACCTCGGCATCCGGAGGATCGCGTCCTCCGCCCTCGACCGTAACC
>DAHVCH010000008.1 GCA_027314165.1 Thermoplasmata archaeon | reverse complement strand
TCCGCCAGAGCGCCTTCTCTTGGAACGCCGGGGCCTTCCTCAGCCTCTCCGCGCCCGCGAGGACCCGGGCCCGGATCCCCTCCCCGAGCTTGGGACCCTCCTCCCTCCCGTAGAGGCGCGTGAGGTAGCGACGGAGGGTCCGGGAGGAGGGATGGCCCATGGAGGGGACCAGCGTCGAGGGCGGAGCGGGAGACCCAGGGAGCCATCTCCTCGCGCGAAAGGGGCTTCTCGACCCGGCTCGCCAGCTGGAGGAAGAGGACGTTCTCGACCCGGTAGCCGTCGAAGAGACCGCGAGGCGTGTGCCGGGCGAACCCCTCCTGGAGCCCGGTGGCGCCGAACGCGTGGAAGAGGCCAGCTCCCAAGCCGAACGGGAAGGAGCGGAGAGGGGTGGAGGGAGGACCCTGCAGCTTCGCGAAGAGGGCATCGGCGGTCCCGAGGTAGATCTGCTTGACGTTGCGGGGCCCCTTCTCAGGGCGAACCTTCTGGACGAGGCACATGTAGTGGCGACCTCGAGAGTTCTTCCGCTCGAATGTCCACGTCATCCATGTGCTACACGACCTCCGAGCATATGGCCGGTTCGGTCGAGAAGACGCACAGATGTCGTCCCAGCCATCTCGATAGTCGCAAGGGCGACGGAGCGCCCCCGACGAAAACCCCGGCTGGACAGTGGCGTATGTGCTACAACTCTCTCGTCAGGAAACTCGCGGGCTGTCCTGGTTGAGCTAAGGGCGCCCGCCCCCCATAAAGTGACGAGCAGGACGAGGTTCGATCCCAATTTGCCCGGGTCAGGAACGATCCGGGGCGGTGGGACGAGTTCATTCGAGGGCGTTCGGCCCTCTATCCCGTAGGGGAGCGAGGGTTCGGATCCCTAAGGGTTCGAACACGGGCCTGCAGGGATTCGAACCCTGGACCTTGCGGTTAAGAGCCGCCTGCTCTACCGACTGAGCTACAGGCCCTCGCGCGGTGCCCACCGATTCCGCTCTTTAAAGATGTGCCTGGGCCCGTTGGAGGCGAAGCGGCCCCCCCCGCCCCCGTAGAACGCTCGAGCCGGGAGAGCGAAGGGGTTGAGGAAGGGGTTCTGGACAGGTCGAGGAGCGCAAGGCTCACGATCGACCTACGGCTTCTTCTTCGTCTTGCACCCGCAGGTGTCGCACACTTGCCTCACCTCCCCTGGGTCTTGTGCCCACGTGCAACCCTTCGGGACTTATCAGCCATGAGGCGCCCAAAGGAAAGCTGGGGGAGGATCGAGGGAGTTACTAACCCGGAGGAAACCCCCTGATCTCCTCGCGCTACACTCCCTATTGCAACGTCTTGCCCTCGAAGAGCTCGCGGAGCTGCGGGTCGCGGCGCTCCCACCTCGGGAGCACACGACGCTCGCCCCACAGCCGGAACTCCTCGATGACCGGCGCCAATGCACGTCCATCCACCGTCAAGGAATAGACCACTTGGACCGGCCGATCGGTCAGAACCCGCCGCTCGAGAACGCGCGCGAGCTCCAGGAACTTGAGGGTCGAGGAGAGCGTCTTCGCGTTGAGGCCGGGGTTCGCCCGAAGCAGCTCGTTGTAGCGCATCGGCCCCTTCATCAGATGCCTCACGACCATGAGCCTCCACTTCGTTCCGATGATCTCGACGCTCGCGAAGATCGGGCAGAGCTCGCCCATGACCCCCACCTTAGGGAGGGACCGGGCCACGTTCGCTGTGGGTCGTGCGGGCCTCATGGCGCGACCCACGGCGGGAAAGTTGATAGACATAGTCTAGTGGTTTCGACCGCCGAGGCTGGACATGCGCATGGGGCCGGAGGCCTCACCGAAGGTGAGCTCCCGGCGGAGCTCTTCGCTGCCTCGTCACGTCGTAATCAAGACGCGCGGCCCGCTGCTTCGCCGCACGGTCCCCGTCGCGCGCGGCCAGGGCCCCATCCGGGCCGACCGACCGTAGGGGAGGTTCATGGGTCCCGCAAGCTCAGGGTCCTGCCGAACGAGGTTCGCATGACGATCGCAGTGCTCGTGAAGGTCGTCCCTGAGCTGGACAAGCTTACCTTCGACCCCACGACCCGGACCGTGCGCCGGGCGGGTGCACCGCTCTACATGAACCCGTTCGACCAACGAGCTCTGCTCGTGGCGCTCACGCTGCGCGAGAGGGCGGATGAGGAAGTGGTCGTCGTCAGCATGGGGCCTCCCGACGCACGTCCGCCGCTCGTGGAGGCGCTGGCCCTGGGGGCGGACCGCGTCCTGCTCGTGAGCGACCGGGCGCTGGCCGGTTCCGATACGCTCGTCACCGCGCGCGTTCTGGCGGCAGCCCTCCGCCCGATCGGCGCCCGGTTGGTCCTCGCGGGGCAATGGACCACGGACTCATCGACCGGCCAGATGCCGGCGCAGTTGGCCGACCTCCTCGACCTCCCGATGGTGGAGGCCGCGCGAAGGATCACCCGTTCGCCGGACGGCGCTCTGACGATCGTCGGGGAGACGAACACCGGCTACACGGAGTACGTAGTGTCTCCGCCCTGCCTCGTCACAGTTGGTGAGAAGGTCATCAAGTCCCGAAAGCCGACCCCTGAAGCGCTGAAGGAGGCCGAAGCCAAGCCCTTTCAGGTGCTCGGCGCGACCGACCTTGGCTTGGCTCCCGAGCAGCTAGGTCTGAGCGGATCGCCGACCCAGGTCCTGGGGCTCGAGAACGAGGAGCCGGCTCGCTCACCCAGGATCTTCACCGAGGGTTCCCCGGATGAGCGAGCTCGGCAGGCCACCCAGGAGGTCCTGCGGCTCCTCGGTCAGCCGCGTCCACCTCCGCCCGCCCTCCGGCCGATCCCCGAGGTCGGGGCGGACGAGGGAGAGGTGCTGGTCGTGGTCTCCTCGGGGGACCTCGACGTCGAGACCGAGGCCCTGCCGCTCCTCTCCGAGGTCCGCAGGCTCGGCGCCCCCCTTTGGCCCTCCGCGGTCGGATTCGGCCCTCTCTCCGGGCGTGCGAAGACCGCCCTCGCCGAGAGCGGGGCGCTCCGGCTCTACTGGAGGGAGGACGCTCCGAAGGACCTCGGGCCGGAGGGCGCGGCCGTGCTCCTCGCGGAGCTGCTCCGGAGCCGGCCCAGGGCCGCCGGGGCGCTCTTCCTTTCCTCCCCCTGGGCCCGAGAGGTCGCCGGAAGGCTCTCGAGCCGCGCGGGCCTGGGCTTGACGGGTGACTCGGTCGGCCTCCAGACGCACCCGGACCTCGGCCTGGTCTTCCGGAAACCTTCCTTCGGTGGTGGACTCCTCGCCCTCGTCGGTTCGAAGCATCGCCCTGCTCTCGCCACGATCCGCCCCGGGGCCCTGGCGCCCGGGAAGGTCCCGGACCCCCGGTCCTCGATGGAGGTCCTCCCGATCCCGGGGACCCTCCGTTCCTCTCGCGTCCGAAGGACGGCGACGGTCCGGGAGCGCGACGAGCGCTACGGGGCCCTCGAGCACGCCCGCGTGGTGGTCGCGGTCGGGAACGGCGTGGGTGGTGGGGAAGGCGTGTCGGAGGTCCTGAACCTCGTCCGGCCGCTCCGACCCGCCCTCGGGGCCTCCAGGAAGGCCGTGGATGCCGGCTGGGTGCCGGTCCAGCTCCAGGTGGGTCTTACCGGAAGGTCGCTCGCCCCGGATCTCTACATCGGCGCGGGAGTGAGCGGAAAGGTGAACCACCTGATCGGGGTCAAGCGAGCTCGCGTGCTCGTCGGCATCAACCCACTCGCGACGGAGCCGCTCTTCCAACGGGTGGATGTCGGGCTCGTCGGGACCTGGCAGGAGCTTCTCCCGCCGCTGGTCCACGAGCTCGCTCGTCGCCTTCCCGTCGAACTGCGCTCTCCGAACTAGGGTGCTCCCGCCGACCCCGGATGATCGCCTCGAGGACCCCCGCGTAGGTCGTCGCCGCGTCCACAGACAGCGGCAACTCGCGGGGACGCAGGGTCCTGGCCGTCGCCATACCAACCTTAAGAGAACGCGGCGCCGAACGACCACGCGCAGGACCCCGCCGTGACCGAAGCCGATGTCGAGGTGCTCCCTCAGCGCCTTTCGGCCCCGCTCCACGCCCTTGCACGCGGGCTCCACCGCAGGGAGGGCACCGTGGTGCTCCTCGAGACCCTGGGGCCTCCTGGACCGAGCCTGCTCGCGTGGGACCCTGCGCTGTCGCTTCGGGTCGAGGGGAGGAACCTCCAGCTCTCGGACCCGCTGGGGCTCGCGGGCGCGGTAGGCTCAAGCGAAGGCCGCTCCGCCCCTGCGCGGCTCGAGGAGCTGCTTCGACGGTTCCGCCCCCGTCATCCCGCCCTCGACCTCAACGGGACGCCGCTCCCCTTCCAAGGAGGGTTCCTGGGGTTCGTCGGCTACGAGTGGGCCGCTGGACAGGAGGGCCCCTCCAACCCGACCGAACCCGGAGTCCCGGACCTATGGTTCGGTCTCTTCGATCGTGCGCTGCTCCTGACCCCCGACGGGCGAGCTCGGTTGCTGGTCGTCCCGTCCATCCGGGGCGCACGCGCCACAGAGGCCCGTGGCGCCCTTGCAGCGGCAGAGAGAAGTGCGTCCGCCTCCCCGACGGTGGGAGGGCGAACACGACCGCGCGTCATCTCCGACCTGTCGCGACAGGGATTCGAGGACAGCGTCCAGGACGTGAGAAGGAGGATCCGGCGGGGCGACGTCTACCAGGTGAACATCGCCCAGAGGCGGCGAGCGGCACCCGTGGACCCGTGGGGCTTCTACGAGCAACTTCGTGCGCTCAACCCCAGCCCCTATGCCGGGATGCTGGCCACGAACGACCTGACGATCGTCTCCGGTTCACCTGAGCTTCTGCTGCGCGCGGGGCCGGGGAGTGACGGAGGCACCATCCTGTCCACTCGGCCGATCGCGGGGACACGCCCCCGGGGGATCGGACGCCGGGACGAGCTGAACGAGCGGGCCCTGCGGGCATCGGTGAAGGAGGTGGCCGAACACACCATGCTGGTCGACCTCGCCCGCAACGACCTCGGCCGCGTCACGGCGACCGGCAGTGTCGAGGTCGACGAGTGGCTCACGGTCGAGCGCTACTCCCACGTGATGCACCTGGTCTCGGACGTGAGGGGCCGGATGCGCCGCGACGCACGGCCTTCGAGCCTATTCCGGGCCCTGATGCCCGGGGCCTCCATCACCGGGACCCCGAAGATCCGCGCCACCGAGGTGATCGCCGAGGTCGAGCCGGTCCCACGAGGGGCGTACACCGGCGCGCTGGGGGCCCTCTCGCTCGACGGCCAGATGCAGTTCAACCTCCTGATCCGTAGCGCCATCTTCCCGCAACGCCGCCACGAGGCGCACATCTACGCGGGAGCGGGGATCGTCCAGGACTCCCGGCCCGAACGGGAGTGGCACGAGGTCCAGAGCAAGACGGCGGCGATGCTCCATGCTTCCGCGGTCTTCCGTCGAAGAGGGTTCCCCTGGGCTCCTCCGCGCCGAGCGTCCTCCTGGTCGCCGCCCCGGCCCTCGCGGACCTTCGGTGGCCGGCGCGTGCTCCTCATTGACAACTACGATTCGTTCACCTACAATCTCGCCCAATACCTGGGCATGCTGGGGGCCCACGTTCGTGTGGTCCGCAACGACAAGGGAACTCTTCCCGCGTTGCGCACTTGGCGTCCGACCCACGTCGTCCTCTCCCCGGGACCGGGGGTCCCCGCCGACTCCGGGCTCACGATGGCGGCGGTGCGGGGTTTCGAGGGGACTCCGGTGCTGGGGGTCTGCCTGGGACATCAGGCCATCATCGAGTCCTACGGCGGAGTGGTCGGGCTTGCGCGCCGACCGCTCCACGGCAAGGCGTCCTGGATCCGGCGAAGCGGGGTTCGGAGCGGCGTGGACCTCCTGGAGGGGCTGCCCATGAGCTTCCAGGGGGCGCGCTACCACTCCCTCGTCGCGCGTCGCGTTCCCAGGGAGCTCCAGGTGACCGCGCGGTCGCTCGACGGCGAGACGATGGCCGTACGACACCGCACCTTTCCGACCTTTGGCGTCCAGTTCCACCCGGAGTCGATGAGGACCCCGGGCGGAATGTCCATCCTCGAGCGGTTCCTAGCTATGGAAGCGATGCGCGGAGGAAAGTGACCCCATGGTAGGCGGGGTCCGCACGGTCTGGTGGGACGGGCGCCGCGGTCCGGACGGCCGCGTGCCGTGGGAAGGCGGCCTGCGCCTGGGAGACGGGGTGTTCGAGACGCTGCGGACCTTCGGGGGAGCGCCTTTCCTGCTGCGGCCCCACCTCGACCGCCTGCGCCGCGGAGCGCTCGCGATCGGGCTCAGGGCGGTGCCCCGAACGTCGGAGCTCGAGACGGTGCTCCGGCGCGCGCTCGCTCTCGCGTCAGCGCCGACGGGAGGTCGCCGCCCACGACGGCCACGCGAGCTCGTCGTTCGGATCGCGCTCGTCGAGGGGGACCGACGGGCGCACCTCCTGATCGTGACCGAGCCGCTCCCGAGGAAGCTCGATCATCCTCTGGCCCCCCGCGGGGTCCTGGTCGGCACCTCACGCTACGCGCACCCGGGACCCGCGCTCGTTCCGCCCGGGAGCTCGGGCCCTGTGAAGTGGCTCGGCAGGGGCCCCCAGTCCCACGCTCTGCGCGACGCTCGCGCGCACGGCTGGGAGGAGGGACTGCTGTGCGACGCGCGTGGGAACTACGTCGAGGGGACGCGCAGCAACCTTCTCGCATTGGTCGGCGACCGGCTCCTGGCTCCCGGGCCACGCTCCGGGGCGCTCTCCGGGATCACGCGTGAGCTTGCGGTGCGCGGGGCCGCCGCGAGGGGGTTCAAGGTCGTGGACCGCCCGGTCGCTCCACGCGAGATCCGCCGCGCCTCGGAGGTCCTGCTCACCTCTTCGCTTCTCGGCGTGGTCGCCGTGAGGGGCCTGGACGGGCGGCCTGTGGGTCGGCGCGACGCCACGTCCGGTCCCCTTGAGGTCTCGCTGAGAGACCACGTTGCCTCGCGCATCCTCCAGGAGGAAGCGGCCTGGAGGAGGGCGCGCTCCTACAGGTCGAAGCGGGTTCGGCCGGGCGCCTGAGGGAAGGCCGTTCGGGGACCTTTCCATATACGTGCAGTCCCTCCGAGGAAACGTTGTCCAAGATCCCCCCCAACGAAGGGGCCCCCCACGGGCTGTCCTCGCTCCGACGAGCCGGCCGAGTGACCGAGGTGCTCTTCCTCAACGAGATCGCCCTGCATCCCCACACTCGGTTGCGGCCGATCGCGCGTTCGCTCGGCGTCACGGTCCAGGCGGTCTCCCAGCTCCACCGTGCCCTCTCCCGACGTGGATGGGTCCAGCTCGTGGACGGGGTCTACCGCCCGACGGTGCGAGGCACCGCGGCCCTCCACGAGGCCCTCACCTCCGTACGGACGGACGTCGACGACCGGCTAGGACGACTGCGCGTGGTCGGACGCACTCGTGCGATCGCCCGCCGCTCGGTCCGTGCCGGGGAACAGGTGCTCCTCACGATGGAGGAGGGCGTCCTGTCCGCGCGGCCCGGGACCCGGGGCGCTTCGAGAGGGAGGGCGGTCCACCCGGCTCGTACTGGCGACCTGGTGGAAGTGGAGGCCCTCGAAGGGATCCTTCCGATGCGGCCGTCCCCCGTGCGCTGCCTGGTCCTCCCGACGCGCCCGTCCTCCGGCGCGGCCCTTGCCGGGGATCTTCGGGCCCACCTGAGGACGCGCTCCTACGCGGTCCTGGCCGCGGAGGGGCTCGAGGCGTTCCATCTGATGCGGCGGTGCACCTCCGCCGCCGTCGCGCGCTTCGGGGTCGCCGCGGTCTGCCGGGAGGCCTCCCAGATGGGAGTGGCCGTCCTCGTGGTGGTGACCGAAGAGAGGCTCCCGGCGTTCCTCCAACGGCTCTCCGAGCCCACGCCCGTCGCGCCGGTCGACCTCGAGACCCTCGGCGAGCGAAGTACGGCTACCCGGTAGCTCCGCTCACGTGCCCCCGGGGGCCGTCGGAGCGACCACCCCCGATCGAGGAGCTCGCGCGGGTGGCCCGACCCGAGAGGGCCGCTAGGACCCCATCCACATCGCTCACCTCTTCTCCACCCTTCTCGACGATCTGTGCGCGGAGCCGCGCCGCGCTTCCCCCCGTGAAGTCCCAGGGGCGGGCGCGGTCCTGATGCACAAGGAGGACCCGACGCGCCCCAACGACACGTTCGACCTCCTCCAGGTTCCCGACGTTGGTCGGCCCCACGGGGAAAGCGGCGACGACGACGATCTCGCTGGAGGACATCAATTGCCGAAGCCTCTCCCGGCTCTCCGAGGACAGCGGAGCGAAGGGGAGCTCGAGCACGCTCGGCACCCCGAGTTCCTCGGCGAGGTCGCTGTCGGAATCGAAGAGCGGGAGGACCCCGGCGGTCAGGTCGCACCCCCGGTCAAAGAGCCGACGGAGCAACTCGAGGCCCGAGCCCCCGCCCGCCACGACGTGGACCCGGGGGCGGCCCCCCGGATGGGGCGACGGGGTCGGGTCCGGCAGACGGGGGATGAGGTAGGGGACCCGGCCCCGGCTGTCCCGCCGAAGCTCGGCGTCGACCCCCCACACCTGTCGAAGCAACGCCGGGGAGAGCACCTCCTCGGGGGTCCCCTCGGCGACGAGCTGTCCGTGAGAGAGGACCAGGACCCGATCCGCGAAGCGCGCGGCAAGGTTGAGGTCGTGGATCGCGACGATCACGCTTCGGCCCTCACGTCGTGCAAGGTCTCGGACCCGGCCCAGCATGTCGAGCTGGTGGCCGATATCGAGGTGGGAGGTGGGTTCGTCCAGAAGGAGCAGGGAGGTCCCCTGGGCGAGAACGCGGGCCAAGCGCACGCGTTGGCGCTCCCCCCCGCTCAACTCGCGGATCCCCCGCCCCCGCAGGTCCTCGAGGCCCAACGCGACCACCGCCCGGTCGGTGGCCTCAGGGTCCGGGTCGGCCTGCGGGAGCAGCCCGCCGAGGTAGGGGCTCCGTCCGTACCGCACGTACTCCTCGACCGAGAGGTCCTCACCCACCGGCTCCTCCTGGGGCATCCAGGCGACCTCTCGCGCCCGTTCCTGGAGGGTGAGCGTGCGGGCGTCCTTCCCGCGAACCGCGATCCTCCCCTCGGTGAGGCGCTCGAGGCCCATGACCGCTCGGAGAAGGCTGGACTTGCCGGACCCGTTGGGGCCCGCGAGCGCCACGAGCTCACGAGGAGCGGTCTGGAAGGACACGCCCCTCAGGGCGGTGCGCTCGCCGTAACGGAGGGTGAGGCCCTCCGCCTCCAGGGGGGCCCCGTTCATCGCGAGCTCCCGCTCCCCCGGGGGAGCCAACGGCGGAACAGCACGTAGAGGAAGAACGCGGAGCCGACGAAGCCCGTGAGGATGCCGACCGGAAGCACGACCGTGGGGATGATGATCTGCGCGGCGTCCCAGGAAATGATCAGGAAGCCCGCGCCGGTGGCCATCGAGAGCGGGAGGACACGTCGATAGTCCACGCCCACCACCCGCCGGACCACGTGGGGAGCGATCAGCCCCACGAACCCGATGATCCCGACGAAGGCCACCGCGGCGGCGGTGAGGATGGTGGTGAGGAGGACCACACGTCGCATGACCTTCGGGGCGTCCGTGCCGAGGCTGGAGGCGACGTCCTCGCCCAGCTGGAGCAGGTTCAACGGCCGCCCGTGGAGCGCGAGGAGCATCCCGGCGACCATGAGGACGGAGAGGACGAGCGCGTCGTTCGTCCAGGTGGCGTAGGAGAGCCCGCCCCAGAGCCAGAAGGTCACCTGGATCGTGATGTTCTGGTTGTAGAGGAGCACCGCGGAGATGATGGCGGAGAAGAGGGCGTTCAGAGCGATCCCCACCATGATGAGCGAACCGGCGCCCACCCTTCCCGAGAGGGAGGCGAGGAGGACCACCGTCCCTGGCACCAGCCCTCCGGCGAAGGCCGCCACCGGCAGGAGGAGGGACCGGGTCGCGGGGTTCAGCGAGCTGCCGGGGGACACGGTGAGCGCGAAGGCGGCGGCCGCGCCGAGGGCGGCTCCGGAGGAGAGTCCGAGAAGGTACGGGTCCGCGAGCGGGTTCCGGAAGACGCCCTGGAGCGAGGCGCCGGACACGCCGAGGGAGGCGCCGACAAAGGCGGCGAGGAGCACCGCCGGGACCCGGGCGTCCCACACGATCACCGTCCACACGTGACACTGGGCGGGCGGGACCGCCGGCAGGCAGGACCCGGACCCCAGGGCCCCCCCCGCCGCCTGGTGGAGCATGATCGACAGGACGTCCTTCCAAGGAAGCGGCTCGGGCCCGATGAGAGGAGAGAGCAGGACCGCAGCCGCGAGCCCCAGCAACAGCAGGAGCGCGCCGGATCGCGGGTGGCCCCAAGCCGCGCGCACCCCTCCCTGGGCCCCCTTCTCCTTGCCGGGTCGGGGCCCCGAAGGCGGACCGATCGAGCCGCCCTCCTTCGCATGCCCTGTCCCTCGGGCATCGCGCCCGGGGCCGGGACGGGGGTCGGCCCCGAGGCCTTCCGTCAAGGCGCGGGCACGAGAGACGGGAACAGGTCGTGTTGTACCCAGGGCAACGCCAGGATCATCGTCGGGTCGGGCTCGGAGACCTCCGTCACGTCCAGGGGGATCTTGGCGCCGTTCAACTGCGACCAATACGGCGCGGTGGCCCAGACACCCGGGGTCTCCCCCGCCACCAGGTCGGGGTCGTTCCAGCTGGTCCCGTAGAGGATGGTCGTGGGCTGGTCGTTGAGCACGACGGTGGCGTTGATCTCGTCATACTGCAGCGGCACGGAGCCCGCGAGGTTGCTCCCGCCCGCCAGGTCGATCATCGAGGCCCCGAACGTGCCGGGCCCGAAGGTGTAGTAGCCCCCCGAGTCGAAGTAGTAGGAGAGCAGGACCGAGGGGACCGCGACCTGGGCGTTGGTGAGATTGGCGTCCTCGCTCGTGACGCTCGTGAGCGTCCGGGAGAGCTCGGACTCGAGCGACCTCGCGGAAGCGGACGCGGACGGGAAGAGCTGCCCCAAGATCCGCACGTCCCCGACGATGCCCTCCAGCGTGGAGGGGGCGAGGATGACCACCGGGATGTGGTAGGTGCCGGTGAGGGTTTCCACCGCCGACTGGCTCGTGATGGTCGAGGCGAGCACCAGCTGTGCGCTCGCGTTGGCGATCCCCTCCGTGTTGAGCGTGGGGTAGTCGGTGACGCAGGTCGCGTTCGTGAGGCTCCAGGCCGCCGTCTGGTTGGGGGAGTACTCGTTCAGGATCCCTCCGGGGATCGACGCCGTGCAGCCCACCGCGACCACGCTCGAGCGGAGGCCCAGACGGAAGACCATGTCCATCACGCTGGGGGCCAGCACGACGATCTTCCCGGCGTTGGCGGGCGCGGTCACGGTCCTCCCCAGGTCGTCGACGACGGTCACGTCGCCCGGTCCCGGGGCCGGGGACGAAGGATGGAGGGCGTAGTAGCCGGCGGTAGCTCCGACCGCGACGGCGGCCACCGCGACGAGGAGCACGACGGCCAACGTGAGGGAGAGGGTCCTGCGGGGGGCGGAGGAGGCTGCGGACGGCGTGTCACTCAAGGACATTGGATTTGCATCAAGGGCTCTTTCACATAATCCTTGCGGGAGGTCCCGAGCGCTCCGGCGCGCGAGACCACCGATAAGCCCAAGGGCAGGTTCGCCTACCTCGGACGATGCCCTTTCCCGAACGGTCGGAAGCCCCACGCGTGCTCGTCGCCGGGCTCACGTCCTCCGCCGGGAAGACCACGGTGGCGAGCGGGCTTCTGGGAGCCCTGCGACGGAGGGGGCTGAGGACACGGGCGTTCAAGTGCGGGCCGGATTTCCTCGACCCCCAGGTGCTGTCTGTCGCGGCGGGCGCACCCGCACGGAACCTCGACACGTGGCTCGTCCCGGAACCAACCATGCGCGAGGACTTCCTCCGCACCTGCGCCCGGGCGCCGGGAGGCGTGTCGATAGTGGAGGGGGCGATGGGCCTCATGGACGGGGAAGAGTGGGGGACCTCGTCCCTCGACGTGGCCAAGGCCCTCGACCTCCCCATCCTGCTGGTCCTGGACGCCTCCGCCGCCTCCGAGACGCTCGCGGTGCACGCGAGGGGGGCCCGGCACCTGCTCGGGTCCCGGCTCAAGGGCGTCCTGGTCGACCGGGCGGGACGGGGATGGCACTCCTCCGCGGTCCGGCGCGCCATCGAGGAGAAGGCCGGGGTACCGGTGCTGGGGGTCCTGCCGTGGGAGCCGGAGGCGACCCTCCCCGAACGCCACCTCGGGCTGGTCACTCCGCGTACCGACCCCGGGGGGAGGCTCTCCCGTCGGGTCCGTCGTGCGGCGGCGCTCGTGGAGGAGCATGTGGACCTGCCGTCGGTCCTCGCCGTCGCCCGGGCGGCGCGCCCGCTCCCCTCACCCAGGGACGAGGCCCGGCGGAGCGGGATCCTGGCGCTCGCTCACCCTCAGGTCGCGGTGGCCTCAGATCCCGCTTTCTGTTTCGTGTATCCCGAGAACCTGGAGTCGCTACAGGCCGCAGGGGCGAGGCTCGTCGAGTTCTCCCCGGTGGCCGGCGAGGGCCTTCCCCCTGGAGCCGACGCGATCTACCTGCCAGGGGGATTTCCGGAGCTGCACGCGGCCGAGCTCTCCCGCAACGACGGCTTGGGCCGGGAGATGCGACGATGGGTGCGGGACGGGCGTCCGGTCTACGCCGAGTGCGGGGGGATGATGTACCTGCTCGACCGCCTCTACGACATGCAGGGGCGCCGCCACACCATGGCCGGAGCTTTCCCCGGGTCCGCCCGCCTCTCCCCCCGGCTCGGGGGCTTCGGATACGTGGAGGCGAGGCTGAGGCAGGATGTTCTCCTCGGAAGGCGGCAAGACCGCGTCCACGGGCACCTCTACCATCACTCCGTCCGCGTGGCGCCGAAGGAGCAGTCGTGGGCGTTGGAGGTCCGGAGGATCGCCGGGGGAGACCCCGTCAGGGATGGCTACTTCCGGGGGCGCGCCTTCGCGTCCTACCTTCACGTCCGGTTCGACCAGGTCCCGGGTTTCCTCGCGCGCTTCCTCGGTACCGAGGGGGCTCCCGACGGGAGCGGCGAGGGCTCGACCGGGCTCACCGGGCGTCGAGCCGCACAAAGGCGTCGGTAGGACCGTCCCAGGGAACCTCGCCCGGATGGAAGAGGTGGGCGAGCAGCTCGACCCCCGGGACGACCCGGGGACCGGGCCGTGCGAAGTACGAGCTCGAGGCCACGGCCACCACCTGTCCGTTCCGGACCGCCGGAAGCTTGTCGGTGCCCGGCCGACCTCGTAGCCGCTGCCACTGCTCGACCGCTTGCGGAAGGGGGACGCTGCAGGGCGCGAGGACCAGCACCTCCGGTGCCCAGCGGACGACCTCCTCCCAGGGGACCCGTACCGAGAACGCTCCCTTGCGTCCGAGACGGTCCTCTCCCCCGGCCAGGTCGATCATTTCCGGCACCCAGTGACCCGCGCAGTAGACCGGGTCCACCCACTCCATCATGAACACGCGCGGCCTCGGCAGCCCCGCGACCCTCGCGCGGACCCGGTCCAAGCGGGCGCGTCCCTGTTCGACGAGAGCGCGCGCCTCCTTCGACTTGCCCGTCGCTTCCCCGAGCTCCAGGAGGCAGCCGAAGACCTCCTCCAGGTTGTGCGGGGTCTGCCACAGGACCTTCGGTGGCCGTGGAAGCGCCCGAAGCACCTGGGAGAGCTCGTTGCCGGAGGGCGCGCAGACCTGGCAGAGGTCCTGCGTCAAGATGAGATCCGGGTCGAGCCTGCGCAGCATCTCTTCGTCCGCCTGGTACAGGCTCTCCCCCCTGCGCAGACGTTGCGAGACCTGCCGGTCCACCTCCTCGGGGGTGAGCCCCTCCATGGGAAGGGCCGGCCGGATGACGACGGGCCGTCCCCGGATCTCCGGAGGGTAGTCGCACTCGTGGGTGATCCCGACCAGGCGATCGGCGAGTCCCAGGGCGCAGACCATCTCCGTCGCGCTCGGAAGGAAAGACACGATGCGCTTGGGGGGGGTCGTGGGCTGAGCGGACACCTGGGACCTCCTGGATTCCTTCGGAGCCCCCCCAGGGGTCCGACATTTATGTCTCTTGGACGCTCGCATCAGCGCTGGGAGATCTCGTGACCCCTCCGACTTCCCTCCCGACCGCCCTCCCGACCGTACCCCACGTACCTCCGGTGGAAGAGGGGCTTCGCGAGGCGGCCGAGACCCTGCGCGGACTGGTGTCCGACGCGGTGGGGCCGCATCCGGCGGAGACCATCCTGCTCTCGGGGGGCCTGGACACCTCCATCCTCGCGGAGGTCGCACGGTCCCGGGGCTTGACCGCAGGGGTCACCGTGCTCGTCGGCGACCACCCGCCGGACGAGGAGCACGCGATCGCCGTGGCGGAGCGTTGCGGGCTCACCCATCACGTCGTCCGTACGGACCTCCCCGGGCTGCTTCGGGAGGCGCACCTGGTCGTTCGCACGATGCGGACCTTCGATCCGATGGAGGTCCGCAACAGCCTCGTCGTTTCCCGGGGGCTGCGGGAGGCGGCGGAGAGGGGCCTCACCCAGGTGCTGACCGGCGACGCCGCGGACGAGCTCTTCGGGGGCTACTCCTTCCTGTGGGGGAAGGACGAGGAGGAGTTCCGGCGGGCTTCCGAACGGATGGCCCACGGGATGAGCTTCTCGTCCGATCCTCTCGGCCGGGCCCTCGGGGTCGAGGTCCAGGCCCCGTACATGGACCCCGCCATCGTGCGATTCTCCCTCACCCTCCCGAGATCCGCGAAGGTGCGGACCGTCGACGGGGCGACCCACGGCAAGTACCTCCTCCGCCTCGCGTTCCCCGACGTCCCGAACCGATGGCGCCGGAAGGACCCCATCGAGGTGGGCTCCGGCAGCGCCGCCCTTCGGAGCTTCTTTGAGCGAGAGATCCCGCCCCACGAGTTCGAGAGGGAGCGGGCGCGGGTCCTGCAGGAGGACGGGGTCCGACTGAGGGACCCGGAGCATCTCGCCTACTACCGCGTGTTCCGGCAGGAGTTCGGGGACGGCCCTCCGATCGCCCGGAACGGGGACGACCCCTGTCCGGCCTGCGGCTATCAGTTGGTCTCGAGAGACACCGACTTCTGCCGGGTCTGCGGCGAGTGGCCGGTGCGACAGAGGTCTTGAGCCCCGTTCTCGGAGCAGGGCGTGGGGGGGGGCCTCCGACCGATCCCTGGCACCGCTCTCGAGCCAGGGAAGCCTCCAAGGGCACACCACGGCGGGCTCCCATTGGGGGTCGTGCGGGGTACCGGCATGCGTCGGGAGCCCACGCGACGTTCTGCTCGACGGAAGATTTATCCTCGGGCCGGCGGCAGGTCGTTCGATGACCCACCAACCCCTCCGGTCTCACCGACGAGCAACCTTGGCGACTTTGGCCCCCGCTGGGATCGCAGCCCTCGCGGTCCTCCTTCTACCGGCCCTCCTATCCGGAGCTGCGGTCGCCCACGCGGTCGCGGCTTCCCACGTGCAGTTCGGCAACGGCCACGGCCACGGCGGTGGTGGCGGGACCGGCGCATGTGGGACCGGCATCGTCACGCAGACCTCGAGCTCCAACTGGGGCGGGTACGCGGCGGAGACCTGCCTTTCCTCGCCCGCAACTAACGCCGTCAGCGACGTCAAGGGCAGCTGGACCCAGCCGAGCGTCCAGTGCGGCACGCATGACTCCTACTCCGCGTTCTGGGTCGGGATCGACGGATACTCGAGCTCCACCGTGGAGCAGACGGGCACGGACTCGGACTGCGCGTCCGGGGCACCCTCCTACTACGCCTGGTACGAGTTCTATCCGGCCTACCCCGTGAACCTTCCGACCACCCTGTACCCCGTGACCCCCGGCGATGTGATCACTGCCCAAGTCCTCTGGACGGGCGGCACGAACTTCGAGGTCAGCGTCGCGGACACCACCGCGAACTGGGTCTACTTCCAGAATGGGAGCGTCAGCAACGCTCAGCGCTCGAGCGCCGAGTGGATCGCGGAAGCCCCCTCCTCCGGCCGTGTCCTTCCGCTCGCGGACTTCGGGACGGTCGACTTCACGGCGTGCACCGCGACCATCAGCGGCACCACGGGCGCGATCCAGGACTCGTCCTGGGCCGCGGCCGAGATCACGATGTCCGGGAAGAACTACGTCAAGGCGGCGCCGAGCGGCCTCTCCGGCTCCGGTGAGGACTTCTCGGTCACCTGGAACCACAGCTGAGCGCCTCGCTCAGCGACGGGGGCTCCCGGCTCCGCCGGGGGCCCCCGTGCCAGGCGAAACGCCGCCTGGCCACGCTCTCCTTGACGTCACCCTCGATCTCCAGGAACGCCCGTCGGAGCCAGGGGACCCAGGCGGGATCAAAGTCCCGTCCGAGCCGCTCCGCCTCTTCCCGGAGCCACCGGACGCTCTTGCGCTCGGCCCCGGGGGCGCCCTCCGGTGGCCGCTTGATCAAACGGAGTTCGCTGTAAAGTTGGACGGCCCGTTCGAGCAACGCGTCGTCCAGCGCCAACGGCGCTTCCAGGTCGTCGTCATCGGGCTGAAGGGGCTGGATGGCCATCGCTGACCCCGCTCCATCCCTGGAGCCGACCGCTCACGCCTCGGCGACGTGGTAGCCGAGGGTCTCGAGCTTCTCCCTCGCGCGCCGTCCGTGGTCGCCCAGCAGGACGATCTCCCCGTCCTTGCCGGTCCCTCCGGTGGCGAGCGAGGTCTTGAGCTGCTTCGCGATCCCATGAAGGTCAGCGTCCTTCGGGAATCCCGTGATGACCGTCGTCGGTTTGTTGTACCGACGCCGCTCCACGCGGACGCTCAGAACGGCTTCTTCTCTGTCGAGTTCTTGGGTAACTTCCCGGAGAGGGTCGTAGTCCTGCAAGGTGTCAGTGGAGAAGAGGACGGCGGTATATCAATAGCTTCCCTTCCGTGGGTGTGACGGGTGCCCCCTCCCAGGGTACCAGGGAGTGGCCGTCCCGCGCGGCCGCCGTTCGGCCGGAAGGACCTCCGGGAACCCACCGGGTGTGTAACATTATACAGATATAGGCCGCCAAGCTCGCCCTAGACGTGGCCGAGGTCTCCCAGAGGCTGCGGGCCCTCCTCGTCGGAGAGGACCCGATGATACGCTACCTGGTCAAGGAGTCGCTGGCCAGCCAGGGCGTCAAGGCGACCGCCGAGGTGTCGAGCCCCCGCGAGATCCCGCCTTCGGCGCGTTACGACCTCTCCGACGGAGTGGTCGTCCTCTGTCTGAGCGGACCGCCCGAGATCTGGCGGAACACCGTCCGCGAGACGCGCCGCACGCTGCCCGGAGGGCGCGTCGTGGCGGTGACGTTTGGAGAGGAGGACCCGCACGCCGGCGCGACGTCCAGCGATCCGGACGCCCGGTTGGGGGCCGACAGCCTGGTCCGGGCCCCGGCGAACCCCGAGGCGCTTCGCGAGGCCGTGCTCAAGGCCCGCTACGCGCGGAGCCCGACGACGAGTCCGGACCTCTCCAGCGCCCCGTAACCGGGGCACCTTCCCCGGCCCTGGCCCTCCTCGGAGGGTTCTTTCGCACGTTGGCGAGCCGTTGCGAGTCAGGGGACAGACTTAAGGCGTGAACTCGAGGTGGCCGGGAACCTCCGGATGCAGACATGGTCGGCGACCTGCTCCTTCAGAACCTGGGCATCGTCGTGTTCACAGGGGTCATGGTCGCCCTGGTGTTCTACCTCCTCTACGCGATGATCCGGCCGGAGCGGCTGTAGGGCCATCGGGCACGGCGGAGGGATCATGACCAGCATCTTCAGCGTCTGGGACGTAGGCCTGGCCCTGCTGGTGGGGCTCGTCCTCGCCCGGTACCTCGGCATCTACATGGCCCGGGTCTTCATGGACCGACCGACCCTCCTGGACGGGTTCTTCGCGCCGATCGAGCGCGGGATCTACCGCCTCGTGGGGACCAACCCCCGACGGGCGATGGGGTGGAAGGAGTACGCGGCCTCCCTGCTCCTGCTGAACGCGTTCGCGCTCGTCTTCGTCCTCGTCCTGCTGATGGAGCAGTCGCTCCTGCCCTACAATTTCTGGTCCGCCCAGGGGATGTCCTGGGATCTGGCCTTCCACACCTCCGCCTCGTTCACGACGAACACCGACTTCCAGCACTATGCTGGCGAAGGAGGGGTCTCCCTGCTCGCCGACCTCGCCGGCCTTCAGATGCTCATGTTCCTCTCCGCGGTGAGCGGGCTTTGCGTGGTCGTGGCCTTCATCCGAGGCTTCGTCCGCCGCGACGGGACGCTGGGGAACTTCTGGGCCGACGCCACCCGGGCCGTGACCCGGGTGTTCTTCCCCCTGGCCGTGATCTGCGCGCTCATCTTCGTGCTCATGGGGGTCGACCAGACCCTCGCCCAGGCCACCACGGTCCCGGACCTCGGAGGTGGAGGGATGCTCGTCCCCTCCGGCCCCCTCGCCTCCTGGGGCGGGATCGAGCTGCTGGGCTCGAATGGGGGCGGTTACTTCGCCTCGAACTTCGCCCATCCGCTGCAGGCGCCGACCGCGGTGGTGCTCCTCACCGGGGCCGTGATCATGATGCTCATCCCGTTCGCCACGCCGTTCATGTTCGGCGAGATGACCCGCCGACCTCGGGAGGCCTACCCGTTGATCGCGGCCGTCCTGGCCATCTTCCTGGTGGCGCTCGGCCTGTTCTTCATCTTTGAGCTCGGCAACCCCGCGCTCTCGGGGCTCCCGGTCTCCCAATCGGCGGGCTACGGTCTGATGGGAGGCGAGACCCGATTCTCGCTCGGGGAGGACGCCCTGTTCCAGGTGACCAGCATCTACGCCAACGTCGGGGCGACGGCCATGGCCCTCCAGTCGCTGACCCCGGGGGCCCAGATGGTCCTCCTCTGGGGGATGTTCCTGCAGGACTCTCCTGGAGGGGTGGGGACCGGCTTCGGGATGCTCCTGGTGAACGCGCTGCTGGCCGTGTTCATCGCGGGGCTCATGGTCGGGCGAACGCCCGAGTACCTGGGATGCAAGATCGGCCGTAGCGAGATGAAGTGGGCGGCGGTGAGCCTGCTCTCCCACCCCTTCGCGATCCTCGTCCCGCTCGCGCTCACGGTCTCCTTGCCGGGGCTCCTCCACGCCACCGCGGGGAACACGTCGCAAGGGTTCACGGAGATCCTCTACGAGTTCACGAGCGAGGCCGCGAACAACGGGAGCGGGATGGGCTACCCCGGCTACGCCGGCGACACCACACCGTACTTCAACGTCCTGGGCGGCGTGATCATGCTCGTCGGCCGGTTCCTGCCCATCATCGCCATGCTCGCCATCGGCGGGGCGCTCGCCCGCGAGCCCACGCTGCCTCCGGGGCCGGGAACCCTGCGGACCCAGTCGGCGACCTTCACGATCTACCTGATCGGGTTCCTGCTCGTGGTGAGCGGCCTCCTCTTCCTGCCCGTGCTGGCCCTGGGCCCCTTCTCCTCGGGAGTGACGCTCCCATGAGCGTGACGGCGGAGGTCGGGCCGATGCCCGCGGGGGCCCGGGTCAGCGTGCGCCGGCGCTCCCACACGAACGTCGGGCTGGTGGTGAAGACCTCGCTGAAGAAGTTCCACCCGAAGGAACAGGTCCGCAACCCGATCATGTTCGTGGTCTACGTCTGTTTCTTCCTCGTCCTGACCATCGCGCTGGTGCCCAGCGCATTCCCGGACCTCCTCCGGGAGGGCTTCGACCGCTCCTACTTCCTCGAGGTCGCGATCATCCTGCTGCTGACGCTGTGGTTCGCGAACCTGGCGGAGGCCATCGCCGAGGCCCAGGGGAAGGCCCAGGCGGACTCGCTGCGGACGATGCGCAGCGGCATCCAGGCCCGGCAGGTCCTGCCGGACGGACGGCGGACCTGGGTGAGCCCCTCCCACCTGCACATGGGCGACCTCGTCGAGGCGCGCCCGGGTGACACCATCCCCCTCGACGGTGACGTGGTCAAGGGTGGCGCGCTCATCGACGAGTCGATGATGACCGGAGAGTCCGAGGCGGCGCTCCGGGAGAGCGGAGGGGACCGCACGAGCGTCCTGGGGGGCAGCCGCGTCCTCCGCGGTACCATCGAGGTTCGCGTGACGGCCGAGCCCGGCACCAGCTTCCTCGACAAGATGATCAAGCTCGTCGAGAGCACTTCCCGCGACAAGAGCCCGAACGAGCTCTCGCTCATGATCATCCTGACCGCCCTCACGACGGCGTTGCTGGTCGTGGTGGTGACCTTGGCCTACCTGCTCCGCTTCTCCGGACTGGGCTCGCTGAACATCGCGACGCTCATCGCGCTCGTGGTCTGCCTCGCCCCCACCACCATCGGGGGCTTGCTCTCCGCCATCGGGATCTCGGGCGTGAACCGCGTCGCGAGGTCGAACGTCGTCGCCAAGAGCGGCAAGGCCATCGAGGCTGCGGGAGACCTGGACATCCTCATCCTGGACAAGACGGGAACGATCACCGTGGGGAACCGCCTTGCGGTGCAGCTTGTCCCGGCCCCCTCGGTCTCGGCGACGGAGGTGCAGAAGGCCGCGCTGCTCGCCTCGACGCTCGACGACACCCCCGAGGGACGTTCCATCGCGCGGCTCGCGCACCTGCGCGGAGCTCGGCTCGACCCGTCGGTGCGGGTGGAGGAGGGACGGGTGGTCCCGTTCACCCCGAGCCGACGGATGAGCGGCTTCGTGCTGGCGGACGGCACGGAGGCGATGAAGGGGGCCATGTCCGCGGTCGAGGACTACGCGGGGGCGATGCCGGTGCCCCTTCGCCAGACGGCGATGGACGCCTCCCGCCAGGGCATGACCCCGCTCGTGATCACCGTGAACAAGCGGATCATGGGGGTCGTGCTGCTGAAGGACGTGGTGAAGCCCGGGATCCACTCCCGACTTCAGGAACTGAAGCTCATGGGCATCCGCACGATCATGTGCACCGGCGACAACCGGCTCACGGCCGCCTCCATCGCCAAGGAGAGCGGAGTGGACGACTTCGTCGCCGAGGCGAAGCCCGAGACGAAGCTGGAGCTCATCCAGCGTGAGAAGCTCTACGGGCACCTGGTCGCGATGACCGGGGACGGCACCAACGACGCGCCCGCCCTCGCCCGGGCCGACGTGGGGCTCGCGATGAACAGCGGGACCTCCGCCGCCAAGGAAGCGGGGAACATGGTGGACCTGGACAGCGACCCGACCAAGATCATCGAGGTGATCTCCATCGGGAAGCAGCTCCTCATCACCCGGGGAGCCCTCACGACCTTCTCCATCACGAACGACGTGGCGAAGTACTTCGCGATCGTCCCCGCGATCTTCGTCGGCAGCGTGAACGTCGCCGCCCTGAACGTGCTCGGCCTGGCGAACCCGAACCTCGCCGTGCTGGCCGCCCTGCTCTTCAACGCGCTCATGATCCCCGCCCTCATCCCGCTCGCCCTCACGGGGGCCTCCTTCCGGCCCGCCACGGCCGTCGAGCTGTTGCGCAGGAACCTCGTGCTCTACGGGGCCGGGGGGCTTGTGAGCGCTTTCGCCGGCATCAAGCTCCTCTACATCGCGATGACCTACCTCACCCCCTCGCTGCTCGGGGGGCTCTTCTCCTCGCTGCTCCGTCTCCTGGGGGTCGGATGACCGCGACGCGGAAACCCACCACGTCTCACGGGCCGTCGGGGGCCGAGCCATCGAAGGCGACGTCGCATGCCGCTCCGGCCGACCCTCCGTCCAAAGACCATGCCACCGACCGTCCGGCGGGCGCGGCCCCTGAAGGGAAGGAGGTCGACTCGGCGATCGCCTCCCCCTCCTCGATAGCGGGAGCGGCGACGGGCACCGAGGTCGCGGACCGGCTGCGCTTCGAGCTCGCGCCGGAACCGCCCTACCATAGCCCATCGATCAGGGGCCCCCTCGTCTTCCTCGCGATCCTGATCCTCCTCACCGGCGCCATCTACCCGGGAGTCGTCACCCTGGCCGCCGACGTGGTTTCCCCTGTCACCCCGCACAGCCTGAGCACCCTCCTCGGGGAGAACGTGAGCAACCCCGCGCTCTTCTGGCTGCGACCCTCGCAGATCGACTGGCAGACGTTCAGCGGTGCCGGAGGGGAGACCCCGTACGGACCCGTGGACCCGGCGCTCAAGGCCACGACGCTGCACTACATCCGGGAGTACGGCCTGGGGAACTCGACCGTGCCGCTGGACCTCGTCTCCCCCTCGGCCAGCGGGCTGGACCCCGACCTGTACCCCGACGCCGCGCTCATCCAGATCCCCCGGGTGGCGCACTACTCCAACGTCTCGGTGTCGGTGCTCTGGGGGCTCGTCAACGACTCGACCGTCACTCCGGCGGCCGGGATCGTCGGTCCGACCTATGTGAACGTCATCACGCTCGATCAGCTCCTGCTCCAGCAGCCCCAGATGGCGGGGGCATGGATATGACCGGAGGGGGGCTGGGGAACGTGGTAAGCAGGTGGGGCCCGTTCGCCCAAAGGCTAACGTCCTCCCCACGTTCTCATCCTGCCCCGGGGAAGCTCGGGGGTGAGGCCTGAAGATGTACCGCAAGATCCTCATCCCGGTCGCCACCCCTCAGGAGGTCGAGCCTCTCCTCCGCTTCGGAGCTGAGCTTCTCGACCCGAATGGCGAGCTCAGGGTCCTCCACGTCATCCCGGCCGTCACCATCCCCGAGGTCACCCGCCTCTGGCGTTCCTCGGTGAACATCGTGGTGCCCGCCCATGAGACCGGGGCGGCCCTCGACGTGCCCGTGGAGCCGGAGGTGCGGGCGGGGAAGGACGTGGCCTCGGAGATCCTGGAGACGGCGGAGAGCCACAGCATCGACGCCATCCTCTTCACGCTCCGTGGCGAGAGGGGAGGCCGCGCCCCGTTCGTCGGGCACACGGCCACGGCGCTCCTGCAGCACGCCCCCTGCGACGTGCTCATCGCGAACCGTCTCGCGCTCACGGGGGCCCATTTCGACAAGGTCCTCCTTCCGTCGTTCTCGGGCGCTTCTCCCCCGAAGGCCATGCTCCTCGCGGAACAGGTGGCGGTGCGGCACGGAGGTATCCCGCTCACGACGCTCAACATCAGCGTCGGATCGCACCTCGGGTCCGTCGCCGGGGGCTCCGGTCACACTTCGGTGATCACGCCCCGCGGGGTCTCCCACCAGCGCCGTCGGGTCTTCTTCCCCGCGCGACTGCTCGTCGGTCGCAACACGGCGCTCTCCGGGATCATCCTGGAGGCGGCCCGGAGGGAGCGCTACGGGCTCCTCCTCGTGGCCGAGGACCCGCAGCGCGAGGAGGGGCCGCTCCTCACCCGACGGTTCGTCGAGGAGCTCTTCCGGCACGCGCCCTGTCCGGTGCTCGCCCTCCGGGGTTAGCGCGGGGCATTTCCCGCACTTCTTTGCCACCCTGTTCCGCCCGGGCGAGGACCCGGGACCGCCCGATCAGCTTCCCGGCGCCGGGGGTGGGGGCGGGGGCGGGGCCGTGGGGGGAGGCGCCAGCGGAGAGGGGGGGAGAGCCGACGCGCCGCGGACCGCCCGTAGCACCTGGGGCTGGACGCGGCATCGCTCGCAGTAGCCGTTGTTGCGGGACTTCATCACGATGTACGCGCGCTTGCAGCGCTTGCACTGGTCGGCCACGCTGGTCCCGTTCCGCACCATGAGGAAGTCCCGGACGGCGAGGAGCGGGGGGATGCTCATCACGGCGGTCAGGATGCCGGTGAGCCCGAAGATCAGCGGCACCACTTCGGCGATGAAGCTGGCCAAGGAGGAGCTCGCGATCCCGTGGATGAAGGTCCAGGGGGTCATCTGGGGTGCTAGGAGGACGGTCGAGCCGGTAAAGAGGGAGGTGATCGTCAGGATGTCGAAAGCGGCCCCACTGAACGAGCCCATGAAGGCGACCCCTACCACCGCCGACAGCACCACGCCCACGCCTCCCCAGAGCAGGAGCTCTCCGACCAGCGGCCGGCTCCGGATGGGCTCGGCGCGATCGAGGAACGCCATGAGGAGGAAGATGAGGATCGGGACGAACTGGAGCAAGATCACCAGCAGGAGGCCCAATCCGCCCAGGAAGGCCGCCCAAAGGATGACGTTCATGATCATCACGAGGGACATGCACGCGATGATGATCGCGAAGAGCAGGATGCTCCCGATCCCCTCTTCGACGAACCGTGCGAGGAACCTCGTGAGCACGATCGCGGGGAGGAACCCCACGGCCAGCATCACCGCCGGCGCTATCGTTCCGAAGTAGGCCCCTAAAGCCGCGATGGGCCAGAAGACCACCCCGAAGAGGAGGTTGGCGTAGAACACGTCCAGGAGCTTGGTCGGGTCTCGCAGGTTCGAGGGACGCAGGATCGAGAAGAGCGTGAAGATCACGAGGAACCAGACGAGAGCGAGGTCGATCAGCACGCTCCATTTCAGGAACGCAAAGTACGTACCGATCGGAAGGCTCCCGATGGGGGTCGTGGAGTTGATGCTGGGCCCCACGTGGGTCGTCGAGGTCGTGACCGACCCGTTCGGGTTCGTCGTGTTCAACGAGGTGTTGTAGCCGATCACGTCGTTCGTGAAGACGACCTCGGTGAGGCCGATCCCTTCGAGGGCGTAGAGCGAGTAGATGCCGGCCGTGACGATCAGCAGGGCCACCACCACGAAGGACAGCACCCGGGCGCGTGAGAGGAGGCGGCGCTCCGCCATCTTCTGAAGGCTCACGGTACCCTGGGGAGCCTGCGGGGCCCCTGGCGCGGGGGGGGGAAGGGACGAAGGGTCCTGTTGAGGGGGGGGAGGCATCAAGGGAACGTCGAGGATGGGGGGTGACCTGGGGATTATTAGTATTTGGGAGCGCGAGAGGGGAGAGGAGCGAGCCCCTTCCCGCCCCTCTCCCCTGCCGCGGGGAGGCGCCGCTCCCCCGAACCACCCCCCGAGCAACCTCCCCTCCTCCCCGTGCCGCCCCGATCCCACCCCGAGGACGGGTCCCTAGCCGGTTCGGCACTCGGGGGGGGCGCTGGGGATGGCCCTCGCCGTCCATCGTGGCCTTCAAGTTTCGGGAGGGGTGAGCCGGCCGTGGGCGAACTCCTCTTCGTGGGTCTGGGTCTCTGCGACGAGAAGGACCTCTCGCAGAGAGCGATGGAGGACCTTGCGGGGTGCGGCGCGATCTTCGCGGAGCAGTACACCTCCCGGTGGGGGGAGGGGGCGCTCTCCCGATTGGGCTCGAAGCTGGGCCGGGAGGTCCAAGAGCTGTCGCGGGAGGAGGTGGAGGGCGAGCGTCGGGTTCTGGACGCCCTCGCCCAGGGCGGGAGCGTCGCGCTCCTCGTCGTGGGGGAGCCGTTCGCGGCGACGACCCACCTCGCCCTTCGCCTCTCCGCCGAGGCGCACGGCCACACCTGGAGGGTCCTCCACAACGCGAGCATCCTGACCGCGGCGGCGAGCCTGGTGGGGCTCAGCCACTATCGGTTCGGACGGACCGTCTCGCTCCCGCGCCCGCGACCAGGGTTCCGACCCACGTCGCCGTACGATGCGCTTCTTGCGAACTGGAAGGCGGAGCTGCACACCCTGGTGCTGCTCGACCTGGACCCCGCCGAGGGTCACTACCTCACCGCCGGCGAGGCCCTCCGGCTCTTGGGCGAGCTCGAGACCGAGAGGCGGGGCGGAGTGCTGCCGCCCGAGCGCGAGGTCGCGGTGATCGCAAGGGCCGGCGCTCCCGATGCGAAGGTGGTGGTCGGTCCCCGGGGGGAGCTCGAGGCACGGGACTTCGGCCCGCCCCTGCACTGCCTCATCCTCCCCTCCCCCTCGCTCCACGTCGTGGAGGAGGAGGCCTGGCGCTCCTGGCGAAAGCGGGCGGCTCCCGGGACCTGAGGACCAGGGGAGAAGATCGGCTCCGGGTCCGGCCCGGAGCTCACGGATCGACGCGTTCGCCCCAGGTCGGGATCCCGGCCTCGAGCAGGAGGGCGTTGAGCGCTTCGTGGTACTCCGACGACGGCGCCTCCAGGAGGCGGCGTGCGGCGGGGGCGAGCGCGGCCCCGAACTCCTTCTCCGTGTCCGAGAACCGCCAGGCCTGCGAGCCTTCCTTCCCAAGGGCCAGAAGGAACGCCCAGGTGATCCCCCGGACCTTCCCCTCGGGGGGGGACTCCCGGGAGATGCGTCGCTCGACCTCGGTCGCGCCCGCGGTGCGGAGGAGACGGGCCAGACGGTCCGCAAGCTCGGCCTCGGGGGCCAGGCCCCGGTAGGCGGGCAACTGGGCCACCGCCGCCTCTTCCCGGACCTGCTGCGCCACCCGGTTCAGCACCTCGGAGGCTCGACCGGGAGCGTTGCGGGCCACGGTCTCCCGTCGCCGGGCCTCCTCCTCCGAGGCGCCAGCGGCCCGCAGGAGGTCCAACGCGTGGTCCTTCCAGAGCAGTTCGACGACCTTTCCCGCCCGGGCCTCGGGCGAGATCAAGGGATGGCCGACGTGAGGCAGCACCTTCGTCAGCGCGCGCCGCTCCGCCGGGGTCGGCTCGAGCGCGTCCAGGAACTTCCCCACGTCGTCCTGATAGCACCGCCCTCCGGCCACGAGGACCGTGGAGCGAACGCCGTCCAGGACACGGTCGACCTCCTCCCGGTACGCCTTCAGCAGCTCGGCGTCGCTCATCTTCCCGGCGCGGTAGCGCTTCTCCAGCGAGGGAGGTAGGTCGGGGAGCCGGGCGAGGGGACAGCTTCCTTCGTGCTGGTGGCGCACGGGAAGGACCGCCTCCACCTCGAACTCCCCCTCCAGGTTCGGAATGGCCATGCTTTCGGAGAGCGAGGCCACCAGGTGGGCGTCCTCGCGTGCGCAGCGCTCGCAGACCTTGAGCGTCCGGCCCACGGACCTCCAGCGCACGAGGAGGTGCGCCGCGGCGTCTCCTCGGGCGAGGTGCTGGCAGACCAGCACGTTCCCCGCTTCGGAACGTCCCCCCGAGGCCGCGTCCTTCGGGACGGGAGGCGCGAGCCGGTAGGGGAGCTGTTCCAGGGCCGCCCGCACGAACTCGGGGGGCGGGTCCGCCTCCTTCCCGGTGCAGAGGATGCCGTCCTCGAGCGCGTAGAAGTGGAAGCCTCCTCCGCCGAAGAATCCTCCCCGGGCCAGGTGGACGTACCCCAGCAGGAGGCGCCGGGGGTCGTCGTAGTACTGGACGGCGATCTGGGACTCCTTCGAGGAGTTCGCCAGAGGGAGATAGGGGATGTCCCCCGTCGGGTGGCGAGCCACGATCGCCAGCACGTTGGGCCGCTCCTCGGCATAATAGAGGAGGCCGGCGTACGCGCGCGCCAGGTCCTCCCCCTTCCCGGAGAGGCGCTTGAGTTCCGCAATGTCCTTCTTGGCCTCCTGCACGGCCATGAGGTCCCGCTCGACCTTGTCGAAGGGCCCCGTGGGGATCCCCTTCGCGAGACGGGGGAGGAGCAGGCTCGGCTCCTTCCGCAGCGCCCTGGCCCGGGCCAGAAGCTCCCCTTCCCTGCCACCGGAGGTGGTCCTGATCCTGGGCATGGCGACCGCCCTGGGGACGGCCCTACCCAGAAAAAGGGTGAGGCGAACCCCGCCTGCGCCGCCGCGTCGCTCGACCCGAAGGTAAGGTTTAACGTCCCTGGCGTTCCCCGGCCCTCGTGGCTAGCCTCGGGATGTTCCTCGCGTCGATGCTGCTCATCGTGGTCGGGGGTCTTCTGATGGAGGCGTTCATCGCCCCGGGCCAGTTCGGGTTCATCATCGGCCTCTTCATCGTGATGGGAGGGGTCATCCTGTTCGCGATCTCGCTCAACTACGGTTCCCCACCGGACACCCGGCCTCTGCCGCCCGTCGAGCACGGCGCGGCGACCCCCACCACGTCCGGCGCGGCCCACTGAGCGCGTTCCGACCCCTGGGGGGCCTCCCCGGGGAGGGAGTTCAGACCACGTTGAGGTATACCGGGGTGCTGCCCAGCCTCAGCGCCGCGTTCGTCGCGTTCACCCAGGTCTCCGCGGCGAAGCCGCCCGCCCGGGGGTAGGGGACCTGGGGAGCCCCTGTGAAAGAGACCAGGTAGGCCTGACCCGGGTACAACGTGACCGAGCTCGTGTTGGCCTGCCAGCCGGCGGTCGGGATCGGAAGCGTGCAGGAGGCGCCGCCCGTGAGCCCGGGCATGGATCGGACCTGGAAGGAGACGTTGGTCCCCGGCAGCAGGGAACGGCTCGTGTTCACCCATAGCTCGAAGCTCTCCAGCGTCCCGGAGCCGTTGGAGGGAGGAGGGAACGCCGTGGGTCTCGCCGCGAGGGTCGCCTGGGTGCTCGTGGTCGAGACCGGCAGGGTGCCGATCGCGCAGTTGACGGGGGTCGGGGCGGGGGCCGTGCCCCCCGGCGCGACGAAAAGGTACCAGAGCGTTAGAGTGAGGACGATGAGAAGGACGCCGTAGACGAGCATGAAGTAGACCAGCCACCACGAGCGGCGACGCGCCCGCGCGAGGTCGGGACGACCGGAAGAGGACGCGCGATGGGACCTGTCGGCCGATGAGGCGCGCGGGGTCGGACGTTCCGGGGCGGCCGAGACTGAGGAGTTCACGGGAGGGTCCCCCAGGGTTCCCCCGGGAGCGCAGTCGATCCTGAGCCGCCGACCGGAACCGTCCCCTCGTTCATCCAGGGTCCATCACCGGTGGCAGAGGGAGAGGAAGTTCTCGAAGAAGGCCACCCCACGCTCCGTGTGCTCCACCTCGGGGTGGAACTGCAGACCGTAGATCGGCCGCGAGAGGTGGGCCATCGCTTCGACGTGGCACGAGGGGGAGTGGGCCAGGACCTCGAAGTTCGGGGGGAGAACGCTCACCTCATCGCTGTGGGAGGCCCACACCTGGAGCGACGGCGGGATGTCCCGGAAGAGGGGAGAGCCCGGTCGGTCGACGGTGAGCTGGACACGTCCGAACTCGGGGGACGGGGCCCGGGCGACCTTCCCACCGAAATGGCGAGCGAGGAACTGGTGGCCGACGCAGATCGCGAGCACCGGGACCTCGCCGCGGTCCAGGTAGCTCCCGACCGCCCCCAACGGGGCGTCGGTCCCCTCGAGGCTCAGGGCCCCGCCGGAAAGGACGATGCCGTCCGCTTCGAGCTCCTCGAAGGGAGTGGTGTTGGGTACGATCCGCGTCTCGGCTCCGAGGTCGCGCAGCACACGCCATTCCCGGTGCGTCCATTGCCCGCCGTTGTCCACGACAGGGACCCTCACGGGCGCTCCTGGACCGGGGGGCCCGAGGTCGATGCCGACGAGGGGGTCTGGGGGCGGGCGTGCGCGGGAGCCTCCGCCGCTTCCCCCGTCAGCGGCGAGGGGGCTCCGTCAGGGGCGGAGAGGCGGTCGAGCTTCCGGTGGAGGTCCTGGACCTCCTGCCGCATCTTCAGCATCTCCTCTTCGAAGGGGCTGAACCCTTGCGGGGCGAGGATGCGGTGGGCGATGAAGATGCCCACGAAGATGGCCCCGACGAGCGCGAGGATCGTGACCAGCAGGAGGGCGAACACGAAGGAGACGACGTTCCCCAGGATCGAGGCGAACCCGAGCGTGAACAGCCGCGTGACCTGGGCGACCTCCAGCAGGAGGAGGGCGACGATGATGACGAGCCAGAGCAGGATGGTGCGCGAGATCCTCATCCGGCCCTCCTGCCCTCCAGAAGGAAGGGGCTCATCAAAGGGACTGCAAGAGCGCTCCCCGTCGCGGGAGCCGGCCCTTGGGCGAGGAGAAGGGCCTGGGGGAGGTCCTGCGGGCCCCACGACACGGGCTGGGGCCCGCCGGGGATCGTGGTCGGACCGTGCAGAGGCCAGATCGGGTAGACGGTGATGCGGGCGGTGCTCCCGGACCCCTGGAAGAGGAAGGCGAAGGTCCCCACGTCAAGGACGGAGGAGGACGAAGCGGTCACGTTGACCAGGAACTCGGAGCGACCCGGCTGGCTCAAGTTCCCGACCATGAAGACCGAGGCCAGCGCATTGGTGGAATTGATCCACCGGTCCCAGCTCCTGGGGGTGGTGGCGTTCCCGGGAAAGGGGACCCCCGCCACCGATGCGCTCAGGTTGAGACCGATGCCGATGAACGCGTACTGGACGTGGCCCGCGCTCTCCAGCGCGAAGGTGAGGTTGTCGTTCCCGGAGAGCCCGACGTACAGCCCTCCCTGGCTGAGGAACGTCCCGTTCGGGGAGAATCCCCCGTTGAGAAGGGCCGGGGTGAGCAGGTTCACCAGGAGGAGCAGGAGCGCGACCGCGGCGAAGGCGAAATGGACGTTGGCCTCCGATCCCAGCCAGCGACGTTGACGCGTCACCATCGGTCCCGTTCAGCCACCTCAGGCCACGGCCTCGTCCGACTTCCATCCCCGATAGAGATTGTGAGGGACCCCGAGATGGTCGAGGACCTTGCCCGCGAGGTAGGCGACGAGCCCGTCGACGCTCTGCACCTTCAGGTAGTAGGGTGGGGCGGCCATCATGACGAGCGCTCCGGCCTCCGCGACCGAGGACATGTTCCGGATCATGATCGTGGAGAGCGGGGTCTCCCGGGGGACGAGGATGAGCGGCCGGCGCTCCTTCAGATGCACCTGGGCCGAGCGGGTGATGAGGGTGTCCGCGAACCCGTGGGCGATCTTCGCGAGCGTGTTCCCCGAGCAGGGGACGATGACCATCCCCCGGGTCGAGGACGAGCCGCTGGCCACCTTGGCCGCCGAGTCCCCGTCGTCGTAGGTGACGTCGGCGTACTGCTCGAGGTCCTTGGGGTAGAGCCCGCACTCCTCCCGCAGCACGGCCGCTCCCCCATCGGAGACGACGAGGGCGACCGGGATGTCGGTCTCCGCGAGGGTCTTCAGAAGCTTGACCGCGATCGGACCGCCGCTACCGCCGGTGACGCCGACGAGGACGGGTCGGTCGGGTGAGGGAGTGGACATGAGGATCGCTCCGCTCCCCACAGGGGGAGATTTCATCTCCAGAGAGGGTTCGCCGCATTAAGGATGCCTCGGGGCGCACCCCTGGGCAGGAAGGCGCAACGTGCCCAGCGGGACGCACCGGGTGGCCATCGTGGGCGCTGGCCAGACGGCGTTCGGGGCCTTGCCCCACCCCCCCCGCGCACTCCTCCGTCAGTCGATCTACGAAGCGCTCGCCTCCGTGGACAAGGGGATCTCGCCCCAGGACATCGGGGAGGGCTACCTGGCCACTCTCGGGTTCGGGGGCTGGCAGATCGGCAACCCCGCGAGCCTCCTGGGGGAGGAGCTGGGACTTCCGGGTCTGCCCGTGAGCCATGTGGAGAACGCCTGCGCCAGCGGCTCCACGGGACTTCGGCAGGCCTACCACACGCTGCTCGCCGGTGCGGCCGACGTGGCCCTGGTCGCGGGGGTCGAGAAGATGAGCGACACCCCGTCCGCCCGCCGAAGGTACTGGCTCGGCGTGAGCGGGGAGACCGAGTGGGAGCGGCTCGCCGGTCTCACCTTCGCCGGGGTCTACGCCCTCCTGGCCGAGCGCTACCTCGCCGAGCGGAAGCTCACCACCGACGTCCTGGGGGCCGTTGCGGTGAAGAACCACGCGCACGGCGCCCTCAACCCTCACGCGCACCTCCGCAAGCCGGTCACGTTGGAGCAACACCATGCCGCCGCGGCGGTCGCCGATCCTCTTCGCCTCTACGACTGCTGCCCCGTTTCGGACGGGGCGGCGGCGGTGGTCCTGGCCCGTGAGGAGGTCGCCCGGCGTTTCACGGACACTCCAGTCTGGGTGGTAGGCAGCGGAGGAGGGAGCGATTTCCTCGCCTTGCAGGACCGCGAGAGCCTGACCACGCTCCCCGCGACGCGTCGAGCCTCCGACGAGGCGTTCCGCCACGCGCCGTTCGGCCGGGACAAGGTCCAGCTCGCGGAGCTCCACGATTGCTTCACCATCGCCGAGCTCCTTGCGCTCGAGGACACAGGCCTTTTCCCGGAGGGAGAGGGACCTCGAGCGACCACCGAGGGAAGGACCCGGCTCGGCGGCGCCCTTCCGGTCAACGTCTCGGGCGGGCTCAAGTCCAAGGGGCACCCGCTGGGGGCGACCGGGGTGGGCCAGGTCTGCGAGGTGTTCCACCAGCTCCGCGGTGAGGCGGGGGAGCGTCAGGTGAAGGGGGCGGAGCGGGCGCTCACGCACAACGTGGGAGGGAGCGGGGCCACCGCCATGGTCCACCTCTTCTCGACGTAGACCGGAGCGGAGCGAGGTGCGGGTTCGGCAGGAGTTCGGAGGTAGGGTCGCATGTCGGTCGTAGTCGCGGCTGCTGTCGCCGTCCCGGCCTGGGCGCGGGGCAACGTCATCGTGGAAGGCCCCGACGAGGACGCGTTCACCCTGCTCGTCCGCGTGGGAGATCTCCTCCGCCGCGTGCAGAGACTGGAGCCCGGCGCCAGGGCGGAGGTTCGGACCATCCGGATCGTCTCCTCGCTCAGCGGCGAGGAGCGGGCGGCGCTCTTCGAGGCGTGGGGTCTTCCACCGGTGGACCTCCTCTCCTACCCCGAGAACGCGGAAGGCGCCGTGAAAGCGCTCTCCGACGCGCTGGACGATCCGGGAGATGCCACCGGGGGCGCCACGTGGGTGCTCGGGGTCCAGCTCGCCTCCCCTCTAGGGGCTGGGGTCGAGGACCCTCCCCGGAGGAGCGCGATCGCGGTGGCCCTCGCCTTCGGCGCGGCCCGCGCGCATCCGCCCCCGGGAGCGGCGGAGGGAACACCACGGGAGCGCACGTGGGTCACGGGCGACGGGGCTTCCCCCTCCGGATCGCCGAACACCCCGTCGCTGATGGGCTTCCGAGCCACGCCCGGTTCCGGGACCGCGGTCCTGCTGACGCTCACGGAGGCCGCCACGCGCACGCCCGAAGGGGCTTCCGCCACCTGGGTCCACGCCACCGCCGAGCGGACGGCGTTGCGGACGTTCCTCGAGGGCCGGGGGGTCCCCATCGCCGGGTATCCCGTCCCCGAGGACCGCACCTTCTTCCAGGTCCCGGACGACGCATGGAGGGCCCGAGCGGGCGCCCCCATGGCCTCGGTGAGCCAGGGGGCGTACCTCTCGCGGGAAAGCTACCTCGCTTCGATCCCCGCCCGGTGGCGTCTGGAGGGGGAGCGTTGCGCCTCGTGCCACGGCTTCTCGCTTCCACCCGTGGGACGATGCCACCTGTGCGGGGCGCGCGACGGGCTGCGCCGGAGCCGGCTGCCCCGGATCGGGGCGAAGGTCGAGAGCGCGACGTTGATCCACAAGGGGGCCCAGCCCACGGAGTTCGACTGGCACCAGGAGGTCTATGGCAGCTACGCCGTCGGGCTCGTCCGATGGCCGGAGGAGGGCCCGACCCTGACGTTCCAGTTCACCGACCAGCAGCCTTCCGGCGCGCCGAGCGGCGGCGAGGTGGAGCTCGTCCTCCGCCGCCTCTATCCGCAAGAGGGGGCCTGGCGGTACGGACTGAAGGCCGTCCTTGTGGCCCCCGGCAACGCGGACGTTCCGTCGGCCAACGGCCCATCTCGAGGTAAAGGCCCGCGGACCTCAGGGTAGGTCCTTCGCCATGATCAAGCTCGTCTCGGCGTAGCCCAGGCTCTTGTAGAGCGCCCGGGCGGTCGCGTTCGCTCCGAAGACGTGCAGCCCGATCCGAGGGGCCCCGAACCCGCGGGCGACCTTCTCCGCCTCAAGCATCGTCGCGCGCCCCAACCCCCGGCCGCGGTGCGCCTCGGCGATCTCGAGCTCGTAGACGAAAGCCTCGTTCTTCCGCTTCGTCACCCAGAGGGCGCCGACCTTCGGACCCCCCTCGGTCTCGTGCACCGTGAAGAGGAAGTGGTCGGGGGTCGCCACGCCCTTCGGGAGGAGCGCGTCGATCTCCCTCTCGGACGCGGCCGGCGCTTCCTCCGCCGTCCAACGGCGCGCCTGGACGTTCGAGGCGGCGTAGCCGCGGATGACCTCGCGTCGGAACTCCACGTAGGCCTCCGGGGTCATCGGGACCAGCACGACCTCGACCACGTTCCACCTCCGGGCGCCACCGAGCTCCAAGCCCCCCGGAAGGGAGCCTAGGTCTTCGGGCGCTCCTTCGCCTTCTCCTTCGATTTCTCGGAGTCTGCGTCGCCTCGGCCGGCGATCGCCTCCCAGGGTGACTCGAGCCAGCCCTGGGCGATCTTCCGCGCGGACTCCGACGCCGAGGGGTCCGCTTTCAGGGTCCACTTCGAGGGCGGGGCCTTCCCGAGCGTGGCCTCGACGGTCCGCAAGAGGCCGCGCCGGAAGAGCGTGATCGACACCTTGTCGCCCGGGGAGAACTTCTTCAGCATCTCGCCGACGGAATCGAAGGTGACCCGGTACCCGTCGAAGGCGAGGAGCTCGTCACCCGGCGTGAGCCCGGCTCGGCGCCCCGGTCCTCCGTCCAGTGCGACCGTGATGCGCGGGCGGTCCCCCTCCCGTTTGAACTCGACCCCCAGGAATCCCGGGAGCTCCGCGGGCTCGTCGCCGTCCGTCGACTCGTCGTCCTTCGGTTCGAGCAGGAGGCCGGCGTGCCGCAGGAAGGTGGCAAAGTCTACGTCGTCGCGTCCCCGGACGTAGCGGTCGAAGAAGCTCCCGAGGTCGACCCCGGTCGCCTTCTCCGCCTCCTTCCCCCAGTCCCCCTCCGGTATGCCGACGCCCTTCTTGCCGAACTCCTTCCAAAGGTGCCGCATCACGTCGTCCAGGGAACGGGCGTTCTCCGTCCGGCCCCGGATCTCGAGGTCCATGCAGAGGGAGACCAGGTCGCCCTTGAGGTAGTAGGAGATCGAGATGTTCCGGCTCTCCTCCCCAGGACGGTAGAGGTCGATCCACGAGTCGAAGCTCGCCTCCTCCAGGCTCTGGAGGTTCCGGCCGGGGATCTCCCGGAACTTCTTGATCCGCTCCCCCACCTTCTCGAGGTACTTCTTCGGGGTGACGAGGCCCGCCCGGCGCAGAAGCAGGTGGGCGTAGTAGTCGGTCGTCCCCTCCATCGCCCAGAGCATCCGGGTGTAGTTCTCGTTCTCGTAGTCGAAGGGACCGAGGACCTTCGACCGGATCCGCTTGACGTTGAACAGGTGGAAGTACTCGTGGCAGGTCACCTCGAGGAAGCTCTCGTAGTCCTTCTTCGGGGCGAAGACCGTGGCGGGCATCGTGATGGCCGTCCCCGCAAGATGTTCGAGCCCGCCGTCCCATCGCTCGTTCGCGTGGTAGAAGAACGTGTAGCGGGGCATCGGAAGATCGCCGAAGAGCCGGTAGGTCGCCTCCACCACCTTTCGGACGTCCTCCTCCACCTTGTGGGGGGAGAAGTTGGCCCGGCCGCAGAGGACGATGCGATGGGGCACCCCGGCGGCGCGGACGGAGAGCTCCGTGGGATTTCCCGAGTCGAAGGGATAGTCGACGAGCTCGTCGAAGTTCGAGGCGCGGAAACGTGGCGGGTTCCGTCCCAACTCCTGGAGCTCGCTGTAGACCTTCCAGCCCGAGGGGACGTGGACGACCAGCTCCACGGGGTCCTCCTTGGTCCCGTCGACGTAACAGAAGAGCGGGGCGCCGTTGAAGTAGAGATGGTCCTCGGTGAGGTCGACGCCCTCCACCGAGATGTCGTGGGCGTAGACGCTGTAGGAGAAGGTGAAGGCGGTCTCCTTCCCCTTCTGGACCCTCCACCGGTTCTTTCGGACCTTGGTGACGGCGAGGGCCCGCCCATCCTCTCCGGTGGCCTGGACCCGTCGGACGAGCCGCGCGAACTCGCGCACCAGATAGGAGCCCGGGGTCCACACGGGCATGACCAGCTCGACCTCGCCCTCGCCGGCGGGAGCGCCGGACACCTCGATCGCGACGTGGACGTAATGCGACGAGACATCCTCCGCGCTCACGACGTAACGTACCTTCATGCCACTCGACCTCAGGGGAAGGTCTCGAGAGCCGTAGAGGTACTTACCGCTCCCTAGCTCCAGGCGAGCGAAGGGCGCTACGGCCCGCCCGGCTTCTTCCGCGTGGTCGAGGGACCGGGAGGTCGCTTCGGCAGCACCCGGATCTCCTCCCCATCGGTCACCCGCTCCCCGTGGCGGACCGGTCGTTCCTCCGGAAGGGTCCGAGGGTGCCGGGAACGAACGAAGGCTCCGACCACCGCGACGATCGCCCCGAGAACGAGCAGGGGGACGCCGATCAGCCCCTCGGTCACCGTGACCGAGATCTGGGCTCCCGTGTCGATCGTGCCGCTCGCGTTCTGGAAGGCGACGACCATCACCCAGTCGCCCGGGGGAGCCCCGATGGAGAGCTCCCCCGAGCTCCCCGCCCCGTGGGCGAGCCATCGCTCGGACGGGCAGACGGCGCCCGCCGTCGATCCCGAGGAGAGGTTCGCGGGGGTGGTCGTCCCGCAGTCGAAGGCGGCGACGTAGTCCGTGGCGCCCCCTTTCGACCAGGAGAAGTCGTAACGGGAGTCGACCATCACCGACCTGGACTGGATCTTCGCGGCCCCGAACTGGCTCCCGCCGGGTGGAGAGAAGACCGGCGCGAAGGTGCACATGGCGCCCAGAGCGACCACCACGAGCCCGATCGCTACGATGCCGGGACGCAAGCGCAGCCCTCCGTCCGCAACAGTCCTCCGACGCGCCTTGGGCCCCGCATCGACACTCGAGGGAGCGGCACGGGCGCCGTGAGCTTGAAGCGAACGCGGGGAGGAACCACCTGATGGTCAGGGAAGGAAAGGGTTGGACCGGGCCCCCGAGGGGCCCGGTCCGCAGGTCCCAGGACTACTGCGGGGGCTGCTGCCACTGGCCCGGAGGTCCCGGCTGGACGGACGGACCCGCGCCCGGCTGCCCGGGTCCCCAGGCCTGGGGAGGGGCTGCGGCCGTGCGCTTCTTCGACTTCAAGACCAGTCCGACGAGCAGGATCAGGACGCCGACGACCAGGAGGATGAACCCGATCAGCGGCTCCGGGTAGCTGGCGCTGATGTTGATGGTGGTCGGGCTCCCGCTCCCTCCAGAGAAGAGGAGCGTCCCGCCCGCAGGAACCGAGATGCTCTGACTTCCGCTCGTCCCCGTGTCGTAGTGGATGGTCTGGCCAAGGAAGGTGGAGGACTGCGCCCCGTAGGACTGCATCCCGTTGCAGGAGGTGATGTTGAAGTTGGCCGCCTGCGCCTGGCTCTGGGTGATCGTGTTGGTGCAGGTGATGTAGAGGAACATCACGGTCGAGGACGCGGACCAGGAGATCTTGACCGTCGCCGGCAAGAAGATACCGTTGTCGTTCCACACGTACCCCGAGAAGCCCGAGGAAGAGCTGCTTCCGGTCTGCTGCACGCTCTGGGTCACCAAGGGCACGAAGGCAAGAACGGCACCCAGCACTAGCAAGATTACTCCGACGATGACGATCCCTGTCCGCACGTGGCTCACCTTGCTCAGCAACGCGCGGACCACCTACTTGAATGTCACTGCGGATGCGCAAGAGACCGCGGAACGACCCTTCTGGCACGAAGATGCCTCGGTGGCAGGAACCGTGACCGTAGGCCTGCGCGAGCGCGAAGGCCCCGATGCGGGGGACCGACCCCGGCGCCGGACGCGCGTTGGAGGTCCTCGAGGGGTTGGGTCGGCGACCGTTCCTAACCGAACCCGGGGGGAGGATCATGGCTCCGCCGGCCCGAGGTCGAGGAGGAGCCGCCGGAAGGGCGGTAGCTGTCCGTCGCGATCCCCAGATGAACGGCCAGGGCTCGGAAGGTCTTCGTGAGCTCCTGCACGCTCTCGACGAGCGCCTCCTGCTGAGCGCGGAGGGCGTCCACTTGGCGCTTCAGGTCTTCCAGCCGGACCGAGAGCTCGGTCCACTTCTCGTCTTCCATAGCTCTCCAGGATCCTCAGCGGATCCCGGAGACCCGGGGTCCTACTTCAGGGATGCGGAGGGGTCCGAGGGGAGCGGTCGCCCGCCGGACCGAAGGGGGAGGAGGAGCGCCCCTTCTCCTGGAAGGGGGTCCAGCCCTTGCGCCCGTTGTCGAAATCGATCCGGTCCAGCTGTACCGTGAACTTCTCCAAAGTGGGTGAAGGACCGGGCAGCACGACGACGGCGTAGACGTAGATCCCGAACTCCATGAACTCCACGACACGCTTGAGGACCTCGTTGAGGTGCTCCCGCGGGACCGTCGCGGTGACCTTCGTCTCCCCCAGCTGCTGACAGAACTCGTCCACGTCGAAGGGCTTCTCGAGTCGGAGCAGGGGGGTGATCCCGATGCCGGTCGCCGGCGGGGTCGGTGGAGCTGGTGTCGAGGGTGACGGACCGCCCGGACGAACGGGAGTCCCGGCCGCAGAGGAGGGAGGAGGCCGTCGGGCCCCCGACGAGGAGGCGGGGGCGTCTGCAGGGCGTCTGGGGGAGGCGGAGGGCCGCTTCTTCGACTTCGACGCTGACGCGCTCTTGGGCATCTCTTTCCCCTCGGAGGGGGGCAAGGTCAAGCCTGACCCATAAGGGCGACGCCATGCTACGACCCCCCATGGTTGTCGAAGCCGGTTAAATGTCGTTGCATTCGCTACATGACGGTTAAGAGGTGGGCTTGGGGTGAGGAGGGACAAGGTCGGCCAACGGCCGAGCCCCACGAAGGAAGGAACCGAAGATGCCCGCCCGAGTGATGAAGGAATTCCAGGCCCCGCGTGGACTCCCCCGAAAGACCGCCTCGGTATGCCCCGAGTGCATCAAGGTCATCCCGGCCGTCGTCCGCGAGAAGGAAGGGCGCGTGGTCATGGAGAAGACCTGCAGGACCCACGGCTACTTCTGGGACGTGATCTCCAACGACGTCGACTTCTACCTCCGGATGGAGGTCTACGCCCACGACGGTGTCGGGTACGAGAACCCCTACTATGACAAGTTCAAGGGCTGCCCGACCACCTGCGGGATGTGCACGCACCACAAGTCCCACACGGGACTCGCCCTGATGGACCTCACGAACCGTTGCAACCTGAAGTGCCCGGTCTGCTTCGCGAACGCGAACGCCGCGGGATACGTCTACGAGCCCTCCCGCGAGCAGATCTACTTCATGCTGAAGACCCTCCGCGAGCAGAAGCCCGTGGGGGCCGTCGCGGTCCAGTTCTCCGGTGGGGAGCCCACCCTTTCTCCCCTCTTCCTGGACGCCTGCAACATGGCCTACCAGCTGGGGTTCAAGCAGATCCAGGTGGCCACGAACGGGATCCGCATGGCCAACGAGCCCGGGTTCGCCCAGGCCTCGCGCAACAACCACCTGCACACTCTCTACCTGCAGTTCGACGGCCTCGACGACGAGATCTACCGGAAGGTGCGGGGGGTCCCGCTCCTCAAGGTGAAGCAGCGGGCGATTGAGAACGCCCGCCGAACGCACTCGCCGGCCGATGAGCTCGCGGTGGGCAAGCCGGACAAGCCGCTCTCGGTCGTGCTCGTCCCGACGCTCGTCGGAGGGTTCAACGAGAGCCAGATCATGCCCACGATCGACTTCGCGCTGGACAACCTGGACGTCGTCCGCGGCGTCAACTTCCAGCCGGTCGCCCTCACGGCGCGCATCCCCGACAAGGACCGCTTCGCGATGCGCTTCACGCAGAGCGACCTCGTGCGGATCCTGTGCAACGAGGGACCTTTCGAGAAGTCCGACTTCTTCCCCGTCCCCTCGGTCGCGCCGATCTCGGAGCTCGTCTCCATCATCCACGGCGAGGAGAAGATGACGCTCACGACGCACCCCGGGTGCGGGTGCGCGACGTTCGCCTTCGTCGACCAGAACCGGAAGATCACGCCGCTCACCCGGTTCATGGACGTCGACGGGTTCTTCGAGAACGTCGAGCAGCTCATCGAGAAGTACCGCGAGGCGCGCTTCGCGCGCGTCCGGACCGCGATCGCGGGCGCCCAGCTCATGCACAGCGTCGCGAAGTACTTCGACTTCTCGAAGGCCCCGGAAGGGATCAACGAGAAGAACGTCGTGAAGGTCATTTCCGGGATCTTCACCGAAGGGTCGAAGGACGCCGTCGGGAAGTTCGCGTGGAGGGCCCTCTACATCGGGAACATGCACTTCCAGGATGCCTACGACTACGATATCCAGCGCCTGATGCGCTGCGATATCCACTACTCCATCCCGGACGGGCGCATCATCCCGTTCTGCTCGTACAACTCCGGTCCGATCTACCGGACCGAGGTGGAGCAGAAGTTCTCCGTCCCGGTGGGCGACTTCCAGAAGGCGAAGGGCCTGGACAAGGTGAAGGCGAAGTCCCTGGACACGATGGGCGTCAACGGCGAGGTCGTCGTGGACGCGGACTACTACCGTATCCGCGCCATGAAGGGCCAACCCGGCATGGGCTCGGCGTAGGTCCCTCGACCGCACGTCCCGCCCTCGTCGTCGTCATCGCCGCCCCCGAACCCTTTCCCCCTACCCTCGCCTCTCCCCCTCGCCAGGCGCTGCCCGCCCGTACTCCATCGACAAATGACGGGGGCGAGTTCGGCGCCAGGCGAACACCGACCCCCCGGACTGAAGTAGTCCCCGACGGCCTCTCTGCCACTCGAAGCGGTCGGCGGGCCTCCCCCCGGGCTCGCCCGGCCGCGATGAGCTTGCGGGTCCCCAGCCTTCCGGAGGGATCCATGGAAAAGCCGTCCGGAGGGCGGGTCCTCCGAGATGTGCCCATGATCAGGGCCATCCTCGTCGTGCCGCTCCTCGTCCTGGGGTTCTTCGCGGTCGTCCACCGGCTCGCCCCGACCCCGGGGAACCCGTGTGCCTGCCCGAGCGACATCTTGCTCGGCGCCGCGACCCAGGGCTCCTGCGACGGAGCTACGGCCTGAAACCTAACGGTGGCGGGCACCTCGAGCACCTTCACGACCGCGTCCATCGGCCTGGAGATCATCTTGGCAGGGAACTCGAACGTGTCGCCTCCGGGGAGCGGAGGCGCCCTGGGGACCACGGCGTGCGGCGTCGCCCCACCAACCTCGGGATGGATCTTGATCCTCTCATCGCAGGGAAGCCAGGTCCAGCAGGCCCACTTCGGCAGTTCGGGGTGGGGTGGCCTGGAACGCCACACTTCCAGTCACGCTGGTGTCCGGTCAGTGGATGGCGGTCGTGGCCGCGAGGAGTATCGACCTCCTCCATGCATCATGGATGGTCTATGGCATGAACGGGGTTGCCGTGAGCGGCTCGACCAACCTGTGAGCCACCTCGGGGGCGTCGACGCCCCCAGGGCCGCTCCGATCCTTGCCCGGGATGTGTCGGCCCGACCGGCCGGGAGGGGGGCCGCGGCCGGGTGGAGAGCCCGTTCGGTGGGCTTGCCACGTGTTTACCGCAATGGGCTATCCGCAGCTGCAATATCCAATGAAATGACCACGATCTTGAGAAAATCCGACATTAGGGGGGAAGACCACCCCTTCGGGGGGAGGTCATGGACACATATCGTACCGCCGGCGTAGGTCTCCCGTGTGGAGACCTCCGCTTAGGCGTCGGGGGCACCTCCTCGGCGCTCTCGCGGTCGGGCTCGCCCTCGTTAGCCTGGCCTCCGGCCTCGCCACCGTGCTCCCACCCACGGCGGACCGAAACTTGTCGTCCGTCGCGTTCCCTCGAGCCGCGGTTGCTCAGGGAAGCGGCGCTTCGAACCCCTGGGCGGCCGCACCCTCCTCTCCAGCTCGCTCCGCCCCTCTTCTCGCGCCCCACCTCCAAGGGCCGGACCTCCTGCCCTCGCCCCTCCTGGGCGCCTACGATCCCAGCGCCCTCCTCGTCCCCGTCGGCGGCACGCACGGCCTCTACCCACAGGCGTCGCTGTGGAACGGCACCGGGGGGGCCCTGGCCGCCGGCGCCTCGCTCTCCTGGAACGTGAGCCCATCGTCCTTGGGTTCGGTCTCGGCCTCCGGGACCTTCACGGCCGGACCGGCGCCGGAGAACGGTACGGTCACTGTCGTGGCCTCCCTGAACGGCACCTCGGCCTCCGACCAGGTGCCCGTGACCGTCTACACCCCGGCCTGCATCCTGCTCAGCCTCGACCTGCCCTCCCGGGTCTCCCTGGAGACCGGGTCCAATCTCACCCTCGCTCCGCGCTGGTTCGACCAGACCGGGAGTCCCTGCGCCTCGACCCCGCAGCCCACGTGGACCTTGTGGCCCTCCTCCTTCGGGGAGCTCACCCCGACGGCGGCGGGCCCGGCGACGCTCCACGTGAACGCGACCACGGGGGACGGATGGGTGAACGCGACCGCCACCTCGGCCGGGGCGAGCCGCACGGCGATCCTGCAGGTCTCCGCGGTCCCGGCCTCCGCCGGGGCCGTGCTCGACATCTCTCCTCGGAGCGCACGACTTTCCCAAGGGCAGACGCTCACCCTCTCCGCCTCCGTCGAGGACGGGTGGGGCACGACCCCGACGGGCACCTACCTCTGGTCGCTCTCGCCCTCCTCGCTGGGCACGATCGCCCCGGGAGGGTCCTCCGCGACGTTCACCGCCGGCAGCGGAACGGGGACCGGGTGGGTCAACGTCACGTTCTTCTCGAGCAACTGGGGAGCCCTCACCGCCTCGGCTCAGGTGCGCGACGCCGGACCCCCTCCCCCGGATCCCATGACCGGGCTCTACGCCCCGTACATGCAGACCCCTCCCCTGCTCCCCGGTCAAGGGGTCCAGCTCTCCCTTTACGGGACCGACGCGGTCGGGGGCATCGCCCGCGGAACGCTCAACGTCACCTGGCAGGTGGAGCCCTCGACCTTCGGCCGGGTGACCCCGCAGGGAGGAGGGGCCGTCTTCGTGGCCGGTCCACGGGCGGGGCACGGTACTGTCCTCGCGAAGGTGAACTGGTCCGGGGGGACGAACCTGTCCGTCCCTTTTCCCGTCTCCATCGTCCCTCTCGGGGTGAGCTCGGTCGCGCTCTACGGGGCCCCCTCCGATAGCGTGCCCGTGGGCGGGTTCGCGTACCTCGAGGGAGTCGACCAGGACCTCTTCGGGAACCTGCTCCTCGCCGGCGGGTTCTACGGGCTGCAGTACGCGGCGATGAACGTCTCCTGGGCGGTGGTCCCGAGCACGCTCGGGGTGATGGCTCCCATGGGGAACGGCACCTCGCAGGACCTCCCCGAGACGGCGGTCTTCTACGCCGGCGGACTCCCCGGCAGCGGCGAAGCGGTCGAGACCCTGCAGTGGGCGGGGGAGAGCCAGACCGTGGACTTCCCGCTCCAGGTGTACGCCAAGGTCGCCTCCGCGGTCGCCCTCGTCCCCGCGGCGACCGCGACCCCCTACGGTGGCGTCTTCGAGAACGCCCCCGCCGTCATCACCGCGCTCGTCCTCGACCAGAACGGGGCTCCGACGTACGACCAGGGGAACTTCACCTGGCATCTGGCCCCCGGGTCCGACGCGAGCTTCGCGGGAACGAACCGGCGCGCGCAGGTCACGGTCACGACCGGATCCTCCCCGGGCATCGTGCTCGGGAACCTGACCTGGCAGGACGGCCCCCGCTCCGCGGTGGAGGAGTTCCTCTTCGACGTGATCGGCCCTCCCACGAACGCCACGATGATCGCCATCACCCCCGGCGGCGCCTCCGCCGAGGTCGACGCGTTGCTCGGTCCGGCGCTCCTGGGCCCCGCCTCTCCCTCGGCCACGATCGAGCCCGCGGGGACCGCCTTCACCGCCGGGACGACCCAGGTCCCGGGCGCGCAGGCCCCGGCCCACTGGTCGCTGGCCCCTGCTTCCTTCGGGACCCTCTCCAACACGGTCGGGCGCGAGGTGAACGTCTCGTTGACCGGGACCTCGACCCAGGGGTGGCTCAACGCCTCCCTCGTCGGGCCGGACGGGACAGTGTTCTTCGCCTCCTGGCCGATCTTCACCTATCGGCCCCATCTCGCCTACCTCCAGGACCTCACGGGGCCCTGCGTCGGGAGCTGCTCGATGGGGGTCGCGACGTTCGCGGGCAACAACGCGTTCGTGGGACTCGCGCCCTTCGACCAGATGGGGCGCCCCTTCGGCCAGGTCGTATGGAGCGGGGCCATCTCGCCGTCGGACCTGGCGCTTCCTCTCTGGACCGGCTGGTCCTCGGGCCCTGGCTCCGAGCTCTTCGAGATCGAGGCCAACGCGACGGCAGGCAACGCGACGTTCACGGCGAGCGCCACCTCCGGCGGCGAGAACCTCTCCGTCCAGCTCCCCGTCGTGATCGTCCCGTCCTGGCTCAGCGTCCCGCCGCGCGCGGCGACGGGGCTCTTCGCGAACGCCTCCTCGAACGAGGTCGCCCTCAACTGGACCGCGCCCTCGAGCTTCGGATCCGGCCGCTTCCAGAACTACACGGTCCAGGTCGTCGAAGGGAACGGGAGCGCGGAGGAGAACCTCTCCGACCCGACTTGGACCTCCTTCCTCTTCTCCCCGGCGCTCCCCGGCACCACCTACCACTTCCGCGTGCGGGCCTGGAACTCCCTCGGGCTCCCCGGGCCCTGGACGCCGTGGATCGTGGCCACCACCTGGCGGGCGCCTCCTCCGGGGTACCCCATCGGTCCCTCGGCGGAAGGCTACGGGGCCACGGTGTTCCTTCTGCCCGTGGCCCTCGCGGCAGCGGCCCTCGTTCCGCTCGTCGGAGAGTTCCGCCGTCAGCGGGGGGCGAGGATCAGCCGTCCGAGCACAGCAACCGCCCCGCCCTCCGCAGCGCCACCGCCAGCACTGCGGGGTCCGGAGGGACCGGGCCACTGAGCAGGCTCAGCGCCCGCTCCTGTTCCTGGTCGATGCGGGCCCACCCCGGGGCGTAGCGCAGCGTGCGGGAGCGGACATCCAGTGACGCGGGGGGCGCGCTCGCCGCCTGCGCAAGTGTCGCTTCCAGGTGCTTGCAGGTCCCGAGCCCGCGTGTGAGGAAGTCGAGGCAGCTGCACTGCGCCCCCTGCCGGTCGGGGAACGCCGGCACGAGCACGCGGTAGGTCTGCCCGCTGCCGCTCTCGATGGTCCAGGCCGGGACGCCCAACGGGGTCGGGGCGTAGTCGACGCGGAACTTCTCGTGGGCCGCACGAGCCTTTCGAGCCTCCGCCGGGGAGAGGGGGTGCCCCTCCTCCGCCCCCCCCGGCATGAGTTTGAGGACCCGGTGGGTCCCACCCTTCTTCCGTCTCCCCGCACCCGCGGGGGAGCTTTCCGCGGCCGCGGGGGAGGGCCCCTCCCCCTGCCCCTCCTGCCGCTTCCCCCGGGGCGCCTCCTCCGGTGGGTCGGCGCGATCCGGCGGGGGGTTCTCGGGCGGCGCGGACATCGGGCAGGTCAGGCCACTTCGCCACTTGAGGGTGCGTGCGAAGGAGGTGGGGCTGCCGTCGAGCGTTAAGACGGAGGGAAGATGGCAGCCCACCCCCGCAAGGAGGCCGCGATGGAGAAGGACGGGCTACCGGCGGGATCTCGTCCGCTCCGCCTGGTCACCTTCGACATCGACGGGACCATCGCCGTGGGCCATGGCTGGCGGGCCATCGCTCGCCACCGCGGCATGACGAAGGCCTTCGATGAGGCGCAGACGCTCTTCCGCTCCGGGCGGGCGACCGAGGACGACCACCTGGTCCGCCTGCTCAACTTCGCGAGAGGACTGCCGCTCCACGAGCTCGAGCAGATCCTGGAGCGGACCCGCCACCTGGCCCACCTCGCCTCCCTCGTGGGAGCGCTGCATGCCCGGGGAGTGAAGGTGGCGCTCCTGACGCACAACCCGGGGTACGTCTGCCGGTGGTACGCCGAGCGCTACGGGTTCGACCTCTGGGCAGGGGTGCTCCAGCGCGTGCGGGACGGGACCGTCGAAGGGGTCCGGCACGTCCACGTCGACAAGCGGGACGGGCTGCGGATGCTCCTCCGCGCGACGGGAGCCTCGTCGGCCGAGACCGCCCATCTGGGGGATGGGCCCGCGGACGCACGGGTCTTCCCCTTCGTCGCGACGGGGATCGCGCTCAACAGCTACGTCCCGGAGGTCCGGCGGGCGGCCGACGTGACCGCCGACACCCGGGACGCGAGGGACCTGCTCCCCCTCCTCCATCTCGGGCTCCGTTCGAGGCCGCGCCCGCTGCCCACCGACGGAGGCGCCACCTCCTTCGGGTCGTTCCGCCTTGGAAGAGCTCATAAATCATGAGAATTCTTAGATTCCCATGGTCGGCACCGAGGACTGGGTGATCCTCCGGGCGGTCCACCCGAGCTGGTGCACCGCCCAACTACCTTCCGAGGTCGCAGACCTTCTCGGTTGCCGTCCGGAGGACCTGGAGGGGCTCCAGCGCCCTGGCCGTGCGATCGCCTTCCTCGACCGAGGCCCTGGGACGCTGCGGGTCATCGGGACCCAGCGGGCCGCCGAGGTCCTGGCCCGCGAGATGGCGCAGAACCGCGTCGTCGGCGTGGCCCAGCTCACCGGAAAGCTCGTGTTCAACCTCCCGGACGACGTCGAGCGGCACCTGAGCATCGCCACCTACCCTCGGGGGGAGCACGGGGCCCGAGGGACCGACGACACCATCGTCTGGTTCCTCCCGAAGGGCGAGTACTACGAGTACCGCGAGGCGACACGCACGGGGGGCCCCTTCCGTGGACTTCGTGCGGGCCAGATCCCCCACGTCTACCTCGCGCGATCGCTCTTCTCCGGGTTCCGGCCGCCGTCCTCCGAGCTCGAGCGGAGCTTCGGAGCGACGGCCACCCTCGCGGGCGGAGCCTCGGCCCGGGCCCGCGTAGAGAATCCCGCTCGCCGCCACTAGGAGCCCTCTCGAGGGCGGCTCCCGGGGACCCCGTTCGGGCTCCGGGGCGCCCCGAACGGCCGCCCGCGCAACCTACATGGCGGGGCAGCACGCTGCGCCAGGTGCTCGCGATGCCGGCCCCAGGGGACCCACCCGCACCTTCGCACCCGCGAGGCGAGGTCCGCGAGGCCGTCCTCCGGGAGCTTGCGCGCGATCGTGCCGAGGTGGTCTCCCGGTCGACGACGCTCGCCAGCTGCCTCGTCGGCGGCCAAGACCTCGGGAAGGAATGGGTCGTCGAGCAGGTCCGTCTCGCCGCCAGGAGGGAGGGTTTTGAGACCCTGCTGTGCCGGGCCGAGGCGGACGACGCGCTCGCCCCGCTCTCGCTCTTCCGCGGCGCCCTCGCCTCCTGGGAGCACGACCCCCGGGAACCGGCCGCGGAGGAGGGACGGTCCACCCGCGGCCGCGACGGCCAGACCGGAGAGGAGACCGCCGAGCGTGACCCCGGTCCGGGAGAGGGCCTGCTCGGCCTCTCCGCCCTGGTCCTGGGGGCAGGGATCGGTCCACGTCCGGCCCCGGGGTCCCACGCGAGCGCGCCCTCGGCTCAGGTGGAGTACGAACGCCTCGTGCGGTCCCTCTCGGACCCGAGCCAGACCGCGCAGGAGAAGCGCGCGAGACTGCTCTCCCAGATCCGCCGGTTCCTGGTGGACCGGGCGCGCGAAGCCCCTCTCCTTCTGGCCCTGGAGGACCTGCAGCTCGCCGACCATGTATCGGCCGACCTGATCGCGGTGCTCCTCGAGTGGAGGCCCGAGGCCCCGCTCTGGCTGCTGCTGACCTACACTCAGGAGGAGGAGCTCTACCCGGCCCTCCGCCGGGCCCTCGAGCGAACGTTCCTCCAGCAGGTGGCCGTACGTCGGCCCCTCTCCCCGCTCTCCTCCGCGGAGCTTCGCACGCTCCTGCAGGAACACCTGTCGACGAAGGCGCCCCTTCCGGGGACGGTCCTGGAAGAGGTCGTCGAACGCTCCGAAGGTCTGCCGGGAGCGGCGCTGCGCCTCGTTCGGGCCTATCAGACCCAGGGCGCGCTACCCGGGAGGGACCCGCGGGAAGCGGAGGCGGCCGAGGACCCGGGCGGAACCCTCACGGAGGACCAGGAGCGGACGCTCGCCGTCGCCGCGGTGGCCGGACCCTCCGTCCCGTTCGAACTGCTCCGGCGTGCCACGGGCGAGAGCGAGGAGCGGGCGGCTGAGCTGGTCGAGGAGCTCGTCCACCGCGGTCTTCTCATGGAACGGCCGGGGGGCGCCTTCGGGTTCGCGGAGGAGAGCCTCCGCCAGAAGGTCTACCGCGACCTCACCGCCGCCCGTCGCCGCGTCCTGCATCGGAAGATCGGGGAAGCGCTCGAGGCGATGCCTGGCGGCGGGGACGCCGCCCGGGTCTTCGCGCTGACGCACCACTTCACGCAGGGGAAGAGCGACGAGAAGGCGCTGGAGTACCTCCGCGCGGCGGTGGAGCTTGCGAGGGATGCGGGCTCGCTCCCCCGGGAGCGCGAGCTCCTGGAGCAGGCGCTCTCCGTCCATCAGCGCTGCCGACCGAAGGACGTCCGCGGGGAGGCCAAGCTCCTTCAGGAGCTGGGGGCCGTCGCCTATGCCCTCGGAGCGGACGACGCGGCGACGCAGGCCCTCTCCCGTGCCCGCGACCTGCTGAAGAACGTCCACGAGGGAGGTGCGCCCTACGCCGGCGTGCTGCTCGACCTCGCACGGGTGACCGCCCGGCGGGGGGACACCGCCATCGCCCACACCCTCGCGGAGGAGGCCGTCTCGCGCTTCCAGGAGACCGGAGACGACCTGGGGCTCGCCTCGGTCCGGCGCTTCCGGAGCCGCCTGTCCTACAGCGCGGGGGACTACGCCTCCGCCCGGGAGGACCTCCAAGGATGCCTGGACGCCCTCACGCGGGCCCACGCCCCACCGGTGGAGCTCGGGCGGGCCCTGACGGCCCTCGCGGACGTGGAGTTCATGCTCGATCCGTCGAGCCGGGAGACGAGCACGAAGAAGCTCGAGGACGGGATCACCCTCCTGTTCCAGGGCGGGGACCGGGACGGAGCGCTCTTCGCGCTGCTCGGACGCGCGGCGATCGAGTACTCCCTGGACGACGAGCCTGCGGCGAAGAAGACCATGGCGCGCGCGACGGAGGTCCTTCCGGAGATGCCGGAGGTCTGGCGGCTGCTCGACGCCATGCTCCGCAAGGCCTCGAACCACCTGGCGAAGGGGGAGATGCGAGAGGCGCTCGGCCTCGCGGACGCCGCGGTCGATCTGGCCCGGGCCCTTCACGACAACGAGCGCGAGGGACGCGCCCTGATCTACGCCTGCGACACGGCCGGCCGGATGGGGCTCCTGGACCGGGCGGAGCACCGTGCGAGGGAGGCCCTGGAAGTCGGTCGCCGCTCGAACCTCCGTCGCACGCAGGCGGAAGCCCTCTTCCGCCTCGCGATGGCCTCGAACATGCGCGGACGGGTCGACGAGGCGAAGGCGCACCTCTCCGAGGCCGAGGCGATCGCCCAGGGGGTCGAGGTCACGCGGACCGCCCAGACGCTGCGACGGGACCTGCACGACGCCCTCTCGGCGCAGGGAGAGTGAGACCGCCGGGGAACCGGCGAGGGACGCGGGGGCGACCGGCGTCCGGACGTCCGTCCTCCCCTTGGCCTCAAATAGCGGCCGCCAGCTACGCGCGGGTGCCGTGTCTCGCCGTTCCTTCGCCTCGCTGGCCCTCCTGGTCGCGGGGCTGACATGGATGAGCCTCCTCGCCGGTGTTCCGGCGGTGCCCGGGGCCCACTCCGCGCCGGTGACCCCTGCGGCCCTGCCCTCCGCCCCAGGGCATCACGGCCCTGGGGCCCTCTCGCAGGGCGGCGACGTAGCCCGCGCGCTTCCTCTCCCTGACCCCCAGGTCTACGCCGCACTGGGCGACTCGATCACTCCCGCGTACGACGCCAACGGCCAGGCGACGAGCCTCGGGGTCCAGCCATGGTACTCCTACGCGGTCGCGAACAACACCGCCTCGACGGGGGTCTACTCGTTCTACCAGCGGCTGCTCACGATCTACCCGAACGCCACCGGCGTCGACTGCACGCTCCCCCAGGTCCAGACCGGCTGCCTGTACGACCGGCTGCTCGCGGTGCCGGGAGACAAGGCGAGCGACATGGTCTGGCAGTCGCTCGAGGCGGTCCGGGACGGCGCGGGGTTCGTTTCGATCCTCATCGGAGGGAACGACGTCTGCTCCCACAGCGGGAGCACGCCCACCCCCACCCCCGTCTGGAACTTCTCCGCCTCCCTCAATCGGACCTTCGAGATCCTCCGGACAGAACTCCCCCCGACGACCGTCATCGCCCTCGCCAACGTGGTCAATGTGAGCATCCTTTGGACCCTCTTCGGAGGGAACTCCCAGGCCGAGCTGGTCTGGCAGAGCACCTGCCCCGCGCTCCTGAACGCCCCGAGCCGGGCCATGATGCAGTACATGGTCCGGGCCTACAACCACGTCGAACAGCGGATCGCCCGGTCCTGGAACGTCTCGCTGTGGGACATCGGGAACCTGACCTTCTCGGCCCAGGACGTGAACCACCTCGATTACTTCCATCCGAGTCCCACGGGGCACGCGGAGATCGCGGACGAGTGGTGGGCGGCCCTCCCCTACGCCACGATGTTCCCGAGGTTCAGCTCCGCCCCCGCCCTGCCCGCCTCCGTCCCGGTGGGCACGTCGCTGGGGGTCCAGGTGGGTGTCCAGGATGTGGTGGCCCCGACCGTGACGGTCACGTACAAGGACACCGCGGCGTTCTTCTGGTCCACCGTCGGGCTCTCCCTGCTTTCGGGCAAGCCGTTCAACGGCACGTACGGGGCGACCCTTCCGTTCAACGCCACCTCGGTCGTCGGCACGCTCCAGCTCTATCTCTCGGCCTCGGACGTCTCCGGCTACCTCGCCTCGCTGCCGGGCTCGCCCTTGCGATCCCCCTTCCAGGTCGCCGTCACGTCCCCGGGCGGCGGGGGCTCCTCTCCCCTCAAGAGCGTCCAGCTCTCGCCCTCGAGCAGCACGTTGCACGCCGGAGGGTCGGTCACCCTGCGGGCGACCGCCCTGGATGCGAACGGCTCGACGCCCTCGGCGGGGGTGGCGTACAACTGGACCCTATCCTCCCCTGCGGTGGGTCAGCTCATCCCGGAGAACGACGGGTCGCAGGCGCTGTTCGTGGCCGCAGAGGCGGCGGGGAACGCGACCATCTCCGTGAGCGCGACCTCGGGAGTGGCCAGCGCCGTGTCCAACCCCGCGCAGATCCAGGTGCTCCCGACGCCGCCCGCCTCCAGCCAACCCCCGCCACCCACGGGATCCTCGTCGAACGGAGCGCAGGGGACCATGCCGATCCTTGGGGATCTCGTGGTCGCGGGCCCGCTGGTCTTCCTCGCGCTCATGGGTGTCGCCGGCCTCCTGCTCCGCCACCGGTACCTCCACGGGGGCACTGCCGCGTCGAAGCCCGCGAACGCGTCCTCCTCCTCGTAGCTCACCTCGACAGGGCCCTCCTCTCCCCCTCCAGGCCTCCCTGGCGCGAAGCGCCCCTGAGGCCGGTGGGGACCAGGGTCGATCCTCGGACGACCGACGGATAGAGCACCATGCGGACGGCCCATCTCCTGGCGTGGACGGTGGTCCTGTCCCTCCTCGTGGTGACCAACGGCGCCTCGCTTTTCATCGGGGAAGCAGGGGCGAGCTCCTCCCGGTCTCCCACCCTCATCTTCGCGCTTGCGGGAAACTCCCCCCCCACCGGCGCTGCGGGGGAGAACGGCCGTCTCGCCTTCGCCGTCCCGATCCCCCAGGCGCCGCTCTCGGCCCGGGCGGCCGGACCTCCGAGCGCGCCCTGCGGGACCCCCGCCGGGTTCAACGGAACAGCGAAGGGAGGGCAGCCGCCCTACTCTTGGGGTTGGAACTTCGGCGACGGGGCCACGGCGACGGTGGAGAACCCGCTCCACGCCTACAGCGCAGGAGGAGCGTACCCCGTGAGCCTCCAGGTGCACGACAGCCTGGGGCAGGTGGCCGGCGCGTCGCTCACCATCACGATCGGCGCCGGGAGCGGCTGCGTGCCTCCCCTCTCGATCCGCGCCACGGCGGCAGCCTCGAGCGGGACCGCCCCTCTCTCGGTCTCCTTCCTCTCGTTCCCCTCCGGCGGGGTCCCCCTCGACCTCTTCGCCTGGACCTTTGGGGACGGGGGCCAACGTGCCACCACCCAGAATGCGACCCACACGTACACCACCGTCGGGAGCTACACGGCCCGCGTCTGGGTCAACGACTCCAACGGGAACTCCGCGAACGCGACGGTCCTCGTGAGCGTGCAGAACGCTCCACCGCTCTCGGTCCACGCGAGCATGAGGGTCCTGAACGTGAGCTGCAGCTGCGACACATGCAAGGGGCACGCCGGGATGAACGTGAGCCTGAGCGCCCAGGTCTCCGGCGGCGCGCCCCCGTTCACCTTCGACTGGTCCTTCGGCGACGGGACCCCGAACGGGACGGGCGAGAACATCACCCACGCCTACGTCGGTCAGGACCCCTGGAACGCCACGGTCCTGGTGACGGACGCGCAAGGGGGTCGGGCGGCCTCCAACGTGACGGTCACCGAACAAGGGCTGGTGTTCAACTGCCCCATGGTCCCCGCGCCGGCGCCCGTGCTACCGACGTTCGTGCTGCTGGCCGTCCTCGGAGGCGCCACCCTGGCCCTTGCGGTGTCCACCTCCGTGCTCCTCTCCCGTCGGCGTCGCGTCCGACCCCCGGGGAGCGAGGAGGCCTCCCCTTCGCCGTCCACGACCGGCGCGGGGAACGGAGGCCTATCCTCGGAAGATGGGGCGCAGGTTGACCCGGACGGGAAGCCCTAGGGCCGCCTTCGGCCGGGGGCCCTGCCGCCGGGCGATCTCGGCCACGAGTTCGTCCATGCTCACGGAGAGCTGGGGGCCGTCGCGGGTGCGGACGGCAAACTTCGCCCCGCCCGCCTCCTTCTCGCCGTAGACGAGGATGAGCGGGACCCATTCCTTCTCCGCGTCGCGGATCTTCCGACCGATCCCTTCGTCCCGGTCGTCGAGGTCCACCCGTGCTCCCGAGCGCTCCTCGAGCTCCTGGACGAGCTTCAGGCACGGGTCGATGAACGTGTCCGAGACCGGCAGGAGCCGGATCTGGGTCGGTGCGAGCCAGAACGGGAAGGAGCCCTTCTGGCCCTTGGCCATCTTCTTCGCCTCGTTCTCGAGGATCGCGTAGACGTTCCGCTCGATGGCCCCGGGGACGCTCGTGTGGAGGATGAGCGGGTGCTTCCGCTTCCCGTCCGAGTCCGTGTACTGGATGCCGAAGCGCTCCCCGTTCTCGACGTCGATCTGGACCGTGGAGAGGGCGGCCGCGCGCCCCTGGCTGTCCAGGGGGTGGAACTCCATCTTCGTCACGAAGTAGAAGAAACGGTCGTCCCACATCTCGACGACCATCGGGCGGCCGTTGGCCTTCGCGAGCGCCTGGACGAAGTCCGGGTTCTCCTCGTAGAAGCTGCGGACGAATCGGACCGCCGCGTGGTAGGGGACCCCCAGGTCCGCCATCCACTGCTGGCAGAGCTGGAATTGCTGGAGGAACTCCTGCTTCGCCTGCCCGACCTCGGCGACCAGCGTGTGCATGTCCGGCATCGTGAAGGTCCGCAGGCGACGGAGCCCGGAGAGCTCTCCCGTCTGTTCGCGCCGGAAGGAGTAGTGGGTGAGCTCGTACAGCCTGACGGGGAGGTCCTTCCGCCCCATCACCATGTCGTGGAAGATCATGTACTGGCCGAAGCAGGCCGCGAAGCGGAGGAAGTAGTCCTTGTCCTCCGAGCGCAGGATGTACTGCCGGGCCGGGAACCGGTCCAGGTACCGCTTGAGCGCCGGGTGCTCGTAGTCGTACATGATGGGGGTTTCCACGCGCATCCCCCCCGCCTTCCGGATCACCTCCGAACACTGCTCCTGGAGCAGGCGCTTGATGAGCTGCCCTTTCGGGTACCAGCGGAAGTTCCCCGCGTCGGAGGCCGGCTCGTAGTCGACGAGCTCGAGCTCGCGCATCAGGCGGACGTGCGGGGGCTCCTCGCCGGCCTGGCGGGTCCCCTGGGTCTCGTAGCGGAAGAAGGCCTCGAACTCCTTGTCCTTCGAGAAGTCGAACTCCTCGGCGGGGACGAGCTTGGCCTCGGGAGTCAGGACGAACCACTTGGAGACGAGCTTCTTCTCCTTCGTCAGCGCCTCGCTCTCCGCGGGGGCTGCGCCCTTCTGCGGGGCGGAAGGGGCCGGTGAGGAGGAAGAGGGGGCGGGCGCCCCCTTGGCGGGCTTGTTGACCAGGCCCGTCGAGGCGGCGGTCGCGGGAGCCGAGCCGGCGAGCGACACGGTCCGGGAGAGCTCGGCGAGGGGGTGTCCCTTGGCCCGGAGCTCGAAGGCCTTGTAGTACCCGAACGGGGCCGAGATCACCGTGACGCCGAGCTTCTCGGCGGCGAGGGCCTTCAGCATCTCCCCCGCCCGCTGCGCCTCCTTCGGGGGAGCGAGCGACTGCGAAAGGTGGGCGTACGGGTAGAGGACCACGCGCTCGGCCTTGACCTGCCCCAGGACGTCCTGGATCTCTGCCAGGGTCTTTTCCACGATGGCGGGCAGGTCGGAGGTGTCCGCGGCCTCCACGCAGTAGAAGACGACGAGCGCCTCCTCCGCCGAACCCTTGCTCTCCTCCGGAGCGAGGGGGGGAGGCACTTTGAGCGCGGGCTTCCTCGCCTCGTAGGACAGACGGTCGGCGTGGATGAAGAGGAGCTTCATGACCTCGGGCGCGAGCGAGGCGGAGATAAATAAGGCCCCTCGGGCCTGCTAGGGTGGGTGCGAATGCAACGCTCCAGGGGGAGGGGAGGCGAGCCGACCCGGCAAGACCGTTCCCGGGCGGAGCCCCCCGAGGGGACGGGGCGGCGCGTCGGCCCCGGCGCCATGGGCCGGGCGTTCGTCTTCGTGAGCACCTACTACCCCTCGGGGACCTACCGGCCCACGCGGAACCAGCTTCCGATCCTGGTGGGGATCCTGGCCATCCTGATCGGCATCGTCGGGGCGCTCATCCTGATCGTGGGGCTGCTCGTCCTCCTCGCAGGACTGGGCATCGCGTTCATGGCCCACGCGCCGGCCCTGCTCACGGGCGTTGCCGGCGATGCCGTGCTGATCGGCGGGTTCTACTTCATTTTCGGGATGGTCCTGCTCGCCACCGCTCGCGGGCTCTGGGACCTGGAGTCCTGGGCGCTCTGGCTGACCGCGATCGTGGTGTTCCTGCTGATGCTGAGCTCGCTGCTCGTCGCGTCGTGGGTCCTCTTCTTCGTGCTGCTCATCCTGTTCATCTACCTCCTCGGAGTGCGCAGGCACTTCGTGTAGGGTCCGGACCGTCCTCGGTCCCCGTTCTCCATGGCTCAGCCGGGGCCGAGACGGGAGAGCAGGATCAGCACGCCCGAGATCGTGTTGACCCGCCTCGCGCTGTCCAGGGCGACGTCCATCCGACGGCGGCCCCGGAGCGGCTCGGCGGCCAGGAGCTTCTGTCGGAACTCCTCGTCCGTCAGGTGGTGCTCGAGGATGTGGGGGAGCGCCCGCTCGGGGATGGAGAGCTCGGCACGGACCCCCTGGGCGACCGGGCGGAGGACCAAGAGGGACCTTCGCTCGATGACCCAACGGAGCTCCCACGCCTTCCCTTCGCGGCTCCGGTGGACCTCCACCCGGGCGCCCAGCCCGCGGGCCTCCCTCCCAAGCCGTTGGGCCCACTCCCGAGGCCAGGCGGGTAGGCCGGAGAGCACCTCCCCCGGGCCGGGGCGGGCGTCCACCGACCCCTCGCTACCCCCCCCTGGGACCGGGGAGTCCGGGGGAACCGCGGCCGCGGCCCCTTCCTCGGGTCTGGGGTGCCCCTTCCTTGGGGACATGAGGGCGGGAGTGGCGACAAGTCTTGAAAGGTCCGCCGGGCCCGGAGCGGCCCGTCAGGGCCTCCACCCGACCGTCCCGCGCTTGCGTCGGATGCAACGCCCTGGGCCAAGGGGCCAAGAGGACGAAGGTCCTCCCGTTCCGAGAGGGCGATACCTCTGACGAGCCCCCGGCCTTTTGCGGAGCAGCTGGAACGCACTCCGCTCCTGTTCGAAGCGGTCCCGCCCGCGCGTCGGGCCACCCCGCACACCGTGGAGGGCCTTCTCGCGAAGCTGGAGCCCCCGCTCCGAAGGCTGCACCGCCTCTCGGCGATCAACGTCCCGGAAGTGCTCGACGAGAACCACATGGGCCAGCCGTTCTACCGGACCACGGACCCCCGCCACTTCGCGACCCTGCTCCGGGAGCGGATCCCGCGCGACGTGATCGTGAACAAGGTGGTGGTGCACTCGGCCTCTCGGGGGGCCTTCGTCCGCTGGGCGCGCGACACGATCGTGAAGCAGTCGATCCGGAACATGGTCCTGGTCGGCGGGGCGAGCTCGATCCGGAAGTACCCGGGCCCGGGGGTCGTGGAGGCGGCCGGGATGATCTCCCACCTCTACCGGTCCCTCGCGGTGCACGAAGGGACCGTCGGGTCGATCGCGATACCCTCCCGGCCCCACGAGGCCGAGCGCCTGTTCACCAAGACCCTCTCGGGGATCCGCTTCGCCACGACCCAGATCCTCTTCGACACGGACAGTCTGAAGGGGCTCCTCACCGAGTACGACGTGCTCTGCCGAGAGTTCGAGGTGTCCCCGCTCACCGTCATCATCAGCCTGGCCCCGGTCTCCGACATCCACGACCTGGAGTTCGTCCGGTGGCTCGGGGCCGAGGTCCCGGATGTCGTGGAGGAGAGCCTCTTCTCCCGGGACCCGGAGGCGGCGAAGGACAACTCCATCGACATCGCGCTCCGCGTCTGGAAGGAGACGGTCTCCTTCGTCCGCAAGAACGGGATCAAGGTCCCCATGGGGCTCAACATCGAGCAGGTCTCCCACCACAACCTGGACGCGGCCGTCGAGATGGCGGAACGCCTCTCCGGAGCCTTGGGGTAGCGGCGCGAAGGGCCCCCCCCGCCCCCCCCCCTCACCGGGACGGTGCGCCATACGCGAATAGTTCGCTGAACTAACCGATTTATAGCGACGCCAGCTCGAACGTTCCGTCAACATGGTGGCGGAGGCTATCCACGCCGAGGAGGTCCGCAAGACCTACCGCACGCGCGGGCAGAAGCCCGTGGAAGCGCTCTCCGGCGTCTCCCTCACGGTGGAACGGGGCCAGCGCGTCTCCTTGCTGGGCCGGAACGGGGCCGGGAAGACCACGTTCCTCCGCATCGCCTCGACGCTCCTCATGCCCACCTCGGGGGATATCCGGGTCTTCGACCGGGACGTGGTGTCCGACCCGGAGGGGGTCCGCCCGCTCATCGCCGTCGTGCCGCAGGAAGGCAAGCCGTTCTTCCACCTCACCCCCCGCGAGCAGATCTACACCTACCTTCGGTCGCGGGGGTTCGTGCGCGAGACCGCGAAGAGCCGCACGGAGGAAGCCCTCGGCCTGATGGGTCTGGAGGAGGTCGCCGACCGTCTCAACGTCACCCTTTCGGGAGGGCAGAAGCAGCGGGTCATGGTCGCGACCGTCATCGCGACGCAGGCCCCTCTCCTCTTCCTGGACGAGCCGACCATCGGGCTCGACCCGTTCGCCCGCCGGGGGGTCTGGGAGTCGCTGCGTCGGCTCACCCGCCTGGGATCGACGATCCTCCTGACGACCCACTACCTGGACGAGGCCGACGTCCTGTCCCACCACCTGTACGTCATCGACCGCGGCCAGGTCGTCGGCAAGGGGACCTCCGAGGAGCTCAAGCGCTCGACGGGCGGCACGCTCCGCGTGAGCTTCCAGGGGCCCTTCACGGACCGACCCGGGCTGAAGGCCGAGCTCGAGGGCTTTGGACAGTTGATGGACGACGGGGTCGCCCTCCACGTGATCACCGGTCCGGAGAAGGTGGAGGAGCTGCTGCAGATCGCGCTACGACGGAAGGTCCCCGCCACGGTCGGTCCCGTGACCCTGGAGGAGGCGTTCCTCCGGCTCGTGGGGCGCTCCATCGACGGGGAAGAGAATGGCCACGGCTGACTTCGGTCTCCCCGGCGTCGCCGCCCGACGGGCGGAGGGGGAACGCAGGTCCCGGAGCTCTCGCTGGCAGGGGCTCCCGGCGTTCACCGCGACAGAGCTACGGGTGCAGCTCCACGAGACGCTGGCCCTCGCGACCTCGATGATCGTGCAGGTGGTGTTCCTCGTCTTCGTCTGGGTTCTCGCTCGGAGCCTCCTGCCCTGGGCGCTCGTCGGGGCGGTGCTCTTCTCCGTCTTCCAGATCGGCGAGCGGGTCACGAACGAGGCGGCCTACATCCGGATCGACCACCGCTTGACGGAGCTCTACCACGCCTCCCCGCTCACCCCGGAGGCGTACTTCGTCGGGATCGCGGCCGGGATCATGCTGGCCTACCTGCCGCCGGTGGGTCTCCTCCTTCTCGTGGCCGAGGTCGTGCACCCGATGGGCTGGTTCGCGGCAGGGATCTTCCTCCTCTGCCTGATCGGCCTCTGGCTGTTCGCCTCTTCCCTGGGATACATCTTCTCCACGCTCTTCGAGGACTCGCGGGCGATCTGGCCGTACTCGAGCCTCTTCTACAACGCCTTCGGCGTGCTACCGCCGGTCTTCTATCCGCTCCAGACGTGGAGGACGATCGGGGTCCCTCCCGCCTTGGAGCCGCTCGCGCTCCTCCTTCCGCCCAGCGCGGCGGCCGCCCTCGTCACCTGGGCCGAAGGGCTCACCCAGCTCTCGAACGCGGAACTCCTGACCGCGTCGCTCTCCATCACCGTCTCCGCCCTCGCGCTCTTCGCCTTCGCCGTCCACTGGGCCCGCGTCGCGGCCCGGGAGGGGTGAGAAGGGATGGCGACCGCGTCAGTGCAACCTGTCGGGGAGGGGCTTCCACGGTCGGGCCGGGTGCTCCCGGCCTGGGGCATCATCGGCTGGCGGTGGATCTCGCGCAACCCTGCGGTGGCCGTCGCCCCGGTGCTGGTCCCGTTCATCTTCCTGTACTTCCTCCGCCTCATCTCCCCCGCCTCGCTCTTCCCCGGCGAGATCGTGGGGGCGATGCTCTTCACGACGCAGAACTGCGGCAACTGGGTCCTGGGCGACTCGGCCTGGTACCGGCTCGAGAACGCCCTCCAGGACCTGTTCGTCGCCTCCCCCATGGGGAAGTTCCGCTACCTCATGGGCATCGCGACCTCGAACTTCATCGCGGCGGCGCCCGCGCTCGTGGTCCTGGGGATCCTGCTGGCCGTCCAGCCCGGGATCTCCATCCCGGTGTACGGGTGGTTCGTCCTCGCGGGGTCCATCGTCGTACTGTGGGTCCTCTTCTCGGCCATCGGGATCGCCATCTCGAGCCGGATCCGGACCCGGCGGGAGGTCTGGCCGGTGGGCAACCTGGTCTTCACGGCCCTCGGGATGATCTCGCCGCTCTACTACCCCCTGAGCATCCTGCCGCCCATCTGGCAGGACGCGGCCCGGCTGCTGCCCGGGACGTACGCGGCGCAGCTCACCAAAGGGACCTTGGGACTTCTCCCGGTGCCCCCGACGTTGGGAGACTACCTCTTGGACGCGGGGCTGCTCGTGGGGATGGCCATCGCCGGGATCCTGCTCTCGTTCTACCTGTACCGCTGGCGAGAGGGCGACTGAACCAGGGCACTTTGGCCCACGAGCCCCCCGGGAGCGGTCGGGGAGCCTTTTATCCGAGAAGCCCGTATCATATCCTACGGAGGGCGGAGTTTCGCCCACCGGCTTGTTCCATGGAAAGGTGGCGGTTCCGTCGTCACGGAAAGCGGGGAGTCACTCCCGTCATCGCGTCGGTGATGCTGATCGCCCTCACGATGGTCCTCCTGGCGGCCCTCTACTACATGATCAAGGTCCCAATGCCGCCTCCGACCCCGTACGTGGGGTTCACCACGGAGTGGAACAACACCCAGGTCGAGCTCATCGGCCAGGGGGACAATCAGCCGGGAACCCAAGGAAGCCAGTGCCCGGTGATCAACACCGCCACCGGCTACCGCGCCTGCTTCGTCAATGGGATGGTGACCATCGTCTCCCAGGTGCAGAATCCCGCCCCGCTGATCTCGCTCATCGAGGTGGAGCTCTCCTGCAACGGGACGGTCAAGCTCATCGCTCCCCTCTCCTCGATCAACATGACCAACACGTTCAAGGGCGCGGGGTCCGGGACGCCTCCCACCCCCACGGTCTCCGTGTGCGGGGGCCATCTCACCCCGAATTACAAGACCGGGAATCTGAACTGTTTCGGGACCGTCGGCGCCGGGGTCCCGATGTACGACCTCGTCTACTTCAACCAGACCAACCCCAGGAGCCCCGTGATCAACGCCGGTGACACGTTCACCACGTACCTGGGAGGTTACTGCATCTCGACCTCCATCGATGGGAGCATCAACGACGACTACTACGGTCCCCCGGCCTGGTGCAACACGCTCCCCGGCGCCTGCACGATCTCCCTCTACTACACGGGATACCCGTCGGCCTTCATCGGGAGCTGGCCGCTCTCGGCGGAGACCCCGTCGCCGGTGTGAACCGCCCCTCCGTGCGGGACCGCCGTCAGAGGCCGCGCCGAGAGGCCGCGGAGGAGGTCCTGGGACGGAACCAGCGTCCCGACCGGGCCCCGGAGCTCGTGTCGCTCACGTAGCTCGCGCGGTTCGTGGAGACATCCCAGCGGACCCCGTAGGCGTCGTCGAAGACCAGATGGTCGGGGAGCCGCGTGACGACCTGTCCGCCGAGCCCCCAGACGAGCGACTCCAGGCGGCGGATCTCCCCTTCGTCCCCGTCGAGCCCCACGTGCGCGAGGCGCTCCCCGGGGAGAACCCGGTCCCTGCCCTCGAGCTGGAGGACGAGCCCTTCGCGCGAGAGCACCGACAGCCCGATCCGCGCCCCGGCCGCTTCCCCCCATCCCATCTCCGGGGGGAGCGTGAACCACCCCTCGGGGGTCTCCACCTCACGGTACGCCACGGTCAGGTCGAACAAGTGAAGGTAGAGCGCCTCGGCCTTCCGGAGATAGGGAACGCGCAGAGCTACGTGGTCGACCCGTCGGAGCACGGGCGCGACGTGAACGGGCTATGCGGATAAGTGCTCGGTCAAGTCGGCTCGCGGCGGCGAGCCCCGCGCGGGGTGTCGGGGGGCATCGTGGGATCCGCCGTTACGAGGGGCCCGAGGGCGCCCAGGGCCCCGGGGGCCCGGCGCCGCCCGGGTCCGGTCCGGTGTCCGGGCCAGGGGAGCGCGGGCGGCGTCTGTGCCGAAGGAGAAGGGCCGCCGCGACCGCCACGACCACCACGAGCACGGCGAGCGCGAGGAGCGGCAAGCCCCAGGCCCCCAGGCCGAGGGGGCCCGTCGACCCTGTTGGCGGGGACTGACGGCCGGAGGCAGAGTACACGTCGATCTCCACGATCGCGTGTCCGGAGTGTCCCTGCGAGTCGGTGACCGTGACGGTCGCGTTGTAGTGGCCCGGGGAGGAGGGCGCGCAGGAGAACGACGCGGCGTTCTGGGGAGCGCAGCCGGGCGGGAGCGCGCCCCACGCGTAGGTGGGATAGGTCCCGGAACCGCCCTGGGGAACGGCCGTGAGGGTCGTGGAGGACCCGACGACGAGCGACGCGGGGTGGGCCGTCGCCGTGACCCCGACGGGGGTGGGCGGGGACCAGACGTCGACCTCGGCGGTCCCTGAGGCCTGGCCGCCTGCCGTGTCGGTCACCGTGACCGTGACGTTGAAGTGGCCGGCCGCAGCGGGGACGCAGCTGAGGCTCGCCTGGTCCGCGCTTGCGCAGCCCGCGGGGAGCCCGGTCCAGGCGTAGCTGGCGTAGGGAGGCGTGCCTCCCGAAGGCGTCGCCGTGAGGGTGGTGGAGGTCCCGAGCGAGAAGGCCCACGGGACGGCCACGAGCGCGAGGGTCAACGCGGGCGGAGTCCCCGAGTCAACGTTCACCTGGACTCTCGCGGTGCCCTGGCGGCCCCCGCTGTCGGTGACGACGGCCGAGACGTTCCAGTGGCCCACCGCGGTCGGCGTGCAGGAGAAGGAGGGGGCGGTGGGCGTGGGACAACCCGTGGGGAGCGAGGACCAGAGGTAGGACGTGTACGTCCCGGTGCCGCCTCCCGGGGTCGCGGTGAACGCGACCGCGTTCCCCAGCGTCGCCGTCGCGGGAAGCGCCTGAAGGGCCACGGTCACCGGCTGCAGGGCGTTCCAGACCGCCATGGACACCTGCGCTGTCGCGCTGCCGCTTGCGGAATCGTTCACCCACAGGTGCGCCGTGTAGTTCCCGGGTGCCGAGTAGGTGTGGCTCGGACCCTGGAGGAGGGAGCTCGCGCCGTCGCCAAAGTTCCAGGCGTAGCTGTAGGGTGCGGTCCCTCCCGAGGCCGTGCCGGTGAACCCCACGACCAGGGGGCTCCGACCGAGGGTGACGTTCGCGGAGGCCCCCGCCGTGAGCGAGGAACCCCCTCCAAGCCGGATCTGCACCGAGGAGGTGGTCCCCTTCGTGACCGAGCCGGTCGCCGACCCGCTCCCGACCCCGGCCTTGTACGCGGTGCACGGGACCGGGCCTGGAGCGAGGTTGTAGAAGGTGACCGTCCCGGCGCTCGAGGTCCTGCCGTAGCTCCCGCCCACGCTGACGTAGGCGTTCGCCACCGGGTTGAGCGCGGCGTCGACGACGCTGACCGACAGGTTCCCCGCGGAGGGGTCCTCGTACGGCATCTGGGCGAACTCCGTGAGGAGCCGGCTGTGGGTACGGTTGTCGCCCCAGATCACCGCCGCGGTCCCCCAGGGCGTGAGGCGGGACCAGATCCAGTCCCCGGACCAGAAGCTCGAGCCCGTCCCCACGACCGCGCTGGAGACCTGCTGCGCCGGCGTCCAGGACGCGCCGTTGTTGGGACTGTCGGTCTCGTAGACGTTCCACTGGTCCGTGGAGGGGTTGGCCCGCGTGTCCAGCCAGAAGATCGCGATCTCCCCGGTCGCAGGGTCGGCGGCGATCGTGGGCGTCTGGAAGATCGTCCCCGACGGAGGAGCTCCCGAGATGGTGACAGGGGTCGACCAGGTACGACCCCAGTTCAAGGTCTGGGAGAAGAGCGCCGCGGTCCCCGCCGAGTTGAGGAACACGATGTCCACCGAAGGGCCCTGCCCCCAGACCATCTGCCAGGTCATCGACCCGCACCCGGCGGGGGCGGAGGGCGCGGCCTGCCAGGAGGCCCCCGAGTTGTTCGTGGTGATGAGCTGGCAGACCCCCGGCTGGTTCGGGGTGGCCTGGTCCCCGACGAGCCACTGGGCGTTGTTGAGGGCATCCGCGGAGGCGGTGGTGTCCCCGTTGTTGTACACCTGGACCACGGGGTTGAAGTGCATCCCGTCCCAGGCGGTCGACTCGTAGATGTTCGCGCAGGTGTTGCCGGGGCAGGAGTCCACCACGGAGACCACGGTGCCGTTCGGCGTGGACATGATCCAGTCCCTGTCGAGGAAGTTGTTGCCCGTGGTCGCCGCGGGAACGGAGATCACCGGCTCGCTCACGTGCGTGCCGTTGTTCCAGAGCATCGTGGTGTAGGTGTTGTCCCCGGGACCGGACTCGGCCCCGTAGCTGAACCACATCGTGCCGTTGGGGGAGTTGGAGGTCTGCGCGACATCGAACTCGAACTGCCCGTTCGCGCAGGAGGTGTCCGACCCATAGAACGGTCCGAGGACCGTGCTGCTCCCGAAGGAGGCCCCCGAGTCGTTCGACTCCGAGAGACCGACCGGGCCCAGAGGACAGCCGACCGTCGCTTGGTCCTCCCACGTCGCCGACATCGCCCCCCAACGGTTGATCGTGAACTCCGGCTCGCCGGCGGCCGCCAGGTGCCAGTTGTTGCTCACGGGGACGTTCGTCGGGATGCTCCGCTGCCAGAAGTGCTCGGGCAGGGCCGGGAGCGCGGCGGAGCCTTCGGTGGGCCCGAGCGTCGACGCGGCCACAGAAGGGGCAGAGGTCCGAGGGGCGGGAGCCAGCGCCCCCGGCAACGAGGAGAGGAGCATCAGTCCGACCGTCAGCGCCACGATCGCCGCTCGCCCCGAACGGAGCCCGTTTCGCGCGGACATCGCCCTGGGATCGCCCTCCCACCGAGGAAGCGCGCTCTCCTCCCGAACGGACGGGCTCGGGTATTTCCTCCTTGGCCAACGCGATACACCGGGACGAGGGAGCGAGAGGGCCATACCGTCGGTCCTGCCTCGGGGGAGTGGCTGGAGGGCCGGACGGGGTGCCCGCCGAGGTACGCCCTCTTCTATCCCCCGCCGCCGCTCGAGCCCCACCAATACTAAAGCTTTTAATACAATATCCCACATACTCTTGCCTAACATCGGCCACCTTGCCGAGGTGAAGAACATGACCACGAAACTGCGCGTCCGACCCCGAGCTGCGCCCGCGGAGATCGCGCCTGCGGAGACCGCCCCTGTGGAGACCGGCGGGTCCCAGATGGACCGGCTCCTCGACGGATTGCGCGAGGAGATCCTCTCCTCCTTCTGGCCCACCCATCCCTTCGCCGCGGTGGCGGGGGCGAGGGACGAGAGGTCGCTCCCGTTCCTTCCCGCGCTCTCGGACATCGAGGACCGGGGACAAGCCTACGAGATCCACACCGACCTCCCAGGGGTCCCCAAGGACCAGATCGACATCCGATGGAACGGGAACGTCCTTTCCATCCGCGCGGAGAGCGCTCAGACCACAGGGTCGAACGGGAAGAGCTACGTCCGTCGGGAACGGACCTACCAGGGATTCCAACGGGTCTTCGAGCTTCCGGAACCGGTCCTGTCCGAGAAGATCGAGGCCCACTACAAGGACGGGACGCTCCGCGTGACCGTGCCCAAGGCGCACCCGGTCCCGGAGCGAAAGATCTCCGTCAACTGAGACCGCGACCACCCCCGAGGGCCGTGCCCCGCGCGTCGCGCGGCCGCCCTCGGACCTCCGTTCCCTCCCCTGCCCCCCGGGAAACCGGCCCGGTCCGTGACCGGTCCCCGGCCAAGGGCGGGGGCGCAGTAATAGCCCCGGGGCCTCCCGGCCTCGATGCCCCTGCCGTCCCCGTTGGTGGACCTGTTCGACCGCAGCCCGGGAAGCCCCCTTCCCCTGCCTCGCGAGCTGTCGCGGCTCTGCGGAGAGGTCCGGTTCCCCCGACATGCCGGGAGGCCGCACGTCATCGCCAACTTCGCCAGCACCGTGGACGGGGTCGTTTCGCTCGGAGGGGACGGGCCGCGCTCCGGCGGGAGCGCGATCACCGCCCTCGACCCGCACGACCGGATGATGATGGGCCTCCTGCGGGCGGTCTCAGACGTGGTCGTGGTCGGCGCGGGGACCTTCCGCGCGGTTCCCCGCCACCTGTGGACCCCGGGAGCGGTCTTCGCCCCCCTTGGCGCGGCCTACGCCTCCCTTCGGACCCGCATGGGGCTCGCCCCGCAGCCGGGGTTGGTCGTGGTGTCCGCGACCGGCAGGGTGGACCGGAGCCAACCGGCCTTCCACGTCCCCCACCAGCCCTCCCTCATCGTCACGACGCCCCGGGGCAAGTCCCGGCTCCTCGCACCCGGGCCCCCGACCGGGGGAACGCTCCCGGGGGGGCCCGCGGTGTGGGTCGGGGGGAAGGGGCCCCGGATCCGACCGAGCACGGTGCTCCGCGGCCTCGCGCGGAACGGGCGCGCCCGTCTCATCCTCCTCGAGGGCGGGCCGAGCCTCCTGGCCGACTTCCTGCAGGACGACCTTCTGGACGAGCTGTTCCTCACCGTCGCCCCGCAGGTGGCCGGCCGTGACGGCGCCTCCCGACGTCTCGGGCTCGTCGAAGGCCGGACCTTCGGGCCGGACCGCCCGCTCTGGGGCAAGCTTCGAGCCGTGCGGAGGGGAGGGGACCTCCTGTTCCTCCGGTACGGGTTCGGTCCGGGTGCCCGGGCGGCCTGAACGGCGAAGAAGGCCCGACCGCACAGGCGCACCGCACGGGCGCACCGCACGGGCGCACCGCACGCGCGACCGGCGGGAGGGGATCAGGCCGGCCTGGGAGAAGCGGCCGCCCGGGCGGGCGAGGCCCCTTGGATCTGCAGGAAGTCCGAGCGGCGGGAGGCCTCCTCTTTCCAGACCAGTTCGTTGGCCCGGCGTAGCTGATGGATGCGGTCCGCGAGCGCCATCAGGGCGTCGCCTCGGACGCCGACCATGACCTCGTCATCGCGCATCCCGGTGTGGACCCTGGAGCCCGCGCAGCCGACGGAGATCGCGACAGGAGTTCCGGAGAGCAGCACCGGCACGAGACCGCACATCGGGCGCGCCAGCAGGGGGGCGGGAGGCAACCCCGGCTCACCGCGGGTCGTCGCCTCCACCACGAGCATCAGGCCACGCGCAGAGACCGTGAAGAGCACGACCGAGGGGGCCTGAGGGGCGCCGCCGAGAGGGGCGTAGAGCACCCAGGAAGGGGGATGCGGGTTCCTGGGGATCCGAGCGGCCTCCCCGTGCGCGAGGTACCCCACGCGCTCGAAGAACTCCACGGTGGAGCCCAGCCGGGACCCGAGCGTTCCCTTCGGGGGGATCCCGAGGACGAACGCCCCGATCTCGCACGATTCGTGCGCGGCCTTGTCCGCAGCGAGCACCTTCTCCCGGCCGGCGATGAAGTAGCTGCAGACCGAGGGAAGAGGCGCCCCCACCTCGACGGGCCCGGCCGGTCGCGCGTCCAGGTAGGTCACCTGGACCGGTGGCGCGGTGAGCGCAAGGTCCTCTTGCAGGAGCTTGGAGACGAAGGAGAGCTCCTCTGGCGTGCGGGAGGTCTCCTCGCGCGAACTGGCCATGTTCGAACAAGTTCGTGAGCGTTCTATGGTCGTGCCCTGACCCGTGAGGGGGCCCAAGGGCGTCGTCGGGCCGTGTGTCCCCCCACGCGACTTTCGGGCCCGCCGCATCACGGGCGGGCGCGGCGCGGATCAGCGTTGAACGGCCTTGCCACACGCGGAGCAGAACTTCGCGCGAGGGTCGAGCTCGGCATGGCACTCGCTGCACTCGGTGGACGGGATCTTGGTCCCGCAGTGCGGGCAGTAGGGCGCCCCGGCCACCGTCGACCCCGCGCACTCCGGACAGGGGGCGGCCGTCGCGTTCGGGCCTCCCTGGGGCGCCCGGCACCACGGACAGAACTTGGCCACGTTCGGGACCTGTTCCCCGCAGCTCTTGCAGGTGTGGTTCGCGTAGAAGGACGAGTACCCCCACCAGGGGAAGAAGAACGGGAAGAACCCCGGGCCGGAACCCCCGTGCCCCTCTCCGCCCCCGGTGCCCGGTGGCGGTCCGTGGTGGCCGGGGAAGCCCCCGCCGCCCCCACCTCCGCCCCCGTGCCCGGCCATGTGAGCTTCCGCGCCTCCTCCGTTCGCGGTCCACGCGGGTCCAGGCTCGGAGCGGAGGGGCATGGAGGAGCCCCCCGATCGCGCCTCGTGGCGACCCGGGCCGATGTCGTAGGGGAAGGGGAGTCGCTCCATCGGCCTCGGCGTCACCCAGCGCTGCAACGTTCACCGCGGGGCGGCTATTGAAGCTGCTCGCGAGCGGGAAGATGGGTCGGGGAAGGTCCGAGGCGGATGGGGAGAGCGGGACGCTCGCCGAGCGAGGAGACCCGGCCCCTCGGGAGGATGGGGGTCCCTCGACGGAAGGACGGCATCGCGAGGGCTCGGACCCTCTGGCTTCATACGCGGCCGGCGTTCTTGCCCCACCGATGACCGAGATCTTCCTGGTGCCGGGACTGCGCACACCTTTCGTGAAGGCCGGCAGCTCCTACGCGCACCAGTCCTCGATCGAGCTCTCCGTCCCGGTCCTCAAGGCGATGACCGCCCGGGCGAGGCCCGATCACCTGGCCTGGGGCCAGGTCATCCCCGATGCGGAGATCTCGAACATCGCGCGGGAGCTCGTCTTCGAGGCGGGTCTCGACCCGACCATCCCGGCCTACTCCACGGTGCTCGCGTGCTCCTCGAGCTTCATCGGCACGCTCCAGTCCGCCGGCATGATCGGGAAGGGAGGGGCCCACCTCGCGCTCGCGGGTGGCGTGGACAGCATGAGCCACGTCCCGATCGCTCTCAAGTACAAGGTGGCCGAGAAGCTCGTCGGCCTGTTCGCCAAGGACCCTGCGGCGGCGGTCGAGACCTTCGGACAGCTGACGCCCGAGGACTTCCATCTCCCGACGAGCGGCTGGTCGAACCGGGTGAGCGGTCGCACGATGGGCGACCACATGGAGGAGACCGTGAAGGAGATGGGGATCTCTCGGGAGGAACAGGACCGCCGTGCCCTTGCCAGCCATCAGGGCGCGATCAAGGGGCAGGACACCGGGTTCTACACCGACCTCATCGTCCCCCACGCGGGAGTGGACCACGACACCTTCCCCCGACGCGACACGTCCTTCGAGAAGCTCTCCAAGCTCTCCCCGGTCTTCGACAGGAGCGGCAAGGGGACCATCACGGCGGGCAACTCCTCGCCCCTCACGGACGGGGCGGCCGGGGTCTGGGTCGGGGACGCCGAAGGGCTCGGGCGGCTCGGAGCCAAGCCGACGGTCCAGCTCGTGGACTGGCAGGTCGGAGCCGTGGATTTCCGAACGGAGGGCATGCTCATGGCTCCCGCCCGCGCGGTCCCCCGGCTGCTGGCCCGACACCGACTGACGGCCGACGGTATCCAGCTGTGGGAGATCCACGAGGCGTTCGCGGCCCAGGTGGTCGCCAACATCAAGGGGTTCATGGACCCGGTCTACCGCCGGGAGAAGGCGGGGGTCGACTTCGACCTCGGGACCTTCCCCTACGACCGCGTCAACCCGCACGGGGGCTCGATCGCTTTGGGCCATCCCTTCGCGGCCACCGGGGCCCGGATCCTGAGCCAGGCCACGAAAGAGCTGTCCGCGATGCCTTCGGGGTCGAAGGCCATCGTCTCCGTGTGCGCGGACGGCGGCCAGGGCACCGTGGCGCTGCTCCAACGGGTCTGAGCGGGACCATCCCCATCCGAGGGAGAGCGCGGCCGCGCCACGTCGCGGCCCCCGCGCCCGGGCGTCGGCGAAAGCATAAGACCTGAGACCGGCCCCCCCGGCCCGCGCGGAGGCGGCGAGCGTGGCGAAACAGGACGAGAAAGCGCTGAGCCACGGGCGCGACTCCCCCCTCGGGTGGCTCGGTCACCGGATCGTCAAGCATCCCTGGCACGCCCTCGGGCTGTGGATCGCGATCGTGCTGATCTGCCTGCTCCCGGCCTCCGAGGTCGGCTCGGTCATCTCGAGCTCCTTCTCGAACCCCCTTCCGAGCACCGACCAGAGCGTGGTGGCCCAGAACGAGTTCGCCAAGGAGTTCCCCGGTCACCAGGGGTCCCCCTCCTCGGCGATCATCCTCGTCGAGGGGTCCAACATCGCCGGACCCGTCGGGAAGAACCTCACCCTCCAGCTCTCCCAGTCGTTGGCTTTGGACCGGAAGCTCCACAACGTCTCCTCGATCGATTCGCTCTACTCGACGTACGGCGCCTACCTCGGAGGGGAGGTCGCCCTCGCCTGGAGATTCCTCGCCCCGTCGCTGACCTCGTCGCCCTCGCTCCCCTCGACGATCAACCAGACCTCCGGCCTGCTGTGGGGGACGGTGGCCGTCTACGTCGGGAACTGGAACTTCGCGGTCGCGGGACTGCCGAGCGGCGCTCCCCCCGCCTCGGCGGACTGGCCCGCCTACCGAGCGACCCAGAGCCAGCTCGCGGCCAACCCCCTCGGGTTGGCGGTCCTTTCGGACTTCTACAACGGGACCGGTCAAGCGGCCCCGGGGTTCAACGCGAGCATCCACGGCGGATGCCTCTCCGCGATGAACGTCTCCTCCTGCGCGGGCGACGCGCTCCTGGCCAACGTTGCGCCCGTGCTTCCGAGCCTCTTCCCCACGTCCGCCGCGGTCGCACCGGCCGCCCTCGTCTTGAGCCATCTCGACCTCTCGAACTGGTCGAACGCGTGGGCCCAGCAGCCCATCGTGGTCGACCTGGTGGGAGGTCAGGTCGGGGTCGCCCCGAGCTGGCTCCTGACGGCCTGGCGAGCGTTCCCGGGGGTGACGCCCCCGAGCACCGCCCAGGTCTCGGCGTGGGTCGCGCTCCAGGTGCAGGCCGACCCGCTCGGCCGGCTGCCGCTGCCGATCCCGGGTCAGATGTTCAAGGCCTTCGTCAACCCGTCGGGGACCGCCACCTTCCTCTCGGTCTCGTTCAACGTCGATGACACCTACACCGCCAACGGCTCCATCGTGACGTACGCCGATGTCGACGAGATCAAGAGCGTCGCCACCCAGCACTTCCAGGGGACCGGTTTCACGCCCTACGTCACCGGCTCCGCGCCCTTGGACCAGGCCACGAACGACCTCGCCACTTCCACCCTGAGCCTGCTCCTCGTCCTCACCGTCGTCGTGCTGCTCGTGATCATGCTCCTCTACTTCCGGTCGCCTTCGGCCCCGCTGCTGGCCTTCGGGATGATCGGGATCGCCCTCGTGGCGAGCCTGGCCGGCATCTTCGCGGTGGGCAAGCTCGTGACCACGTTCAATTCGGAGATCGAGTCGATCATCCTGGTCTTCCTGATGAGCATCGGGACCGACTACTCGGTCTTCCTCCTCGCCCGGTACCGGGAAGAGCTGGTCCGCGGCAAGGACCCGGAGGAGGCGGTCTACCTCATGGTCCGGTGGGCGGGGCAGAGCATCTCGACGAGCGGCCTCGCGGTCATCGTCGTGGCCATCGCCCTCACGCTCTCGAACATCAGCTTCCTCGAGCAGCTCGGCCTCTGCCTCCTCATCGCGGTGGCCTTCGCGCTCGTCGTCAACCTGACCGTCCTCCCGGCGATCGTACGTCTCGTCGGACCGAAGATCTTCTGGCCGAACTCCGGCACGCGGTTCAAACGTTACGCCGAGCGACGGGAGCGGAGCATCCGGACCCACAAGGACTACATCGCCCGCGCGGGGCGGTCCGCCACGAGGAGCCCCAAGACGGTCATCGCCCTCATCCTGCTCCTATCGATCCCCGTGGTCGTCGTCGCGCTCCAGGTCCCCGTCTCCTACGACATCACCAACATCGGCCTGCCCGCCTCGAACCCCGCTCAAGCGGGCTTCGTCCAGTTCACCAACGACTTTGGGGAAGGGGCCACCTCCCCGAGCTTCGTGCTCGTCACGTTCACCGCTCCGGTGCTCACCGGCGGCGTTCCCGACAACCAGACCGTCCTGGAAGTGGCGGGCCTGGTCTCGGTGATGAACGGGACCCCCGGCGTCGCTGCCGTGAGCACGTTCGTGGGCAGCGGAGGCGCCCCCGCCTCGGCCCTGATGAACTACTCGGTCGAGCCGGTCGCGGTCCGGATCGGTCTGGAGGCCACCGTGGGACAGTACGTGAGCCAGGACGGCAAGACCGTGCTGTTCAACGTCCAGACCACGGCCAGCGGCTACTCGGCCTCCGCCATCGACGTCCTCAACGCGGTCCGCTCCAACGTCCAGACCTACGCGTCGGGTCACCCCGGGATCGCGAAGGTCTACTACGGTGGCGCGGCTCCGACGACCGAGGACATCCGCACCCTGGTGAACACCGCGACGGAGGAGATGCTCATCGGCGCCGCCGTGGGCCTCATGGTGCTCATGTTCGTCATGCTCGAGTCCATCTTCGTCCCTCTCCTGGCGATGGGCGTCATCGGGCTCTCCATCCTCTGGAGCTGGGCCGGGACGTACTTCGTCGTCGGGTTCCTGGAGAACGAGGCGCTGATCTTCCTCCTGCCCCTCATCCTTCTGATCATGATCATGGGCCTCGGGATGGACTACAACGTCCTCCTCCTGACCCGGGTGAAGGAGGAACGGATCCTCGGCAATCGAGGCTCGCGCGCCATACGGAGCGCGGTCACCCATGCGGGAGGCGTGATCGTCGCGGCCGCCGTGATCCTGGGCGGGGCTTTCCTGCTCCTGGGACTGACCTCGCCGCTCGGCCTCCTCGCGGCGATCGGACTGGGGATAGGTTTCGCGGTCCTGCTGCAGGCCTTCGTCGTGCAGCTCTACTTCACCCCCGCGGTCCTGACCCTGGGGAAGGACTGGATCTGGAAGGGGTGGAGCCGAGAGCCGAACTCCAAGAAGACGGCCCCGCGCCCGAAACCCGAAGAGAAGAAAGCGCCCTAGGCGGCACCGCTTCTCCCCGACAAGAACGCTTGGCGGGCTGACAGGGGACCCGATTCTACCCTCACGGGTACGGCCAGCGGCTGAAGCGCCGGCTCCGGTCCCTCGCGGCATGAGCGCCCCCTCTCCCGCGCAGGACCCCCTGGCCCAGCTCATGGTAGAGCACCGCGCCTTCCGCGACCGCACGCGGTCGTTCTCCGAGGCCGTGGGCCGGTACGAGGCGCTCGTCGGCACGGTCCCTCTCGATGCAGAGCTCGTCGCGGGGTTCTCGACCTTCCTCGCGGACGACGTGGACCGACGACATGGGGCGAAGGAAGAGGAAGGGCTCTTCCCCGCGCTCGCGCGGCACGTCCCCTCCGACGGCGGGCCCGTCGGCATGCTCCTGCAGGAGCACGAGGAGCTCCGGGGGTTCCAGCGCGCCCTCGCGCAGGCCGCCGTCCGTCTGACCTCGGACGCGGAGGACCCGGAGACCCAGCGGACCGTCCTCCGCTCTGCCGGGGAGGTCCACCAGCTCCTGGACCTTCACATCGACAAGGAAGAGACCGTGCTGTTCCCCATGGCGAGAGAGATCCTCTCCCCGGGCGACCTCGCCTCGGTCGCGGAGGCGTTCCTCGCCGTGGACGAGCGGATGGGACCGGTCACCCTGTCCAACGCGGGCGGCGGAGGGTCCCAGCTGCCGCCGTTCTGTGCTGCGGGCCGCGCCCGTCGGGACCGCGCGGAGCGCGCCTAGGCTTCGATCCCCGGCCCCCCGTGAGCGAGGGCCTCGACCCCTAGGGGGTCACATTATCCGTGAAGCCCACCCCGTTCCTCACGTGGAGCGCGACCTTCGGCTGCTCTCGATAGGGTACGCGGTCCGTACCTTCGGAGCGGCGATCTACAGCCCGTTCCTCGCCCTGTTCCTGTACTCCATCCTCCACGTCGGCTACCTGGAGCTCGGGATCATCTTCGTCGGACTGGGGGCCGTGCAGCTCCCCTTCGGCTTCGTGGGAGGCCTTTGGACCGACCGGGTCGGGCGTCGAAGGCTCATCGTGCTCAGTCTGGCGGCGGAGGCCGCGTCGACGGCCGCGCTCGCCTACGCCTTCCAGATCCACTCGCTGGTGCTTGGGGTCGCCGTAGCTGGGGTCGCCGGATGCGTCCTCGCGGCGACGGGCCCGGCCTTCGCCGCGTACATCGCGGACTGGGAGAAGGGTTCCGAGCGGACCATGGCCTTCACCTGGTACCGGATCAGCTTCAACGCGGGATTCGCGGCCGGGGTTGCGGTCGGGGGGAGCCTGGTCGTCTACCTCGGCTTTCCGTGGACCGTGGCCCTCTCGGCCATGGTCATCGGCGTGGCGACGCTCATCGTGCTGGCGTTCCTACGGCCCTCCCCGTATGACCTGGGGATGCGCTCGGAGGCTCCCTCTCCCGCCTCCGCGAAGAGACCGATGCCCATCGCTCCACACTCGAGGTCGCTCCGCGAGAGCTTCTCGCTGCTCCTCGCCGACCGTACTGCCCTGCTGGCCGCCTTCGGGTTCGCGCTGGTGGGGCTGACCTCGAGCCAGTGGAACGTGACCTACTCCCTGTTCGTGCACAACAAGATGGGCATCTCCTACGCGATGCTCGGGATCGGCTTCGCGCTGAACGGCGTGGTGGTCGTGGTCGGCCAGTTCTCCACGACACGGATGGTGCTCGGACTGCGCCACACCACCATCGCAATCCTGGGGGGAGCCCTCTACGTCGCCGCGTTCCTGATGCTGGGGCTCTCGGCGCTGCTGCTCCTGCTCCCCGTGGCGTTCTTCCTCCTCGCGACCCTGGTGCTCACCTTCGGCGAGAACCTGGGGTCCATCCCCACTTCGACCCTGCCCTCCAATCTCGCCCCGAGCGGAGAGGTCGGAGCCTACAACGGAGCCTTCGGGACCTTCGCGGGGGCCTCGGGGATCGCCGCGGTGTTCATCGGGGGGGCGGTGCTCGCGTCGGTGAGCAACCCTCTGTTGGAGTGGGGCATCATGGTCCTCCCCGCCTTTCCCGGCTTCCTCCTCCTGAGGTACGCCGCGACCCGCCTACCCATCCAGAAGGACCGGGCGTAGGAGAACCGCCTCCCTCGGACGCGTGGTTCGCTCAGGACCGGTCGTCGTCCTCCCGGAGCTTGCTCGCATTCCGCGCATTCCCATCCAGCGGGCGAGAGGGCGACCCGGGGAGGCCAGCAGGTCGGGCTGGAGGGACCGGCCCGCGCGGCGTGAGCCCGTGATGAGGGCCGACCCGGGTTTCGCAAGATGTCACCATCTTAAGTCCATGGAGAGTGGGGCGGCCGACCCATGGGCGAGGGCGTGGAACAGGACGCGGCCCCGGTGACCCGCGCCGTCCCCAAACCTTGGGCCCCGCTCTCGCGGGTCCGTCTCGGCGCGGTGCTCCTCATCGTGGGCTCCGTCCAGTTCTTCCTCGCGATGGCCGTCGAGCAGGCGCTGCGGCCCGGCTACTACGACGTCGGTATCGGATCGAACACGATCAGCGACCTGGGGGTGAACATCCACGGCTGGGGCTACGATTGGATCTTCAACAGCTCGGTCATGATCCTCGGGTTCCTGGCCATCGCAGGGATCGTGGCCCTCTACCCCGTGCTCCCGAAGAACGGACGGACCTACCCAGCCGCGTGGGTCGTCTGCATCGGATGTCTGGGCGCGATCTGCATCGGCATCTTCACCGAGTCGACCACGGCGATGGGAGGGTTGGCCCACGACTACTTCTCGGTCTTCACGTTCGGGTTCGCGAACATCGGTCTCACCATGATGGGGATCGCCATGTGGGGGGACAAGGTCTGGGGCCGCCACGCGCTGCTCACCCTCGGGCTCGGGGTCCTCTCGGTCGTGGCCCTCGCCTTCTACATCCAGAACGAGCTCACCAAGGGCATCTACTTCGGTCTCGGGGAGGGCGGGCTCGAGCGCGTGGTCGCGTTCCCGGTCATCTTGTGGGCCATCTTCGCGGGCATCGTGGTCCTCCGGAACGAGGCGGCCAAGGCCAGGGCGACGTCAAACCTCCTCTCCCCCTCGAGCGCGGGATCGGTGGGCTAGGACCCCTGGCTTCACGGACCCGCGTCGGGATCTCTCTCGTCCTCGGCGCCGCGGGGCCCGAAAGGGACGGAACGGTCTCTCCGCGCCGGACGCGACAGACGGAGGACGGCGAGCGTCCCCCCTCCCCGTCCTACTTCGGGACGGGCGAGGATGGAGGAGGCGCGAGCGGTCCCGCGGTGGGGCCCCGGTAAGGCCCGGTGGAGCGTGAGTAGGACACGAGCGCGGCCAGCACCAAGATGACCGCCGAGACGGCCAGGGCTGCGTGGAGCCCGTCAAGGAAGGAGACGGCCAGCCCACCCCGCAGGTTCGACGTGCCCAGGAAGACCTGGAAGGCGACCGAACGGGGGAGCGTCAGTCCGGCCACGGCAATGGTGGTCACGAAACTGAGCAGGTTGCCCACGCTCGTGAGCGTGCTCCTTAGGCCCGAGATCGACCCGTAGGACCCCCGCCGTGCGAGGGACATGATCGCGCTGTTGTTGGCCGGCCAGTACATCGCGCCGCCGAAACCTGTGACGATCGAGACCGGGACGACCCAGAGCACGGGGGTGTGGACCCCGAAGAAGATGTAGGCGACGACCCCCACGATCATGAACAGGATCCCGCCCGTGGCCATGACCCTCGCCCCGAGACGGTCCGCGAGCCTCCCCATGAAGGGCGAGAGCATGCTCGAGATCACGTAGCCGGGGACGAGCAGGAGGGCGGCGTAGAGCGGGGTGAGCCCCATCACGCCCTGGAGGTACATGGTCAGAAGGAAGACCACCGAGAGATACCCGATCCCCTGAAGGAAAGCGGAGAGGAGCGAGAAGCTCATCAGCCGGTCCCGGAAATAGGACATGTCGATCGTGGGGCTGGGCGACCGCCTCTCGATCCAGATGAACGGCGCGAGGAGCACGAGCCCCCCCGCGATCAGGAGCACGTTCTCCAGATCGGCGCCGTGGGACGCCAGGTCGATGGCCCCGTAGGTGGAGAGGGAGAGCACCGCGGTCAGCACCGCCGCACCGGGCAGGTCGAGCTTGGCCCCTGTGCGCTCCTTGTCCCGGAGGTTAAGGTAGCCCAGCAGGACCGCGAGGATCCCGATCGGGACGTTGATGAAGAAGATGAGGCGCCAGTTGAAGTACGTCGTGATGAGGCCACCCAGCAGGATGCCCAGCACGGCCCCGACGTTCCAACCGAAGACCGTGTACCCGAAGGCCGCGCCCCGCCGCTGGGGAGGGAAGTGGTCCGAGATGACCGCGCTCCCGTTCGCGACGATCATCGCCCCGCCGACCGCCTGGACCGCGCGGAACCCCACCAAGGCCTCGGCCGTGGGAGCGATGCCGCACAGGAAGGACCCGAAGGTGAAGACGGCGAAGCCGGCGTTGTAGAAGCGGGAACGGCCGAAGATGTCGCCGATGCGACCCATCTGGGTCGTCAGCACGGCCGTGACGAGGAAGTAGATCAGGATGGTCCAGATGATGGTCGTAAGGTCGGAGTGCAGGTCGCTCCCCACCGTGGGGAGGGCCAGGATCATGATGGTGCCGTCCACCGCCGCCATCAGCGTGCCGACGACGACCACCAGGAGCGCGGCGTTGGACTCCTCCATGTTCGCGAGGTTTCGCAGGAGAGTCGCCCTATAAGGGGAAAGAGAGGGGGCGGGAGGGTTCCGCCCGTCAGACCGTGGGGCCGGTGTACGACTGGGACCCGGTCACGCTGACCGTGTCCCCCGCGTAGGTGAAGATCTGGAACGTGAACGTCTGCCCCGCGTTGGCGGTGAAGGACGAGCCTCCCGAGGAGGAAGTGGTCTGGTAGAGGGCCGCCTTCGTGTCGTTCATCAGCGTGAAGATCACGCCCTTCCCATCCAGCGTGTTGAACGTGAACGTGACCGTCCCGCTGTGGGCGAACACCATCGTCTGATTGTAGGAGGTGCTGAAGCTACCGGGGTCGACGATGTGGAAACTGAAGGATTCGGTGTGGGAGACGGGGACGCCCACCAGCAGGAGCATCATGACCACGAGGCCGATGACGATCGCTCCGACGATGAACGGGACCCAGATGAAGTAGTTCTTCCCGCCGCGAGATGGAGGGTCGTCCTTCTCGGACGTCGCGTCCGCCGATGCCGGGGCCTGGACGCCCCCGGGGCCCGCCGGGGGGCCAGCCATGGGAACTGCCGGGGGACCCGCCCCGGCGGCGGGCGGCAACGGTCGCCCCGGCACCGCCAGGGGGGCGCCGCCCGGACCCGGAGGGAGGGCGGCCTGCAACGGCCGACGGCATCGGGGGCAGATGTTGTAGCCCGGCCCGATGGGGGAGCGGCAGTACGGGCAGAGGCCGGGGTGTGCCATGAGACCGGTCTTCGAGGTCGCGGGAATACAAGTGTGTTTCGCGCGGCGGACCGCCGCCAAGCAGGGTCGCTCCCTCCTCCGAGGGCCCGAGAAGGGCTCCGAGCTGGGACAGGCGCGACCCGGCCCTCTCGGCAGAAGGTAAAATACCGCACGGGGCACGTGACCTATCCAGGGGGGCGGTCCCGACCCCTCTCTGAGGACCTTGGGCGAGAGACGAGCGGTGGGCCGCGCCGTGACCGCGGGTCGAGGCTGGGCCGCCGTCCGAGCCACGGGAGCGATCTTCCTCGTCCTGCTCCTGCTGGTCGGCCTCGGGAACCTCCTCCCCGGGCCGTCCCCCCAAGTGGCGGCCGTCCCCAACGCGGGACATCCCGCCCTGATGGAAAGGAGCGTTTCACTTTCCCCGAAAGTGCCCCGGTCGACCCTGAACGGGATCGACGTCTCGAGCTACCAGGGCAGCATCAATTGGGGAAGCGTCCATGCGGCCGGGATCTCCTTCGCGTTCGCGAAGGCCTCCCAAGGGAACTACTACATCGATCCCACCTTCGCCTCCAACGAGCAGAACGGGAAGGCGGCCGGGGTCTACATGGCCGCCTACGACTTCGCCGACCCCGTCAACGTCGGGGCGGCGACGGAAGCGAACTACTTCGATAGCGTCGCCGGGCCGTACTTCCGGTCGGGCTACATGTACCCCGCGCTCGACCTGGAACAGGGGTGCGGCACGCTCAGCCGTTCCGCGCTCTCCTCCTGGGTCGTGACCTGGATGACGACGGTGGAGAACTACATCGCGTCGACCGACGGCTTCAACATCGTCCCGATCGTCTACATGAACAGCAACTACGCGAACAACTGCGTCGACTCCTCGGTCACCGCCTATCACCTCTGGATCGCGGAGTACTGCGGCGGCTGCACCCCCAACATCGGGATCTTCGCGTACTGGAACTACTACCAGTGGAACGATGCGGGATCCTACCCCGGGATCTCGGGCGGGGTCGACCAGGACATCTTCGGAGGCGACCTGCCTGCGCTCCAGTCCGGGTTCGTCTTCGGGCCCCCACCGCTCTCCGCCAGCTACGCCGTGGCCGACAAGACCACCGGAAAGGCGCTCTACTGCGGCGGAAGCTTCCAGGCCGGGGACACGATCCAGTTCACCGGCAGCGCTTCCGGCGGCAGCTCCCCGTACAGCTACGCCTGGGCCTTCGGGGACGGCGCCACGGGCTCCGGCAACCCCGCCACCCACGTTTACACGGCGATCGGGACCGTGAACCCCCTCCTGACGGTCACCGACGCTTCCGGCGCGCAGGCCAAGAGCGGCGCGGGCTGCACGTTCCAGGTGACCGGTGTGCCGGTCACGTTCTACTCCTCTCCGGCCTCTGCGGGGACCTTCACCCTGGGCTCGAGCACGTTCACCAACGGACAGTCGACCACCCTCCCGATCGGCCCGACCTTCCCCCTATCGGTCACCGCCCCCTCGGGCTACGTCTTCTCCGGATGGTCATGGACGGGCGGGGTGAGCATCTCCGCCCCGAACTCCCCCACCACGTCGCTCACGACCACGAGCGGGCAGGCGGCCACGGTGACCGCCTCGTTCGTCGTCCGCAGCGCCATCACCTTCCTGAGCTCCCCCGCGAACGCGGCCTCCGTGGAGATCGGGGGAAGCGTGTACAACAGCGGGCAGAACGTCACCGCCTCGGTCGGGACACCCTACCCGCTCCTCGCCCTTCCGAACCCGGGGTTCGTGTTCGTGCAATGGCAGGTGACAGGCTCCGGCATCTCGGTCCAGGCCGCGAGCCAGGCCTACACGAACCTCACGGTCCTGTCCACGGCACCGTCGGTCCTCACGGAAGTCGTCCTGTGGAACGTCCCCAGGGCGCCCGCGGGGCTGACGGTCACGGACACCTCCTCCAGCTCCATCTCCCTCACGTGGGCTCCCCCGCCCGGGGCCCTGGTGAGCTACTCGCTCGGCCTCGCTGCAGGGGCTTCCTCCCCGGCCGGCGCGGGGGGGTTCCAGCTCAGTTCCTTCGGAGCGGGAGGGAACACCTACCTCCTGCAGGGGCTTGCTCCGGGGACGCAGTACTGGATGGCCCTCGCCGGGGTGAACTCGACGGGCCGTGGACAGTGGAGCTCCTGGGTCACTGGCACCACCCTCTCCCTCCCCGACCCACCCCTCTACCTCACGGTCGACTCGACGGGGGACACCTACGCCTTCCTGTCGTGGGAGACCCCGACGACCGGCTCGTCCCTCACGAGCTACAAGATCAACTGTTCGACCTCGACCCCGTCCGCGGAGGCCCGGCTCATCTCCGGCATCTCTCCCACCTCCACCGTGTACAACGTGACCCGGCTCACCCCAGGATCGCAGTATTCCTGCAGCATGCTCTCCGTCGCCGGCGCGTATCAGAGCGGGCCGTCGAACTCCGTCAGCTTCCACCTCGGAGGCTCCGCCCCCTCCTCCACGGGCGGGTCGGGCCAGGGAGGCCCATGGTCGGGGCTCGAGGGAGACCTCCGCACGAGCGCCAGATTCCCCTACGTGTTCCTCTGGGTCGTCGCGGGAGCCCTCATCGTGGGCACGGTGGCCCTGATGCAGGCCCGGCGGCGAAGAGGGAAGGAGGGGTCCGACGACGGGAGCTCGGAGCTCAACCTTCCGACGGAGGCTGGGCACGCCACGACACCGGACCCGGCAACGCCGCCGACCCTGGCACCGCCAATCTCCTCCGCCGAGCTCGCGCCCCCGCTGGAAGAGGTCACGAGCGCCGGCTCCCCATGAGGGTGCGAACTCCCGGCCGTCCGGCGGAAGGACCAGGCCCTTTGGCCGTCTCCCGAGCGCGGGGCCGGCATGAAAGATGAGGCGGCACAGGTACTGATCCGCCGGATCACGCCCTCGGAGTGGGCGTTGCATCGCGATCTTCGCCTGAGAGCGCTCGCTTCTGACCCTCTCGCGTTCGGTTCGTCACACGCCCGGGAGCAGGCGTATCCCGAGGACCTGTGGAAGGAGCGGACCGCTCGAAGCGCGAGCTCGACGGAAGCGACGACCCTGCTCGCGATCGTGCCGGGAGACCGACCGGTCGGCATGGTCGTGGCCGTGCTCGTCAACGAGGCCTTCCACATTTTTGGCATGTGGGTGGAACCCTCGTGGCGGGGGCGTGGGGTGGGGGGGAGGCTCCTCGATGCTGCCCTTGAGTGGACAGGGCAGGTCCGCCCCAGGTCGGAAGTGCAACTCGAGGTCAATCCCCGCCAGGCCGCGGCCGTCGCCCTCTACGAGAGCAAAGGGTTCGTCCGGACCGGGGCCGTCAGCCCGCTGGGGCACAGCGCGGGAGAGTCCGTGATCGGAATGAAGCGGCCTTCGCGGCCCACCTAGGAGCTGGGCCTCGCCCGACCGATGCTGCGCGTTCGGGACGGGCCGTGCGGCTCCTCCTCTGACGAAACTCGACGCGACCCCTCACAGCACGGTCGCTTTCTCCCCACGTTCATGGTGGTGCAACTCCCTTGCGACGTCGTCAGTTCTCGAGGTCGCGTTTATCGTCGGGATCGGACCGGAAGATCGCTCGAGCGCGGGTCGGAGGCCACAGAACCCACCTCGGTCCGAGAGAGGCCACGCGGCACACCGCTACGGCGGGTCGGGGGTATCATGCTGGTGGGCAGGGGAAGGACCTTCCGGTCGCGAGCGACTGGGGATCGAGGAAGAGCCTCCCGCACCCTGAGAAGTGAGAGCCCTGGAGATCCCTCTCCAGCCGGCCGTCGCGACCCCCAACAGCACGGCGAGGCCGAGCTCGGGGAGCGGAGGAACGCCGAAGTGGAAGATGGCCGCCACGGGCGGGACGAAGAGGGAGGCCACGAGGGCAACCAGCACCAGCAGCACCATCGTCCGCATCGCGTGGTTCTTCGGCCGCCCTTCCCCCGCGCGCGCGGAGCCGAGGTCGCGGTTCACGACCATCAGCGTGATCGCCGCGATGACGAGCGTGGTGAAGGAGAGGCTCCGGGCGACGTCCTCAGGATAGCCGAGGTGGATCGTGAGGAAGAAGAGGAGCAGGCTCCCCGCGAGGACCGTCGCCCCCTCCGAGAGGGCTCGGACCGTGAGGCGACGGTCGAAGATCGGAGCGCGCGGGTCCCTTGGGGGTCGCTCCATCGAATGGGGGTCGGCGGGCTCCCCCTCGAACCCGACGGAGACCGCCGGGTCGATGATGAACTCGAGGAAGACGATGTGGACGGGGAAGAGCAGGAGGGGCAGCCCCATCAGCACCGGGAGCAGCACCACGCCCGCGATCGGCACGTGGATCGAGACGAGGAAGGAGAAGGCCTTCCGCAGGTTCTCGACGATACGACGACCGGCCCGAGTTGCCCCGACGATCGCGGGGAACGAGTCCTCCAGGAGGACCATGGAGGCGGCCTCACGTGCCACGTCGGTCCCACGCTTGCCCATCGCCACGCCGACGTCGGCGGCCTTCAGCGCGGGAGCGTCGTTCACGCCGTCCCCCGTCATGGCCACGATCTCTCCGGACGCCTGCAGGGCCCGGACGATGGACAGCTTTTGCTCCGGGCTCACGCGCGCACAGACGCTGACGTGCTCCAGCCTGACCCGGAGCTCCGGCTCCGGCAAGCTCTCGATCTCTGGCCCGGTGACCGCCCCCGCTTCGGTAGGGAGTCCGGCCTGCGCGGCGATCTTGAGCGCGGTGAGCGGAAAGTCACCGGTGATCATCATCACCCGGATGCCCGCCCGCTGACAGCTGCGGACCGCCTCGGGGACCTCCTTCCTCAGCGGGTCCTCCAGTCCGGCGAGGCCGAGCAGGGTGAAACGGAGCTCGCGCGGGTCCTCCGGAAGCTCTCGGAGGTCCGCATGAGCCTCCGCCACCGCCAGAACACGGAGTCCCTGCTCCGCGAACCGCGAGACCCCCCGCTCCCAGCGGGTTCGCGGCTCTCCCACGAGCCCGCAGAGGTCGAGGACCGTCTCCGGAGCGCCCTTCACGGTGAGGAGCGCGCCGTCCCCGCCCGGGTCCGTCCAGGCCTGACAGACCGCGAGGAAGTCCGGACGGAAAGGGTAGCGGCGCAGGAGGGAGAGCGCGGGACGGTCCTTCAGCAGCGGGACCGAGAGCGTGGGGGCGAGGTCCGAGAAGGCGCGGTCCATCGGGTCGAACGGCTGGGGGTCCGACGCGAGGAGCGCACGGTCCAACAGCGTTCGAGACTCCACGAGCCCGGAGGAGGTCGACGACCGGGTGGGGTCCCCCGTGTAAGAGGCGGTCGCGACCTCGCGGACGACCATCTGGTTGAGAGTGAGCGTGCCGGTCTTGTCGACACAGAGGACCGTGGTCGAGCCGAGCCCCTCGATCGCAGAGAAACGCCGCGTCAGCACGCCATCCTTGACGATCTTGGCCGCCCCGACCGCCAGGAAGATGGTGAGGATCAGCGGGATCTCCTCCGGGATCAACGCCATGGCGAGCGTGACCCCGGCGAGCAGACCGGTGATCCATCGCCCGTGGAGCAGCCCGTAGAGGAGCACCACCCCCAGGCAGACGCTGAGCGCGACCGCGGCCATCCATCGGACCACCCGGGCGCTCTCCGCCTCCAGGTGGGTCGCCCTCGATTCGACGGCCTGGAGGGAGGACCCGATCCGCCCGAACTCGGTGGAGCTCCCCGTGCGCTGGACCTGGGCGTAGCCGGTGCCCCGCACCACGAGCGTGCCGGCAAAGACGTAGGGAGTTCCCTCACCCCCCGGTCGTGGGGTCTGGTCCCCGGTCGACGCCACCCGCTTGCGGACCGGGACCGACTCCCCCGTGAGAAGGGACTCGTCGACCTGCAGGTCGATCGAGGCCCGCACGGCCCCGTCCGCAGGGATCCGGTCCCCTTCGACCAGGACCATCAGGTCCTCCGGCACGACCTCGCGCCGGGGGACGCGCCGCTGTTGCCCGTCGCGAACGACCAGCGCCCAGGGGTCCGCCAGCGTGCGGAGCGCCTCCAACGCCCGTTCCGTCTTCCCGTTCTGGTAGAGCGTGATCAGGATGATGACCAGGACGGAGGCGATCAGGATGGCCGCGTCGTGAGGCTCCCCCAGGAAGACGTAGATCAATCCCGCGACCAGCAACAGGGAGACCATCGGCTCCGTGACCACTTCGCGCGCGATGGCCCAGAGGTTCCGCGCCCCCCGCTGCGGGAGCTCGTTGAAACCGTCCTTCTCGAGGTTCGTCTTCGCCTGCGCGGACGAGATCCCCCATCGCGCGACCTCGGAGGGTAGGACCACGGGTTGGCGCCACCCGCCTCGGAGGTGTTCGGCTTCCATGGTCTCCCCTCCAGGTCCGGCGCCGAGCGGGGACGCGCCCCACCTGCGCCCGACAAGCCCGGGCGTCCTACAGGTCAGAAGTTCCCTGCTTGAACCCTTCGTCAACTCCGGTCGCGCCCCCTCGCGCGAGGAGAGGCCCCCCCTACGGACGCGGTCGCCCACCGGAGAGGGTCCGGGTGGAGCAGCGTATAAGGCGGGCTCTGAATGTACCTTCACCGGCGCTACGCCGCAGCGGCATGATCGAACTCCCTCCGGAAGCCCAGCGCGCGCTCGCCCTAGGACCCGGGGAGCGGGTCCAGGAGGCCTGGTCCGCCGTGCACCGCAAGGGGAGCGCGACGCAGGGTCTCGCGAACCTCGCCGACGGCATGGAGGGCTTCCTGGTGCTCACGTCCTCGCGTTTGATGTTCCTGGCCGGGACGGGGGGACGGTTCTCTCGGACCTACCAGAGCGTCCCTCCCCTCAGCTGGGGTCTTGCCACGCTCCCGGAGGCGATCCAGCAACCAAGTGCCCTCCTTGGGGGGCGCACCGTCTGGTTCCAGGTTCGAGGGGAGTACTTCTCCGTCGGTAAGGGGGCGGGGCAGGAGAACGGTCGGGCCCAGTGGGCGATCGAACGCGCGCGGTCGGCCGCGATGGCGATGCCCCGGGCGCCCGCGTCGGGCGCGGCATGGGCGCCTACCGCTACGTCTCCCACGCCACCGGGTCCAGTTCCAGTTCCGCCGGTGCGCGCCGCCGGGCCTTACCCACCCGGGGCCCCAGGGCGCCCGGAGGCCGCGACCGGTCCCCGAGCCGAGCGGGCGGTCCCCGCGGCCTCCACATGGTCCTCCACGCCGTCCTCCGCCCAGCCCCAGGCCGGGCCCCCATCCGCTCCGGACATGCGAGAAGCCTCCGGCCCCAACGCGGCCCACATATCTGCACCCGCTCCGACCCGGGGTCCGGGACTTTCCCGCCCCGGAGCCCCGACCTGGCCCATGGTGCCGATGACCCTGGTGGAGACGGCCGACGCCAACGCGTTCTGGAGCATCGTCGGCTCCTCCGGCGTGGACCGTGGCAAGATGCTCATCTTCTGCACCGAGGCTCCCGCGGAGCTCTCCGCCGCCTATGGCCTGGCGGGGGCCACGCTCTGGCGGATCTCGAGCAACGAAGGGGAGGGTCGGGTACGTCCCGGAGACGTCGACCGAGTGGGCGACCTGGTGTCCGGTCACCTGGAGAAGGAGACCGGACGCGCGGTCGTGCTGAAAGGTCTTGACCGCGTCATCGAGGATGCAGGGTTCCGGAGCGCCCGGAAGCTCCTCGAGGTGGCGCGGGAGGCCGCGGAGCGCACACGCGGCGCGGTCATCGTCCACGCCGACCCCGTCCTCGTCTCCCCGAAGGAGCTCCATCAGCTCGAGGACGACGTGAAGGTCCTGAAGGTCTGACCTTCTCCTTCAGGCGAGGGCCCGGGGCCTTCGACCCGCGGGGAGCACCACGGTCACCCTCCAGGCGACCGACACCCAGGGAGGCTTCGCCAGCGCCTCGTTGCCGATCGCGGCCTACAACGACCTCTCGGGCGCCCTCGCGACCGGGCGACGGATCGATGAGGCCGGCTAGCCCGAGACCCGATCGACCCGCCGCCACCCGAGCGCTCCGTCCCCGGGAACCGCGGCGGCTTGGTCACTGTCCAGCCCGGGGAGGCCATCCGAGCCTCCCGCCGCGGGAGGTGGGCTCAACCAGGAGGGGGTGGCGGGTACATCGGGGGCGGGCCCGGGGGGACCGAGGAGTAGGAGGACCCGGGATCGTTGGCCGAGATCCGCCGCTTCCTGAGGGTCACCGCCAGGATCGCGGCCGCCGCCACGACCGCGACGGCGATCGCGGCGAGCACGAGCGGGCTGGTGAGGGTGGCCATCAGGTCCCCTTGACCGGAACCGGGCGATGGCGGGGTGTCGGTGACCTGGGCGGACCCCTGCGCGGTCTCCCGCCCGGGGGCCGTCGCCGTCGCCGTGATCGTCGCGGTCGTTGTCGAGCTCACGTTCGGGGCGGTGTACTGGACGGTCAGCTTCCCGGTCGAGTCCGTGGTCCCGACGGAGGGCGAGATGGTCCCCTGGCTCGCCGACAGGCTCACCTGGGCCGCGGAGACCGGGGCGCCGCTCGCGTCCTCCACGAGGACCTCGACCTGGGCCGTCCCGCCAGAAACGACGGTCGTGGGCGAGATGGACAGGGCGAGCGACATCACGAGCACGACGTACAGCCGCAGCGTGCCCGTCCCCGCCGTGTAGCCTGGCTCGGACGCGCTCGCCGTCACGGTGACCGAGGTCGCGGCCGTTGGGGAGGGTGCGGCCAGGAGGAGTTCCACGGTCCCGTTGGCCGGAGTGGTCGCCGACACGATATCGAGCGACCCCGCGGAGGTCCTGAACGACTCGGACGCCCCTGCAACCGGAGCTCCCGTGCTCTGGAGGGTGACGCGGACCGGGACGCTGGAGCCCGCCGTGGCCTCGTAGGAGGTCGCGGAGAGGTTGAGGAACAGCGGGGGGGCCGGGTCGACCTCGAGGGTCGCGGTCAGGGTGGCCGAGACGTACCCCCCGTCCGAGACCGCGACGGTGATCGTGTCCGCGGACGGAACGCTCACGCCCGCGACCGTGACGTTCGTGTAGGCCATGCCCGTCCCCAGAGCGCTGGTGCCGACGCTGGGAGCGAAGACCCCTCCGAGGACATCGGAGTAGACGAGAGAGGCTCCACCGATCGCGGTCCCCGCGGAGGCGACCGAGATGCTCAGCGCGGCGGGAAGACCCGCCGTGACAGGGCTGGAGGGCACGACGATGGACCCGGTGAGCACCGGCTCGTCCGTGACGGCGGTGCTCGTGCCGCCGGGTCGCGCGAGGGTCGCTGTCGCGTTCGCCCAGACAACGAGGGTGAGCGGGAAGGGCGTCGTGGGGAGCGTGAGGTTGCTCCAAACGGTGCCCCCACCACTGCTCGTCCCCGAGGCGGGGGAGAAGGGGTCGCCCCGCTGGTCCGCGAAGGTCACCGTCGCTCCCGCGTAAGGGCCGGAGGTGACCGAGACCGTGGCACGGAGAACGACCTTCGTACCGGGTGTGCCGCTGGAGGGCACCGGCACAAGGGCGACGGAGAGGTTCGGGACCGGTTGGAGAGCGATCGTCGCGGTACCGTTGCCCCCGGGATGCCCGGGTGCGGTCGCCGCCGCATCGATCGTGTCGGTGGTGGGGGAAGCGACCGCAGGGGTAGTGAAGTTCGAGTAGACGTACCCTGCCGCGTCGCTCGCAGCGGTGGCCGGGGAGAATGTGCTACCCGCCGAGTCCGAAAGGGTCACGGTCGCCCCCGCCATCGGAGCTCCGCCGGAGAGGGACACCCGGGCCTCGGCGAAGACCACGGCGCCCCCGACCACGTTGCCCGAGGGGGTCGTCGTCAGCACGACCAAGAGGGGGGTCGGGTCGATGGTGATGGCCACGGTCCCGGACCCCGGGGAGTACCCGCTGGCGGTGGCCGCGCCGGTCACGGTGTCCGCGGTCGCAGAGAGGACCGTGGGGGCGGTGAAGTTGGTCCAGGCGTTACCGTTGGTCCCCGTGGTGACGGGGTTGGGAGCGAACGTGTCGGAGAGGGAGTCCGAGAAGGTGACGGTCGCCCCCGCGACGGGCGAGCCGCCCGAGGTGACGGCCGCCATGGCGGCGACGGCCGAGCCCGAGGTCGCGGTCGCGGACGGGACGGTCGAGACGGTGACGGAGAGCGGGAGAGCGCCGGCCACGTTGTAGATGGCCCGCAGCGGGGAGCTGGCGTTCATCGCGACGTCCGTCAGCGAGTTCGATGGGGAGGAGAACATGCCCTGCCAATGGGAGAACGTGTAGGTCACGCCTCCGCTGACCAAGCTCGTGGGGACGGAAATGTTGTGGACGGTCCCCCGGGTCCAGTACTCGGTCGTGGGGAGCGAGAGGGAGATCCCGTCGACCATGGCGGGGACCCCCGCCACGTTCGAGGAGAGGTTCAGCCAGGAGAGCTGGCCCACGTACAGGTTCTCGTTCAGGTTCCCCGGGAGCCCGTCTCGGAAGTCCGTCCAGACCGAGAAGTCGCCCGCGGGGCTCCAGAAAGTGTTCTCGTAGTCCCCCATGAACGCCGACCACACCGTGGGGTTCCCGCTCACGGAGGAGACCCGGACGTTCAGAGGGAACGTCAGGCCCCCGTCCGTGGAGACCGCGACGGTGGTATCGACGTAGAAGTTCCCGGGAACGTACCGGCGGTCCAGGAACTCCACGAAGACCGTCCCGTTGGTCCCCACCGCCAACTGAGGCCACCAATGGTCCGCCCCGTCACCGGGGTCGTTGTTGACCGCGATGGCGGAGCTCCAGGAGGTCCCGAGGTTCGTCGACCGAAGGAGCTTGATCTGCAGAGAGCTCACGTTCTCGGTGTACACGATGTAGAGGTCCCCCCGGTACGGGCTCCCCGACCAGGTGTCGCCAAAGATCTGGGGGAAGCAGTTCATGCGGGCGACACCGCCGATGGCGGGGAACCCGGAGCTCCCCGCGGGGGCGCAGGTGATCGTGCCCAGGTTCGCTTCGGCGGAGAAGGCCTGCCCGGGGGCCGTCGCCCGAGAGAACTCGATGTCGTTCCCGCTCGCGCCACCCTGCCATACCACATCCACGCCGCCGGAGGAGTCGATGGCGAGCCCGGCTGCGACCATGTTCTGGTCGGTCGAGGGGTTCACGTGCCGGGGTCCGACCCAGGACGCCCCGTGGTTCGTGGAGTACCAGTAGTCGATGTAGGCGGTCGAGCTGTAGTTCATCACGTCGATAGAGACGGTGCCCGTGGCGGGGTCGATCCCCATCCATTCCTTGTCCACCCAGGTGGCACCGACGTCCTGTTCGACCCGGACGTACGTCCACGTGAGACCGCCGTCGGTGGAGTGGGCGACGAAGAGGCCCCCGTTCGTGGAGGTGCTTCCCGAGCAATACGCCGTCTGGGCGGTGGGGTAGCCGAGGCCCGCGAAGTAGGCGGTCCCGTCGGGGGCGAAGAAGACGTTGGAGTCGCCCCCGAAGCAGGGATGGCCGCCGGCAAAGGTGCTGTTCATCGCCGCGGGGCGATAGTACCACGACAGCCCGCCGTTCAGGGACGTGAACTCGCTCGCCCAGGATCCGGAGGAGCCGGTGGCCGCCGTGTCGTAGTCGTTCCCCGAGACGATGATGTCGAGCGGGTTCGTCGGATTCACGGCGATGCCCGGCTCGTTCTGGGCTGTCGGGTCCCACGTGGCCCGGTAGTTGATCCCCACGGTGGGGCTCACCTGGGGCGCGGGGACGAGGGGAGAGCTAGAGCCGGGGTCGAACGTGGGAGGGAGCATCATGCGAGGGTTCGCGTGGGAGGGCGCCTGGACCGGTCCGGCACTCACCTCTGCGCTGGAGTTCGGAAGCGCATGCGCCGGACCGTACGCCCCGACCCCGACGAACAGCGCGGGACGGGCCCTCAGGGCCGCGAAGAAGACACCCGTGACGAGGGGGCCCCTGCGGAGCCTAGAGCCGAGAGATGTTCGTTCGGGAACGGTAGCGCGCCGGGGTCGGGTAGGTCCCCCCTTCACATCTCGGCGAGCGAGACCTCCTGTAAATACTGCGCGGCGGGCGAACGGACTCGCAGAGGGAGCTGGGGGAAGCGGCCCGGTGAGCGGGGCCCGGAGCGCGTCCGCGAGCTAATCCGTGGAGTCGGGCGGGCTCGTGGGCGGGCTCGGGTCGGCGGCCGGAGCGACCGGGAGCGAGGGCTCGGGTGCTTTGGCGCGGGGTTCTGCGACAGGCTCGACCTTCTTCTCCGGCGCCGAGGGAGCGGCGTCGGGGGCGGGCACTTTCGAGGCGGGGGGTCTCCTACGCCGGAGGCCCACCACCAGGATAGCGGCCCCTGCGAGGATCCCTCCCACGAGAAGCGCCAGCTCCCACGGAAGAAGACCCGGAGATGCCGGCGAGATGTTCGTGGACGCGCCGGTGACCACGAGGGACGCGGACGCGGTGGTGGACGCACCGGTGTGATCGGTCACAGCGACCGAGACGGCGTACGTCCCGGCCTTCCCCGGCGCGCAAGAGACGTTCGTGCCGGTAGTGGGGCAGCCCGACGGCAACCCGCTCCAGGCGACGGAGTATGGCGCGGTCCCGCCGGAGACCTGGACCACCCAGGCGACGCCCTCCTCCGTCGTGAGCGTGCGCGGGGTCTGGACCAGGTAGGCGCGGAGGGGCGGGACGCTCACCGAGACCGTGACGCTGGCCACGGCGGTCCCACCCTGGGAGTCGTTGGCCCAGACCTCGGCCACGAACCGACCCCCGGCCCCGTACGTGTGGGCGACCGTCGGTCCGACACCCCGGCTCCCGTCGCCGAAGTCCCAGGAGAAGACGACGGGCGGCGCGCCCCCTTGAGAGGCGGCGGTGAAGACCACGCCCAGGGGCGCGGTGCCGCTGGTCGGCGAGGCCTGGGCCGAGACCGACAGGGTGGGAGGGATCCCCAGGACGATCAGCGTCAGCGAGGAGGAGACCGCGGAGATCCCGTTCGAGTCCGTGACCGTCACGTTGACCAGGAAGCTTCCGGGAGAGGTGGGCGTGCAGCTCAGCTGGAGGGTGGAGGCCGAGGCGCAGCCGGGGGGCAGGCCGTTCCAGACCTCGCTCAGAGGAGGGGCGCCTCCTGTCGCCGCAGCCGAGAGGCTCAACGTCGAGCCCGCTTGGGCGGGGTCCGGGCTGGCCACGGGCAGGCTGACGGTCGGGACGGAGGCGACGTTCACCGTAACGGGCGCCGCGTGGAGCGACATGCCGTTCGAGTCGGTCACCGTGAGCGAGACCGTGTAGGCCCCCGGGGCCGGGAAGTGACACGTGATCGACTCGGCCGACCCGGAACAGACCGCTTGCCGCAGCCCGCCCCAGAGGTCGGAATACGTGCCCGTCCCACCGGAGGCGTTCGCCCAGAAGGTCACGTTCGACCCCACGTCCACCTGGGCCCGGTCCGACCGGACCGCGGGGGAGAGGACCAGCGCGGGGTCGACGGTGAGCGCGACCACGCTCCCCGACGTGAGGGGGACCCCTCCCGTGGTGTTCGCCTGGTTGAAGATCGTGTAGTTCCCAGCTACGGTAGGGACGCAGGTGAAGTTCGTCCCGGTGAGACCGGCGCAGCCCGGCGGGAGGTTCTCCCACGACACGAGGACGCCACCGGCGCCGCCGCCGGTCACCCCTCCCCTCACCCTCACCGACTGCTCGGTCGCATCGACGCTCGTCCGGTTGACGATGGGAGCGGACAGGTTGAGCTCGGGGGTGAACACCCAGGTGTCCGCGAAGGACTGCCCTCCGCCCGTGCCTCCGTAGAGGAGGGCGTATCCGTCGGAGGGGTTCGCGTCGTAGGTCATCGTTGCGAGCCAGCGAGGCATCGGGGCCGGGAGCGTGTTCTGGACCGCCCACGTCCCGTTCGAGAGGTAGAAGGCCCCCCCCGTCTGTCCCCCGACCAGGATGGTCTTGTTGTCGCGGAAGTCGTAGGTCATCGTAGGGTACGAGATGGTGACCCCGGTGCAGGAGGGCTGGCAGACCGCGACCCACGTGTCGTTCACGAGGTCGAAACGCCAGGTGTCGTCCAGGACCGTCGCCCCGCTCCCGCCGTAGATCAGCGCGCCGTGCTCGCTCCGGTCCCAGGTCGCGGCGGCATCGAAGCGTGCGGGGGGCGAGGTCGCCGGCGAGAGCGATGTCCAGACCCCGTGCAGGAACGTCCAGGTCGCGGCGGTGGGGGTGTACGACAGGTCACCCCCTCCGAAGAGGACCAGGGGACCGCCGGGGAAGGCTGGGGCGAGCGATGGGAAGAAGAGGGGCGGAGGGGAGGCGGCCGGGGTAATGTTCGTCCAGGCCCCCCCCGCGAAGGCCCAGGTGTCGGAAGCCAGCTGGCCCGTGGGCAGGTTGAGCCCCCCGTAGAGGATCACCTCTCCGTCGGAAGCATCGTAGGCCATCGCCGCCCCGTAGCGCGAGAGCGGGGAGTTCGCCAGGGTGGGGACGGTGGGCGTGAGGTTCGTCCAGGCCCCGTGCTGGTAACGCCAGGTCGTCGGGAACAAGCCGTTCACGCCGGGGGAGAAGGCCACTACGTAACCGTCGGCCGCGTCGTAGGACATCTCCGTCAGGTCCGGTACGGGCGGGGAGCTGCCGGCCGGCCCGTACTCGGCGTACCAGCCTCCTCCGTTCCATCCCCAGACGTTCGGGATCATCCCGAACGAGAAGTTCGCTTCCCCCCAGAGGACGGTGTGCCCGGAGGCGGAGTCGAAGGCGGAGGACATCCAGAAGCCCCCGTAGGGGAGGGTGCTCACGGTGGACCAGAACGTGTTCGGGATGGGAGGAGTGAACATCCACATGTCCGAGTACTCCCCTCCGTTGGGGGAAAGCCCGCCCATCACCGTCTCCAGGCCCCCGAGGAGCGCCATCGTCGCGAACGCGCGGGCCCCCGGAGAGGGGATCTCCAACGAGGTCAGATTGTACCACCCGGTCGAGTTCAGGATCCACGTGGCGTTGGTGTAGCTCGGGCCGAAGTCGCCGCCGAACAGGACGTCGTCCGTCCCGAACGTGTCGAAGCCCATGGTGGCCCCGAACAGGGGGCCCGGAGTGGTGGGCCCGCACGATCCGTAGAGGCAGAGCTGCGTCCACCCCGTGGCCAGGGTGAAGGACCACGTGTCGCCCAGGATCGCTCCGACCCCGGCCACGTACCCGTAACCGCCGTAGAGGACCACGCCGCTCGCGAAGGAGGGGGCGAGGGAGGCCCATTCCCGGGGGGAGGGGTTGTTGAAAGGGGTGACCACGGAAGGGGTCAGGTTCTCCCAGGTCCCCGCGGCGGTGAGGCCCCAGGTCTCCGCGTCCATCGAACCTTGGAGGGTGTCGCCTCCGAAGAGGATCAACAGGTGGTCCGTAGCGTCGTACGCCATCGTGGAGAACCCTCGGGGCTCGGGAGAGGTAGGAGAGGGGACCGGAGCCCACGTCTCGTTGGCCGGGTCATATGACCAGGTGTCACCGTACGTGTGGCCGTTCCAATCGAAGCCTCCGAAGAGCACGGTCCTTCCGAGGTCCGGGTCGTACGCCATGCTCGCGCCGAAACGGCCGGCGGGAGTTCCCACGAGGCCCCACGTTCCTGTCGGCCCGGAGGCGACCTTCGGCCGGAAATGCGCGAGGGAGGACCGCGTGGGCGGGAAGGAGAGCGAAGCGGGCCACCCAGCGGGCCGGCTCCCCGGGGGGAGCGTCCGCACCTCGGCGGAAACCCCGTGCTCGGACGCCCTTGGGGAGAGCTTTCCCGGCGAGGAAGAGGTCCCTGATGGGGCCGGAGCGTAGGAGGGGCTCGCCCCATGCGGGCTTCCGACGTAGGGCGAGGGCCCCCGGCCCGAGACCAGCGAGCCCGGGAGGAGGAGAAGGACCAGGAGCAGGAGCGAGAGGGCCGCGGCTCCGAACCGGGCGCGGCGGCGTGAGCTCCGAGCGATCATGCACCCCGGTCCCCCTCCGGCGGTGAAGCGGCCGAGGCTGGCGGAGAGGCCGCTTGGCCGCCCGCATCCCCCTCGGACGGAGAGGCAACGGGAGCAGGAGCGGGAGCAGGAGCGGGAGCGGGCGTGAGACCGGGCATGGGCGCCGGAGCGGGAGTCGAGGTGGTCGCAGGCGCCACCGCGGGCGTAGCGGACCCCGGTGACGGCTCGGGGGTCTCTGACGTATCGCCGTCGGCCTTCGGTCCAGCTCCGCGGGCCTTACGCTTGGGCAGCCACCACCAGACCGCCACGTTCGCTGCCGCTACAGCGGCCACGCCGACGAGCAGGAGAACCTCCAGGAGGAACGCGCTCACCCCGGCGGCGGGGGGAGACTCCACGACAATCTCGACGGACCGGGCGGCCGTGATCCCGTCAGCGTCGGTGATGACCACGGTGACCCAGAAGGTCCCGGCGGCGGGGAAGGAGCAGGACAGCGAACTGACCGAGACGGAGGCGCACGCGCTCGGTAGCCCTCCCCAGGAGTAGGCGTAGGGACCGACCCCGGCCTCGCCCGAGGCGGAGAAACGGACCGAGGTCCCCGTCGCCACCTGGTCGCCGCTCGCGGTGAGGAAGGCGACGGCGAGCCGGGGAAGCACCTCGATCGAGACCGGGGTCTCGCTCACCGAGCCGCCCCTCTGGTCGAGCTCGGTCACCCCTACCGTGTAGTTCCCCGGGGCGGAGGGGGCGCAGACCAACAGAGGCGTGCTCACGGAGGTGCAGCCGGGAGGAAGGCCGAACCACGAGTAGGCGAACGATGTCGCGCCAAAGCTGCTTCCCGGAGCGGTGAGGTTCACGAAGCTCCCCGCCTCGATCCGGGCGCTGGAGGCGTTCACCGCGCCCGCAGCGGGAGGCGCTCCGACCTCGAACGTCAGCGTCGAGCTTGTCGCGGTGACGCCGCGACCATCCGTGACCCGCAGGGCGATCCCGTAGGTCCCGGGCGTCGTGGGGGTGCACGTGATCGCTGGGGCGTTCAGGGACACGCACCCGGGAGGCAGCCCGGTCCAGAGGTACTGCAGCGGGCCGTTCACCGACTCCGCGGTGGCGCTCAAGGTGACCGGTGCTCCGGCGTCCACGGAACCCGGGAGCGCGGAGATGGGCCCGACCGCGGTCAACGGCAAGTAGGCCGCGCTGAGGTTCATCCACGGGAGCCCCGGGCCCCCGTTCTTTCTCTCGCCGACGAGGGTGGCCGTTCCTCCGGGCGAGACCGAGAGACGGGTCTGGGTCAGGTTCTGCCAGGGAAGGTCACGGACCAACGCCAGAGAGGTGCCCTCGACCAGGTACACCTGGACCCCGTCGGGGGCCTGAGCGGCCACCACCCAGGTCCCGCCGTCGAGGTCCACCTGGACCGAGGAGACGTTCTCCGGGAGGGTCACGTTCGCGAGGAGCTGTCCTCCCGTGCCGTCGACCTGCAGCAGCGTGGACGAGGAATCCCGGTACAGGACCGCGAGGTCTCCGGGGCTCCCTCCCGCGTGGGATACGAACGACAGGTTGTACCCGGGCACGGTGGGGACCGCCCACGGGGTTCCGCTCGTCATGTTGACCACCGTGTAGTTCCCGTCGATGTTCCTCACCGAGACGAGCCCGCTGGGACAATCGAACGACACGACGTCGGAGGCGAGCGGGTCGCTCACCGAAGCGATCGTGGCCCCGCTCACGAGGTCCTGCTCGACGAGCGACCCGCCGTGACCCAGGAGGGACGGAGCATCGAGGTGCACCACCCGGGTGTCGGTTCCGCAGGAGCCTGCCGTGTAGGAGAGCGGGAAGGCCCCGGTGGAGAGCGTGGTCGGAGGGCCCCAGCTCCGGCTCGTGGGGTCCCAGAGCGCGCTCTGGAGCGAGACGCCGGTCACCTGGGAGGGACCGGCGACCGTGGTCTGCGCGTCCGGCAGGGCGTCCCAGAGCGCGAGGAGCCCCCCACCGTTCACGCTCACGAGCCGGGGGTTGAACGCGATCTCCCCCGGAGGGAGCGAGAAGCTCACCGGGGTCGCGGTACGGTTCGCAGGGTCCAGCGAGAGCATCCCCAGCGTGAGACCCAGGTTCCGCGGTTGCGAGACGTTGTCCGTCGCGTAGAGGACCGCGGGACCGCCGGAGCCCTCGGCCATGTCGAACGCCCCCGAAGGATACACGTCGTTGAGCAGGGGTCCCTGCACCGACCCGGGGACCCAGACCACCGCCTGGTAGCCCGAGACGTTGTAGTACCGTGGGCCGACGACGAAGGAGTTGTTCGTCGCCCGGTACCCCGGTCCGCCCAAGATGCCGGGGTTGGGAGTGCCGTTGGAGGCGATGACCCCGGACCAGAGGTTGTCCGTCCACGTCCAGAAGAGGACGCTCACGCTGACGAACACCGTTCCGATGAGCTGCCATCCCCGGAGGACGGGCTGGACGTTCTGGAGGTAGATGTCGAACTCCAGGGTGCCGCCCATGCTGATGCTGGCCACCGCGATCGAGAGCCCCAACGCGACGCTGATGGCGAGGGAGATCAGCGCCTGGACCTTCTGGAGCACGACGGGCAACCATCCGAGGAAACACCCGACGGGACACGTGAGCGGCGCGTTCGTCTGATTGAAGAAGACCCCGATCGTCGCGCCTAAAGCGACGGCGATCGTCATCGTGAACCCGACGGTGCCTAGCGGGCCGAGACTGATCCCGTAGATCGGGAAGGTGACCGAGGCCTTGATCACCACCCCCAACGCGATGGAGAAGTTCGTGAGCACGAGGCCCCCCACGTACGTGAGGCCCGCGTAGTGCTGCTCGAACTGGAACTTGGCCTGGGCCGTGAAGCTCTCGGTGATGGTGAAAGAGATCCCGGAGACCTTGCCTAACGGGAACTGGACGGAGGCCCCCGCGGTGATGCTGACCTTTCCGAAGGAGCTGATGGACAGGGCGACATTGGCCCGTGGGATGATGGACGCGGTGCCCGCCACGGGGTCCGGTAGCGTCGCCCCGGTGAGCGCGGCGATGTTCATCACCAGCGTCGCGTTGATGAAGTAGGTGGCGTTGAACGCCAGGATCTGCCCGTGGCCTCCCTGGTCGCCCCAGGAGAGGGTCGTGATGGACGCGGTGCTCGCGGCCACCATCGCGGGGATGCCCTCGAGCAGCGGCTGGACCATGTTGCCGGGGTCCACCGCCCCGTACTGGCCGCCGAGGCCCACGGGGAAGTACGAGAGCTTGTGCTTGCCGTACGTCGCGTTCAGGTTCAGGTCGGAGTAGACCGTGGCGCAGGCCGTCGAGCTGCCTGCCGGTCCGAGCTGGACGCTGAACTCGATCGAATCGTCGAGCGGGAGCTTGGCGAGCTGGGAGGCCGTCAGGGTGGCGTAGTCCACCCCGACCCCGTCCCAGGAGACCCAAGTGAGCGGCAGGGGGGTCTGTTCCTGGACGAGCACCGCCTGGGCATCGATGGCCACCCAGGCGCTTGGGGAGTTGGGGTCGTACGACTGGGCCCAGGTCGCGACCCCGAAGTTGTCCGTGAGGTCGTTGATCCCGACCGGGTCCAGCAGGCCGAGGTCCACCCCTTGCCACCAGACGGGGTACCGGTCGTAGAAGTGTACCACGAGGGGAGAGGGGTTGACGACGAGAGGGTCCCAACCGGACGTCCCCTGCTCGCCGCCGCTATCGGTAACGGTGACCGAGACGTTGAAGAAGTTCCCATGGGCGCCCGGGCAGCTCGAGGAGAAGGTCGGCACGCAGGAGACCCGGCTGTGGAGGTCGTCCGCGACGGAGTTCACCGCGCAACCCACGGGATAGGAGCTCGCCTTCCAGGTCCGGTTGAACCAGATGAAGTGCCCCGTACCGCCGACCACCGTCACGTTGATCCAGAGCGTGTGCCCCTGCGAGACCGGGTCGGGGTTGGCGTAGATCTCGGGCGTGACCGGTAGCCAGAACCGCCACGTGTCCTGGTAGAGCGCCCCTCCGAAGAGCACCACGCAGCCGTGGGCGGGCGTCCCGCCGCCGCAGTCCGCCGAGTTGGGGTCGTAGGCGACGAACGGGTCGAAGCGAGCGGGAGGCGAGGGGTTCGGGCCCGTTCCCAGGCTCGCGAGCTCGTCGAGGTTGAGCCAGGCCGAGCCGGGCGGAGCGAACTGGTCGCCGTAGAACGCCCAGGAGGTGTTGAACCCGGAGCTGGACGACGAGTTGGTCCCTCCGAAGACGAACGCGAAGGCGTTCGCGGCGTCGAAGACGATCCCCGCGTTCTCGAGCCCATGCAGACCGTCGGAGCAGTACGGCGTGGACCCGCACGTCCCGTACAGGAAGGACCAGCCGCTGCTGGTGAGCTCCAACGTGGACGGCTCCAGGCCGCAGATCTCGTAGTGGCACAGCTCGGCCATCGGCGCGCGCATGAGCAGGTGGCCCACGTTCGGATCGTAGAGGAGCGTGGTCGCGCCGAAGTCCTCGATGGCACCCCCGCTCACCCCGCTGGGGAAAGACCCCCAGGCCTTGGTGGCCTCGTTGTAGGCCCACACTCGGACGCTATAATCCGGCGCGGTGCACGGGACGCCGCAGGTCGCGTTGACATCCCATCCGGAGGCGGCCATCAGGCAGCCGTTGACGCCGGCGTAGGGACCGCAGTCGGTCCGGTTCTGGTCGAACGCGAGCCCGAGATCGCCCTGAGGCGACGCGATGATGTGCGTCAGGGACCCGGTCGCGTTGACCCAACTGCCGCCCGCATACTGCCACTCGAGCTCGGTCCCGTACGTGCGGCCCATCATGAGGACCAAGCAACCGTTCGTTCCCACCCAGCAGGCCGCGGGGTCCGGGTCGAACGTCATGGTCGGGTAGTTCGCGTTCAGAGGCGGCGAGATGGCGGGCGCGAGCATCTTCCATTGGCCGCCCGAGTAGGTCCACGTGTCTGTGCCACCCGAGCTCAGGTTGAGCAGCCAGAGCAGCACGTACCCGTCCGCCGCGTCGTAGGCCATCGCCCCCCAGCCCCCGGTGCCGCGCGGAGGAGTGTGGGTCGTCGAGACCGGTTGCCACGGACTGTTGGTCGCGATCCTCGGGAGAGGGGTGCCCGACACTCCCTGCGGGCAGATCGGGAGCCATCCGGGGGGCGCATCGCATCCACGCTGCGGAGCCCGCAGACCGTTGGTCGGGCCCGGGCTGGTCGCCCCTGCTGCATCCGAGTTCCCCGGCGAACCGCCGGGGGAGGTGGCGGCTCCGCCCTTCCCCTGGGATGCCGGCGAGGGCGGCGCACCTTGAACCGCCGGGGCCAGCGCCGGGAGCAGGAGCAGAAGCACCGCGCCCACAGCCACGGACGCCATCTGCATCCGCAATCTCCGCCGCCTCGGGTCGCCTCCCCGCTCGTTCATCGAACCGACGGCCGGACCCGCTCCCCGAATGGACCGGCCTCGGCCATTCTGGGAAAGGGCTCGCCCTATGTCCGAACGGGTAGGGGGCGGGATGGTCATAGACGCATGTTGAGACGGAGTGAACAAAAGGGCCAAGGCGCCCCCCTGCGCCCGCGGTTTCTCGAGGGTCCACGCGGCGCGGACGTTTCCGGACTAGGGGGCGATCGGGAACGTCGGAGGGAGGCGTCCGTCCGTGGCCGCGACCTCGAGGGCGGGCTCGTCTGGAGGGGCGCTGGGGGCGTGCCGTATCTCCGTCCGCAGCGGCGGGCGATGTGCGGGAGGAGCGACTCGAAGCGATCGTAGACGCCGTCGACGAGCTCGAACCTCGACATGGCGACCCCGGGGTCGGCGGCCAGCGCCTCGACCAACTCCGTTCCGACCGAGGGGTTGGGCAGGATCAGCCGATAGATCTCGAACTCCTCCCAGACGCCGGCGTACGTCATCCACGCTTCGAGGCCACGCAGGACCTTGGCCCTGCACGCGTCCTTGGCCGGACCAGGGACGTAGGAGATCAGGAGCTCGGCGGTGATGCCACTGTTGAGGGCGCGGTAGTCGAGACAGGGAAAGGAGAGCAGAGCGCCCCCCCGGGCGAGCCTCGCGACCCGTCGCTTGAGGGTGCGGATGGGGACCCCGAGCGCACTGGAAAGCTCGCCGTAGGAGCGGAACCCGTCCGGTACGATGCGGGAGAGGAGCGCCCACTCGGCCTCGGTCGGTCGGACCGCGCAGGGCGGATGATGGACCGGGGTGTAGGTCCCGCGCTTGGACCCGACGGCCTTGTCGATCTCGGCGAGCAGCCTCTGCATGCGGGCCTCGTCCTCGGCGACGACCCCGAGCCCGAGCAACGGCCCGTGGAAGTTCTCGAAGAAGACGATGCCTTCGACCTGCGAGAGCCGGTCGATCGTCTCGCGTCGCCGCGAACCCGGCGGGGTCTCGAGAGAGTAGGACCCTGAGAGCAGCCCGAGGACCTCGGGGTTCGCGTACACCCGGATCCCCTGGAGGAACCCGCTCCGCGTCATGCGCAGGACCCGGTTCCGGACCGTGCCCGCGGAGACCCCCAGCTTCCGGGCGATGGCGCGGTGGGAGGAGGACAGGTGGGGATTGGCCGGCCAGACCGTCCCGGCTTGGGTGAGCTCGCGAAGAAGGGCGATGTCGAGCTTGTCCACGACTCCCCCCTGGGCCCCGCGCCGCCAGGGCCGTCTCCTTCACCGTGGTTCACGTCTAAAGCTTATCGCACAAGGGCCGAGGGTCGAGGGGTAGGTCCCCCCCACCAGCCTGTGGCCTGGAAACCCTCAGGAAGGGCTCGGTTCGCGGCGGGCACGAGGGCAGCGGGCCCGATCACCTACGGGGGAGGGAGACCGTCGCAGGGGGGGGCGCCAAGCGGGCCGTGCCCGAGATCCGATCGTCGACCAGCCCGTAGAACGCCTGAGGGTAACCGAACGTCCTGCGCAGGAACTGGACCTCCACCTCCCTCACCGCGGGCATGGCCAGGAGCTCCGTCTGGACATCCTCCGCGCCCGCGGCCGTCGGGAGCTGCAGAAGGAGGACGAGGTGCTTGACCTTGTGTTCCGGGCGGAGGGCGAAATGCTGCGGTCCGCGTCTATGACCGACCTGGGGTCCGAGCTGGGATGGAGGTAGGGACACGGGTCGGGCCTCGGACGGTGCAAGCGCTTTGACCAAGCGGCCTTTATCGCGAACCACGGAGTCCTTCCTGAGATGATTTCGCACCCCCCGTTGGAACTCCGCTTGGAGATCTATGCCGAGCCGAACATCGAGGCCGCCGTCGCCGACCGGATCGGCGCCGCGCTCCGGGAGCGATGGCCGGTGAGCTGGGACGTGAAGCTGCCTCCCCAGACGAACGCCGACCACCCCGCACGGTGGCACGCCATCGTCCCTCGTGCTGAGTCCGAGACGCCCCAGGGGCTCCACCGGGAGATCGTGAAACTCTTGCATGGTATCGACCCGAGCGGAACCCTCCGCTTCCGTACCCGATGGGACTTCCCGCAGAGCCCGAACGAGCAGGAGATCTTCGAAGAGGGCTGGCGGTAGAAAGCTCGGGAGCTGGGGAGAATCCCTCGACCCCGGGCGTCGTCGCTTCGGTCGGCCCGGCCTAGCTTGCCCACCCCATGAATCGCCTGGGTCGTCCGGGAGGATCGCTGCTCAGGTTAGGTCAGGGCGTCCTCACGTAGGTCGACCTGGGAACAGGTCGCCCATGTCCGAACCGGCTCCGAGAACTGGACTCGAGAGACCGACGGA
>DAHVCH010000089.1 GCA_027314165.1 Thermoplasmata archaeon | reverse complement strand
CGAGGCGGGGTAGGTGGCGCTCGAGGAAGTCGCGTAGTGGCCCGGAAGGGGCGGTCTTGACGAATCGCTGTAGTGCCTGTTTCGAGGAGAGGATGTGGTAGGCGTCGACCAGGTTGGAGCGAGGTGTCAACGAGAGGCCCTGCACCAAGGCGCGCAGGACGAGCTCGGCCCTTCCGCCGATGCTCTCCTCGCCCCACGCGTTCCGGATCGCGACCAGGAGGTCGCCTGCGAGCGCCTCCGACCAGCGGTCTCGGCCCGACGGGTCACCTTCCGCGCGTTCGGGGGGTTGGAGCACGGAAAGAGGCACCGAGACCATGGTCGTTCCGTCCTGGTGGAACGTCGCGTGGGCGGGGTCGATCTCGACACTGTCCGAAGCCACATCGCGGGAGAGGCGCGACATGATCCCGTCGACGAGCGTCCCGGTCGGCTCGATCACGACAACGGAGGCTCCAGGCTGCTTCCCGAGGATCTGGAGGACGAGGTTGAGCGCGAGTGTGGACTTCCCCGACTGGGTCCTGCCGAGGATT
>DAHVCH010000088.1 GCA_027314165.1 Thermoplasmata archaeon | reverse complement strand
GGTGGCGCACGGGCACGCCTGCTGCCGCCACCCCCTCGGCGTAGGCCACCCCCTCGTCGCGCAGCGGGTCGAACTCGGGTTGTCACACGAAGCGCCATGGCCCTACTTGACATGACAGGTGGAGTTCTTTAGTCCGGTGCGGTTTTCCTAGAGGATGCCAGCCTCACAGCTGGGTGAGTCACCCCGAGATGTCCAGGCCCTCAGGCCCTCCGCGCCGGTGGGGGCCGGACCCAGGATGCGGGGCGCTTCTCCAAGAAGGCCGTCATCCCCTCTTTGGCCTCGTCAGTTCTGAACAGTCGGGCCGAGAGCTCCGAGGTCCAGGAGAAGGCCTCGTCAACGGGCAGGGTCGGCACTAGGGCGAGCAGCTCCTTGGCGGCGGCAAGGGCCGCGGGGCTGCCGGCCAGGAGGTCGCTGAGGACGCCGTCGACGGTGGCGTCGAGGCGATCGGCGGGGACAGCCGCATTGATCAGGCCCATTTGTACCGCCTCAATGGCGCTGAACCGGTTTCCCCTCAGGAAGGCGGCTCTGGCCTCCGCGAC
>DAHVCH010000087.1 GCA_027314165.1 Thermoplasmata archaeon | reverse complement strand
ACCTGAACCGAGTGGTCGATGACCAGATCGCAGTCCACCAAGGGGTCGATGCGCACCGGGTCGCCGCCGTGGGCGTTCATAGCGGAGCGCATCGAGGCCAGGTCGACCACCGCCGGCACCCCGGTGAAGTCCTGGAGGAGCACCCGCGAGGGGAAGAAGGGGAGCTCACCCTCCCCGCTGGCGCCGCCCGTCCACCGCGCCAGGCGGAGCGCGTCGTCAGCGGTGGAGTGGGGGGTGCCGGCCTTCCGGAGGAGCATCTCCAACCAGATCCGCACCGTCATCGGCAGACCGGCCGGATCGGCGATGCCCTGCTCTCGAAGTGCCTCCAGGCTGAAGTAGGACGGCCCTCCGGAGCCCAAGCGCCGCCGTACCCCCAGAGGATCGGTTCCCGCGTTCTCCACCATAGGATCTCCCCTTTGCCGATCGGCGCTGCGAGGCTCTCATCTTAGCCGCGGTCCCGCCGCCCACCGGCGAGCCGTCGCCGGTGCCGGTCCGTTTGACAGTGAGATCAGGCGGTGGGCATACTGCCTGCCTATCGGCG
>DAHVCH010000086.1 GCA_027314165.1 Thermoplasmata archaeon | reverse complement strand
CACGAAGGTGATTGTAGTCGTCGTGGAACTCAGGGTGCTCCCATTCAGGGTCACCGACCAACTGGTCCCGGCCGGGAGACCTGTCTCCGTAAAGGTCACGTCGTACTTCTCTGGGAGAAGCGAGGACGACTTGGCGAATGTGAGGGTCACGGTCTTGGAGGCACCGTTCATCGTCACGTTACCTGAGGGGGAGGATCCCGTGTATCCCGTCACCGCTCCTACGGTGTAATAGTAAGTGCCACTGACCTCTGCAAACGATATTGTGGTCCCTGTGGAACTGTGGGTCGTGGACCCCACCGTCACCGACCAGTTCGTCCCGGTCGGGAGGCCGGTCTCGGAGAAGACGAGTGAATACTGCCCGGGGGGCACGGCGGTAAAGGTGACGGATTTGGAGTCTGCTGCTCCGTTCACCTTGATGGACCCCGACGAAGGCGAAGCACTGTATCCGGCGATTGCCCCGACTGAGAACGAATAGGTTCCGTTCGGTTCGGTGAAGGTCAGACTACCCGTTCCGGACTTCGAAGACCCATTGAGTGTCATCGACCACGC
>DAHVCH010000085.1 GCA_027314165.1 Thermoplasmata archaeon | reverse complement strand
CCATCGCCACCTCGGAGCTGCGCCGGACCTTCAAGGGGCGGCGGGGGACGCTGGAGGCGGTGGCCGGAATCGACCTCGAGGTCCATCACGGCGAGATCTTTGGATTCCTCGGCCCCAACGGAGCCGGCAAGACCACCACCCTGCGGATGCTCGCCACCCTCCTTCCCCCGACCTCGGGGGAGGCCCAGGTCGCCGGAGAGGACCTTCTCCGCCACCCCGACCGGGTGCGGCGCAAGATCGGCTACGTGGGGCAGGTCGGAGGGGCCAGCCCGGACGTGACCGGCCGCTCGGAGCTGGTCTTCGAGGCCCGGCTGTACGGCACCGATCCGGCGACGGCGCGACGGCGCGCCCAGGAGCTGATCGCTTCCCTGGACCTCGAGGTCTGCGCCGATCGCAAGGTGAAAACCTACTCCGGCGGCCAGCGGCGCCGCCTCGACATGGGGATCGGCCTGGTGCACCGTCCTGAGCTCCTCTTCCTCGACGAGCCCACGACTGGGCTCGACCCCCAGAGCCGGGCGCGGATGTGGGAGGAGGTCGCCAGGCTGCGGGAG
>DAHVCH010000084.1 GCA_027314165.1 Thermoplasmata archaeon | reverse complement strand
AGCGTCGACGGCTCCGCGCAGGCCTTCCTGGGGATCGCCCAGCAAGGGAACTCCGCCGCCGCCCGGGCGGACATGAACACCCTCTCCACCGCCCTCTCCAGGATCGGCCTCCCCACGGGGCTGCTCTACCTCAACAACTACGCGTTCCTCGGCGACAACGTGACCTTGACGCTGCAGGGGAACTACGCCGCGACCTGGACGCAGGGATCGGCGACCGCGAGCGTGCTCGACGCTCAGATCGCCTTCTCGTCGAGCTCGCTCTCGCTGGTCCACGTGGGCTACGACAACACCTACGGACCGTTCAGCTTCTCGATCGTCCACTCCCCCCTCCCCGGTTCGAGCCTGGGGGTCGGGGAGTACCTCGCGGCGGGCTGGACGCAATGGGGAGTGCCGAGCGTCCTCACCCTGTCCTCCCCTGTCGGGACGGGGCCCCTCCCCTCCCCCACGAGCCCCGCTACCCCCCTGGGCTCCCTCTACGTACCGGCGATGGGCAGCACGCTCACCACGGCGGAGCTCTATGAGCTGGGGCAGCCCTCGCTGTCCTCGAGCGCGTCTGGCGCCTACCAGAGCTCC
>DAHVCH010000083.1 GCA_027314165.1 Thermoplasmata archaeon | reverse complement strand
ATGACGGCTCCGCCACCCAGACGATCACCGGGATCAGCGGCCTCAACGTCTTCGCGACCCACCGCTACACGGCGGCCGGCAGCTACACCCCCAAGGTGTTCATCAACGACTCCGCGGCCCACACGCTGAGCGAGTCCACCGCCTCTCCGCTCACCGTCTACGCGCATGTCGCGGTCGCTCCCATCTCCGTCAGCTCCTGGCACGGTCTCGCTCCCGCGAACCTCACCTTCTCCGGCGGCGCCGCCTCCAGCGGGCTCGGGCCCTACACCTACGCCTGGTCCTACGTCTGCAACTCCAACTTCCCAGCCTCCTGCGCCAACGCCTCCACCACCGCCCCCGGGGCCCCCTTCCAGATCTTCCTCCACCCGGGCAACTTCTCCGTCTCGCTGAAGGTCACCGACAGCCTCGCCTACTCCTCGAGCTTCACGGCCTCCTTCAGCGCCTGGGGCAACAACTCCCTCCCCCTCGCCCTCTCCTCGGGATGGAACCTGGTCGCCCTGCCTCTCGCCTCGAACGACTACACCCTCTTCGAGCTCGCCCTCGAGCTCGGAGGCCGCACCCTGGGCGCCCCGCTC
>DAHVCH010000082.1 GCA_027314165.1 Thermoplasmata archaeon | reverse complement strand
CAGGTCTCCCAAGGAGAGGTGTACGAATCTTCAGAAGTATGCGCCAAGGGCTCTAATATCCCTCGCCCGTTCCCAGAAACCGTGGTCACTCGTAAGGCGCTAATCACGGGTGTGACTGGTCAAGACGGATCGTATCTTGCGGAGCTGCTGCTTCGGAAGGGGTACGAAGTGACTGGATTGGTTAGGAGACTCAGCACCCCAAACCTGAGTAATCTCTCCAACGTCCTCAATCGGATTCAGCTCTTGGATGGCGACATGATGGATCAATCGTCGTTGAATCACGTCGTCAAGATTTCGGATCCGGATGAGGTGTACAACTACGCAGCTCAGTCGTTTGTTGCGACATCATTCGCCCAGCCGGCACTTACAGGGGAAGTTACGGGGTTGGGCACACTTCGTTTGTTGGAGGCGGTTCGCGTGAACGCGCCGGACGCGAGGTTCTACCAGGCCTCCTCGAGCGAGATGTTCGGTCACGTGGAGGTCGAGCCCCAGGACGAGCACACTCCCTTCCATCCCAGAAGCCCCTATGGTGTGGCGAAGGCGTACGCGTACTGGGCATGCGTAAATTACCGCGAG
>DAHVCH010000081.1 GCA_027314165.1 Thermoplasmata archaeon | reverse complement strand
CTCTCGGCGATCGAGAGGGACTGGCGGGAGCTCAAGAGCGTCCTCGAGGTGAGGCCGCTGCATCACCAGCTGGGCCGACGAATCGGGGCGCATCTGGTCATCTGCGAGCTGGCCCTCCTCCTCGAGAGGTATGTCGAGAAGATGGTCCGGGCCGAGGGGCTCAAGGAAGAGGGGGCGCCGCTCACGGGGGCACGAGCCGTGGAGAAGTTCCGGTCGCTGGTCGTGAACCGGCAGGAGCTCCCAGGCGCGGGAGCCCAGTTCCACCAGGTGACGGAACCTGACGGTGAGCAAGCGGCGATCCTGAGAGCAGTGGGCCGGAAGGTCGAGCAGTTCCGCACGGGTTGGACGAGGATCGACCCTGCGGGGATGGCGCTGTGAGCGGACGTTCCTCTACGCGCGTGCGCGCGCGTTCAGGAGTAGGCCGACAGAACCTAGCATAGAACAGGGGGGGTGCGCCCACCTCGACCGGCTGACGTGAAACTCACATCACTTGATGTCGAACTTGGGCCCGAAGGTGAACAGGATCGCGTCGACCGCCTGTCGGTGGCGTACGGCCAGGTAGAGGGGCCAGGCCCGAAGGACC
>DAHVCH010000080.1 GCA_027314165.1 Thermoplasmata archaeon | reverse complement strand
CGGGGTCGCGCTGGGGCCGACGCTGCTCGGCCCGTACTTCGGGCTCACCACGCTCGGCCCCGAACTCTCGGCCCTTCAGTTCCTCGGAACGGTGTTCATCCTGTTCATGGCCGGACTGGACGTCGTCCCCGAACAGATCAGCCAGATGGGACTCCGCACGGCCCTCGGAGGCGTGGCCGTCTTCGCCGTCCCGTTCGCGATCCTCTCGGCGGTCGCAGAGCTCCTCCTTGGGGGATCGAGCCACCTCCTCCCGCTCTTCATGGGCCTGACGCTGTCGATCACGGCCCTCCCCGTCATGGGCATCATGCTGATGGAGTTCGGCCTGCTGGGGACCGCGGTCGGCAAGTTCCTCATCAACACGGCGCTCGTCAACGAGATCACCGCGGTGAGCGTCTTCGCCATCCTGCTGCAGCTCCAGTCCGGCACCTCGGGGGGTACGGTCGCCATCGCCATCGCGGCGCTCTCGGTCGGGGTCTTTCTGAGCGCGATGCTCACGGTGCACTGGGTGTTCCGACTGTTCGGCACCAGCCGACACGGCAGCGCCCTGCGCCTGAAATTCACGCAGGGGCTCCGCTCGAAGGAAGCCGGCTTCGCGATCC
>DAHVCH010000007.1 GCA_027314165.1 Thermoplasmata archaeon | reverse complement strand
TACCTTTCGCCTCGCGGGAGGTGGTAGGCCAGGCTGGTCCTGAGGTGAGCCAGGAGGCCGCTCACGGTGGAGATGACGGAGGCCCTTCGAGAGCGCTCCATGCCGTCCTGCCAGAGCGCGAAGCCCGTGGCGCGGGGGACGTGGATGTGGTCCGCGTGCCAGTAGCCGTTGCGCGGGGTCATGGCCTGCCGCACGGCTCTCTCAAGGTCGCTGACCATGCTGGGAGGGATGGGCGTCCCCTTCTCGTCACGGAAGGCCGTCCTGTCGAGGGTCTTGCGATGGGACCCCCATCCTTCTCCCACGGTCAGGCAGCGGAGGAGCGGCTTCTTCCCCGGCCGAACCGCGAGGGTGATGTTCACCTGGTGGTGGCCGCCCTTCTGGGCGTGGAGCTCCGTGCCATCGGGCATGACGGTGCCGGTCTCGAGCTCCCTCTCGCGGATCTTGGCGTTCACGAGGTTCCCATCCTCGATCACCCGTCGGTTGATGGTGCGGGGGCTGGGTGCGCCCGGGACGACCTTCGCGAGCTCCTCCCGGGTGTTGCGGTAGCTCATCCTCTCGGTGAACTGCTCGGCGAGCGCGGTGACGTCGGGCTGGAAGGCCCGCTGTCCATCGAGGAGGACGTCCCGCCAGAGGGGGAAGAAGACCTCGTCGGTGCGCGTGTCCCGCAGCCGGCGGACCTTCAGAGAGATGATTCCGAAGCGGGTCCCGATTCCCTGGCGTACCTTCGAACCGGCACGCCGGTAGAGGCTCTCTCTCTTGAGATGGTACCACGGTCCGCAGAACTGCTCGCGCAGTTCGCGATCGCGGTCCCGGAGGAGTCGACCAGGTCTTCCCTCCCCGCACCCTCTTCGTAGAAGCGCTGGGTCAAGGCCGCTATCGTTATGGGTTCGGTCCAGGCTGTGCTCCACTCAAGCTGACTCTTGGGCACTCTCTCATCCTCCAGGGATGTTTGGTCACACCTCCGGAGGAGGGGGCGCTCAAGAGTCAGCCCACTTTGCTACAGGACGAACCTCTTGCGGGCGGCTCGGATCCTCTGCAACGGCTCCTTCTTCGTCTTCCATCCCTCGGGAAGCTCGTTCAGATAGGGGTTGTTCTCCTTCCCGAACTTTCGGTCCTCCTCCTCGTCCGTCTCCTTCGCCTTGCGGAAGTACTCCTGGATGCTCTTGCGCAGTTCTTCATTGAGCTGCTTCTCCTTCTCCAGCATCCTACCGTGGCTCACGGCCTTGTGCTTAGACGCGCTGGCCTTGACCTTCGTCCCATCCAAGGCCACCCGGGCCAAGGCCACCGGGTTGGCCTCTTGGCAGAGACGGAGGACCTCGAGGATGAGACGGTCCATGTTCCCGAGGTTACGTTCTCGGAGCCGCGCCAGCGGTGTGAACGTGGGATGCTGGTCGGCGGCGAGGAAGCGGAAGGCCACGTTTTCGTAGGTGGCCCGGGCCACTCGTCGGGAAGAGACCGTCCCTACGCCGTATCCGTAGAGGCAAAGTTTGGGCATCAGGGCGGGGTGAAAGGCCGGGGTGCCTCCCTCCTGATTGTCGTACCCCTTCAGGAACGGGCCGAGGTCGATCTCGTGGTCCACGAGGCCCGAGATGAACCGGGCCAGGTGCCCCTCGGGGAGCCAGTCCTCGAGATTGGGAGGAAGGAGGAGGGTCTGGTGCACTTCGTATCGGCGGAAGTTTCCCTCGGGGGAATCCTGCATGTACCCCGAAGAGCCGGTCCGGATAAGTCACGTCCGGTAGCCGGCACGTCAGAGGTGCGCCGATGTTGGGCTACACGCTCCTAGAGCGCCCGGGAAGGCCGCCGTCCGCTCGCGGCGGGACTGGGGACCTCCTGATGCTCCAGATGGTGCCGGGCCCTGGCCACGCGCTGGTCCATCCGCTCCCGTAGGAGCTTGCGGAGCCGGGTCCGACCGGAGGAGCGGGGGGAGGAACGGAGGAGCTCCTCCAAGACCGCCAGGTCGTGGTGGACCCCCAGGTCCCTCTGGAGGCGCTTCCATCCGGTGTCGAGGTCGGCCCGCTCCGGCGCCTGAGCGATGGACGTGCGAAGGTGGCGGAGACGACGCAGGGAGATCCGAAGACGGTGGAGTCGTCGGACCGAGGGTCGCCGTGCCGCCCGCCGTCTCGAGCGGACCAGGTCCTCATGGGCCCTTCCAAGCTCCTCCGTCACCACGCGCTGGAAGCGGCGCGCCGCCTCACCGCCCGACGCTCTCCGACGCTCCAGGGGAGGTAGCCGCTCGGAGGCCCGGCGGAGCCTCTTGCGCGCCTCCGTCCGCAGGTTCCGGTGTCGGACCGTGGCTTCCCGGGAGAGCCGGAGCCCGAGCGAGCGGGCCTCGCGCCGGACCTCGGGTGGCGCGCCCTTCGTCAGGCGGCTCAGCGAGGCTAGCAGGACGTCCGAGTCCCGGGCCTCCCCCGCGAGCTTCGAGAGTCGGTCCAGACCTTCCTCCAGGCTGCGGAGCGCAGCCCGCTCTCCTTTCGGCAGGCTCCGCCGCAGGACCCGGACATCGATGCGCGCCCGGCGCAGCTCGCGATGCAGCTCGTGGACCACCCCGGGGGGCGGTCGCGTGGCCCCCGCCGCGAGGGTCAGCAAGCGGCGCAGATGGAGCGACCGGACCTGGGCCCGGCGAAGGAAGTCCGGGAGGGAGACCCTCGCGCTACGACCCGCCTTCCGCCTCCTCACCTCGAGAGCGGCCCTCCTCGCCGCGCCGGCCATGCCTCGACCCCCGCTCAGCGGAAGGTCTCCAGTCGGGCCCCTTCGAGCAGTCGCTGGACCGAGGAGCGGACGTCGCGGTGGACCTCCATCGGGGTCCGGTTCGCGTTCACCTTCACGAACCCGTACGTCCTGGTCATCCAATCGAACTCCGTCTTGAGCAGCGACTGGTACCGGAAGAAGCTCTCGAAGCGGTCCCGCGAGATCCCCAGGTCCATCCCGGACTCCCAGTAGTCGAGCGACCCGTACCTGCCGAAGGCCCGATGGAGCAGGATCTCGGGGCGGGTCTCGAGGAGGATCGTCATGTCGGGGCGGATGGCGAACCCGTAGAGGTGCTGGGCCCACTGCCGCGACGCTCCTCGGACCACGGCCCGCGCCATCAGCGTGAAGATGTACCGGTCGGAGAGCACGATGCTGCCCGCGGCGAGCGCGGGCACGATCTTGTTCTCGAGCTGGTCGGCGAAGTCCACCGCGTAGAAGAGCGCCATCGTGGTCGCTCCCAGCACGTGCCCCTGCTTCGCCTGGTCGATCTGCTCGCTCACCAGGTTCGACCGGCGCAGCCCGGTCTCCAGGACCGCGTGCCCCTGCACCTCGAGGTATTCCTTGAGCATCGCGCACTCCGTCGTGCGCCCCGAGCCGTCCGCCCCTTCGATGACGATGAGGTGCCCCCGCAACGACTCCGGTGCGATCCCCGGGAGGCGGGTCCCGTAATTGTTGAAGCCCAGCTTCTCCACCTTGTTCCGCGACTCGCGCCGGTGCCAAGCAGACGTGCGTCCGTCGCGCGTCTTCGCCCCGGGGGGGGTTTCGTCCTTCCTAGGTGCCATGGACCAGCACCTCCTCCTTCGGGAAGCCCCCGAGCAGAGGGCGGACCGCGCTGCGGACCTCGCGCTGCAGCGCCTCGATGTCCTGCTCGGCCTCGATGATCTGGAACCCCTCGGTCCTGGCGAGGACGTCGTACTGGCGCTTCAGCAGCCCCTGGAATCGGAGGTAGCTCTCCGTCAGGTCGTGGGAGAGGTTCATGTCCATCCCCGCCTCGTAGTACTTGATCCTCAGGCGGGAGGCCTCCTTCCTCTTGTGGGCGGCCTCCACCGGGACCCGGAAGTAGAAGGTCTTGTCCGGGGGGACGGCGAAGGCGTAGAGGTTCCGGACCCAGTCCGGGTCGCATCCGCGCGCGGCGTCTCGCGCATAGGCGGTGTAGACGTAGCGGTCGCAGATGACGACGTAGCCCGCCCGGAGGGGAGGGAGGATGTGGCGCTCGAACCGGTCCGCGAAGTCCGTCGCGTGGAGGAGCGAGAAGGTCGTGGGCGTCAGGAGGTTCTTCTTCTTGCCCCGCCGGATGATGGAGGCGACCAGGTCCGAGGAGTTCCACTCCGTGAAGAACGCGCGGTACCCGCGGGAGGACAGCCACTTGAGGAGCAGGTGGGCCTGCGTCGACTTGCCGCTGCCGTCCAGGCCTTCGAAGACGATCAGGCGCCCGGGGTAGTGCGACGACCGGAGCCCCCCGGGAGACTGCACGAGGCGGGCGGGGGTCGGGACCGGATCACGCGGCGCGGGCACGGACCCTCACCTCCACCGTTCGATCCATCCAACGGCAGGCCCGGTCGAAAAGTCGCTGGTTCGGAGCGACGCCCCCAGGGACCCGGACGTCCAGGCGGTCCCCCCGGCGTCGGAAGTGGGGGCGCGGACGCAGGTCGCCTACCGCCTCCGCCATCGCCAGCATCGCCCCCAACGTGCGCGCCACCCTGACGTCGTCCTCCTTGAGGACGGAGGGATATCGCTTTCCTGTACCCCCCGGGAGGTCCTCCCCCTCGTGCATCCCCGCCGCGAGGGAGGCGAGCAGGAAGCCGCGGTGGGTGAGCCCGTAGAGCGGCCGGCTCCTCAGGAAGTAGGCCGAGTGCTGCGCGTGGCCGGGGTAGCTGAAGCTCGTGCCGATGTCGTGGAGGAGGGCGGCGATCTCGAGCGCCAGGCGCTCCTCCACCCCCCAGCGATGCTTGCGCTCCGTGAGGTCGAAGAGCTCCAGCGCCACTTCCCGCACCCGGCGGGAGTGCGAAGGGTCCAGGCCGGAGGACCAGAGCGCGGCCAGGGCGCTCCCGCGGGCCATCTCCTCGGCGCTCGAGGGGAGATGTCGGCCGAGCGTCTCCTGCGCGATGCCCTCGCGGATGCCGCAGCCGGAGACGATCATCGTCCCGGCCTCGCGGCGGTGGAGGACTCCCAGTACGACGGCGAGCCCCGCGACGACGAGGTCCGCACGGCCGGCCGAGAGCCCGGGGATCTCGCGGCGCACCGGGACCGAGCTCTCCGAGAGGATCTCGTAGAGCCGTTCGAGGTCGCGGGTCCGCATCTCGTACCCGTGGACGCGAGGGAGCGGGTAGCTGCGGATCGCCTCCATGACGTGGGCCAGGCTGCGGGTGGTGCCCCCGACCCCGATCGTGCGCTCGTCGTCCGGGGCTTCGAGCAGGTCCAGGGGCTTCAGCCCCTTCTGGACGTGCTCCTCGAGGGCTTCGAGCTCCTTGCGCTTCGGCGGGTCGTGCTCGAGGAACCGGCGGTGGAGACGGAGGGCGCCCATCGGCATCGAGAGGCTCTCCCGGAGCCGGCCCTCCCGGACGGCCATGAGCTGGAGCGAGCCGCCTCCCAGGTCGAGGAGCAGGTCGTTCTGGAGCGGCAGGGAGCTCGCGACGCCGAGGTAGCCGTACCGCGCTTCGTCGGCCGCGGAGAGCACCCGGAGCCGGAAGCCGCATCGACGCTGGACCTCGCTCGCGAACGAGGCGCGGTTCGGCGCGTCGCGCACGGCGCTCGTCGCCACGGCCCGGATGTCGCGCACCCCGTGCACCTCCAGCAGCCGCCGGAACCGGAGCAGGGTGGACACGCCCTGGCGGCGGGCGAGCTCCGTGAGCCGTCCGTCCTTCTGCACTCCGTCCATGAGCCGGGGGTCCTCCTTGCTCTCGAACACGCTCCAGGGCGGTCCCACCGGCGCGCTCCGGTAGATCACGAGACGCGCGGTGTTCGACCCCAGGTCGATGACGGCGAAGGGTCGATGCGGCCGCTCCCGGGTGCCCGGACCGGACGACCCCGCGCCATCCACCCGACCTTGCGTCGAGCTCAGGTCGTAGAGCTCGAACCCGGCGGTGCCCTCCAGGAGGCGGTTCACGAGCGTGCCGCGACCGGAGGGGCTCGGCAGCGGAGGCCGCTCCGTGTGCTGGGTCACGGTGACCGACCGTGTGGAGACGCTCATGCGGAGCTCGAGGGGGCCTTTCCCTTCGCGTTCGACGGGGGAGCGGCGACGCGGGGAGGCTCTTGGAGGGCGGTCCAGCGGGCCTCCCGAAGCTCACGGAGGAGAGGGTCGAAGCGCTCCACGTCGACCACCAAGGCGACCCGGTTCTTGAGCGATGCGCTGTCGCCGGAGCTTCCGCCAGACTTGCAGAGCTTCAGCAGCGCTTCCCGGGTCATCCGGCCCCGGGCCTCCAGCAGCCTTCGCGAGCCCCGGCCCGGGTGGGTCCGCGCGTCCCAGCGGACCGCGAACGCCTCGGGGTCCTCGGCCTCGGGTGGAGCGTTCTGGAGCTTCCTGTCCGCGAGCGTCCTCCGCAGGAGGTCGAAGTATCCGACGTGCTCGAGGAAGAGCTCGCTGTACGTGTCCTCGGGGGGCTCGACCCCTTGCACTTCGACCCCATGCTCTCCGGCCCAACCGAGCGAGGCGAGGAACGCGGGGGAAGGCACGCGGACGGTTCCGAAGCGGGCGAGACCCCGCGCGTAAGCGAGCTCCGCCGAGGCGAGAGGGACCCAGGGCTCGGAGTACGGGTCGGAGAAGTGCAGCTGGAGCGCCCGCACCTCCTCCGGGGAGAGCCCGACCGCGAGAAGGTCGGGGCGGAACGCTCCGAGCGCGTCCACGACCCGGCTCGCTTCGGCCACCGGACCGCGGACGACCCCGAGCAGCAGCAGCGGCTGCGGGGTCTCCGCCTGGGCCGACCTCACGGGCGCTTCCGGCGCTCCCGCAGGAGCTCGCGAAGCTCCTCGGGCCCCGCATGCCGGCGGAGCTCCTGGTAGCTCACGAGCGGCACGCCATCGACGTTCGTCTTCGACCGTCGCTCCGGGACCACGAACAGGCTCTGCCCCTCGGCGACGCGCGCCACTTGGAACAGGAGACGGGAGCGCCGCTCGGCGCTCTGGAGGTCGCCGACCCCGATGAGCACCCGCTCCTCGCGTCGCGCCTCCTCCCGGGCCAGGAGGTCGAAGGGCGTGCGCAGGGTGATGATCAGGTCCCACCCTCGCTCGTTGAGCTCCTCCACCACGGCGGGAGGGAGGGGGCCCCGCACCCGGGACGGGGCGCGGTCCTCCTCCGGCTGGGAGCGGTACGCTCCGACGAGCCCTTCGGCGAACGGGTCCAGCGCGATCGCGAGCTGCACGGCCAGGAAGCGTTCCAGCCGGTCGAGGACGGTCAGGTCCGCGCCCGTGCCCTCCTCGTAGAGCTGGATCGTCCGGCGGGAGACCCCCGCCGCATCGGCCACGGCCGCCAGGGAGAGCCCGCGCTCCTCCCGCACTCGGCGCAGCCGCGGCCCGTCGATCCGGGCGAACTTCCCCCCCGGGCCGGAGACCAGGAGCGGCGGGATGCCCTTGGTGAGGTATTCCGTGAGCGTCGGGAGGGAGACGATGACCACGCCGTGCCGGGAGTAGATGATCCCGGTCTCGAGCTCGTGGGGCCCCGAGGTCCCGCCGACGACCAGCGCCACCGCCCCCATCGCGTCCGCCACGAGGCGGAGCCCGGAGGCGTCCTCCGGGCCGAGCGCGTCCGCGTTCTTCAGCACCTTCAGCAGGAGGAGCGTGGAATCCCGGCGGGCGATCAGGTCGAAGGGCGTGGGCCGCACGTGGTGGACGTCGAAGAGGTAGAACCCCGCCCTGTGGAGGAGCTCACAGACCCGAGCGAGCCCTTCTTCCCGGTTCGAGAACATGAGGCCCGGGGGCGGTACAGGAGGGGCCGGCACTTAACCTCTCTTCAACGGTCCACCGGTAGTGCGACGGGTCGACAGGCCGCTTCAACCCTGGCGGAGGCGGTCCGGGAGCTCACGGCCCGTTCGCGCCGCCGGCCTCGGGAGGTGCCGATTTGGACGGCTTGGGCTCCTTCGCTCCGCTCTTCTTGCGGCCTTGGACCCTCTTGACCGGGGCGCTCTCGGAGCCCCCTCCCGACGGGGCCGAGGGAGAGGCACGACTCTCCGTTCCCTGGGCTTGCCCCTTGCCCGGACCCTGGTTCGGTGGGGGCGGCGCAACGGACGGGGGTGAGGACGCCGCCGGGCCGCGGGCTTTCGGTGCGGCTCCGCCGGTGTCCTGGCCTGGCCTCGAGGCGCTCGCCCGGCGCCGGACCTTGCCGCCGCTCGAGGGCTTGGGCCCTGAGGCGGGCCCCGCCGCACGCGGCGGAGCCCTCACCTCGGCCGGGCCGGAGGCAGCTTGGGGCCCCGACCCCGGGGGCGGGGCTGCCGGGGGATTCGCCTCCGTCGGGGCGCTTGGCGACGGACCAGGAGCTGCAGGGGTCGGTGGCGCGGAAGCGGCCGCTCGTGCAGAGGGAGCAGCCTCTCCGACAACCCTCTGAGGTCCCGGTGGCGGGGAGGCTGGTGTGGAGACGACGGGGATCCCGGCAGTCGGGAGGTTGGCGACCGGTGGGTCCCTTGCCGGGGGGGCCGACATGGCTCCCGTGACCGGAGGAGGCCCCACCGGCGTTGGTCGAGGTCCAGCGGGAGGAGGAGCCGGCGCAGCTACGGGTGGCGCACGGGCCGGTGCCGGTGGGGCGGGGGAAGGTGGGGGGCCGGGAGCGACCGGCGGACTGCCCGGCGGCGGGTCACGGGCCGACGGGAAGAGCTGTCGCTGGATGGCCACGGGAACGTAGAGGGTCACGCCCTCGGGGAGGTGCGTGGGTGGGGCGGAGGTCGGAGGGGACGGGCGTGGAGCCTGGGCCGGAGGGTTGGGCACGGCCGTCGGAGCCGGGGGGGCTCTCGGCGGGGCGGATGGGCGAGCACCGGGGACCGCTCCCCCGACCGGGGGTCGCCCGGGAAGCGGCTCCCTCCCCGGGGGCATCCCCGGAGCTGGAGCCGGGGTCTGTGCGCGCGGGGGCGATGCGAGGGGCGCAGGACGATAGAGCGGTGGCGTGGAAGGCGAGGGGGGAGGTGGAGGCGGAGGTGGAGGAAGAGGTCGCGGAGCGACGCCCGGAGGAGGAACCCCGTTAGGGACAACGCCGAAGCCGGCGCGCGGCGGCCCGGGCGGCAGGGGTGGAGACGGGACCCCATATTGACGGGGATCGCCGGGCCCCTCGGCGGGAAGGTTCCCGGGGTGCAACAGCAGGTAGAGCTCGGCGATCCGGTCCCGGAGCCGCTTGACCATCAGATACGGAACATCGCAACGAACGCTCCGGACCCGAGAGGTGGTGGCCAGGCTCGCCACGAACACGTTCAACCAGTTCGTGACCTGGTTCATGTCGTCCATCAGGCCCTGCATCGCGTGCACGGCCTTCTCGCGCCGCTCGCCCGCGGGGGGAGCGACCTCGGGGTGGGCGAGGAGCGTGATGAATATGCGCGGGGTGCTCGACACCTCGGCCATCACTTCCATCAGCGTCTGGCGCACGAGCGAAGCGGGCCTCTCGACCCCGTGCAGAGGGTCCAGGATCCCGAGCGTCCGGTCCACGGCGATCAGGAGATGCTCAGCAGGGGCGTAGACCTCCGGGCCCACTGCCATCGAGGTCGATAGGTGTCTCGTGGCATATGAGACCTCGTTCTTTCGAGTACTAAATTGATAGGACGCCTCGGCCCCGGGGGCCGCGGAACGACTTCGATCCGCCTCCCCCACGAAGGGGGAACGCGAGCAGGAAGGTAGGGGAGCAGGGTGGAACGGAGTCGAGCGGGATGGAGTGGAATGGAATGGAATGGAATGGAGTGGAGTGGAGCGGAGAAGCGGGGAGGGAGAGGCGTTCCCCTTCCGCTTGCACGGTGGTCTCCCTCCACGCGCTCCCGGCGAGGGCGGTCAGCTCTCCGCACCACCTTCTTGTCCGCCGACCCCTCATTCCAGAGGGGGGACACGTGAACGAGGAGGCGCGGCCGGCTCGCGGGCCCGTCCCCACGCTTGAGCCCATCCGGGGCACGCGGGTCCTCCGTGTCGGGGGAGCGTCCCCAATGATCGTCGCCTCCGATGTCCACGTGGGCCTCGCATTGCCCTCGCCACGCACTCCGCGTCCCGAGGCCGGCTCGCCCAGGGCCCTCGCCGAGGGCCTGCTCGACGCCGGTTCGAGGGCGGGCGCACGTCGGGCCCTTCTCCTGGGAGACGTGAAGGACCCGATACGCGGGGTCCCCCGCCACGTCCGGGCGGAGCTCTCGGAGTTCTTCGGAAGATTGGTGGATGGCGGGCTCGAGGTCGAGCTCGTCCTGGGGAACCACGACGTCGGGATCGCGCGCGCGCTCCCCACCGGGGTGGCGCTCCATCCCTCCGACGGGCTCCTGCGCGACGGAGTGGGTTACTTCCATGGTCACGCGTGGCCCTCGGCCCGTATGCTACGGGGCGCGAAGGTCCTGGTCGCCGGACACCTCCATCCCGGTTTCCGACTGGCCCCGTCGCACGAGCGATCGCAGACCGGGAAGGAACCCTGCTGGCTGCGCACGATCCTCCCGCCGCTGACCCGGACCGAGCGCCGTCGGAGACGCACCCACCCCCTGCCGAGGGCCCGGGAGATGCTCGTCCTCCCGGCGTACAACCCGCTGTGCGCGAGCGAGGCGCTCAACCGGGAGGAGCCGAAGCGGGGGCACCGCTTCCTGGTCCGTCGGTTCCTGTCCCGGGGATCTTCGCGGGCCTACCTGCTCGACGGGACCGACCTTGGGGAGGTCCGTTTTGCGATCGTGCCGCCCCGGGGGGCGAGGTCGGGTGCGGCGGCGAGCCCGCGGCCTTCCGCCACCCCGTAGCCGAGGTCGCCGGAGCCATCTCCCGGGGAAGGCTCAGCGCTTCCCCGCGCCGGAGCGGAGCGCCTGCGAGAGCTCTTCCGGACGGGTGATCGGGGGCAGGCAGGAGGTTCCCCGGCAGACCAGCGCTCGGGGTCCTCTGCCACGACCGGACGCGGCGACGGCCTCCTCCGGGAGGGTGAAGGGCGGCTGGGGGGATCCGCGGAAGAGCACTCTCCTAGGATGGTAGGTCCGGACCGCCGCGTTCCAGAGCGCGTCGGCCTCGGGGCCCTCGCCCTCCACCACCACGCGGACGGCGGGTTCGAGGTGGATCGCCGAGGCGAGCGCGGCACCCGCCCCGAAGAGTCCCGCATGCTGGAGGCGGGGGACGCAGGCGTTGAGCAGCGCGGTCGCGCGCGGGTCCTCCACCGTGGCACCGGTCAGCGCGTTCAGCTTGAGCAGGGCCAGCGCGGCGGCGGAGGTGGCGGAGAGATGCGGAGTGTCCTCCAGGGGGAAGCTCGGCGTCTCCCACGCCCCCACCTTCGGGCCATCGTAGAGCTTCGGTGCAAGGTCGCGCAGCAGCCCCTCCGGCGGGGTTGGGAACTCCCCCAGGACGACCTCCAGGACCTCACGGGCCCGCTCCACGTATCGTCCCTCCTGGGTGACCTCGGCCAGTCGGAGGAGCCCAAGGGCGAACTCGCTCTGGTCCTCGAGCAGGCCCCAGCCGAGAGCTCCCTGGGGGCCGAGCTGGTGCGGAACCCCCCGGTGGGGGTCGAAGCCTTCGGCGAGGAAGCGGTCCGCGGCACGCCGCGCCTCCTCGATCGGGCGGGCCTCGCCCAGGGCGCGTCCCGCTTCGGCGAGAGCGCCGAGGAGCATGCCGTTCAGCGAGGCGTAGATCGCGGGGTCGACGAACGGCTCGGGTCGGGCCGCCCGGACCTTCCGCATCTTCGCGTGGGCCGACTCCAGCCAGGAGCTCGCCTGCTCGGGAGCGACCTTGAGGTGGTCCGCGACCTCGGCGACGGAGAACAGTCGCTGGAGCACGCTCTGGAGGGGGTTGAGGTGCATCCGCGCCTCCCCGCCGAGCCCGTGCCGCCATCGGACCGCCCGGAACTCGTCCGGGGTGAGGAGCGACCGGACCTCGGAGGTGGACCAGGTGAAGTACCCCCCGTCGTCCCCCGGGGCGTTGTCGGCGTCCTGGCTGGCGGCGAACCCGCCCTTCGGGTCCCGGCCGAGGGTCGAGAGGACCCACTCGGTGGTCCCGGCGATCACCTCCCGGAACCGTTCCTCGCCGAACGCGCTCCAGCCCTCGACGTAGGCGACCAGGAGCTGGGCGTTGTCCACGGCCATCTTCTCGAAGTGCGGGACGCGCCATCCCTCATCGACGGAGTAACGGTGGAACCCGCCCCCAAGCTGGTCGTAGACCCCTCCGTCCGCCATGCGCAGGAGGGAATGGCGCGCCGCCTCGGCGCTCTTCGCATCGCCGGAGCGCGCGGCGTGGAGCATCAGCAGGGAGATCCCGGTGGGGTGCGGGAACTTCGGGGCGCCCCCGAAGCCACCGTGGGAGGCGTCGTACTGCTCGAGGGCGTGGGCCACCGTGCCCTCCACGAACGCCTGGAGCGTGGGCGAGCCCTGCGAACCGCGGTGCTCCATGCTTCGCAGGCCCTGAGCCACGGAGGCCGCCTGTTCGTGGAGCGCCGAGCGCTCCTCGCGCCACAGACGGGAGACCTCCTGCAGCACGCGCCGGAACCCCGGTCGTCCGCCGTAGTCGGCGGGCGGGTAGTACGTGCCGCCAAGGAACGTCTCTCCCTGCGGCGTCAGGAAGGCGGTGAGCGGCCATCCTCCCTCACCCGATAGGGCGTTCACCTGCCTCTGGTATCGCCGGTCGACCTCGGGGTTCTCGTCGCGGTCGACCTTGACGGCGACGAAGTTCTGCTCGACGAGCCGGGCGACCTCAGGGTCGCTGTAGGTCCCCTCGTCCATCACGTGACACCAGTGGCACCAGGCGGCCCCGATGTCGAGGAGGACCGGGCGGCCGCTCTCCTTCGCCCGTCGGAAGGGCTCCTCGCCCCAAGGGAACCACTCGATCTGCTGCACGGCGGCCGAACGCAGGTAGGCGGAGGCCGCATGTTCCAGCCGCCGCGCGGGCTTCAACGGGGAGGCCGGCATCATCGCAAGCCGGACCACACACATTAGGGAAAAGGGTTCGTCGCCGCCTCACCCCACGCGTCAGGGAGCCCCCGCGACGTGACGGACATCGCGCCCCACGAGTCCTTATAAATGGGGTGAATGTCCCGCGGCCTAACCGAGGCGCAACCTCATGGAGATGCAACCGGGCCAGATGGCCTATGACCGCGCGATCACCGTATTCTCTCCCGACGGCCGGCTGTTCCAGGTCGAGTACGCCCGGGAATCTGTCCGACGCGGGACCGCCACCGCCGGGGTCGTCGCAAAGGACGGCGTCGTGCTGGTCGCGGACCGCAGGATCTCGAACCCGAAGCTGGCGGAAGCCTCCAGCGTCGAGAAGATCCACCAGATCGACGACCACATCGGCGCGGCCACGGCGGGGCTCGTCGCCGACGCCCGCGTCCTGGTCGACTACGCGCGCCTCGCTTCCCAGATCAACCGCGTGACCTACGCGGAGCCGATCAGCCTCGAGGTGCTGGTCCGGCGCATCTGCGACTACAAGCAGCAGTACACCCAGTACGGCGGTGTCCGGCCGTTCGGCACGGCCCTCCTCATCGGGGGGTACGACGACACGGGCGTCCACCTGTTCGAGACGGACCCCTCCGGCTCGCTCACGTCGTTCCGCGCCTCCTCGATCGGGGGCAACCGCACGCCGGTGATGGAGCTCTTCGAGCAGAAGTACAGCCAGGGCATGGACATGGACTCGGCCGTCCTGCTCGCGCTCGAGGGACTTCAGCAGTCGATGGAGGACCCGTCGAACCTCTCGTCGGTCGAGATCTGCACGATCCAGAAGGAGAAGGGCTTCACCCGCCTCAACTCCGAGCAGATCCAGAAGTACGTTTCCCGCCTGGCCCCCAAGGAGAAGGGGTCCAAGAGCTGAGAGGGGCGAGGGACCCAGCTCCCTAGAACCTCCCATGATGCAACCGGGCCGGGAGAAGAAGCGCCGCGAGGCGGACGACGCCGTCGTGGCACGGCTCGCGTTCGGGGGCAGCCACTTCGAGGTCCTCGTGGACCCCGTCGCGGTCCAGGCCATCAAGGACGGCAAGGACCTGGACCTGCGGGAGCACATGCCCCAGGATCAGATCTACAAGGATGCTCGGAAGGGGGAGAAGATCTCCTCCGAGTACCTGGAGAAGCAGTTCCACACCGCGGACGTTTTCGCGATCGCGAAGGAGATCATCCGCAAGGGAGAGGTGCAGGTCACCACCGAGCAGCGTCGGGCGATGGTGGACGCGAAGCGCAAGCAGATCGTGGACTACATCTCGCGCAACGCGATCAACCCGCAGACCAACGCTCCCCACCCCCCCGCGCGCATCAGCGCCGCGATGGACGAGGCGAAGTACCACGTCGACCCGTTCCGGGGCGTGGACGCCCAGGTCGAAGAGGTCCTCGACAAGCTGCGTCCGCTCCTGCCGATCCGGCTGGAGCACGTGAAGCTCAAACTGCACGTCCCCGGGCAGTTCTACCCCAAGATCATCGGCGAGGTCAAGGCCCTGGCCAGGATCGTTTCCGAGGAGTGGCTCGCGGACGGGGGCTGGAGCGCCATCGTCGAGATCCCCGGGGGCATCCAGACGGAGCTGCTGGACCGGCTCAACGCTCGCGCGAAGGGACAAGTCGAGAGCGCAGTGGTTAAATAAGGCCCTGAGGGTGGCCGCGCCGTTCAAAGGCGACATGGGAGACGACGGGACTCCCTCTCCTGCACGCGACGAAGATGGTCGCGATCGGGACGGGGACCGCGGGGAGCGCCGCGGAGAGGGTGACAATCGAAGGCGGGACCGTGGAGGCCGCGGAGGCTTCCGTGACCGGGACCGCCGTGGCGACGGCCCCTCCCGTGGCGGAGACCGAGGCCGTGGACGCGACCGCGACCGGGGCCGAGGCGGCCCTGGCGGCGGCGACCGTGGTGGACGAGGCGGCGGCCGAGGTGGTCGCGGCGACGGTCCCCCGCGGGGCGGCGAGCGCCGCTACTTCGGTCCGAAGGCCGGCCACGAACGACGCCCGTTGGGGCGTGGCGGAGGCGGCGGCGGCGAGCGTGTCCTGGTCCTTCCCGGCGAGGAGGTTCCCGCCCAGGGGCTCAAGCCCGGGTTCGGCACCTACCGGTCCCGCGACGACGGCAAGATCTACGCGAGCGTCATGGGGCTGCTCTCTCCCCGTCCTCCCTTCGTCCGCGTGATCCCGCTCTCGGGCCGCTACATCCCGCAGCGCGACGACATGGTCGTCGGGGTCATCCAGGCGGTCGGGCCGACCTACTGGCTGCTGGACATCCGCGCGCCGCACTTCACCCCGCTCCACATGACCGGGACCCCCTGGCAGATGGAGTACGGGGAATGCGGGGAGTACCTCCGGCCCGGGGAAACGGTGATCGTCCGCGTCGAGGGCATCGACGAGCAGCGCCGCATCGGGGTCTCGATGAACGGTCCGGGCCTGGGAAAGCTGGAAGGGGGGTACGTCGTGGAGATCTCCCCGACGAAGGTCCCCCGGGTCATCGGCAAGTCCGGCAGCATGATCCAGATGATCCAGCAGGACACCGGGGCCAAGCTCGTGGTCGGGCAGAACGGGCGTGTCTGGATCGAGGGTGACAACGACCAGATCCGTCGCGTGCGCGAGGTCCTCGCGCTCATCGACCGCGAGGGCCAGAAGGTCGGACTGACCGACCGGGTCAAGGCGCTCCTGGACACCCAGGCGGGCCGGACGCCCCAGCATGAGGATTACGACCGCCCATCGCGCGACAGCGGCGAGGGCGGAAGCGAGGAGGTCCACGACGGCTCCCCGCCGCGCCCCCCGAAGGGGGAGGTTCAAGGTCCAACGTACTTCGAAGAAGGACAAGAGTTCGAGGAGGAGACACAACATGGGTAGCATTGGGGCAAAGGACGTTCCGCAGCTCCTGGACGCCAACGGACGACGGATCGACGGTAGGGGGCTCGAGGACCTGCGTCCTCTTCGCATCACTGCGGGGCCGCTGCAGCAGGCCGAGGGCAGCGCGTTCGTCGAGTGGGGCGACAACAAGGTCATGGCCGCCGTCTACGGACCTCGCGAGGTCCACCCGCGCCACCTTCAGCAGACCACGAAGGCCGTGGTCCAGTGCAAGTACAACATGGCCGCCTTCTCCGTCGATGAGCGGAAGCGTCCCGGCCTCGACCGCCGGTCGCAGGAGATCAGCAAGGTCATCGCCGAGGCGTTCGAGTCCGTCCTCTTCGTCGAGGAGTACCCCAGGACGTCCATCGACATCTACATCGAGGTCCTCCAGGCGAACGCCGGCACCCGGTGCGCCGGGGTCGTCGCCGCCTCTGTCGCCCTCGCTGACGCCGGGATCCCGATGGTGGACCTGGTGCCCGCGGTGGCCGTGGGCAAGGTCGCCGGGACCATCGTCCTGGACCTGAAGAAGGAAGAGGACAACTACGGGGAGGCCGACCTCCCGATGGCCCTGGTCCCGCGGAGCGGACGGCTGGTCCTGCTCCAGATGGAGGGACACATGACCCGGGACGAGCTGAAGCGTTCCCTCGACCTGGGCGTCACCGGCTGCAAGAAGATCTACGAGGTCCAGAAGCAGGCGCTGCGGGACCGGTACGCGGTCTCTGCTCCGTCCGCCGGTGCGGAGGTGGCAGCATGAGCGGAGAGGTCGCCGCCGAGATCATGACCACCCACGTGCTGGACCTGGCGAAGAAGGGTCACCGGCTCGACGGGCGGGGTCTGGACGACATGCGCCCGGTGAAGATCACTCTGGGCTACGTGTCGAGCGCCGACGGCAGCGCGCTTGCGGAGATCGGAGGGACGAAGGTCCTCTCCGGCATCAAGGTCGAGGTCGGCAAGCCCTTCCCCGACACCCCGAACGCCGGGGTCCTCACGACGAACGCGGAGCTCGTGCCTCTCTCGTCCCCGGTCTTCGAACCGGGCCCGCCGACGGTGGAAGCGATCGAGACCTCCCGGGTCGTGGACCGGGCCATCCGCGCGGCCGACGCCGTCGACCTCGCAGGGCTCTGCATCACCCCCCAGGAGAAGGTCTGGGTCTGCTACGTGGACTGCCACGTGCTCGACCACAGCGGCAACCTCATCGACGCCGCGATGCTCGCCGCCTCCGCGGCGCTCACGCACACGACCGTCCCCGCGAAGAAGTTCGAGGTCGGGGAGGACCGCCCGCTCAACCCGAAGCACGTGCCGATCGAGACGACCTTCGTCCGGCTCGGCGACGCCATCGTGGTCGACCCCGCGCGCGAGGAGGAGATCGCCTGCCAGGGCCGCCTCACCATCGCCACGGACGAGGCCGGGAACGTCGTCGCGATGCAGAAGGGCAAGATCGGCGCCTTCTCTCCGCAGGACGTGATGGAGCTCACCGACCGCGCGTTCGCCCACGGCGACCGCCTGCGCGACCTTATCCGAAAGCTCTAAAGGGAGAAGCCGAACCCAGGGGGTCGCGATGTCCAAGCGCACGAAGAAGGTCGGGATCACCGGCTGGATGGGACCCCGGTACGGGATCCGTATCCGCCGCAAGACCATCGAAGTGGAGAAGGGCCGCATCGCGACCTACTCCTGCCCGAAGTGCTCCACCCTGTCGGTCCGCCGCCAGGGTTCGGGGATCTGGCACTGCAGCCGCTGCGACCGGACCTTTGCCTCTGACGCGTACGCCTTCCGCCCGGCCCCCTCGATCTTCCGGGTCGAGGAAGAGACCGCCCCGGGCACCGCCAGCCCCGCGGGAAAGGGAAAGGTTAAGGGCACCGCCGACTGAAACGCCCACGGGTCGTCATGTTCCGCTGCATCCGTTGCCACGAGCCACTCCCCTCCGACGCGAACCTCTTCGGGGTCCGCTGCGACAACTGCGGCGGGAAGATCTTCTACAAGGAGCACCCCAACGTCAAGAAGGTCCTGAAGGCGCGCTGAGCCTTCGGACCCTTCTCCGCCCTCCCTGAGGTCCGAGACCTTTCTCGGACGTGACGGGTTGCCGGCCGACGGGCCCTGGACGAAGCCCCCCGGCTCCCGCTCTTGAGTAGCCGGCCTTACCGGTCCGCCCCCCTCGTCCTCCCGGCGGCGCTCCATCCGCCAGAACGATTACATAGGGAGCCACGGTGGCGCATGGCATGGCGTTCCTCTCGAGAGAGGACGCCGCATACCCCATGACCGGCCAACGGTGGCTTCTGAGCGCCCGGACGTTGACGATCGTCGCTCTGATGGTTCTCCTGGCCTTGGTGAGCCTCCCCGCCACCTCGTTGGCCGGGGTGAGCGCAGGAACGGTCGCGCACTCCTCCGCGACGGCCGCCACCGCCACCGCCCCCGCCCAGGCCGTGCCCCTCACGACCTCCTCGGTCCCCCACCTCTCGATCCCGGGCCTCCCTCTCGGCACCCCGCACCCTCTCGACCGCTCGCAGTTCGGGCAGGTCCAGGTCGCTCAGGACCTTGGCGTCGTCCACCTTCCGGACTTCCGGTCCTCCACTCCCGCCGCGCCGGGCCCGCTGGTCATCGCCCCGCGGTCCACCCCCTTCACCTACACCAACGGCACCCTCGGCTGGAACGCGCTGAACAACAAGGCGCCGAACAACTGCGGCTGCACGCCGCCGGACACCACCGGATCGGCGGGGGCCGGCTACGTCATGGAGACGGTGAACTCGGCCTACGAGATCTGGACCACCTCGGGCACCGTGGTCTCGAGCGGCACGATGGATGCGCTCCTGAACACCTCTTGCACGTCGAACTGTCTCTCCGACCCGAACATCCACTACGACCCGATCTCGGGACGCTGGTTCGCCGAGATGATCAGCGTGTCGAACTACGGCGACGCCTACCTGGGGGTCTCCACCTCGAGCTCCCCGCTGGTCTGGCACACCTACCTGGTCCACATGCCGAACCACACGGGGACCTCGGGCGACCTGCCCGACCAGATCAACGTGGGGGTGGGCGCGAACACCATCTCGCTCTCGGGCAACGACTTCTCGGGCGGAGTGACCTTCGCCGGCGCGGTCATCTTCGTCATCAACAAGTCGCAGGCGCTCGCCGGGACCGCCCCCACCTATCTGATCGTGGGGCCCTGGTCGGCCTACGCGTCCATCCATGCGGCGGAGATGCTCTCGCTCTCCTCCACGATCTACTTCCTCAGCTCGAACATGCAGTCCTCTTCCCAGCTGAACTACGTCACGCTCTCGGGAGCCCCGCCGTCGGCCTACCATTTCACGTTCAAGAACTTCTCAACCACCTCCACCGCCCCGGGCGCGGCGCCGATGCCTAGCGGAGGCACCGTCGTGACGAACGACAACCGGATCGGCTCGGCGGTGTGGCGCGCCGGCGACATGTGGGCCGCGGCGAACGACGGGAGCTGCTCGGGCGGGGCCGTGAGCTGTGTCCACCTCTGGCAGGTGAACACCACGACGGCCTCGAAGGTCCAGGACTTCATCTGGACCCCCTCCGGAGAGAATGCGTTCTACCCGGCGGTCACCCTGGACTCGTCGCAGAACCTGGGTCTGCTCTACAGCTTCTCCAGCAGCACCTCCTACCCCAGCGTCGGGATCTCGGGGCAGGCGGTCACCGACGCCACCGGCACGATCGAGACCCCCACGGTGGTCCAGAAGGGGACCGCCGCGGGATCGGCCGCGACCCGGTTCGGCGACTACTCCGGCGCGGCGACGGACCTCTCCTCCCAGACGATGTGGGGCTTCGGCGAGTGGACCGGCAAGCACGGATGCACCGGCTCGGGCTGCTACGAATGGGACACCTGGGTCCAGAGCTGGAGCTTCGGAGGCGGAGGAGGGGGAGGCCTCACCGTCTCCACTCCAACCCCGAGCCCTTCCAGCGTCGACCTCGGGACCTCCGTCAGCTGGTCCGTGACCGCCACGGGCGGGACCTCCCCGTACACCTACGTTTGGTCCACGACCCCTGCGACGGGGATGGGATGCAGCGCATCGACGACCAGCACGGTCAGCTGCACTCCGACCGCCGCCGGGAGCTACACCATGACCGTCACGGTCACGGACTCCGCGGCGCACACGGCCTCGGCGACATCTCCCAGCTTCTCGGTCTACGCCCTTCCGACGGCGACGGCGCCCACCGCCACCCCGGCCAGCGCGGATGTCGGTCAGTCCGTGACCTTCTCCACCACGGCCTCCGGGGGCTCGGGCACCAACACCTTCGCCTGGACCGCCACCCCCAGCTCCGGCCTGGGATGTTCCGCCTCCACCACCACGACGGTCGCCTGCGCCCCCACGACCGCGGGGACCTACTCCATCGTGGTCGCCGTCACCGACTCGAACGGGGGCGTAGGGACCTCTCCCGCCTCCTCCTACACGGTCTCCCCGCTTCCCGCGGTGACCGCGCCCACGCCCTCCACGCCCGTCGGCTCGGTCGGAGCCCCCGTGAGCTTCACGAGCACCCTGTCCAGTCCCGGCTCCGGGAGCACCACGTATGCCTGGACGAGCGCCCCCACCGGCCTCGGGTGCACCAGCGCCAACGCGCTCTCGATCAGCTGCACGCCCACTGCGAGCGGGACCTACACCACGACCATCACCGTCACCGACTCCAACGGCGGGAGCGGCTCGGCGACCTCCGCGTCGTTCACGGTGAGCGCCAACCCGTCGGTCAGCGCTCCGGTCGCGACCCCGAGCTCCGCCGACGTCGGGGAGACCGTGACCTTCGCGAGCTCCCTCTTGAGCCCCGGGGCCGGGAGCGACCAGTACACCTGGAGCGTGAGCCCGAGCACGGGCCTCGGATGCCTCGGCGCGAATGCGCTGACCATCTCCTGCACGCCGACCAACGCCGGCAGCTACCAGGTGACGATCTCTGCGACCGACTCCCAGGGGCACACCGGCTCCGCGAGCTCCCCGTTCACGGTGACCTCCGCCCCGTCCGTCGGGACCCCCCTCGCGTCCCGGACCAGCGTCGACGTCGGGCAGGGCGTGTACTTCAACGCCACGCTGACCGGGGCCGGCTCCGGAGGCGACACCTACCTGTGGGTCGCTTCTCCCGGGAGCGGTCTCGGATGCGGCTCGTCCGCGACGAACTCCGTCCTCTGCGTTCCGACCGGCCCGGGCAACTACACGGTCAAGGTGGCCGTGCACGACTCGAACGGTGGGAGCGCCCAGGCCACGAGCGCGAACTTCCAGGTCTTCCCACTTCCCTCGCTCACGCGCCCGACCCCCTCGCCGGCCCAGGTGTCCACGGGCCAGACCGCGTCCTTCTCGACGACGTTGACCTCGCCCGGTAGCGGGCATGACGCCTTCTCGTGGGTCGGCTCCTCGTCCTCTCTGACCTGCACGGCCTCCGCGGGGACGGTCGCAGCCTGCACTCCCTCCGCGACCGGCACCTTCACCGTCACGGTCTCGGTGACCGACCTGGACGGGGGGACCTCGAGCGCGACATCCTCCTCGCTCACGGTCGTCGCACCGTCCGGTCCGCTGACCGCGCTCCCCACCGCGACCCCCGCCTCCGGGACCGCCCCGCTCGTGGTCGCCTTCGTGGGCTCGGCCTCCGGAGGGACGCCTCCCTACGCCTCGTACGCCTGGAACCTGGGGGACGGCGGGACCAGCGCGGTCCAGAGCCCGACGCACACCTACTCGGTGGCGGGAACCTACAGCGTTTCCCTGACGGTCACGGACAGCTCCGGCAAGAGCGCGAGCACGTCGCTGACGGTCCAGGTGAACCCCGTGAGCGGGGGCAGCCTGACGGTCAAAGCCTCTGCCAACCCGACGTCGAGCTCGGTGGGGCAGAACGTGGCCTTCACCGCGAGCGCCTCCGGAGGGAGCGGCCAGTACGTCTACACCTGGCGTTTCACGGACGGTCAGACCGCGACCGGCGCGACCCCTTCGCACGCGTTCGCTTCGGCCGGCACCTACGTCGCGACCGTCTGGGCGAACGACACCGCAGGTCACTCGGCCGTCTCCTCGGTCTCGGTGACCGTGAGCGCGGCGGTCAACCAGTTCGGGTTCATGGGATCCATCAACCCGTGGCTGCTGCTCCTCCTGTTGGTGGTGGTCATCGCCGCGATCGCGGTCGCCCTCCTGGTGCGACGGCACCGGGACCGGGCCGCCGTGGCCGCCGCCGAGGGCTCGATGGGTGGAGCGCCCATGGGCTACGAGCCGGTGCCCCTGGGAGGCGCGCCCATGCCCCCCTACGGGGCGCCCGATGGAGCGATGGGCCCCTCCGTGGCCGGGGGCGCTCCGACCGCTTACCCCGCCTACTCCGGGATGCCTCCCGCTCCGCCGCCGGCTTCCCCTCCCGCCTCCTCGGACACGGTGGCCCCCTCTCCCGGGCCTCTGCCGGTGGGAAGCGGTTCGGTCACCTCGGACGGCCACGACGTCGCCCCCAGCTCGGACGAGGTGGCGCCCTCGGTGGGCGCCGGCCCGGCGCCTGCCCCGGTGGCGCCCGCCCAGGCTCCACCCCCGCCGCCTCCTCCCCCTCCCCCGCCCCCGCCGCCCCCGCCGCCCGCGGCGGCGCCCAAGAGGCCACCCCCCACGGACCGCCCCATCGACGAGGTCGCCCCTGACCCGTTCGGTGGGCGAAGGTAGGACCCGGTCGAGGGACCGGGCCTTCCCGGCCCGGCCGCTTCACCCTTGGACGCGCGAAGCGCGCGCTAGCGCCCGCGAAGCACTTAACTAGGGCCCGGAAGGTCCTCGAGCCTCGCCGGGAGTCGGTCAGATCCGTGTCGGTCCTCTCTCGGCGCACGAACATGTTGGGCGTCTCGTTGGAGCAGCGGTCGAGCCGGTCGTCGAAGGGAGTGGCGCGAGCGAGAAAGATGGAGCCACCGGTCGTCGGCATTGCGCTCGTGCTGCTCGCGCTCGCGCTCCTCGCGTTCTCCGCTTCGCCCGCCCTGGCCCTCCCCGCCGGCACCGGAGCCTCGGGACATGCGCTCCCCCAGGGGGCGGCCCCGAACCTGGCGATCCAAGCGACCGCCCTGCCCAGCCTCGTGGGAGCGAAGTGGAACGGAGCCCTCGCGGCCAACGCGGAGGTCGCGGGCGGGCTCAGCTTCCCTTCGCAGAACGCCGCGGCCCAGCAGCAGCTCCTGAACCAGATCTACACGCCCGGGAGCCCCCAGTACCACCACTTCCTTGTCGGGAACCAGTTCGACGCCGCCTTCGCCCCGGACGCCTCCCTCCAGGCCTCCCTCCTGTCCTACTTTGAGATGCACGACATCCAGGTCACCCAGACCAGCCCGTACCTGTGGAACCTTGTCGGGACGGCCCCGAACATGGGTGCCGCCTTCGGCACCACCTTCTCCCAGGGCGAGCTCGCCGGTCGCAGTGGGTTCGGACCGGCCCGACCGCTCGCTCTGCCCTCCGCCTACGCTCCCCTCGGTGCGTCGGTGTCCGGGGGCTTCCAGACCCTGGTCCCGCCCGTCCCGGTGGACCTGCTCCGGGCCCCCCACTTTGAGGTCGCCCCGTCCCATCCGACCGTTCCGTCGGTCGGGAGCGCGGCCCTGGTGATCAACATCACGAGTCCCTACATCATCCAGTATCACCCCGCGAACACCGCGATCGCGTTCCCGCCGACGAACCTGAACACCACCTGGACGCTCTCGCTCTCGGGCGGCACGCCCCCGTACAAGGTGAGCTGGCACTGGTTCGACGGCACCATCCAGAACTTCGTCACGAGCGCGACCTCCCTCGCGAACTTCCACTCCTACTACGAGCCGGGACAATCGGACTACTGCGACGTGGTGGTCTGCGGGAACGTCACGGTCTTCGTGAACGACAGCGCGGGCGGCAGCTCCTCCTACGACGTGGGCCTCGTCCCGGGAGTCTCCCCCGCGACGGACCAGCTCTACTACGACGCCTCCACCCTCGCGAGGATGGGCATGAGCGGGCAGGGCACGAAGATCGGCCTGGACGAGCTCTGCGACCCCGGCTATTCCAGCTACCAGAGCGACCTCAGCACCTACTCGACGGACATGGGCCTGCCCGCGCCCAACCTGCAACTCATCGGGACCGGGGCGTCGTCGTGCGTCGGGGGCTCCTCCGGCTGGTCCGGAGAGACGCTGCTCGACATGGAGGCCGTCCACGCGATGGCTCCGAACGCGACCATCGTGGTCGACCTCGCCGACTCCACCATCCAGGAGGGCGACTGCACCTGGAACACGCTCTCGAACGGGGTCTACCTCGCGTCCAACAGCTGGGGAAGCACAGTCGCCAACACCTGCTGGACGAAGGCCGCAAGCCAGGGCGAGAGCTACCAGAGCGCGAGCGGTGACTGCGGCGCCTTCACCGCGGGGAGCCGTGACGAGCCGGCGGACTTCCCGACCGGGGTCGGCGTGGGCGGGACCGACGTCTACCCGCAGCCGAGCGGCATCTTCCTCCGTGAGTTCGCCTGGAACGGGACCTTCCAGACCAGCTGCGGGAACAACGAGGGCTCCACGGGAGGTTACTCCTCCGTCGCGGCCCCGTACTATCAGACCGGGATGACCGGCTTCTCCGGATCGAACCGCGGGGTCCCGGACGTCTCGGCCATCGGCGGCACGTGGTTCTGGATGATCTACACCGGAGGGGTGACCCTCTCGGCGGGCACCTCCCTCGCCTGCCCGACCTACACGGCCATGCTCGACCTGATGTGGCAGTACAACAGCTCGACGCCGAAGCCCCAGGGGATGGCCAACTACAACCTCTACACCATCGCGAAGGGGGCGAACTACGACGTCGCGATGCACGACGTCGTCGTCGGGAACAACATCCATGGGACCTCTCCACCGGGCTTCGGATACACCACGACTGTCGGATGGGACCCGGTGACCGGGCTGGGCAGCGCCGACGTCGGCAAGCTCGCGATGTTCCTCGCTTCCCAGAACGGGAACACCGCCGCCTTCGGAGCTTTGACCGCCTTCCTCGCGGCGAACGTCACGTTCGGGAACACCTCTCTCGCGGTGGACTTCGGGGCGGACGTCACCGGGGGCTCCTCGCCGCTCACGGGCTACTCCTACGCGTGGAACTTCGGGGACGGCGGGACCGCCGCGACCTCGCTCGCGTGGACCACCCACACCTACACCACCCCGGGCATCTACTGGCCCACGGTCACCGTGACCCAGGGGGCGAACTCCGGCTCCTCGAACTCGGTCATGATCCACGTCCGGGGCCAGACGGGAGGGACCACCGGGGGTCCCAGCGTCGGCAGCATCACGGCCTCCCCCTCGAGCGCGGACACGGGGCAGTCGGTCCTGTTCACGCCCAGCGTCTCCGGCGGGACCACGCCTTACACCTACTCCTGGAGCACCGCCCCCGCGACGGGACTCGGGTGCAGCTCGCTCACCGGGGCGACGCTCACGTGCACCCCCACCGCCTCCAGCGTCTACACGGTGAGCCTGAAGGTCACCGACAAGAACGGGAACTCCGGGACGGGGGCGGCCCCCGCCTACACCGTCTACCCGACCCCCACCGTCGGGGTCCCCGCCCCGTCCACCACCGCGCCCGTCGTCGGGACGGCCTTCACGTTCACCGCGACCGCGGGGCTCTCGGGATCCGGGTCGGACGTCTACTCCTGGACCCCGTCGGCCCCGGGCCTCGGGTGCACCAGCGCCAACGCGCTCTCGATCTCCTGCACGCCCACGACCGCCGGGACCTACACCGTCACGGCGAAGGTGACGGACTCGAACGCGGGCGTGGGGTCCAACACCTCCGCGAGCCTCACGGTCTCGGGCGGAGCCGGCGCGGGCCCCTCCGTGACCGCGCCCGCGGGGAGCCCCGCCAGCGTCGATGTCGGCCAGACGGTCAGCTTCACGACCGTGGCGTCGGGAGGGACCTCCCCCTACACCTACGCGTGGTCCTCCAGCCCGTCGGCCGGGCTCGGCTGCTCGAGCTCCGCCACCTCCACCTGGACCTGCGTTCCCACGGCGGCAGGAAGCTACACGGTGAGCGTGACGGTCACGGACTCCGCGTCGAAGACGGGTAGCAGCTCCGCCACCTACGTCGTGTCCGCGGACCCGTCGATCACCACACCGGTCGCCAGCGTGGGCGGCGTGGACATCGGCGGAACGGTCGCCTTCTCCTCTACGGTGCCCTCCACCGGTTCCGGCGGGGACGTGCTCCTCTGGACGATCTCCCCGGGCACCGGGCTCGGCTGCCCTAGCACCGCGTCCACCTCGATCACCTGTGTCCCGGTGACCGCCGCGACCTACACGGCGACGTTCAAGCTGACCGACTCCAACGGTTTCTCGGTGAGCTCCCCGTCGGCGCCGTTCACGGTCAGCCCGGACCCGTCCCTCAGCACCCCCGCCCCGAGCCCCTCGTCGGTCCAGGTCGGTGGGACCGTCACCTTCACCACGACGGTCACCAGCCCCGGGGCCGGAAGCGACCAGCTGACCTGGAGCGCCTCCACGGCGCTCTTCGGCTGTTCGGCCTCCACCACGACCAGCTACTCGTGCACGCCCACGGCGGCAGGGACCGGGTACACCGTGACCGTGGTCCTGACCGACGCCAACGGCGCAACGGCCCGCGGCACCTCGTCCCCGTTCACGGTGAACCCCACCTCCGGCGCGCTCACCGCGACCGCCTCCTGTTCCCCGGCGAGCGGCCCCGCGCCCCTCTCCGTCCAGTGCACGGGCTCCGGGTCTGGCGGCGCTCCCCCCTACACCTACGCCTGGACCTTCGGCGACGGGGGGACGGGGACCGGCAGCGTCGCGAGCCACACCTACACCCGTTCGGGGACGTTCACGGCGACCGTGGTGGTGACCGATTCCGCGTCCAGCACGGCGTCGGGAAAGGCGACCGTCTCGGTCCAGTCCGCGGGGGCCCTCTCGGTCAACCTGGCCCCAACCCCCAATCCCGCCAACGTCGGACAGGCGGTCTCGTTCACCTCCACGATCGTGGGGGGGACGGGCCCGTACCTCTACAGCTGGCACTTCGGTGACGGTGGGACGAGCGCCGCGGCCGACCCGACGCACGTCTACAACGCGTCGGGAACGTTCAACGTGGTCCTGTTCGTCAACGACAGCGCCGGTCACTCGGGCGTGGCGAACGTCCCGGTCGCGGTGAGCGGCGCGAACACCCCTCCGTCGGGCAACAACGGGGTCCTGAACTCGATGGTGGGCCCCATCCCGATGTGGGCGCTGCTGCTTATCCTCGTGGCCGCGGCCATCGCTGCGGGCATCGTGGCGATCGCGGTGGGCCGCCACCGGGGGCCCAAGCACCCTAAGGGCCAGGACCCCGCGTGGGACGCAAGCTACGCGGGCCCTCCGCCCGGAGGGTCTCCGGGGTATGGGCCGGCGGCAGGCGGGTCCCTCCCGCCGGACGTCGCGGTCTCCGCGGGCGCTGCTGCCGGCGCCGGGGCTGGCGCCGCGGTGGCCTCTAGCCCGCCCCCCGCCGCACCCCCGCCCGCTCCCGCCCCCGCTCCCGCCCCCACTCCTGCCCCTGCTCCCGCCGGGCGTCCCATCGACGAGGTCGCACCCGACCCGTTCGGAGGGAAGTCGTCCAGGTAGGGCCCTACTGTCCCACCGCGGTCACGGCGCTCCGGGATAGGGGTCGTCCCCCTCCCCGTCGCCGTCCTTAAGCGCCGCACCACGGTGCGGGCGGTCCGTGGCCCCGAACCTCGGCAGACTCCCCACCGGCATCCGCTCCCTGGATGCGTTGTTGGCCGGAGGTTTGGAAGAGGGGGCCATCACCGAGATCTTCGGGGAAGGTGGGACGGGGAAGTCCAACTTCTGCCTCTGGATGGCCGCCCGGACCGCGCTCTCGGACCGCTGGGTCGTGTACCTCGACACCGAGGGCCTCTCGCTGGACCGGCTGGACCAGGTGGCGCGAGGGCAGGGCGCGGACCTCTCCCGCGTGGTCCGCAGGCTCCTGTTGACCTCTCCCAAGACCCTGGAGGAGCAGGAGCGCGCCGTCGAGCGGGCCTGCTCGCTCGCCGTCGAGCAGGAGCGTCGTGTCGGTCTCGTCATCGTCGATTCGGCTACGCTTCTCTATCGGCTGCAGCTGGGGATGGAGGAGGAGGGCGTGGCGCGCCAGTCGCTCTCGGTTCAGATGGCGGACCTGCTGCACGCGGGGCTGGAGTGCGCGATCCCGATCCTCATCACGAACCAGGTCTGGCGTGACGTCCAGACCCGACAGTTCGAACCCATCGGCGGCTCGTTCCTCAATCACGTGGCGAAGACGATCCTACGGTTCGAGCGGGCCCGGGAGGGGTGGCGCCGCGCCGTCCTCCTCAAGCACCGGTCCCTCCCTGACGGTGGCGTGGCCACGTTCCGTCTGACCGACACGGGGATCGTCTCGGGTTGAGAGGGCGTCCTTCGGACCGGGGCTACGCCCCGGGATCGGAAGACAGCGGTGCGGGGGCCGAGGGGGGCGCGGCGGGAACGGCCGCCGTCCTCGCCAGGCAGTGAGGGCAATCGTCCCTGCCACATGGGGTCGGGCTCGCCTCGTGGTCGAGCACGGAGATCGCACGGCGGACCAGGTGCAGGAGCTCCTCCGATAGCGCATCGAGGTCCAAGGGGGTCAGCTCCCACGCGAGCATCCCCTTGGCGCGAGGGAGGACCACGCGGACGTGGACCGGTCGTCGTCCCCGGCGGACGCTCAAGGCGTAGCAGCCAAGCTGGAACCCGTGCTGCGTGCGCAGCACCTCGGGGGAAGGCGCCCGGGTGGGACCGCCCTTGTAGTCCTCGACCAGCGAGGTCGCGGGCGAGAGGAAGACGGCGTCGGGTCGTCCCCACACGACCGCGTCCCCGACGATCAGCGCCAGGGGCTCTTCTCGGAGCGGAGGTCCATCGGGGGTGGACAGGTCCTGTCGCAGCGCCCACCTCGCGGCCTCGGTGAGCTCCCCGACCCGGCGTTCACGGTCCGCGATCGAGCGTGGCAGGGCCCGGTCGACAAGGTCGGGCAGGCGAGGGTCGTCCCACGGAGGACCCTGAGCGAGCACGGTGTGAAGGGCGATCCCGAGCCGCTTGCGTTCCTCCGCCGAGTCAGCGCCGCCCATCGCGTCCCCGCCGGCATCCTCCCCTTCCTCGCTCCCCCCGAGAGGCGTGGGCTGTTCCTCCAGGTCTTCCGGACGCGGACCCCCCCGAGGGTCCTCCGCTCCGTTCCGCCAAGCCCACCAACGTGCCTCGCACTGACGCAGAAGGTCGAGCTCGGTCACGGTGAAGGGCACCCGTCGGTGGTCGCGCAGGAGCTTTCCCAGCTCCAGGACCTCGGCGAAGGGGAGGGTCCCCGTCCCTCCCTCCGACGGTAGCGCCGCCTCTCCCCCGGGGGCGTCGACGGCCTCGACCCACTTCGGAAGCGGGAGCGGGGTCGGATCCTTCGAGAGTGGGGCGGTCTGGGCGGCCGCCGAGGGAAGACGACGGAAGCGCCAGCCTTCCGTCGAGGCGATCTCCCGCTCGAGGGTCGCGTCGAACCCGAACGCCTCGTCCAACCAACGGCGCCAGGGCTCGCGCGAGAAGGAGAGCGGAGCTCCCGCGGCACTTCGTCGTTGCACGCAGGTGAGCAGGATACGATCGCGGGCCCGGGTCACCGCCACGTAGAGCAGGCGGCGCGCTTCGAGCTCCGAGTCATGCGCGAGCGCCGCGACGACCTCCTCGTAGGTCCCGGCCGCAGGCTCCCCCTCCTGCGCGGCTCCGCCCCCCGCCTCCTCCCCATCCTCCTCCGGTCCCGCTTCGATGGCGACCTTCCCCGTTGGGGAGACGAGCAGAGCGCCTCGCGGCGCGCTCCATTGACGCTGGAGCCCGGGAACCACGACCAGAGGGAACTCGAGCCCTTTCGCCCCGTGCACGGTCATGATGTTGACCGCGTCGCGGGCGAGCTCGACCCCGGCCTCGGGTTCGTCGGCCTCCCGCTCTTCGAGCTCGAGCAGGTACCGGTGGACCGCGGAGAGGCCGACGACCCCCGAGCGAGGGAGCTCCCGTATCGTGTCCAGCAGCTTCTCGACGTTGGCGCGGGCCCGCCCCCCCCGGCCGTCGTCGGCGAACGTTCCCCAGGCCCCCACGTCGTCCAAGGCGTCGCGGAGGAGCTCCGCCGGCGGGGTCCGCTCGCGCCGGGCCCGCCAGCCCTCGATCAACACCAGGGACCTGGCTTCCCGAGAACCGGGGGACACCGAAGCGCGGTGCCGGAAGGCCTGGGAGAGTGAGCCGGAGCTCTCCGAGGCGAGGAACCATTCGGCCATCTCCTCGTCCGAGAATGCGAAGAAGGGCGAGCGAAGCAGGGCGTAGAGGGAGGCTTCGTCGCCTTCCCACGCGAGGACCGCGAGGAGGTTCATCACGTCCTGGACCTCCGAACGGCCGTGGAACCCTGCGCCGGGGTGCGTCACCACCTTGAGCCCGCGTTCGCGCAGGGCGGCGACGTACTCCTCCTCGTGGCTGCGGTAGGAGAGCAGCACGGCGATGTCCCCCGGCCCGAGCCGATGCGGGAGGTCCCCGTCGTCCGGCCTCCAGGGCCGCACCGTCTCTCCCGCGGCCAGGCGATCGACGACCCAGCCGGCGATGAAGCGAGCCTCGGCGTGCTCCAGCCCTTCGTCGGCCGGCACCGGGCCGGGGAGCGAAGGGTCGAGGAAGCGTTGCAGGAGGGCCTTGCGGACCTCGTCGCGGCCTGCGGTAGGGGTCGACCGAAGCGGCCCCTCGAGCCAGACGACGTCCACGTGGGTCGAGGGTCCCGCGCCCCCGGTCGCCGTCTCGGCGGGGAGGATCGGCTCGTACCGGCCCCCGATGGCCTCGGCTGGGAGCAGGACGCTGGAGAGCCGATTGACGAAGGTGGCGAGCGGGTCTCGGAACCGACGCGTGCGGTCGAGGCGACCCTCGCGCAGGCCGGGCATGGCCCCGCGCAGGCCCTCGAGGGCCCCTCGGGCCCCCCGGAAGGCGTAGATCGACTGCTTGGGGTCCCCCACGGCGAAGAGGGCCCGGCGGATGGGAGGATCGGGGCCCCGGAGCCGGAGGAGCAGCTCCAGCTGCCTCTTGCTCACGTCCTGGAACTCGTCCACGAGCAGATGTCGGATGCCGCCCCGCAGCTCCGCGAGCGTGCTCGGGTCGCCGGTGAGCGCGAGGGCGGCCTCCTCCAGGTCGTCGAAGTCGAGCCCCCCACGCTCCTGCTTCGCTCGACGGTAGCTCTCCTGGACCGCTTCCCACAGCTTCGCCAGGGTCTCCAATGGCGCACCCGGGGTCCTAGGCTTGCCTCCCCCCCCCGTGCCGCTCGGGGCGGTCCCGGACCCCGCCTCCGACATCAGGGCCTTTGGGGTGGTCGCGAACCGATGCTCCTCGAGGATGCGGACCATCTCGGCGACGTCGGCGATCCCACGCTCGGCCGCCAACGCCACGTAGGACTGCCACAGCGCTCCCCGCTCGCTCTGGAGGCGGACGAGCGTCCTTCGGAACGCCTCCTCCCGCAGCGCGCTCGCTTCCGTGGCGTCGAGGACATCGAACCCCGGGACGACGCCGGCGATGTCGCGCGCGGCCAGGGGGAGCTCCCGAAGAAGCGAGGCGCAGAACGCATGGATGGTGGAGATCCGGGCGGCGTGCAGCACGTCCAGCACCCGGTTCCAGGTCTGTCGAGCCTCGGACCTGGGGGGGAACTGGCGTGCGGTCTGGCGCACCGCGGCCTCCACGCGCTTGCGCATCTCGGCCGCCGCAGCGGTCGTGAAGGTGATCGCCACCAGCGTGGGGACCCGGGTCGCGGGAGGTCCCCCCGCCTCCCGGGGATCTCCCAGGGCTGACAGGTATCGGCCGACGAGAGCGTGCGTCTTCCCGGTCCCGGCCGCGGCGGTGAGGAGCACGTCGGACGTCAGGTCCGCGACCAGGAGCGCCGCATCGGAGGTCGTCGGGGGAGGAGGTGCGGGTGGCGGTGGGGGCGGGGGCGGAGGCGGTGGAGGGGGAGGAGGGGGAGCGGGAGGGGGCGGAGGCGGTAGGGAGGGCGGCGGGGGCGGGGGAAGACCCGGCCCTTGGTGGGACGCGGGGAGGATCGGGTCTGAAGGGACGGCGCGGGAGGCCGGTGTCTCCCGCGCGGGAGGCCGACGATCGCGAGCGAGGGGGCGCGACGGAGAGGGGCGGGGGAGCGGCTCGGGACTCATGAGACCCCTCTGAGCGCGAACCGTGCTCCGTTGAACCGGCATCCCTGAGCGAAGCCGCAGTAGCCGGCGAACTGGCAGCCGCCATCCGCCGAGGCGAAGCGGCCGTTGATGGGGAACCGTCCAAGCAGGATGCCCTGCGCGGCGTTCTGGGCGTGTCGGAGCGCGATCTCCACGTAGGCGACCCCGCGCTCGCGCTGCCGGGCCTCCTCTCGCGGTTTCTGGGGGAGGCGGAGGAGGGGCACGAAGCCCGTTTCGTAGGCGGAGGAGATCCACAGGTAGCGCATCCCCAGCGGAAAGACGGAGGGGTCCTTCTCTCGCAGCCCGTAGAGAGCTGCGGCCATGTACAACGGGAGCTGGAGCTCGAGCCCGGAGGGTACGGCCTCTCGAGCCGCATCCTGGTCCTTCGGTCGGGACCGTCCGGTCTTGTAGTCATCGATGACCACTCCGGAGGTCGGCCCCTGGCCGAAGCCGAGACGGTCGATGCGCCCTACGAGAACGGGGTGCAAGCTGTCCACCTCGCCGAGCGGGAGCGGGGGAAGCCGAAGCTGGGGGTCGACGTCCGACCCCGATCGCGGTTCCCGGTCGTCAAAGGGAAGCTCGAGGTGGGCGCTACGGACCACGCTCTGGTCCTCCACGAGCTGAGAGAGGAGGGTAGCGATCCCGCTCGGCCCCGAGGCGCCGCTCGTCCCGAGGAACCGCACGGTGAGCGTCTCGAGGTCGGGGGTCCTCGGCCGGAGGGTCTCCAGGAACGTGCGGAGCTGGGTCTGGAGCGACGGCCCCCGTACTTGGGCTTCCGTCTCCGTCAGACCCGTGAGCTTTCCATCCGTGCCGCGGAGCGAGTTCTGGAGGATGAAGAGCTGGTGATGGATCTCGCTGCCGACGGCCGGCCGGTCGACCTCGTCGGTCACCTCTTCGGGGCCCTGGAGGCGGAGCACCCGCTCCAGATAGAAGCGGTACGGGCAACGGAGGTAGTCCTGCAGGTCGTGCACCGTGAACCGTTCGGAGGAGAAGCGCTTCCGGGCGAGCTCCCGGGCCCCGTTCCCACCCATGGGTCCGTCGAAAGGGGTGGATCGGGGGGAGGCGCGCCGATCCCTCTCCACGCGGATCCCCCGGAGCATCGAGCGCCAGGCATGGGCGCGGTGGCCCGAGAGACCAAGCCGGAGCGTTGCGATCGCGGAGGGGGAGGGCCCTGAGGGCTGGCCGAGCTCGCGAGCGACCCCTGCCATGGCCTCGGAGAGGGCGTAGGCGCGTGTCGGGGCTTCCGTCGGGGCCGCGGGAGCCCCTAGCGTGGGAGTGGCCACCGCGAGCAGGTCGTTGAGCAGCGGCGAAGGGAGGACCTCCTCGTCCCCGGCGCGGGTCGGATAGCTGAGCACCACGGTCCTTCCGGCGCGCGCGAGCACTCGCGCGAGCCGAACGCGCTCCCGGTGGACCAGCTCCTCCCCCGTGGGAAGGCCCGCCCGGGCCCGAGCGCCGGGAGGGAGCAGCGGGCTCGGGCGGTCCGACGGAAGGTTCGCTTCCGAGAGACCTCCGAGGATGACCAGGTCCACGCTGAGGAGCCCCGCGTCGTGAAGCCCCGTGACCGGTATCCCGGGAAGACGCGCCGCGATACCGGACTGGCGAAGCGACAGAACGATCTCGACGAACTGGCGGAGCTCGCCGAGGGGCCAGGGGGGCCCCGCGACAGGGAGGCCCGCGGCCGCGCTGACGAGCGCATCGAGGACCCTCGTCCCCTCGTCCGAGATGGAGGGACCGAGGTACCCCAGCGCCACCATCACATCGCGGAGCGTCGAAACGAAGGCGGTCGGGGCGGCGGGCGCCTCCAGGGGGCGGAGCGTCTCGAGAAGCTTCCCGAAACCGAGCGCGACCCCCTCCGCTTCGCGCGCGCCTCCCTCGTCCCCCTCCGCGCGCAGCTCCGCCGCGTGGGCCCTGAGGAGGGTGGTGAACGCCTCGCGACCGGCCACGGCCCGGCCCTCGCGGGCGACGCGGCCGATCGCCTCGGCCGTCGCCCCACGGGGGAAGAACTTCGTCAGGGTGCCGAGCTCGCCCAGGTCCTCGATGAGCTCGAGCATCGAGGCGTGGGGGAGGTCGGAGAGAAGGAGCTCGAGGATCCGCCGCAGGGGCTGTGCGCCGGGAGCTGCGAGCAGGGAGGAGGGGAGAAGGACCTCCGGGCGGAGCCCGTAGCGGGGGAAGACCTCGAGCACGCGTGGGGCGTAGGTGGGCAGGGCCGGCATCGCCACGAGGACGCGAAGGGTCGGGTCCTCGTTCAGCGCCTGCCTCACGGCGCTCGCGATCGCCTCGACCTCCTCCCGCTCCCCGCCGACCCCCTGGAGCATTCGGACGTTCGGGAGCGGGCGGGGGCCGCGCTCCGGTGTTTCTCTCTGGACCCACGAATCAAGCACGGCCCCGGGGACCGCCGGTGGCCGGGCCGGTCCCTCGGTCGCGGGTCGCGTCCCCGCTTGGGCCCCGAGGGACATGGGCTTCTCGACGCTCCAACCCGGGGGATGGAGCGTCTCGCCCTCGGTGAGGACCCAGGCCTCCTCCGCGCTCTCCGCGAGCGCCTCGAGGACCGAGGCCAGTAGTGGCGGGTACCCCTCGAACCCGTCCACCACGAGCGTCTCGAGGTGCAGCGGGTCCTTCCGGATACGACGGGGGAGCTCCTGGAGCAGGCCGGTCTCGTCGAGGAGGCCTTTCGCGGCGAGGGACCGCTCCACGGTGAGGACAGGTCCGAGAAGGACCTCGAGCGTCCTTTCCGGCGCGGTGGTGACCTCGGGCTTCCCCTCCTTTCGAAGGAGGTCCCACAGGTCCACCATCGCCGAAGCGAAGCTCAGCGTTCCCCCGAGGGCTCGGCGGGGCTGAGATCGACGGAGCTCCGCCCAGACCCTGAGCTCGATCTCGTCGGAGGCCACCACCTCGCCTGGGGCAGAATAGTGCTGGAGGATCTGGGCGAGGGTGACCACGTTACCGGTGAAGCTCGTGCCCCCGGAACGGGCCGCGAGCTCCTCCCGGACGCCCCGGGCCAGCCGGTCCGTCCCGCAGAGATAGAGCATCGAGCGTCGCCCGGGGTCTCGACGCGAGGGGGATGCGGGATCCGCCTCCGGGCGCTCGGAGGGCGCGCGAAGCAGGCTCCGGGGCTGCCGCTTCAGCACCTCGCGGCAACGATCGATGTAGGGCGTGCGCTGGAGCGCTCCAAGAGGAAAATGGACGAGGCGTGGCTCGGTCAGGACCCGACCCCTCTTGCGCCAAAGGTGGGAAGCTAAAGTGGATGCCGTCGCCGCCCCAGAAGGTCGTCCGCCGGTTCACTGCGGCGGATAGCGTGCCCAGGACGAGCGCCCGCCGCTGTCCCTGCTCCCGCTTCCGCCCCCGTTCCCGGTCTCCGCAGCCGGCAGTGTGACGGGGGGTGCGGGACCCGGACCGGCGACCTCCACGTAGGACCCATACGCGGGAGCGTCCGCGGTCCCCACGTACGCGCCCGAAGGTCCCTCGCCCTCGGGTGGTGAGAGGGTTCTCTTCCGACGCCGGGTGGCGACCAAGGCGACGACCACGATGACCGCCACCGCTACGAGGAGACCCAAGAGGAGCAGGGGGTCCGACCCGAGGACCCCGAGGATCCCTCCCGACGTACCGGGCCCCGAGCCCCCCGGTGCCGCGGAGACGGTCACCGTCACGCTCGCGGTCCGGGTGTGGGAAGTGTGGTCCGCGACCGTCAGGGTCGCGGTGAACGTCCCCTGCCCATAGGTGTGCGCCGGGTCGGCGACCGCGCTCTGCCCTCCATCTCCGAAGCTCCAGGCGAGGACATAGGGGCCGGTCCCCCCGGTCACGTTCGAGACGAAGTTCACCAGGAGCGGAGCGGTCCCTGACGTGGGGTTCGCTTGGAGGGACACCGAGAGCGCACGCCCTCCCCCGTTGGCGCTCGGGGTCAGATCGAGCTCGACCGGTCCTAGCGTCGCCCCGGCGGGCGCGGTGACGTTGCGTGTGGCGCCGTAGAAGCCCGGGTCCGTCGCGAGCAGCTCGTAGGTCCCTGCCGAGAGGCCCGAAGCCGTGAAGGTGCCCGCCACCCCGGTCGTCTGGGTCTGGCTCACCGTCCCGGTCGACTGGTCGATCACCTGGACCGTGGCTTCGGCAAGAGGCGTGGCGGAGGAGGCGTTGAGCACCTCGCCCGTGATCGTGGCGGGGAGCGAAGAGGCGGCGGGGACGACCGACAGCGACCCGAGGCCCTGGCCGGGGAAAGCGGACCCGCTCGTCACGACGGCCGACACCGACACGGTCGTGCTCGAGGTCACCGTCGGGGCCACGAACGAAACGAACCCGCTCCCGTTCGAAGGGATGGTCACCGCGGCGGTCGGGCTGAACGGCAGGGCGAGGGGCGAAGATGAGATCGAGAGGACGGCGCCCGCGGCCGGCTGTCCGTTGGGGTCGGAAGCGGAGACCGTCACGCGGTCCAGGCTGCCGACGGCGACCGGATCGACGGACGCGGTGACCGACACCGAGAGGGAGCGTGGTGCCAGGGTGACCGTCACCGAGGTGGCTCCCCCAGCTACCGTGACCACTCCCGAGCCGGGCGTGTAGTACGGCGCGGTGCCCACGACCGTGTAGGTGCCGTTGGGGAGCTGGAGCTGGAACGTTCCCGAGCCCGAGGAGGTCGCGGAGGTCGAGACGCCTCCCGTCGCGTTGGCGAAGACGTCGACCCCTCCCAGGGGCGTGGTGGTGGGGTAGCTGGTCTCGGTGTTCCCCGAGAGGGTGTAGGTCTTCGGAGAGGCGGCGGACAGGTTGAGGTCCACCGTGCGCCCTGCGCCAGAGATCGTGAACGTCGTCGAGCTGCCGGCGTACCCCGTGTCGGAGCCCGTGAGGGTGTACGTGCCGTTGGTGAGCGCGAACCGATAGGTGCCGTTCGCCAGGGTCGTGGAGGTGTTCCCGAGGTTGGTCGAGACGGTGGCCCCGGCAAGGGGAGCCCCCCCGGTTCCCCACACGGTGCCTTGCAGGATGTAGTGCGAAGGTCCGGGGCTCGGGGCCGGGAACGTGAAGAGGTCCTTCATCGGCGGCCACTTCGTCCAGTTGTCGTTGTGGTAGGTGTGCCCCGTGAGCCCGAGCAGCCACTCGGCCGTCGTGAGCATGTTCCAGTGCGAGTAGTCCTTCTGGGACCAGTACCCCATGTGGGAGTACGGGCTGACCACGCCCATGTACACGTTCCCCCCGGCGGTCCCGTTGTACCCCGCATTCGTCGAACCTTCGTCGTAGACCAGGAAGAACGCGCTCGTGCTGAACACCGCAGTGTTGTTGATGAGCGGGGGCAGCCACTTCGAGAGCCAGCTGTCCGCGTAGGCGAGTCCGGTGTCGTGGCCATCGTCCAGCATGTTCGGGGTGATGATGGCGTAGTTCGGCAGGTTGCCCGAGCTCACGGAGGCATTCCAGGCATTGAAGCTCAGGTCGTTGGGGTTGCACCGCGAGGCGTGCGCGTCGATGATGTCGGCGTAGTAGGTGAGCGGGTTGTGCTTGACCTCGTAGGGGTAGGAGTTGTTGATGTCGCAGGGCGCGGGCATGCTCTCGTCGTAGCCGGCCCACGTCTCGCCCGCGTTCTGCACGAGGTCGGCGATGTTGATGGACTTCCAGACGTTGTACGCGTCGCTCCCGGACTGGTTGAAGTAGCTGCCCGAGGTCATCGACAGGTAGTTCGGGGCGGACGGGTGCGTGGTCGCGTAGTACTTCGACGCGTAGGCGTACTGGTAGGCCAGGTGCGTCTCGTACGGGGCCGTCCCGATCACCGAGGTCGCCTCCTCGTTCTCGAGCACCACGACGAACACGTGGCGGATCGGGCTTGGGAAGACCGGCGTGTAGCGAGGGGCGCCGGGGTCGGAGATCACGGACACGGGTCCGGACGACGCGCCCGAGGATGAGGGGCGGGAAGCCACGAGCGCCCCCGGACCGAGGGGGGCCGTCGCGGGGGCTTGCGCCATCGCGAGCGCGAGAAGGACCAGCAGGACGACGAGCGCGGAGATCCTCGGGAACCGTTGCAAGGGGCCGGTCCGAGCTAGGCGGTGAGGATAAACCGTTCCCTCGCAGCAACGTCTTCCGGGCGACTCGGGCCCGGACGGTCTCTCAGTTCCCGGAGGTCCCGAGCTTTCGCGCCCCGCGCTCCAGGAGCGTCACCTGCGCCTCGGGGAGGGAGACCGGGTCGAGGGTCACCAGCATCGACCCTCGGGAGCCCTGGGCCAGGTCGCGGACCACCTCGAGCAGCCGGCGCACGTTCCTCACGTTCCCCGCCTCGACCAGGTTCTCCACCGCAGGGAGGACCACGACGCGGCCTTCCCCGCCTCCAAGGTGCCGCTCGATGAAGTTCCCGATCCGCTCGAGGTCGCCGGGGTCGACGTTCCCCTCGCCTTCGACCCGGGAGATCTTGAAAATGGAAGCGGCAGGGATCCCCAGGTCATGCGCGAGGTCTTCGGGAGGGAAGGTGGTGAACCCGATGATCCGGTCCGGAGATAGATGCAGGGCCTTGGTGGCCTCCCAGGCATCGCGCTCCCGGTTGGTCTCCAGGACGCAGAGCGGTTCGTCGAGCGGCCAGGTCACCGGCGTGTCGGCACCCGTCGCGCTCACGCCTGGGGAACCGCCCGCCGTGCCGGGTCCTATCGGTGCGGCCGTCGCGCCCGCGCTCGACATGGGGGTCCAAGCCGGGGCTCCCGTTGGGCCCATGGTCCCCCCATAGCTCGAGGGATAACCGGGAGCTGAGGCGGCGGCGCTGGCGGAAGCCGCCGCGGCGGCGGCCCCCTGCTCGCGTGCGTGGGCCAAGGCCGCGGCGTAGTCGGCCGCCGCCTTCGCGCTCGCTTCGGCCTGGGCGCTCTTGCGCTCGCGAACGACCTTCCTCTCGAAGAGGTAGCCCGGCACTCCGAAGAGGATCCCTCCTATCACCGCACCGGCCACGACGAAGTAGGGGAAGTAAACAGGGCCGACCCAACCCATCAGCCAGAGGAGGAGGCCGCCCGCGATCCCCATCACGGCCCCGCTCCCGGCGATGTTCCGAGCGGCCACGAGCTTCAGCTGAGGGGGCTCCGTCGTCATCGGGGCTCACCTCCTTCCCCCGCGCGCGGTCGCTTCGCCCTGGGGTCCTGAGGCAGCTCCGGCGGGCTGGCGGACGGGATAGGCGGAGCGGGTGGGGCGGGTGGTGGAGCAGGTGGAGCAGGTGGAGCAGGTGGGGCGGTGGGGGGAGCCGATACGTCACCGGATGCGGGAGGGGATGGACGGAGCGGGAACGGGTTGGGTGGGGAGAGATAACCCCAACCACCGCCGGCGGGCGGAGGAGGCGGAGGGAGGGGCGGGTTTCCCCACGTAGGGGATTGGGGAGGAATAGCGGGGGGCTGGGCCGGCTGCGCCGGAGGCGGAGATGTCGGTGACCAGGCAGGGGGTGAGGATTGGGCCGCCGGCGGCGCGCTCGCCGATGGATACGGTGGTGGAGCCGCGGAGGGAGGCGAGGGCGGGGCGGCGGGGCCGGGCATGCTGGGTGCGGTGGGAGGGGGGCTCGTGGGTGGGGCCGCCGGGCCCGGGCCGAACGAGGGCTGCGGCGCCACAGGCGCAGCCACCAGGGGAGATGCCGCCGGAGGCTCGGAGGCCCGTCTCTTCCACCACTTCGAGGGCTTGGCCGCGGGAGCGGGAGCCGCCGGTGAAGCTCCAGGGGGGGCGGTAGCTCCCGGAGTCGCCGCCGAGGCAGGGTACCCGGGCGGGGTCGTGGGTGCCGCGGGCGGGGCAGCGGGCGGGGCCGAGGGCGCAACTGACGGAGAGGGTGCGCCCGGCCAGGAGGCGGGGGCCGGTGCGGAGGAGGCGGCGGGATACGAGGTCGGAGGAGGAAGTGACGTCACGGGTGCGGCGGGAGGGGCGGAGGTCGCTGGGAGCGGCTCCGGAACGCTGTATCTGGGGGAGGGCTCCGCGACAGGGGTGGACGTCGGGGGCGTGCTCCACGAAGGGACCTGGGGCGAAGGCTCAGGAGGGGCGGTGGGGGCAGGCGCCTTGGGCGCGTAGAGCTGGCATTCGTGGCAGTAGTACCGGTCGTACTTCGCCACGAGTTCGGTCGACCGTCCGCACTTCACGCATGGCGGGCCCTTGCTCGCAAGGACGGCGGGGGTGGAAGGTGCCGGCGCCGGACTGAACGCGGTCGGAGCCGATGTCTGCGTCGAAGCGGGCATCCGCGACGGTTCGATCGCTGCCGTCGGGGAAGTCATGGCGGGACCCGCGACGGTGAACGCGGCTGGGGGAGAGGACGGGGCGGACGGCGAGGACGGTGCAGCAGGAACAGAGGACGCGGGAGGGGAGACCTGGGACGAAGGCGCGGTCGCGCTGAGTGGGGGAGTAGTGGGAGACGTGCCGGGGCTACCCGCGCTCCCCGCGGTCACGGTCGGGGTGGGGGTGGTCGGGGCCGGAGCGTAGAGCTGGCAGGGGTAGCAGTAGTGCCGGGAGTACTTCGCCACGAACGTGGTCGACTTGCCGCAGCGGGAGCAGAACGGGGTCGCCGCTGCGCCGGCGGCCGGTGAAGTCGTCGCGGAGGCGGTGGCGAGCCCGGACGCGGCCGCCGAGGATTCCTGCTTCGGGCGTCGTGCCGGCCGGGCCCGCTGAAGGTCCCGGAAGTCTCGGACGGTCTGGTAGATCTCGTAGAGGACCACCAGCATCAGCGGCAGGGTGAAGATGGTGATCGGCGGGTAGGCCGGGAGGACCTTCACGTAGAAGCTGGTGGAGTTCCCGATGAGGTTCTGGTGGGTGTCGTAGAACGACACGGTTCCCAGATAGACCCCGGACATGAGCCAGGCGAAAGAGTCGAGGGCCTTCATCGGCTGGATCGAGGTCCGGTCCGAGAGCGGGACTCCCGGCGCGCACTCCGAGTAGTTGCTCGCCTGGGTGCTGCTGAGCGAGATGGTGTCCTGGATCACGTTGAGCCCGAGGACGGTGAGCGACATGACGGCCGAGCTGGCCAGGGTGGGGGTCGGCCCTCCGCACCACCACTCGAGCTCGAGCTTCGGGGTCGAGGCGAGAGAGAGGACCATCGCGTTCGCGGCGGAGTCGTTGCTCGAGTCGACGTATTGGACGGTCGGGGGGTTGGACTCCGTGTTGAGCGCGGCGATGCAGTAGGCCCAGTTGCCCCGACCCGCCGACGGGTCGTTCGAAACGTTCGAGGCGGTCATGCAAGGGAGCTGAGCTCCCCCGTAGGTGTGGGGCGCAGCCCCGACCGAGGCGGGGTGGGAGGTGGTGAGCAACGGGGTCGCGAGGGCCGGCGGGGCGACCAGCAGGACGAGCACGACTGCTGCGAGCAGAACGCGGAGCGCGCGCGCACCGACCGGGGACCGGGCCCGCCTCGAGCGCATCTAGGCGTGCTACGGTATTCCTCTGCTTAAATGCTTACACCGCGAACGACCGGGGCGCTTCACACGTGGCGGGGCCCTAACGCCCCGCCGAGCGGGTGCCTGGGGCCGCACGGGGGGGCCGTTGACGGCACATCCCTTGAGCGCGGCCAGGGGGGGAAGCGGGTGGGGGTCCTCCGGGCCCCAACGAGGCCCATCGGGGGACGTGGTGCCGTGCCCCGCTCAGTACCGGGGCAGGGTGGGGTCGATCCGTTCCGACCAGGCGTCGATACCGCCCTTGAGGTTCCGGACCTTCTGGAACCCCATGTCGAGCAGGAGCTTCGTCGCTTGCGCGCTCCGTCCTCCCATCTTGCAGTAGACCACGAGGTCGTCCGCGGTGGAGAGCTCTCCCAGTCGCTCGGGGAGCTGTGCGCGGGGGATGAGCTTCGCTCCGCGCAGGCGCGCGATCTCGAACTCTCCGGCCTCCCGCACGTCGAGGAGGGTGACCGGTTCGCCCCGGTCGAGCTTCGCCTTGAGCTCCTCCGGCTCGATCTCGTGCCCCGTCGGGGCCTCGGTCTCCCCGGTGATACCGCAGAACTGCTCGTAGTCGATGAGTCCCTTCTGGGTGGCGTTCGGGCCGCAGAGCACGCAGTCGGGGTTCTTGCGGACCTTCAGCTCACGGAAGCGCATCGCGAGCGCGTCGAAGAGCACGAGGCGTCCCACCAGGCTGTCGCCGCGGCCGAGCAGGACCTTGATCGTCTCCAGGGCCTGAAGGCTGCCCACGATCCCCGGAAGCACGCCCAGCACACCGCCCTCGGCGCAGGACGGCACGAGACCGGGGGGCGGGGGTTCCTGGTAGATGCAACGGTAGCAAGGGCCCACGCGCGCGTCGAAGACGGAGACCTGGCCCTCGAACCGGTAGATCGACCCGTAGACGTTGGGTTTCTTCAGCAGGACCGCCGCGTCGTTCACCAGGTACCGGGTGGGGAAGTTGTCGGTGCCGTCGACCACGACATCGTACCGGGAGACGAGGTCGAGCGCGTTCTGGCTCGTCAGGGGGGCAGCGTGGGTGACGATCTTCACGTCCGGGTTGAGGTCGTTGAGCCGCCGCTCGGCGGCCTCCAGCTTGGAGACGCCCACGTCCTTCGTGCCGTAGAGCACCTGGCGCTGCAGGTTCGACGTGTCCACCACGTCGAAGTCCACCAGTCCAAGGGTCCCCACTCCGGCCGCCGCGAGGTAGAGCGAGACGGGGCTGCCGAGCCCCCCCGCGCCTACGATGAGGACCTTGGAGTCGAGCAGCTTCCGCTGCCCGGCCATGCCCACCTCGGGCAGGATCAGGTGACGGCTGTACCGCCTCATCTGCTCCTTCGACAGGGACCGGGCCGATGGGGCGGCTTCGCCCGCCTCCCCGCTACCCGGCCCCCCGCGCAATCGGGAGAGCGAGGGATACGCGACGGCTCCCGGGCTTCCCCCGGCGATGGACGGTACGATGGAGAGCACGTCGCCCGACTTCACGGGGGTGGCCTCGCGCTGGAGATAGCGGACGTCCTCGTCGTTGAGGTAGACGGAGACGAAGTTGCGGACCTTGCCGTCGTCCGTGAAGAGGTGGCGCTTGAGCCCGGAGTACTTGCTCGCGAGCTCGCCAAGGACGTCCCCCACCGTTCCGCCGTCGCTCACCAGGGTGGCCGCTCCCCCGGTGAAGCCTCTCAAGGCGGTCGGCACCCTCACTTCGACGCTCATGTTCCTTCTCGCTCCCTCTCGTTCTCGGGCGGATATCCCCGCATCCGGTTACTCACGTAACCTGCACCACCCTGAAACCGCGGGGTTGAAAAGCCCGCTGTTCCGGATCGAGCTCGAACGCGTTCAGCTCCAGCGACCGGCCTTGGTACACCCGAAGCACGAGGTAGGCATACCACGGCCAGGCGTGGTCGCGGTCGAACTCGCTAGGGACGGGGGGATGGTCCGGGTGGGTGTGGTAGAACCCGACCACCTCGAGGCCGGTGCCCGCGATCGACCGCTCGAGGGCCCGTAGCTCCTCGGCGGGGATGAGGAACCTGTGACCCCGGTCCTCCCCTCGGCGGTTCGGGACGGGGTGGGCCCGGGTGACTCGGCGGACCCTGGACCCCGGCTCGGGTGCGGGGCCGACGAGGACGCCGCAAGCCTCCTCGGGATAGGTGGAGTCGCCGTGGGTCCGGATCTTCGCATCTTCCTCTTGGGTGAGCTCGACGAGGTCGAAAGCGGAACCGCCCACCGGGGCCGCGACCTCCGCCGAGGGTCCAGGGACCATCCCGCTCATGGGCGAGCACCTCCCTCCCGTGCCTCCCTGCCCTCCTCCCAGTAGCGTTCGCCGGCGTACCGGTCCCCGCCATCCGGCAGGAGCGTGACCACCACGCCCCTCTCCAGGGTCATGCCGTATTCGATCGCGGCATGGACGGCAGCCCCCGAGGAGGTCCCGACGAAGAGCCCCTCTTCCCGGGCGAGCCGGCGGGTCATGACCTGAGCGGCCTCCGTCTCGACCTCGAGACGAACGTCCAGGACGGACTCGTCGTAGATGCCCGGGCGGATGGAGGTGGCGATGTGCTTCAGCCCCTCGATCCCGTGCAGGGCGGTCCGAGGCTCGACCCCGAGGATCTTGACGCTGGAGGACCGCTCCTTCAGGTAACGGCCGACGCCCGTGACCGTCCCCCCCGTGCCGATGCCGGCGACGAAGTGGGTCACGAGCCCGCAGGAGTCCCTCCAGATCTCCGGCCCCGTCGTCCGGTAGTGGGCGAGGGGATTGGCCGGGTGGTTGTACTGGTCGGGGTACCAGTACCGGTCCGGGTGCTCCTTCGCGAGCCCCCGGGCCAGCCGCTGGGCCCCGTCCGTTCCTTCGAGGGGATCGGAGAGGGTCAGCTTGGCCCCGTAGGCCTGCATCCTTCGCACCCGCTCGTGGCTCGCGTTGCGGGGAAGGACGATCTCGACCGGGAATCCCCACATCGCACCCAGGAAGGCGTAGGCGATGCCGGTGTTCCCGCTGGAGGCGTCGAGCAGGACCTTGCCTCGGCCGAACTGTCCCTCCCGGAGCCCGGCGTCCACGATGGAGAGGGCGGTGCGGTCCTTGACCGACCCTCCGGGGTTCAGGAACTCGGCCTTCGCCCAGAGCTCCACACCCTGCGGAAGCTCGGAGGCGACGCGGCGTAGGCGAAGCAAGGGGGTGTTGCCGATGCGGGAGGCGATGTTCCCGTGCGGCTGTCCGAAGATCCCTTCCTCCGGGGCGTTCCCGGGCGCTCCCGTCCGTGGCTCGCTCGGTACGCGGAGGGCTGCGGTTCCTTCGTTCAAGGAGATCGACCTGCGCTCACCTCGATGAGGGGACTGGTCCTGCCTGGGTGTTCGGCCGTTCGGATCAGTCGGCCGTGATCGAGGTGAGCTGGATCAGGTGACTGCAGGACGGGGCTCCCTTGGGCAACGAGCTCAGGAGGTCGACGGACTCGCTCCCGAGCAGGCGCTGCAGCAGCCGCTGGTCGAACACCTCGCAGATGAGGCTCGAATGGGCGAGAGCGCTGCCGCGGAAGATGCAGTTCTTCCGGATCAGCCGTGGCCCCGTCGGGTCGCGCGTGACCTCGGCCCGCTGCCCCAGTCCGTCCAGGACGCGGACGACCAGGCGTAGCCGCTTCTCCGGGTCGGTCGTCGGCTTCTGGAGCTCGGGGAACTCGTCGAAAAGCCGGTCCGCGAACCGGTCGGCCGCGCGGGCGAACACCGCCGCCAGGTAGCCTTCGCCCTCGTGCTCCAGGATGGAGTCGATGATCGACTCCAGCATGAGCTCGTACCGGCGGGGGAACAGTTCGTGGCCCTCGTTCGTCAGGGCGTAGCGCTTCCGGGGGCGGCCGACGCCCTCCTTGTGGAACTTGGGCTGGAGGATCCCCCGCCGGGCGAGACGTTCCAGGTGCGTCCGCACGGCGCTCTCCTGGATGCCAAGCTTGAGAGAGAGCTCCCGGGCCGTGCGCGGTCCCTCGGTGAGCTCGTTCAAGATCTTCGCTTTCGTCCCCTCTCCGAGGAGCAGTTCGGCCGCGCCCATTCTTCTCCCCGTGCCTCCTGCGAGCGAACGTCTCCCGGTCGGTTGGACGGATGCGGTCCCGAGTATATGGGGTGGCTGGATTTAGCTACTGATTGGCACTTATATATCCGAACGGGCTGGCGGAGCGACGGACATGGCGAACGAGAGCCCCGGGCACACCCTCACGGTGAAGGACCTGCACGCGAGCGTGGGGGGAAAGGAGATCCTGAAAGGGGTCACATTGACGTTGAAGACCGGCGAGCTTGTGGCGCTGATGGGCCCGAACGGCTCGGGGAAGAGCACGCTCGCCTACGCCCTCGCCGGGCACCCGAAGTACACGATCACCTCAGGGGAGGTCCATCTGGACGGCGTCGACCTGCTGAAGCTCTCGCCCGACAAGCGCTCCCGTGCGGGGCTCTTCCTCGGGTTCCAGTACCCCGTGGAGGTCTCGGGGGTCTCGCTCTCGAAGTTCCTCTGGACGGCCTACACCCAGACCCGGAAGGCGGACGAGGTGGACACGGACGATTTCCAGAAGCACTTGGACGGACACCTGGCCTCCCTGGGCCTCGACGCGTCGTTCATGAAGCGCCCTCTCAACGAAGGGCTCTCCGGCGGGGAGAAGAAGCGGACGGAGGTCCTGCAGATGGCGATGCTCGACCCCCACTTCGCGATCCTGGACGAGCCGGACAGCGGCCTCGACATCGACGCGGTGAAGCAGGTCGGGGAGACGGTCGACCGCCTGCGCAGCCCGGAGCGCGGGCTCCTCGTCATCACCCACTACCAGCGTATTCTGAAGTACGCGAAGCCGGACCGGGTCTACGTCATGGTGGACGGGGTCGTGGCGCTCTCCGGAGGCCGCGAGCTCGTCGAACAGCTCGAGAGCAAGGGGTACGATTGGGTCAAGGTCGGCCACGCCGCCGCCCATGCGACCCAGGCGTAAGGGGCTCGGGATGGCGCGGGCGGCCACGACGGTGCGCTCGACGGGCCGCAGCTCGGCGGCGAGGGCCCGGACCATCGCGGGGACCGACCACGGGGCCGCCGCGGGCCTGCACGGCTGTCGGACGGACTTCCCCATCCTCTCCCGGACCTTCCACGGTAAACCTCTCGTCTACCTCGACTCCGCCGCGACGAGCCAGAAGCCCCGACAGGTGATCGACGCGGAGGCGGACTTCTACCTACGCCTGAACGCGAACGTCCACCGCGGGGTCTACGCCCTCTCCGAAGAAGCGACGGAGGCCTACGAGGCGGCCCGGACCCGGGTCGCCCAGTTCATCCACGCCAAGGACCCCGACGAGATCGTCTTCGTCCGCGGGACCACCGAGGCGATCAACCTGGTCGCGGGGGGAATGGCCCGGGGCCAGCTCTCGAAGGGGGACCGGGTGGTCTCCACCGAGATGGAGCATCACTCGAACATCGTCCCCTGGCACCTGCTCCGGCACCTCCCCGGGATCCAACTGGACTTCGTCGGGATCACCGACGACGGGCGGCTGCGTCAGGAGGACCTGGAGCGGCTCGTCGTCCGCGGGACGAAGCTCTTCTCCTTCACCCACGTCTCGAACGTCCTGGGCACCGTGAACCCCGTCCGCGAGCTGGTCCAGCGCGCGCACGACGCCGGGGCGCTGGCCCTCGTGGACGCCGCCCAGTCGGCCCCGCACCTGCCGCTCGACGTGCAGGAGATGGGCGCGGACTTCGTGGCGTTCTCCGGCCACAAGATGCTCGGCCCGACGGGCATCGGGGTGCTCTGGGGCCGGAAGGAGCTCCTGAACCGGCTCCCCCCCTACATGGGTGGCGGGGAGATGATCCGCGACGTGGGCAAGGACGACATCACGTACAAGGACCCCCCGCTGAGGTTCGAGGCCGGGACCCCGAACATCGCCGGTGCGGTGGTGCTCTCCCGCGCGCTCGACTATCTCTCGCGCGTGGGCTGGGACGAGCTTCGCTCGTGGGAGTTCGAGCTCCTTCGCGACGCGCACCGGAAGCTCACGGACGCCTTCGGCGACGACATCACGATCTACGGTCCGCCGCCGGGCAAGGACCGGGAGGCCGTCCTCTCGTTCTCGCTCAAGGGGGCCCACCCCCACGACGTCGCGACGCTGCTCGACGCCGAAGGGGTCGCCGTGCGCGCGGGCCATCACTGCGCCCAGCTGATCATGAAGCGCTACGGGGTGCCGGCGATGACGCGGGCGAGCTACTACCTGTACAACTCCATCTCGGACACGGACCGGCTCGTGGAGGCGCTGCGCAAGGTGCACGCGCTCCTCTCGCGTTAGCCCGGTCCGGGAAGGGGGGCTTTGTAGGCGCTTTCGCTACCTCCCAATTAAATACTGTTCAGTGTTCTAATCCGTACAGCAGAGAGGGGAACATCATGGCTCAGAACGCTGCCGAGATCACCCCGCTGGACTACACGCGCTACGACTTCAAGGACCCCGAGACCTACAAGGTCAGGACCGCGAAGGGCCTCTCGCGCGACATCGTCCGGCAGATCTCCGCCCTGAAGCACGAACCCCAGTGGATGCTCGACTACCGGCTCCGGGCCTACGAGCACTTCCTGGACCGCCCCATGCCCGACTGGGGGCCGGACCTGTCCGACCTGGACTTCGACGCATACACCTACTACGCCAACCCCCTCGCGGAGGGGGACACGAAGAAGCGCTGGGAGGACCTTCCCTCCGACATCAAGAACACCTTCGACCGGCTGGGCATCCCGAAGGCCGAGCGGGAGTACTTCGCCGGGGTCGGGGCCCAGTACGACAGCGGCACCGTCTACCACCGGATCCGGGAGGACCTCTCGAAGAAGGGGGTCATCTTCTGCGACACGGACACCGCGGTCCGGGAGCACCCGGACATCCTCCGGAAGTACTTCGGCAAGATCGTCCCCTACAACGACAACAAGTTCTCCGCGCTCAACAGCGCGGTCTGGTCCGGGGGCAGCTTCGTCTACGTGCCTCCGGGAGTGGACGCGGGGATCCCGCTGCAGGCCTACTTCCGGATCAACGCGAAGTCCGTCGGGCAGTTCGAGCGGACGCTCATCATCGCGGACAAGGGCGCGAAGATCCACTACATCGAAGGGTGCACGGCCCCGGTCTATTCTGAGAACTCCTTGCATGCCGCCGTGGTCGAGGTCATCGCCGAGGCCGACGCGAAGATCCGGTACACCACCGTCCAGAACTGGTCGAAGAACGTCTACAACCTCGTGACGAAGCGCGCCTTCGCCTACGAGAACTCCCTCGTGGAGTGGGTGGACGGGAACCTCGGCAGCAAGGTGACGATGAAGTACCCGTCGGTCTACCTCAAGGGCAAGGGCGCCCGAGGGGACATGCTCTCGGTGGCCTTCGCGAGCGAGGGTCAGATCATCGACTCCGGGGCCAAGGCGGTCCACTCCGCCCCGAACACCTCGAGCAAGATCATAGGCAAGTCCATCGCGATCCGGGGGGGCCAGACCTCCTACCGCGGCCTCTTGCACGTCGCGCGCGGTGCCACCGGCGCGAAGTCCGCCGTCCGGTGTGACGCGCTCCTACCGGACGCCATCTCGCGGTCGGACACCTACCCTTACAACGAGGTCCACGAGTACGAGGACGTCACGATCACCCACGAGGCCGTGGTGGGCAAGATCGGGGAAGAGCAGATCTTCTACCTGATGAGCCGCGGGTTGAGCGAGTCGGACTCGATCCACCTGATCCTGATGGGATTCCTCGCGGAGTTCGCGAAGGAGCTGCCGGTCGACTACGCGCTCGAGCTCAACCGTCTGATCCAGCTCGAGATGACAGGCGCCGTCGGTTGAGCGGGCCTCTCCCTGCTCCCCTCGTTCCGCGAACCGATCCCTCTGGGTCGGACCCGGTGGCTCACGTCCCGTCTCGGTGAGCGGATCTCAGGCTCCGCTCGGATCCGCGCGGGGGCGCTCGGGGACCGCCTCTTTGGGCCGGAAGAGCCGGCAAGTGAGGACGGGCTGGGGCGGATACTTGTTCGGAAGGAGCGGGCACCGGATGTAGATCGAGGTCCGGGTCGCGACGTACGAGGGAGGTGCGGCGCAGCGGTGGCAGAGGGAGCCCGGGAAAGGGAGCAAGACCTCGGTCCTGGGGAGTCTCGGGGGCGAGTCCCCCTCCTCTTTCTCGACCTCCGGGGACATGGTCCTCCTCGCTCGTGCAGGGCCGGGTCCCTGAGGGCCCGGGCGATGGGGGAAGTGGGGCAGGCTCAAGGCGCTGACGCGAAGTCCGAGGGGTCCGGGCCGTCAGGGCCAACCTCGAAGGAGGTCGGGGCGTCGTTCACTTTTCCGAAGGGTAATTAGCTCGAGGAGAGAGTGTGGACCCCGTGCGCGGGTGCCGGCGGCGCTCATGGGTCATCCTCGGTGCGCTCTGCGTCGTCGCCATCTCCCTGTTCGCTTCTTCGGTCCTTCCCGCCCAGACACCCGGAGGGCGAGGGTCCGCCCCCGCGCCCGTGCCGACCATGCCCCGTGCCGAGCCCTCCCTCTCGGGGGTGCCGCTCGCCGGGCCCGTCGCCAGCTCCGGCGACGCGGCCAGCGCGCCCGGCGGGGCGGCACCGGGGGCCCCCACCTGGATCCAGATCTGTTCCACCTGCCTGGGCAGCAGCTCGCTGAGCCGCTCGTACGGCTCGATGACCTGGGACGGCGCCGACGGGTACGCCGTGTTGTTCGGCGGGGAGAACGGCGGGACCTCGGCCGACGGCGACACCTGGACGTACAACGCCGCCCAAGGCTGGAAGAACGTCTGCAACTCCTGCTCCCCCTCCGGCCGGGCCGAGGCCGGCATGGCCTACGACAGCGCGGACTCCCGCGTCGTGATGTTCGGGGGCTGCACCGGGATCAACCTGCTCTCCTCCACCTGCAACATGGGCGACTCCTGGACCTACGCGCAGGGCACCTGGACCCAGGTGTCCGGAACCCTGCCCACGGGGGCGCTCGCGGTGAGCATCGCGGACGATCCGGCGGACGGCGAGGTGGTGATGTTCGGCGGCTGCTCCCAGTTCAACATCGACATCACGAACCCGAGCGCCTCGGCCTGCGGGTCCACGAACTACCTGGCGACCACGTCCGTCTACACCGCCTCCGGGGGCTGGAAGACGATCAGCCCCGCAACGTCGCCTTCGCCCCGGGAAGCGGCGGGGATGGCCTACGACCCGGTCCTGAAGGAGGACATCCTCTTCGGGGGCTACAACGGCGTGCACGAGCTGAGCGGCACGTGGGCGTTCAGCGGGGGCACCTGGACCAACATCACTCCGTCCGTGAGCCCCCCCGCCATCGCGAACGGAGCGATGTTCTGGGACCCCAACACCCAGTCCATCGTCCTCACCCAGGGCGACAGCGCGGCGGGTGACGTGGGGGAGACCTGGGAGTTCAGCGGGGGCAGCTGGAACCCCGTGTACCCGGCCACCATCCCCACTCCCCGGGACGGTGTCGTCTGCGCCGCTCCCACCTCCGGCGGGCTACCGGTCATCTTCTCGGGTTCCACGAACTCCTCCAACACCCAGGACACCTGGGCCTTCGGACAGCTGCTGGTGGCCTCGGCCTCCGCCACGCCCCTCGCCACCGACATCCAGCAGACGGTGACCTTCTCCTCCGCGATCGCCGGAGGTCAGACCCCCTACGCCGTGAGCTGGAAGTTCGGAGATGGCGGGAGCGCCACGACCGCGAACGCGAGCCACGCCTACACCACCCCGGGAACGTACACCGCGACGTTCACCGTCACGGACGCCTACGGACAGACGGTGAGCCACTCGCTCCAGGTCAACATCTCCGCGGACCCTCTCGTGGGCGCCGCGGCCTCCCCGAAGAAGGCCTGGATGGGGAACCAGACCCAGTTCTGGGGGAACGTGAGCGGGGGCACCGCCCCGCTCTCCTACATCTGGGACTTCGGCGACGGCTGCACCTCGCCCTGCGCGACCAACGCCAACCCGACACATGTCTACACCGGTCCGGGGTCGTACACCGCGAAGGTCTCGGTGGTGGACGCGGTGGGGGTCTCCTCCTCTTCCGAGGTCAACCTCACCGTGGAGTGCCTCCTGGGCGCGCTCTGCATCTCGGTGACCGCGACACCGACGACCGGGACCGCTCCGCTCAACGTGACCTTCACCTCGGCCATCACGGGCGGCACGGGACCCTATCACGTCCAGTGGGCCTTCGGGGACGGTTCCCCCATCTCGACCCTCGCCAACGTGACGCACGACTTCACCACCGGCGGAACGTTCAAGGTCACCTTGAACGCGACCGACGTGAACGGTCGGGTCGGCAACTCCTCCACCTCGATCTACGTCAACCCCGCCCCGATGCATCTCGCCATCTTTGCCACCCCCTCCGCCGGTGAGCTCAGGAACGGCGGGTTCGAGGCGAACTTCACGGAGCAGCTCCAAGGGGGGATGGCGCCGTTCAACCTGACCTGGAGCTTCGGCGACAACAGCCCGCCCAGCTGGCTCCCCATCACCTCCCACGTCTATTCCCTGGCGGGGAACTTTACCGCGCTGCTCACGGTGCGGGAGAACCCGACGCACCCCGGCTCGGTGAACGCCACGACGGTGGTCACCGTCGCCCCCACCCTCGTGATCGGCACTCCGCACATCCCGAGCGGGTCGATCGCGGTCGGCGCGTCCGAGCCCTACAACGTGACGCTGACGGGAGGGCGGCCTCCCTACCAGGTGACGTGGGACTTCGGCGATGGCTCCGTCCTGGGAAGCGCCGGGCCGGCCCTGTCCACCACCCACTCCTACGCGCATGGGGGGACGTACAACCTGACCGTCTGGGCGACGGACGCCTTCGGCGTCAACGTCTCCTCGAAGATCGCCGTCGTCGTCGGGGGGACCACGTCGGCGGAGGGCTCCCAGACGATCGTCATCGGAGGGTTCAACCTCCTCGGGGGCTCCTACGCCCTGGTCTACCTTCTGCTGCCCATCGCGGTCGTCGCGATGCTCGCGGCGGCCCTCTTCATCGGGGTCGAGGGTGGGAAGCTGCGTCCGCGCGCCGGGAGGTCCCTCCCGTCCAGTCTCTACTCCGAGCCCGCCTACTACCCCGGTCAAGGTTGGCGCTGAATCCCAGACCGCCGCCTCGGCGGGGGGGAGGTCCCCGTCCAGAAGCGCTGCGTCTCACCGCTGCCCGGCGGCGGTCCACGCGTGAGCACGGATGATGAAGTCCGCCTTCATCATGAGCGAGAATCCCACGCCTCGGATGGCCATGCCCCCGGCGAGAAGTCCCAGTCCAGCCAGGAGGATGTCCTGAGGGGTACCGCTGAGACCTCCGGCCCCGATCGCGAGCCCGATCCCCGCGATCAGCATCGGCAGCGAGACCGCGATGACCACCCAGGCCAGCATGTAGATCATGGCCCCCCGGGCATGGGTCTTCTTCGCCTCCACCACATCGACGTCCGCAAAGCCCACGCCTTGCGCGGCGGCGACCGGGACCTGGACCGGGTATTCCGGCGCACCGTACCCTTGGGCGTAGGGGTTGGCAGGCACGCTCCCGTACCCTGGAGGGTATCCTCCGCGGGCGGGGGCTTGCGCGAAGGGGGACGGCGCTTGCGTGTCCATGGACATCGAGGGTACGTTCGGGAATAATGAGGTTAAGGCCCTTTCGGAGGAAGAACCAGCTACGGACCGATCATCGCCCGCGCGTGCTGGGTGATCCAGGGCCAAGGGATCGCGAAGGGCGGGTGAAGGAGGAGTCCGTAGCCCAACACGTAGCCTGCGAAGGCCAGGAAGGGCCCTCCCGCCTGGATCGCGTTACGGACCCAGATGCGGATCATCCGTCGAGGGAGAACGATCGAGAGCACGAGGGAGGGGCCCTCCAGGAAGATGATGCCCACCCCGAAGACCACCGAGATGTTCTCGTTGATGAACGCGGAGATCTGAGGGGTGAACAGCTCCGTGAGAGCGCCCGCGACCAGGCCCAGGACCATGTCCAGGAAGAGCACGCCCGCGATGGTCGTGCGGTCCTTCATCGTCGTCCGAGGCCCGCAGGGGACGGCCCGGTCGTGCCCTCACCCCAAGCGCGTGCGGTCACTTCCGTACCAGGAACTGGACCTCGGTCTTCGACCACGCCTTCCGGTCCTTCCAGGGGTCGCCCGCATACACTTCGCGAGCGTAGCTGACGGACCGCAGGTCCTGCTCCTTCTTCCGCCAACGCGTCCAGTCGGAGAGCCCGTGATAGACGACCCGGGGTGAGACCTGGTCCGGATCGAACGTGACGCTCGCCACCCAGGTGGGCGGGAGCTCCTGGACTCGGACCTTTCCGTCCCCCCGGACCTTCTCCTTCTCCTTCACCTCGACGCCCACCTGCCAGCGACGCTTCTGCCACCACTCCCGGAAGATCCAGCGCCCCGTCCGGAGCCCCTGCGCCTCCGCCCACCGTTGGACCTGGAGGAAGTGGGAGTGGATCGCGCTCTCGCTCCACGCTCCGTTCCAGCTCAGCGTCGCCACTCGACAGGCAGGGACCCGCTTCAGGACGAAATCGACCGTCGTCAATACCCAAACTCCAAACGCGAGGGCAGCTCCAAGCTTCCCACCCGTCGCTCACCTTGGAACGGCCGCAATCGTACTTCACGCTTGCATCGGCGCCCTTCAGTTCGGGGGTAGGTCGCTACGGTGGCGGGGGTGGGCCGGGTGGAGTGGACGGCCAGCTTTGGGGAGGCTGGCCCCCCGGGGCAGAGCTCCCCGCGGGGTATCTCGGAGCCGTCCCGGGCGGTCCCGCGGGGGCCGTCGCAGATCGGCTGCCGGCCTCCTGTTTGGGAAGTCGGTGTCGGAGAAGGAGGGCCACGACGACCACGCCCACGACCACGATGGCGATTGCCGCCGCGACCCATAGGTACGGATTACTTCCCCCGGCTCCGACCAGGGAGGCGGGAAGCACGGTGGCGTTGGTCCACGCGGTGGCCCGGTCTCCCGCGGCGTCGGTCACCACCACCTCGGTCGCGAAGGTCCCCTCGATCTTGGGCGTGCACGTGATCATGCTAAGGTTCGCGCTCGTGCAACCCGAGGGGAGCCCGAGGTAGGAATAGGAGAGCGCCGAGGATCCTCCGCCGGCGAGGACGGAATAGGTGATGGAGGATCCGATCTCGAGGCTCGACGGTGTCGCCGCGAACGAGGAGATCGCGACCGGCGGGTACACGCGGAAGTGGAGCGAAGTGTTGAGCGACCCGCCCCCATGGTCGGTCACGGTCACTTTGACGGTCATGTTCCCGGAGGCCTGCGGTCGGCAGGGGATCGAGGAGGCGTTCTGCGTCGAGCACCCCAACGGCAGACCCTGCCAGAAGTAGGAATAGGGCGGCGTCCCCTGGAAGACGTGGACGAAGAGGTTCGTGAGCCCGTTCACGCCGAGCGTGCTCGGGGAGGCGCCCACGCCCCCCAGGACCATCGGCGGGTCAACGGTGAGGTTCGTGGACGCGCTGACGTTCCCACCCCCGGAGTCCGTCACCCAGACCGTCGCGGTGAAGTTCCCCGGGGCGCTGGTCGTGCACGAGAGCTGCGCGGAGGGTCCCGGTAGGGGCGATGGGCAGCTCACGCTCGGTGGAAGCCCGGTCAACCCCAGCCTGAGTACCGGCTGCGTTCCCCCGGCGTCCGAGACGTTCAGGACGAACCCGGCTCCTGCTGTGACCTTCGCAGGTCGGGTCGAGACGCCGAGGGTCAGCGCGGGGTTGACCTGGAGTTGGAACGTCGCGCTTCCGCTCTTCCCGACCGTGTCCCAGAACCTCGCGTTGACGTGATAGGTGCCTGCGGCGGTCGGCGTGCAGAGGAAGACGGACTGGTTGCCCCCTCCGCAGCCCGTGGGGAGGCCCGTGTAGGCGTAGTAGACCGGGAGGTTCCCGTCGGGAACCCTGAGGTCGATCCGCGTGCTGTTGCCCAGGGTGAGCCCGTTGGGTTTCGCCGTGAAACCCGTCGAGACGAGCAGTCCTGAGACCGAAAGCGTGCCCGAGTCCTGGTTCGAGGTGAAGAAGTATCCCGAGACGGGGTCGAACGCGATCCCGGCGGGGGAGGCCCCCACCCCGTACTGTCCGACGACGCTGCCCGAGCTGTCGTCGATCACGGAGGTGGTGGCCAGGTTCTCCACCGAGACCTCCACGAAACCGTTCGCGGTGTCCACGGCGGCGAAGCTGGGGCTCTGTCCCACCGTGATGACCGCGGTCGTGGTGAGCGAGGTGCCGTTCACGACGCTGACCGTGTCCGTTCCGGAGTTCATCACGTAGACGTTCTTGTCGACCGGGTTGTAGGTGGCGGCGTTCGGCGCGGACTGGACCGAGATCGTGGTCAGCACAGCGTGCGTGACCGGGTCGATGACGCTCACGCTGCTGGTGGCGGCGTTGACCACGAACACCTGACCCGTGGCGGTGTCGACCGTCCCGCTGAAAGGGAAGTTCCCTACGGTGATCGAGGTGACGATCCGCAGGGTCGTGGCGTTGATGACCGTCACGTTCGAGCTCAAGGAGTTCTCGACGTACACTTCCCCTGTCCTGCTGTCGTCGAAGAGTCCCACGGGCTCGGTCCCGGCGGGAAGGGTGGCCGCCAACGTGTTGGTCGACCCGTCGATGACGCTGACACCCCCGTTGGGGTTGTACTCGGTCGACACCATGTCCGCGACGAAGATGCGGTTGGTCCCAGGGTCTAGCGTGATGCCCTGAGGTTCGGTCCCCACCTTGATCGACTTGATTTCGGTGAGGTTGCTGGCGTAGACCACCCACACCCGGTCGCTCCGGGGGTCGGACACGTAGATCTCGCCGTTGACCGGGTCGTAGACGTCGTTGATGGCGTTGACCCCGGTCACCAGGTCTCCCAGGACCACGTCCGTTGGGAGCGCGACGATGGTCAGGTTCCCCGAGCGCACGTTCGCGATGTAGAGCTCACGGTCCGTAGAGTCGTACAGCACCCCGGCGGGGGATCGCCCCATGGGAAGAGAGCCGAGGATGGGATGCGTCGATCCGCCCCCGATGAGCGTGAGGTTGTTCGTCAGGCCATCGCTCACGAAGAGGGTTCCCGTCGAGGGTTCGGAGGCCATTCCGTCGGGACCGCCACCCACCGCCACGTTGGCGATCACCTTGTTCGTGGACCCGGAGATGAGCGAGACGTTGTCCGACGCCAGGTTCGCGACACCGATGATCTGCGGGATCGCGTCATAGGTCATCGCCGAGGGGTTCGCACCGACCGGGACCGTGGCCTGGATCGCGAGCGACGTGGTGTTCACCACGGTCACTTCGTTCGCCCCCGTGTCGCCCACGTAGAGCATGCTCGTGACCGGGTCGACGGCCATGGGGACGGGAGCAGTCCCCACGGTCACGCGGGTGACCACGGTCTCCAACGTTGGGTCTATGACCAGGACCTGGTTGGCCTGCTGGTCGGTCACGTACAGGTAGTTCGTCGACTGATCGTAGACGACGTCCTGGAGGTTCAGCCCCACGTGCAGGGTCGCGACGATCGCGCCGGTGAGCGTGCTCACGACCGTCAGGTTCCCGGAGGGGCCCCCGGTCACGTACACGACCGACACCCCGGGGACGTAGGCGACGTCGATGCTCCCGCTGGGGATCGCGATCCCGCGGGTCGTCTCCAGCGGGGTCCCGTTGATCTCGTCCAGGACCCCCGGCCCCTGCCCGACCGCCCACATCGATAGATCGACGGGGTCCCAGGCGAGCGCGTAGGGGGCGACGTTGTTCGGTGGGAGGACGTTGCCGGGGACGACGGTCCCGTTGCAGAGGATCAGCGTGCGGGAGGTGTTGTAACCGAGGGTCCCCGCGTGCGGAAGGGTGGGAGCGGGGGCGGACGGCACGGGCCCCTTGGTCCCGCCGAGGACTCCCGCTCCACCTCGGACCCCCGCGCCTGCGGGGGAGGGCGAGGGGACGACCAGGAAGGACGGCGCCCCGGCCGGGCTCGGCCGGGAGACGCTCGTCGGCACCGTGACCAGAAGGAGCAGGGCGACGAGTGCAGCGGGCACCGCAGCGGTGGGGCGCGCGCTCCGCCATCGGCCGGCAGGAGAAGGGCTCGGGGGTCGCGCGATGGGTCGCATGACGGAAGGTACCTTTCCTCCCTATCTTGGACCCGCGGGACCCTCAAGTAGTGACGCTCCGGCCGGATGGCCGGGCCCGCCTTCGGGACGGGACGGTGGTTCCTACGTTCCGCCGAGCACGGGGAGGGTCAGGATGGTCGGGACCTCCGTCCCAGGTCCCCCGTCCCGGATGATGGCAAAGATCTCCGCGAGGGCGCTGGCCTTTCCGGTGCCCGGAGGTCCCTTGGGTTCCGAGGCGCCGACCAAGCGCTGGAGGAGGGTCATCTGGCGGAGCTCGGCGATCGCGAGGAGGCGCGGCTTGGCCGAGACCTCGCCGCTGCCGGGGCTCTGGGCCGCCTTGAGCCTCCGGTCCAGGAACTCCCGCACCCGCTCGGAGTTGGCCGCGTCCCTCGCCCGGCTGGCCTCTTCCAGCCAACTGCGCTCCGGGTGCACCCGGGTCGAGATCTCCCAGGCGTCGAGGGACTGGCGGTTGGCGCCCCCCTCCCAGATCGGCACCACCAAGGCGTCGCGGACGAGCTTCGCCACGGGGAACTCCTCGAGGTATCCCGGTCCGCCCAGGACTTCCATGACCGAGCAGGCTCCGCGCACCGCCTGGTCGGCGGTCGTGAGCTTCGCCGCGTGGGTCGCGAAACGGAAGAGGAGCGCTCCCGGGGTCTTCGGAGGGCGGTCCATCCACACCGCGTCGAAGGAGAAGGCGGGGTCGAAGGCCAGAAGGGTCGCGGTCCACGCTTCGGTAGCCAGCCGTGCAAGGTCGATGGCCATCAACGGATGGTCCACCAGGCGCTTGCCGAAGGCCTCCCGGGCCTTCGCGTGCTCCATCGCGGCGCGCCACGCGCGGACGAGCACACCCGCGCTCCCGATCGCGTTGCAGACCCGGGAAACGTTCAACATCTCCATCGTCGGGTAGAGACCCTCTTCCTCTCGCCCGAGAAGGTACCCCTCGCTGCCTTCGAGCGAGACCTCCCCCGTGGGGACCGTTACGGTCCCGAGCTTGTCCTTGAGCCGACGGAGCTTCCAGTTCTTGCTCCCGTCCTCCCGACGGGAAGGCACGAAGAAGAGGCGCACGCCGCGCGGGCCCTCCGGGGCCCCTTCCGGACGAGCGGTCACCACCGCGTAGGACGCCCCGAGGTTGCTGCAGAAGTACTTCTCCCCGGTGATGTGGAAGCGTCCTCCCCCGGCGGGCTTCGCCCGTGCGCGATTCGCCCCGAGGTCGCTACCACCCTGCGCCTCCGTGGCCCAGGTGGCACCTTGGGCGATCCCGCCCCCCTCTAGGAGGGGGGGTAGGAAGCGGGCCTTCAGCGCTTCGTCCCCGTACTTGGCCAGGGAGAAGACGGTGGCCATGGTGACGGTCGCCGAGCAGAAGCAGCCCACGTCTGTGGTGAGGTACCCCAGCGCGAAGCTCCGCCACCAGTCATGTTTCCTCCCGACGGGTCCTGTGGACAGGCCGCTAGCGTAGATCTTGGCCAGCGCCTCCCGGTGGGCCTTGTTCAGGACCACTTCCTCGGGGTCTCCTCCGAGGGTGTCGTGGTGGGCGAGGTAAGGTCGGGCCCGGTGGTCGACCTCGAACGTCACCGGCTCGAGCTCCGTCTCGACGAAGTCCGCGTAGGAGTTGAGGAACTTGGCGTCCCCGTCAGGAAGCTCCGCTCCACGCAGGGCACGGTAGGCGTCGAACAGGGGGGCCGGCAGGACCATGGACCCTACGCGAACTGGCAGGACCATAGGGCTTTCGCAAGACGAAATGGGGGTCTTGTCTGTCCCTGATCCCGGCCTCCCGGTGGGGACGGGGTGGACGTGGTTCACTCCGCGGGGGTCGAGGAGCCCGCGTGGTCTCCTGCGGAGGTCGCGGCGGCGAGCTTCTGCAGGCTGACGAGGCCGAGGAACAGCAGTACGATCCCGATGAACTCGGCGTAGTAGAGCGCGACGGGGAACGAGGCGATGTAGAGCGTACCTCCCGCCCCGAGGACGAGCGCCCCCGCGATCATGAGCAGGGTCTGCCACTTCCTGGACCTGCGGAGCGATACGGCGGCCGACGCCAGAAGGACGACCGTGGCGGGGCCTGTGACGAGCGTCGAGATGAGGATGAGCAGGAGCGGGAGGCTGCCGGTGATCACACCCGCTTGGACGATGGAGGTCGGGACCCGAACGCTGAAGGCGGCGATCCCCACGAGCGCGATGCAGGCCAGGGTGTAGATCTCGTAGACGCGCTCGATCCGGGGAGAGCGGAGCACCTTGGTCGCTCCAAGAGAGAGGACGCCGACGAGCGCGGCGGACAGGAAGACATAGGCCTGGAGGAGGAGCATGTCCACGATCCCCGCGTAGATGATGGTCTCCACCGCCATCGCGCCCGCGGAGAGGGCCAGTCCCGACGCCCACATCACCTGCATCCGGACCCGGCGTTCGGCGTACTGAAGGAACCCTCGGATGGCGAGGAACGCTAGGGCGAGGGTCAATAGTCCCAGGGAGACGCCGATCGCCATTTGATCCGCTGACGTCATGAAAACTAGGCTCCCGGTCCGACCGCTGGACTCGCCAACCTTTCCTCGGGAGTTCTTGAGGATTATGGATGAAGACCGTGATTTCCGTCCCCGCGAAGGCCGGATCGGAGGCTGCGCTCAGGCTGGGTGCCCGGCCGCAGCGGAAGTTCGGAGAGAGCGTGGACGGTTCGGGGTCGGGTCTTGGAGGGGCCCCGGTGGGCCGTGACCTTTCGCCTCAGCTCCGTCCCGCCGTGTCGCGGAGCTTCGTGTCCATCCGCCAGTCTCCGACCTCGCCCCATCCCACGATGGAGAGCGGCGGCAGCGAGGGGAGCGGGCCTTCGGGAGCCCACAGGACGGGTCGTCCGTTCCAGCGGGCATCGATGACCGGGTAGAGCAGCTCGCGCAGGCCGGCGACCGGGGCCCGGTCCAGGACGTAGGAGAGGAAGCCCTCCGTGATCATCCGCGTGGCGTCCTTCTCCTCGATCCCCCGGCTCTCGAGGTAGAAGACCTTCTCCGGATCGATCGGGGCCACCGAGGAGGAATGGGTGGCCTTCACGTCCATCGAGGAGAGGATCTCGAGGTCGGGCGCGGTCTCGCAGCGCGCGGTCTTCGACAGGAGCATCCCGTGCTCGGAGAGGTAGGAGACGACCTTCTGCGTCTTCGGGCGGATCCGCATCATCCCGCGCGAGGTCCCGCGGGAGTGGTCCTTGAACACGCCCCGCGTGATGGACTGTCCCTTGGTGTCGTCCTTGTTGTGCGTGATCTCCACGTAGTTGTTGAAGGCCGCTTCTCCGTCGCCGTAGATCGTCTGAAGGTCGTCCGCGCCAGAGCCGGGGTTCGCGAGATCGGTGATGTTGCGGTAGTTCGTACGCATCCCTCCGAAGCCTGACCAGACCCAGCCCAGATGCGAGGAGGGTCCGGTCGTGGCTTCCCGGGAGTAGAAGCTCACCAGACCGGGGTCGGGGGCGTGGACGGTGAGGTACACCGTTTGCGACTCGGGGCCGGTCTGGGCGTGAACGACGGAGGAGTACAGGCGCTGGTCCTGGCTCGCTTCCGTGGAATAGACCTCCTCGCTGTAGAGGACCTTGGTGTGCTTCCCCGTCCGCAACACCCTGCGAACGAGCAGCGCTTGGTCCGGCTCCGAGAAGATGGTCAGGTCCTTGACGCGGACCGGGACCGGGAACGCGTCGGGCACTTCGAGGAGGACCCCGCGGTTGAACAGGGCGGAGTTCATCGCGATGAACTTCTCGGCCTGCGCGTCCCCGCTCTTGAGGAAGGTCTCCGAGGCGGAACCCTTCAGGACGTCCGGGACCGTCGTGAGCTTGAGACCGGCGGCCGCAAGCTCCTCTGGCACCTCGGCTCGGGTGCCGGAGGCGTCGTGAAGGAGAAGGACGGTCATGGGCGAGGGGTCCGGGGCGCGAACGGGCCGACCGCGCGCCACGGGGTCGGTCTTCCGAAGGTCGACACCCGTGAAGTACGCGTACTGTCGGTAGAGGGGGTTGAGCTCGACCGGAAGGCGTCGGTACGTCTCGAGCGCGGTCCTTCTCAGGCGGGTGACCTGCTCCGGTTCTCCCAGGCTCGCCCCTAGCGCGTTGACCTGGCGCTCGTTGAACCACTCCGAAGGCGGTACGGCTGCGCTGGCCATCGGGAGCAAGGAAACCCCCCTCGATATAAGCCCTCGAGAGCGGGGCGGTCGCAGGCGGCCGTGGACCCCGTGTTCTTAAGGCGCAAGCTCTTCTTGGTCGGTCGATGGGGGGCACCCCTCCAGAGGCGTACCGATGGCGTGGGACATGTACCAGGAGCGGATCCTGGACCACTACAAGCGACCGCGCAACTTTGGACACCTGGACCATCCCAGCCTGTCCGGTAGCGAGAGCAATCCGCTCTGCGGGGACCACATCACGGTCGAGCTGCTGCTCGACCCCGAGAAGGGGACCATCCAGGACGTACGGTTCAACGGCGACGGCTGCGCCATCTCCGTCGCAAGCGCTTCGATGCTGACGTCGAAGATCAAGGGGCAGCGCCTGGCCGATGTGGCCCAGACGCGCCGCCAGGACCTCGAGAAGATGCTCTCGATCCCGCTCTCTCCCGTCCGCATCAAGTGTGCGCTGACCTCGTTGAGGGCGCTCGCGGAGGCGCTGTCCACGACCAAGAGCCCGATGGTCGTCTCCGAATCCGGAGGGGCGGAGACCGAACCCGCCGGGGACGGCACGACCTCGAGAAGCCCTCCATGATCCAGGTCAACGCCGAGACGTGCTGTCTCTGCGGGCTCTGCGTCGGCGTCTGTCCCCCGGACGCCCTGGACCTGACCCCATCCGAGCTCAAGGTCCTCCCCAACTGCACCGACTGCGGATGGTGCGTCCCGTACTGCCCGGTAGGGGCCATCTCCGGTGGCCGGGCTCCACGACGCCGAGCCCCCGTGCCCAGGGCCTGAGCGTCGCTGCGCCTCCCTCCGCCCGTCCGGGCGGGACACCTTGGAGAGGTTCTAGGGGTCCTGGGCCGAGCCTGGGGTCGGGCGACCTCGGATCGGAGTGGACGGGTCAGGGACGGTGCGGAGAGTCCTTCTCGGACTTTTCGTGGACCGGGCAACGGCGCTTCAGTCGGCAGAAGCGGCAGTTCTCCGGTTTCACGGGAGGGATGGGCTTCTGCATGTGGCCGTACTTCCTTCGTGGCATCGGGCCCCCGAGAAGCAGGAGTTCGAAGGACATGGTAAACGCATCGGGAGGACGATGTCGCCCGCTCGGACGACCGGTCCACCGACTCGCGGGACGGCCCCGACTGCAAGGGCTCATGTCCAGCCGAGGGTCCCACACGCAGACCTTCTCGCGGGGGCGCGGGTGCATTCATGAAGAACTCTCGATCGGAGCTCGATGGCCACGCAACGACCGAGGGGACCTCGCGTTTCGCCTCCCGTGCGCTGGGGAACGGCAAGATCCCCAAGGGCCACTTCCGACGCGTGGAAGGCTCGGGGCTCACGCTGACGAGCCTCGGGATGGGCACGTACCTCGGGGAGGCGGACGAGGCTACGGACCACGCGGTCGAGGAGGCGGGGCTCCTGTCGCTCCGCTCGGGGGCGATCAACGTCCTCGACACGGCCATCAACTACCGCCATCAGCGTGCGGAGCGGTCCCTCGGGAGGGCGCTCGCGCAGGCGGTGGGGGCGAGACTGGTCGCCCGCGACGAGGTCTTCCTTTCGACGAAGAACGGGTATCTGGCTCCGGACTCCGAGAGCGGCCTCTCTCCTCGGGCCTACATCCAGCAGGAGCTCATCGGGACGCGGGCCCTCGCCCCGACCGACATCGTGGGTGGCAGCCATGCGATGAGCGTCCCGTTTCTCCGTGACCAGCTTGCGAGGAGCCTCAACAACCTCGGAGTGGCCACCGTCGACCTGCTCTATCTTCACAATCCCGGGGAGGCCCAGCTGGAAGCGGTGGGACGGAAGGTGTTCTTCGAACGGTTGCGGTCGGCCTTCGAGTTCTACGAGGAGGCCCGTCGGAAGGGCCGTCTCGTGAGCTACGGGCTCGCGACGTGGGACTCTTTCCGGATGGGGAGGACGGACCCGGGATACCTTTCGCTCGAGGAGGTCGCCGGGTTGGCCCAGGAGGTCGGGGGAACCGAGCATGGGTTCCGGTTCATTCAGTTCCCGCTCAACTTGATGATGACCGAGGCCTACCAGCTTCGGAACCAGCTCGTCCGTGGCGAACGCTCGACCCTCCTTCAGGCTGCGCACGCGCTCCGGATAGCGACGTTCTCCTCCGTTCCTCTCATGCAGGGGCAGCTGACCCACGGCGGCGCCGTCCTCCCGGGCCTCTCGCCTGCCCAGTCCGCGCTCCAGTTCGCACGGTCCGCGCCTTGCCATCTCGCGCCCTTGGTCGGGCAGAAGGACCGGGCGCACCTCGAAGAGAACCTTCGCGTCGCGGCGTTCCCCCCTCTCGGGGAGAAGGACTTCTCGCGGATGATCGACGACGAGGCCCCCGGCGGCCGGGGACCTCGGTAGGCCAGGGGAGCCTCTTGAGCACCGACAGAGCGAAGGAAGCGCTCGGCCCGGCGGGCGAGAGCGAGCGGAGCCCGCCGTCGTCGCGGGCCACGCCTGCGGTCACCTTCGACCTCTGGCACACGCTGTGCTATCTTGACGGGCCGACGGAGGAAAGGTACGTTCACCAGCAGGTGGAGCTCGCGGTCGCCGCCCTGCTCGACGAACCGGGAGGCGAGCGAGGGTCCACCTCCGGGAGCGCCGAGCAGATGCGGGAGGCGTTTGTCCGGGAGCGTCGACGCGCGAACGCGGCTGCGGAGGAAGGCCGGGTCGTCTCCCTGGAGACGCAGCTCACGCTTGCCGCGTCGTCGATCGGGCGCCGCGCGGACGTCGGGGCCTACCTGCGGTCCCTGTCCGCCGAGCTCGGACGTACCTCCTTCCGCTCGGCTCCCGGCGCTCACGAGGTGCTACGCTCGCTCAAGGACGCAGGCTACCGTGTCGGGATCATCTCGAACACGGTGGGGGAGAAGGGGGCGTTCCTTCGTCCCGTGCTGGAGCGGATCGGTCTCTCTCCGATGCTCGACGTCTTCCTCTTCAGCGATGAGACGTCCTGGACGAAGCCCCACCCGTCCATCTTCCAGGATGCCCTCCAACGGCTGGGATCCTCGCCCGACCATGCGGTCCACGTGGGGGACGCCTGGGCCGACATCGAGGGAGCGCGCAGGGCAGGCATGAGGGCGGCCGTCCTCTTCACGGGGCTCCAGGACTACTCGCCCTCCTACCGGGAGATCGTCCGTCCTGGTGGGGCACGTCCGATGGCGGCCGAGCACCGGATCGCCCAGCTCTCCGAGCTTCCCCCGCTCCTGCGAAAGCTCCTCCCGCTCGGGGGTTGAGCGGACGGATCACCCCGCCTTGCCGCGCTGCGCTCCGAAGTCCTCGTTGATGTGCCGGGCGTACTCCCGATAGGCCTTCTCGCGACCGGCGCGGATCGAACGGTGGATGACCCACAGGATCAGCCCGTTCAGCGCGTTCTTTCCCATGAACTGGAAGCGCGCGACGAGGACCGAGCCCCCGGAGGCAGGCTCGACCGTGAACTCGACCTGCTCCCTTCCGAAGGGACGCCCGCGAACGAAGAGGGCCCCGTCCATGCTCCAGGCGGTCGGGGAGCGGATCGACACCGTCCCCTCGATCCGCACGGGCCGCCCCGCCACGACAAGCTCGGAGGTGATCCGCAGGTGCTGCGGGTCCTTCCGGTCGACCGTGCGGACCTTCAGATCGTCGGAGAGCCTCGTGTCGTCCTCACGGTAGTCGGTCCACCACCGGGCGACGAACTCCGGTGGGGCGGCGGTCGTGATGGCAACCTGGAAGGCTGTCAGAGGACCCCGCTCGATCGAGTTGCCGGCATCGGGACGGGTCAGGTGGAAGAGCTCTTGGAGGAGCCTTCTGCGGAAGGCGAGGATGAGGCCTTGCTCTGAGCGGCAGGGCTCTTGGATGGGGGCCCGAGCATGTCGAGTCCGCTCTTCTTCATCAAGGCGGCGAGGACGCCCAGCAGCGGTCCGCCGAAGAGCAGGAGCTCGTCGAGGTTGTCCATGACGGCGGGTCTTGCCGCGCCCGGGGAAGGGGGAGAAGCCCCACCCTGCGCGGAGGGCGGCGGGGGGGGTGGGAGGGCGCCGGTCATGACCTGCCGGCGCATCCGGTCGAGCTCGCGGTTCATGAGGGCAAAGAGCTCGGTGGCCTCTTCCATGGTGATCTGCTTGTTCACCAGCCGCTCGGTGAGGAAGATCCGACGGGAGGCGGGGCTGCTCTGGGCCACGATTGACCTCACCCTGGCCGAAGCCGCTCCCCGAAATCAACCCTTCGACCGGAGGCGGTGGAGCTCGGCGCGGCCCCTCCGTGCCCAGCCAGGCTTATACCTCGAGGGGGCTCGCGAGGTCCGATGGCTTCGCACTCGTCCAACCCCCCCGAGGCCCGCAAGCACCTGCACGTGCGCCTCACGGAGGAGACCACCTCGATCTACGACCTGGTCACCGAGTATCTCCAGATGGCCGGCAAGGCCCCCGACTGGTACTGGCGCACCGTGGGCCGCCTGGAAGGTCAGGACGAGGAGAACATGGAGGAACTGCTCTCCAGCGCCTTCGAGGCAGGCGCCTTCCTGGCGCACGACCATCCCGAGTCCGTTCAGTTCAAGTGGGTCACCGAGCGCGAATGTGAGGCCGAGCGGAAGGCCCACGAGCGACCTGAGACCGCGGCCGAGGTCCAGAAGCGCGAACGCGCCGCGATGAGCCACTACGCGTGACCTGTCCGGGACCCTCTCACGAGGGGCCCTCTCCCCGGGTCCCAGGGACTAGGGGCTCCGCACGGGGATCGCGGGGCCTTCGGTGACGGGGGCTCCCCGCTCCCAGGGTGCGCGGCCAGGGAGCCACCGACGCGATGGGTCCTTCGCCAGGAGCATGACCTTCGACTCGGGCGACTCGTCCGCGACCGGATAGCCCGTGAGCTCGGAGAGGCGTGTCGCGAAGGCCCGGATGTCCTCGTGCTCCGGAACGTGGTCTCGGCTGAGCCGGTTCCTAGAGCGACCCATGTAGACGTACCCCTTCGGCTCGATGAAGTCCGGAGAGGCCCGGGCGTCGAGCTCGGCGTACTGCTCCTCCCACCCGAGGTTCCAGCCCTTCACCAGGGTGTGCCGGACGACCCTCCGCGTCGGGAGCCCGCGGAGGATGTCGAGGCTCTCGAGGAGCCGGTCCCAGGCGTCCTCCTGCGCCGGCATCGTGAGCCTCCGGAAGACCTCCCGGTTCGGCGCGGTGACCGAGCAGTAGAGCTGTGTCGGGAGCGGGTCGAGATGGCGGAGCGCATCCGGATGCGTGCCGTTCGTGACGAGGAAGGTGGTGATCCCCCGGTCGTGACAGAGCCGGAGGAACTCCGAGAGCATCGGGTAGAGCGTCGGCTCCCCCGTGAGGGAGATCGCCACGTGTCGAGGCTTTGAGGCCTCCTCCCACCGGGCCCGGTCGACCTTCGGGTTGCCGCCGAAGCCGCTTAGGAGCGTCCTCTGGGCCTCCAAGGAGCGCTGCAAGAGCGCCGCAGGGTCGTCGAACTCCTGCATCGTGTCCTCCTCCTCCCAGCCCTGGTACCGCCAGCAGAACCGGCAGTGCAGGTTGCACGCGTCGATCGAGGGGCTCATCTGCATGCAGCGATGGCTCTCGATCCCGTAGAACCGTCCCTTGTAGCAGTGGCGCCCTTCGGTGAGCGCCTTGGAGGTCCAGTAGCAGACCTTCACCGCGGAATGCTTTCCGGTGAGCTGGTAGCCCTGCTCCTCCAGCAGGCTGCCCGTGAGGTCCTGGTCTCCCACGGATCGCCGGACCTGGCCTCGTGCTTAAGGTTGCGGGCCGTCGTCCGTCCGTGACTTTCGCGCGCGCAGCGTATCGGTGCGCCCTTGGATCTGGACCTTCGACCAGTCCAGCTCGCAAGCGCGGCAGACGTTGTTCTCCATGAGCGGCGTTCCGCACAGCGGGCACCGCTTCCGCGCGGCCGGAGGAGCCTCCTTGGGCGCCACCGAGGGGATGGGCGTGAGGACCTGAGGGGTCGGCTGCTCGCCGTCCTGGATGGGGGGGAAGGGTGGGGTATCGGTCCCCTCGTGGGATGCCCCGTCGATGTTGGGCTCCCACGGGGCGGCCTCCGTGGCTTGCCCGACGGCGGGGAACGGTTGCGGCAGAGCTTCGCCCTCGCCCGCGGTGTCCTCCGGAAGCGTGGGGGAAGGGGACTGGGGCCCGTCGGGGACCGTGTCGCCCGGACCGGGGCCCAGAAGGGCCCCTCCCTCGGGGACGAGGGAGTCGGGGGGCAGCCCCTGCTCCTGCCCGTCAGGTGCGACAGGGGTCTCACGCTCTTCGGCGGCCGCTCCGATGTCGCTCTCCCCGGGGGCCTCGCTCGTGGCTGCGGCCCCGTCCGGCTCCTCCTCGTCCTCGCGCCGACGGAGCAGCGGAAGGAGCACGAAGATGACCAGCACGATGGCCGCGACCGAAGCGCCAACGATGGTGAGCCCGAGGTAGGCGGGGAGTCCGAAGAGGGTCCCGGGCCCCGGTTTTCCCACCACTTTCCAGTCCAACGTCGCCGAGGTCCCCAGGCCGCGGGCGTCGGTGACCGTCACCGCGACCGTGAACGTCCCCGCTTGCTCGGGGAAGCAGATCGTGCGGGAGGCGTTGTTCCCCGCACACCCCGAAGGGAGACCAGAATACGAGTACGTGTACGGGCCGATCCCCCCGCTCGTCACGACCGTGAAGGAGACGTTCTCCCCCGTCTGCGCGGGTGCCGCCGAGGCGTAGAAGGCGACTATGGATGGGTCGGCGACGACGGTGAAATTGAGCGATGCGTCGGGTGAGCTCGACCCGCGCGTGTCGGTGGCATTGACCAGGACGTTCCAGGTCCCGGCGGAAGTCGGCACACAGTTGAGGATGGGGGAGTCCGCGACCGGGCAGCCTCCCGGCAGGCCCCTCCAGTGGAAGTCGTAGCTCCCAGAGCCGTACGTCGCCCGGGCGCGGAGGACCACGGGCTGCCCGAGGTCGACCGCATTGGGAGAGGCCTGGGCCGAGGCGATGGTCGGCCGGGCGTCGATCTCCAACCGAGAGCTTCCGCTGGCGACCGAGAACCCGTTCGCGTCGGTCACGGTGGTCCAGACATCGAGGCTGGCGTTGGCGCCACCTCCGTTCGGGACACACGTGAGGCTCGGGCTGTCGATCGAGGCGCAGCCGGTGGGGAGTCCCCACCATCGGAACGCGTAGCTTCCCCCACCGAGGGAGGCCCCGACAGAGAGCGAGACCACCTGCCCGGCGTCCAAGGCCGAGGGGTTCGCAATGACGTTCGAGACCTGGAGGGTCGCATCGACCAGAAGGGTCGTGTTGACCAGGGTGAGGACGATCCCCGCGGCGTCGGTGACCTTCCCGCCCACGGAGAAGGAGGTGTTCGCGGAGAGGGTCGTGGACGGACGGCAGGTGAGGTAGGGAGTGTTCGTGCTGGCACACCCCGCGGGGAGCCCCGTCCACACGAACGTGTACCCCCCAGCCCCGCCGGAGACCCGGACGGAGAGGTTCGTCGACTGGCCCGCGTCCACCGTGGCGGGGGCGAGGGCCACTCCCCCGGCGTGTGGGAGCGCGTCCACCTGCAGGAACAGCCTTGGGCCGATCGTCCAAAGGCCGTTCCCGTCGGTCACGTTCACCTGGACCTGGAACGTGGTGTTGGCCACGACCCCGGTGGGGGTGCAGAGGATCTCGGGCGAGTCCGAGCTCGTGCAGCCAGGAGGCAGCCCGAGCCACTTGAGCGTGTAGTTCCCTACACCCCCGGCGGCGACGACCGACAAGGCGACGGTCTGGCCGTCATCTACGACCGCCGGAGAGGCGTTGGGCTGACCGACCGAGGGCGGGGCCACGACGTTGACCCCGGCGGGGGCGCTGGTCACGCGGAACCCGTTCGCGTCGACGACCTGAGCCCGGACGGGGAACGTGGTGTTGAGCGAGACGCCTTGAGGAACGCAGGAGAGCACGGGCGAGTTGACGCTGGTACACCCTGGGGGGAGCCCGAGCCAGGTCCAGGAGTAGCCTCCGCCACCGGCCGACGCGGAGGAGCGGAACGTCACGGTCGAACCCACTTCCACGGAGCTCGCAGACTTCGTGGGGGTGGTGACGACGGGGTCCGTGTCGATGACGAAGGGGAGGGTCGCCGTCGCGGTGGCGACCCCAAAGGAGTCGGTCGCGCTGACCGCGATGCTGAAGGTCGTGTTGGCGCCGATCCCGCTCGGGACGCAGGGCATGACCCGCCCGCCGGTGGCTGAGCAACCGGCGGGCAGTCCGCTCCACGAGAACGCATACCCTCCGGAACCGCCGGAGATCCCGACCGCGAGGGAGAGGTTCTGGCCCGCGTCGACCGCGGCGGAGGGCACCGACGGGACGATCGAGCCGATCACGGGGTCCGTGTTCACGGTGAAGTTCGAGGGAAGGCTCTCGACCCCGGCCCCTTTCGAGTCGGAGACGATGAGGTGGACCACGAAGGTCGTGTTCGCGCCCACCGCGGCGGGCGTGCAGGAGATCGGGTCCACATTCGTGGAGACGCAGGGAGGAGGGAGCCCCGTCCAGGTGTAGGTGTAGGGGGCGGTCCCTCCGGCGACCGTGCTCGCAAGGCTCGACGCCTGGCCCCCGTCGACCGTCGCGGGCGTCGCAGTGGGGGACGGGGCGACGAGGCCGTAGGCGAATTCCCAGGTGTCTCCCAGGGCGGCGGAGCCCAGGCCGGCGAAGAGGAGGAGTCCCCCGTCGGATGGATCGTCGGCAAGGGCCGCCATCGAGCGGGGGGGCGGCAGGAGCGGGAGCGCGAGAGGGGAGAACGCTCCGCGGAAGAACTCCCAAGTGTCGTTCAGGGCGCTCGAGGTGGACGAATTGTACCCCCCGAAGAGCACCAGGAACCCGTCGGTGCTGTCGAAGGCCATCGGTGCCCCGTGGCGCCCCGCGGGGGCGCAGGGCACGCAGATCCTCGTCCAGGACCCCGCATGGTAGCTCCAGCCGTTGACAAGGTCGCGGCTACCGCTCCAACCCCCGAAGAGCACGATCTCCGTGTCCACGGGGTCGTAGGCCATCGAGGCGTTGTCGCGGGGGGAGAACGGACAGAGGCCGCCACAGAGCTGCGTCCAGGTCCCCGCCGAGTAGCTCCAGGCATCCCCGAGAGGGCAGGTCGCGCCGCAGCCCCCCACCAGGAGCACGTACCCGTCCGCGGCGTCGTAGGCGAGGGAGGCTCCGCTCCGCGCGGGAGGTGCGCAAGGCGAGCACAGGAGCGACCAGGAACCCCCGAGGAAACGCCAGGCGTCACCCAGGGGGCCGCCGTCGAACCCCCCGAACATGACGACATACCCGTCCTTGCCGTCGAACGTCATCGCAGCATAGGCCCGCGGCGAGGGCCCGCAAGAGGTGCAAACCTCCGTCCAGGTGCCGGACCGGTAGGTCCAGGTGGCCCCGCTCGGTCCGCCCGCCGAGGCGTTGATCCCTCCGAAGAGGACGACCTCGCCGTCCGCCGGGTCGTAGGTCGATGCCGCTCCCACGAAGAGACCGGGACGACAGGTCGTGCAGACCGCGCTCCAGCCTCCCGCCGTCGTCCCGGTCCCGGGGGAGGAGCCGGGCGATCCCGGGAGGCCGGACTGACCGAGGTGGGACCCTGCCGGAAGGGAGGACATCGACGCGGGCGAGGTCGTCGGACCGGTCAGGGGAACTCCGCCGCTGGGAAGCGCGAGCAGAAGCACCAGGAGCCCCACGACAGGCACGAGGACGCGGCCGGACCCGGAGAAGACCCGAGCTCTGGGCGCTCGATGACCGTTACGAAGCATCAACGGGAGTTTCGAAGGCCCGGACGAAAAAGAAGCTATGCACGGCGGGCACGAGGTTGACGGACCGTCGACCGCGCGGCTTCCCAGGCGGCGCCGTTGGCGACCGAGATGGCCCGCTCCTCCCCCGCCGGGACCAGCTTGTCACGGTCCCCTATCGAGTAGACGGCGCAGACGGCCCCGGCCTTCAGCCCGTAGACGTTCGCGAGGGTCAGGAGCGTCGCGCACTCCATCTCCACGCCCAGTACGCCGATGCTGCGGAGCCCTTCCATGAAGGCGACGTGCTCGGGGGGAAGATATCCGCGATACCCCGGCCTTGCCTGCCCCACGTAGAAGGTGTCGAAGGAGGCGGTGATCCCACCGTGGTACCTCACCCCGAGCTTCTCCGCTGCAGCGCACAGCGAAAGGTAGACCTTCGGGTCGGCGGAGGCGGGGTACCCCAGAGGGGCGTAGGCCTGGCTCGCTCCGTCCGTCCGGACGGCTGCCGACGTGATGACGAGGTCGCCTCTCCGCATCCCGGGCTGGAGCGCCCCACAGCTTCCGACGCGAACGATCGTTCGCACACCGAGCCTTGCGAGCTCCTCGACCGTGATCGACATGGCCGGTCCTCCAATGCCCGAGCTGACGACGCCGAGGTCGCGGCCCTGGAACTTGCCCCGGTAGCTGACGAACTGGCGACGGCGCGCCAGGGGCTCCGACGAGTCCCAGCTGGCCGCGATCTTCTCCACCCGGTCCACGTCACCAGGGACGAGGACGGTCTCCGGAAGGTCTCCCGGCGAGAGGGCGAGATGGTACACCTCGCTCGATGAGCGGCGGCTCCTGCGGGTCCGGCCCGATGCCCGGTCCATCCGGGCTCGGCAAGAACGCGCCCAGTAATAGAGGGCGCCGGCGCCCCGCCCCTCCCCCTGGTCCTGCGCCGACCGGCCCCGGTCCCGGAAGGGACGGCCTCCGTGGCGGACGCTATATCTCCGCCCCTATCTCAACACCCTGTTTCTACGACCATGGCCGATCGAGAAGTGGTGCTCAGGACCCAAGACCTGGGCTACGCTTACCGTCCCGGCCAGTACGCCATCCGCCACCTCAGCATCGAGCTGGGCCGGGGGGAGGTGCTGGGCCTCCTCGGCCGCAACGGAGCCGGCAAGACCACCACCGTTCGACTCCTGACCACCCTCCTCCCTCCCACCGAGGGGACGGCGTGGATCCTGGGGCAGGACCTCCGGACGGGCGGACGGGGGCTGCGCTCGCGCCTCGGCGTCGTGCTTCAGGCCGAATCCCTGGACTTCGTGAGCGTCGAGCGGAACCTCGACCTCTACGCGTTCATGTGGGGGGTCCCCCGGGAGGTCGCGAAGTCCCGCGCGGAGGAGATGCTCGAGCTCTTCGAGCTCGGACATGTCCGTCGGAGGAAGCCCTGGGCGCTTTCGGGCGGCGAGCGGCGGCGTTTCCAGGTCGCGAGGGAGCTGATGCACGACATGGAGATCCTCTTCCTCGACGAGCCCACCGTCGGGCTCGACGCTCTGGCCCGCCGTCGTATCCTCAGGTACCTCCGAGAGCGGGCCCGCCGCGGGCTCTCGATAGTCTTCACCACCCACATCCTGCACGAGGCCGACATGCTCTGCGACCGCATCGCCGTGCTGCACGAGGGGTCCCTGCTCGCCACCGACACGCCGGAGAGCCTCAAGCAGAGGTTCGGAGGCGCCCGCGAGGTGCGCGTCGAGTTCGGAGACGCGCTGCCTCCCGCCCATGTCCAGGAGTTCGTCGTGGGTCTCCATGAACGGGGAGCGTCGGTCCTGCGGCCCGAGGGAGCGGTCGCTCCAGGGATGGACGCGAGCAGCTTCGAGTTCCGCTCCGACAAGGCCGAGAGCCTTCTCCCTTGGATCACGACCTGGAGCGGTTCCCGGGGCCACGTGCTTGAGCGCCTCTCCATCAGCGAACCGACCCTCGAAGGGGCGTTCCTCGGGATGATCGGCGGCGGGGAGCAGGACGGGCTGGACGAGCCGGAGACGGAGGGCGGAACGAGTACGGGCGGCCGTCCGGGGAACCCGCCCCCACCCGGGACCTCGGGCGGGCTCCGCCGGGACATGGGGGTCGCGAAGTGACCCTCCCGCCCATCCTCCGCCTGGTCGTCCGGAACTTTGTCTCGAACTTCGACCCCATCAGCGTCGTGGTCCGGTTCGGGCAGCCCGCGGTCACCATTGTGGTCCTGGGAACGATGTTCAGCTCCATCGTGCCCGCCTCCCAGACCGGCGGGCAGTCCTACACCTCCTTCCTGGTGCCGGGGATGGTCGCCTTCCAGATGGTCGCGGGAGGTGTCGTTTCCGGGAACCTCTTCTGGTTAGACCGTCGGTGGTCCATGGTCGAGCAGATCTTCTCCGGCCCGTTCCTCCGGTCCGAGTACCTGGCGGGCCTCGTCCTGACGACCCTGCTCTTCTCGCTCTTTGGCGTGGCCGTGATGGTCGGGGTCGCCGTGCCCTTGATCGGACTCCCAGCGATCTCGCTTCTCGACCTGGCGACGGTGCTCGCGACCGTGGGCCTCGGAGGGATATTCTTCGCGGGGCTCCTGATCGCTCTGGGGACCCGGTTACGCTCCGCGAACGCCTACTTCAGCATCCAGTCGTTCCTGCAGCTCTTCCTGATCTTCCTCTCCACGGTTTACTATCCGGTCGGTCCCTCTACCCCTCCGGCTCTGGCCGCGGTGATCAACGTCAATCCGCTGACGTTCGCGGCCTTCGCGATCCGCCACGCCTTCGCCGGCGAAGTGGGCCCGGCGGTACTGGTCAACCTCGGCATCCTGGGCGCCCTCGCCGCGGTCTCGTTCGTCGCGGCGGCGTGGGGGTTCCGGTCGATGAACCTGGGCCCGATCCAGTAGCCGCGAGACCTAGGTCCGTGCGGACACGCGCCATCCGATCCCGGGAGCGTGCCCGCCCGTCAGGGGGCAGGGTCCGGTAACGCCGACCGGCCTCAGTTCTTCTTCTTCTTCTTGGGCTTCTTCTCGGTCTTCAGGACCGAGGTCCGTCCCGAGGGCGCGGGAAGGTCGTCCAGGGGGGCCCGCGCCGCGTCCCGCTTCTGGAAGCAAGGGGAGCAGACGACGATGTAGGTGCCGTCCGGCATGTGAACGTCCCACCGGGTCTCGAGGCGATCGGTGAAGCGCTTGTGGCAGTCGGCGCACTGGTCTGCGGCGGGAGGGGCGGTGGCACCTTCGCGCTTCATGGACGGGTGGGGTGTGGCAGGGGTCCGGGCATTTGAACCTGCTCACACGCCCGGAACGGGCTGTGGGAAGCTCTACGCCGCTCCGCCCTGGATCCGCTGGATGAGGGCTTGGACCTTCAAGAGGGTCAGCTCGGCGAGCTCCTCCGCCGTCTTCAGGTCCCTCGCTTCCGTGAAGACCCGGTAGATGGGTTCGGTACCCGACGGCCGCACCAGCACCCATCCGCGGGGCGTGATGACCTTCACCCCGTCCAGGGTGACGACGCGCGTGGCCGGGTCCTTGCCCGCGTCCAGGAGCGAGGGGACCTCCGAAAGTACCCGCTGGCGCAGTTCCACCGGACAGGCGACCTTTCTCTTGACCAGGAAGTACGGAGGTAGCTCGTCGAGCAGCTTCGACAGGGGCTTGCCCGACCGGACGACCAGGTCGAGGACCTTCGCCAGGGTCATCCCGCCGTCGCGGGCGCACTGGTGCTTCGGGAATAGGTAACCCCCGTTCTCCTCCCCGCCGAAGACCGCTTTCGTTTCCAGCATCGCGCGGGAGACCACGGGGGATCCGACACGCGTGTAGTGGACCTTGCCGCCGATCGGCGTCACGATGTCTTCCACCGATTGCGAGGAGGTGACCGGGGTGACGACGGTCCCTCCGCCCGCGCTTTGGACCTCCTCTCGGGCGAGCAGGGTCAAGACCCGCTCGCCGGGGATGAACCGCCCCTTGTCGTCCACGAACACGGCCCGGTCCGCGTCCCCGTCGTGGGCCACTCCCAGGTCGGCCCCGTGGGCGGTGACGGCGGCCACGAGGTCCTTCAGGTTGGGCTCGGTGGGCTCGGAAGGGCGACCGGGGAACGTTCCGTCCATGTTCCCGTTGAGCGAAACGTAGCGAACCCCAAGCTGGTTCAACAGGACCGGGGCGGTCACCGCCGAGGCCCCGTTCCCGCAGTCGACCACGACGCGGAAGCCCCGGGAGTGGATCTTCTCCGCATCCACCTGGCCCCGGATGCCGTTCAAGTACCGCTCGATCGCCGCGTTCTCCGGACGGAGGCTCCCCACCTTGTCGAACCGCACCTTGCGGGACCTACCCTCCAGGTAGGCCTTCTCCACCGCAGCTTCGGTCTCCGGGGTGAACTCCAGCCCGTCGGCGGCGATCCCCTTGATCCCGTTGAACTCGGGGGGATTGTGGGAGGCGGTGATGATGACCCCGCAGGAGACTCCCAGGCGAGGCACGCTGTACTGGGCGCAGGGCGTCGGCATCGCTCCGAGCTCCTGGACGTCCAACCCCGCGAGGGAGAGCGTCCCGGCGGCGATCCTCGAGAAGGCGGGAGAAGAGGTGCGTCCATCGCAGGCGACCAGGATCGGTCGGGAGTCTGCCAGGACGTCCGCGATGGCCCCTGTCATGTCCGCCACGAAGCGGGCGGTGAGGGTCTCCCCTACGACCTCTCGGATTCCGTTCGTCCCGAAGAACCGGCCCATTGCGTGGCGACCCACCTTCCGGTATTTAGCGTTCGGTGATGCGAACCCTTACGCGGGAGTTCGTGGTGTTACCCCTCTTGACCGCTCCCCCCGAACCTCGCTGGATCTGCGACGAGATGCTGGGACGGCTGGCACGCAACCTCCGTTTTCTGGGCTATGACGTCGTCTACGCCCGTCAGAGGACCGACTCCTCCATCCTGGAGCAGGCCAAGGCGGAGGACCGCCAAGTGCTGACCCGGGACCGCGGCATGGCGGAGCGCTCCCCCCGGGTCCTCTTGGTCCGCAGCCTCGAGCTCGACGAGCAACTGCGAGAGGTGTCCCGGGCCTACCCCGGGCTCCGCCGGGAGGTCCGGTTCGTGCGCTGCTCGCTCTGCAACGCGCCCCTACGCGAGGCTGACCGCTCGGCCCCCGTCCCTCCCAAGGGCGTGCCCGAGCGCCATTGGATGTCCGGCGCCCCGATCTACGTCTGTACGTCCTGCGGACAAGCGTACTGGGAGGGCAGCCACACCGACGAGATACGTCGGACGCTGGGAAGGGTCTTCTCCTCCCCCCCGGGAGCGGACCCAGGCGGCCGATGAGCGAGAACGGACCGGTGGCCGTCTGGGTGGAGCTCTCAGGAGAGAACCTCCCCCTCGCCGAACGAGAGCTCCAGGCCTGCGCGAGCGTACTGGACCCGGCTTCCACTCCTCCCCGGCCCCTCCCGTGGGGCGGCGAGCGGTTCCGCGAGGTGACCTTCTCCCGCCCGGGTCCTGAGGGGCTCCTGGCCCGCCGCCTGGCCCTCGCGCACCGGGTGCTCCGACCCCTGGCCGAGGGAAGCTTGGACACGCTCGTCGACGCGATGGTGATGGAGGGCGGGAGCGGAGCGACGGCGCGTGTGCGCGTGGCCTCGGGCGCTCCGCAACCGCTGGCGCGAGAGGCGCCTGGTCTCCTGGGCCACGCCTACCTGCAGGGTGGGGGACGTGTCGACCTGGGGTCGCCGGACCGGGACTTCGTCGTGCTCCTCCCAGCCGCCTCCGCTTCCCCCGTGTCGGCCACGGAAGCGGGCCTTGCCGAGCTCCTGGGAGAGGTGCCGCGCGACGAGATGGATTCGCGGCGGAGCAAGCACCGTCCCTTCCGCAAGCCCGTGACCCTCTCCCCGCTCTTGGCCCGTTCTCTCGTAAATCTCGTGAGGGCGCCCCTGGGCGGGTCCATCCTCGACCCGTTCTGTGGCACGGGGGCCATCCTCCTGGAAGCCGCCTTCCTCGGATACCGCGTGAGCGGGGCCGACCGGGATGCGGAGATGATCCGAGGGACCCTGCAGAACCTGCGCGCAGAGAAGGTGGAGCCCGACCGGCTCGTGCAGTGCGAGGTGCAGGAGCTTCTCTCCCAGCTGGAGGGTGAGCGTTTCGACGCCGCGGTCTTCGACCCCCCCTATGGCCGCGCCTCGGGGACCGGGGGTCGGGCCAGTTCGGAGGTCCTCCTACAGGCGGTGGAGGCGCTTCCCGGTCTTCTTCGACCCCACGGGCGGGCGACCTGCCTCGTCAGCGACCCCTCCTCGCTCCCACCCATGCCGCGCGGACTCACCTTGGAGTCCACCATCCTCGGGGAGCGCGTGCACCGCAGCCTCACCCGGTGGGTCGTGACCCTCCGCAAGGACCTCTGAACGAGGGAGGTCCGGCGCGTGGGGTGCGTCCGCCGTGGCCCCGCCTCCATCGAGGCAGGGATGCGAGGCGGGGGCCGAGGCCCGCTCAGCCCGGGAAGGTGAAGGTGGCCGACCTCGGGCCACCCCCGGAGAGCGACTGGACGGACTGGCAGTACTCGGTGACCTTGAGCGCCGCGGTGAACGTGGGGATCGGATAGACCGGCACGGCGGTCGGTCCTGTGATCTCGAGGGAGACGACGTACGGGGAGTTCGCCTGACCCGTGTCGTTCACGGGCACGGCGAGAGGGAAGCTCGAGGGGAGGGTGAAGTTCTCCCCCACCTGAGCGCCCGGGATGACGATCGCCGTGCCGTTGGGAAGATGCACGGTCCAGGTCAGATTGTCGGCCCATGAGGCCAGCGAAGGTCCGCTGGCCCCCAGGACGGTCAGGGTCACGGAGAACCCGAAGGCGTGCGGCACGATGTCGTCGTTGTTGAGGGTGAAGTTCACGAAGGCGTGCGTCACGTTCCGGGTGTCGCCGACCGCCACCAGCCCGTCCCGGGTCAGGTGGAAGTTGCCGCTCGGGCTCGCGATGGGAACCGCGACGAACCCGGTGAGGAGGATGGCGACGGCGAGGATCCCCACCCCGCGGCGCTTCCAGTCGAGCGGCGTGATGTCGTTGAGGGGGGGCGGGTGCCGGGCCCCCAAGATCAGGACCAGGAACCCGAAGATCCACCAGCCGGGGTAGAACACCCCGAGAATGAAGAGGGCGACGACCGCCGCCCAGCTGACGTAGACCGCGCGCGGGCCGAAGAGCGCACGGAACACGTGTCCTCCGTCCAGCTGCCCCGCCGGAAGGAGGTTGATCGCGGTTACGAGCAGCCCGACCCACCCCGCGATCGCGAGGGGGTTCATGTTCCCTATGAGCGAAGCCGGAAAGAAGAGGGAGAGCGCGTAGAACAGGGCCGAGGACCCGATCACCAGGTTGCCGTAGGGGATCGAAAAGAAGACCGGGCCGCAGTTGGTCAAAGGGAGGACGATCGGATTGTGCTGGGTCAGGAACAGCCCGATGGCGGTGATCGGGATGGCGATGAGGAATCCCGCGATGGGTCCCGACGCTCCGATGTCGAGGAGGGTCCGGCGGTCGGGGATCGGCTCACGGAGCGAGATGAACGCCCCGAAGGTCCCGAAGATGACGAAGGGGGGCGGCATCGGGACGAAGAACGGGAGCGAGGCCTCGACGTGGTGGTAGCGGGCGACCAGGAAGTGCGCGAGCTCGTGGAACCCCAGGATCGCCATGAGCGGCAGGGCGAAGGTGAGCCCTCCCCACAGGAGCGCGGAGCTGTTCAGCGCGGTCCCTCCGACGTACGCCACCCACAGGAAGGCCCCCGCGAACAGACAGGTGAAGGCCGTAATGACCAGCATCACGACGTTGGTGTACGGTCGCCAGGTCGTCCGCTGCGGTCGGCGGAGGACCTCGACCACCGTCTCCCCCGGCTGCTGGCGGAGCATCGGCACGTAGTTCATCGGCCAGAGCTCACGTCGGAGCTCGTCGAACTTCTCCGCCATCGAGGCGGGGTCGACCTGTACGGCCAGTACTAGCGAGTTGGTCGTGACCCGGGTCTCGTAGACCGGGAAGTACTTCGCGACCAGGGCCCGCAGGCGGCCAACCTCGCCACCCGCCGCCGAGGACGGAAGGACGTACGCCAAGCCCTACGCCCCCGGCGCACCCTTCTTGGCAGCCTGCTGGAGCTTCTTCGCCCGTTCCTTGGCGGTGTAGCCGGTGACATGCTCGAGGAAGGCGTAGTAGCGGTGGACCGTGTCCTGTTGCACGTCAGGTGGGACCTTCGGGTCCATGATCGTCTCGACGAGCAGGGTCTTCCCTTCCAATCCGATCTTGAGGTCCTTCAGGGCTCCGAACTGGGCGTGGAGGAACTCTCCGTCCTGCGTGCACGCGCCGAAGGCCTCCTGCACCTTGCTCTGGATCGTGGAGAGGTTGAGCTCCTTGACGACCTTCGGGCTCACCGGGTACTTCTGCATGGGGTCCTTGCCCGTCGGAGGGCGGGTCGCATTTGACCTTTGCCTCACACCGAGATGACGCCCGCGCGCGGGCGACCGGACGATCTTGAACGGCGGCCGGGTGCGCGCGTCGTCCACGACCGCGCGAGGGCCCTAGTTCTGGAGGAGCAGCCACGACTCCTTGAGCGGAACGTGGTGCCGCTGGGGATTGCTCCGCCACTTGCCTCCGCGCGCGCGGAGGGGGACCACCTTGAAGGAGTCGAAGCCGAGCCCGACCCCGATCTCCCCCAGGTACTGTTCCGTCGGGATGGGCACGCCATAGGGTGCGGAGTCTCCCAGGATCAGGACGAACCGGGAACCCGGGCGGAGCGTGCGGCGGGTCGCCTCGAGCGCCTGCGTCATGTCCACGAAGTAGCGGGCCACCATGAGGTCGTAGCTCTTCTGTCCGGTCCTCTCCCGCCGAAGCCGCGAGAGCGCGCGGACCTTCTCCGCAAGGGCCTCCGCGACGGCCGGGGCGACGGGACCCACGGCCCGGGTGACGAGGTCCTCCGGCGCCCCGTCCTGCCGGAGGACCTGCGTCGTCGCGGAGACGACGAGCTTCTTCCGGAACCTCTCGCTGATGTCCGCCCAGCTCCCCGCCATCCCGAGGAAGTAGGTCTCGAGCCGGAGCCGGTCCGCGTAGTCGTAGTTGTTGAGGTAGGGAGGCGAGGTGAACGCGAGGTCCACCGACCGGGCCGCGACGGGAGGGTGGCGAGCGTCCCCCTCCAACACCTGGGAGTCCACCTGTCGACGGTCGACCGGGGTCCCTTCCAGGTCCCGAAGGCATCGGTCGAGGAGCGACTCGAAGGTGAGGATGGCGTCCTTCTCCGCGATGCGCTTCTTCGGCGCGATGTACGGCCATCCGGTGGCCGCGGCGCTCGCGGACCTGAGAGTGCCAACGAGGGCTACCTCGAACAGGTCCCTGAGCTCCTCGGGCACCTCCGCGAGACGCGTGCGGAGCCGGAGCAGCTTGCGCAGGTTCGGAGCACTGTAGCACTTATGGACGAGCTCCGGCATCTCGCGCAGGGGCGGGTGCTTCCCGCCTCCGCGACGAACGTCGTGGAGAAAGCGAACGCGTTCCGAACGCGCTTGCTCCAGGTCAACGTCCCAGCTGACCTTCGTCCTCGCGATCCGCGCGACGAGCGGGTGGGCCTCCACCCCGAGGCTGGCGATGCCTCTCCCTTTGCACACCACGAGGGTCGTACCGGTCCCCGCGAAGGGGTCGTAGACCGTCGCACCCTCGGAGGTCCGTTCGAGGTCGAGCGCGTGCTCCACCGCCCGATAGCTGAACCCGGCGGGGTACTGGAACCATCGATGGATCGGCGCGGCCTTGTTGTCCTTGAAGGTCCCGACCTCGCCCTCCGTGCGGGGGAGGGATGCGAAGTCTCCCCGACCCCCTGGCGGGGCCCGGGTGCGAGGCGCGTCCCTGGGCCCCGATGCCGGGCGTCGGCCCGGGACCGAGGTGGGTCTCTCTGGGGGGGCCGCGCCCTTGACCATCGTCGCTCTCGCTCTCCCGGATCGAAGGTAAAGCTTCGGTCCCCGCGCGCGTCGGCGTCCTACCCGAGACGACCCTGGCCGCTCGGGGACCTAGGGCTCCCCCTTTCCGATGGCCACGTAACGGACTCCGGCGCGTCGCATCGTGGCGGGATCCACGCTTCGTCGGGCGTCGATGACGAGACGGTCCTTCAGCTCCTTCCAGGCGGACGGAGGTAGCGAGGCGTATTCCTCCCAGTCGCACTGGACCAACGCCAGGTTCGCGCCGCGCAGCGCCTCTTCCGGGGTCTCGCAGAAACGCACGCGCGGGCCAGGGTCGACGGAGAGGATCTTGGGGAGTCCCGCTCGGAAGCCCTCGGCGGCTTTGGGGTCGTGGAGACGGACCAGCGCCCCCCGCTTGAGCAGCTCGCCCAGGATCGGGTAGGCCCGGGACTCGCGCACATCGTCGGTGTCCCGCTTGAAGGCGAGCCCGAGCAGGGCGACCTCCCGCCCCGCGAGGAGCCCCCCGCTGGCGGTCTCCGCCAGGTCGACGACGTGACGCGCCTGCGTCTCGTTCACGTTGAGAGCGGCATCGGTGACCGGGAGCGGGACCCCCATCTGGCGGGCGAAGGCGACCAGGCCCTTCAGGTCCTTCGGGAAGCAGCTGCCGCCGAAGCCCGGCCCCGCGCGGAGGAAGGCCTTGCCCAGACGGGGGTCCATGCCCACCGCCTCCATCACCGGGTACACGTCGCTGCCGACCTTCTCCGCCAGGCGGGCGATCTCGTTCGCGAAGGAGACCTTGACCGCGAGCAGGGCGTTCGAGGAGTACTTCACCAGCTCCGAAGAGGTCGGAGGGAGGGCGACGAAGGGGCCCGGGAATCCCGCGTACGCTCGGCGCAGGGTCCGCTCGGAGCGCTCGTCGGAGGTCCCGACCACGACGCGGGAGGGTTCGAGCGCGTCCCGGACGAGGTTCCCCTCGGCGAGGAACTCCGGGTTCGAGGCGACCGAGAAGTCCTCGCCCGGCTTCTTGCCGCTCTCCCCTGCGATGATCCGCTCGATCTTCCTCACCGTGCCCGGGGGCGAGGTGCTCTTCACCACGATGAGCTTCCAGCTGCGGGAGCGTCGCAGGAGCTTGCCCAGGCGGAGGGCCTCCTCCTCCAGGAAGGAGGTCTCCACCGAGCCGTCCGCACGGCTGGGGGTCGGAAGGCAGAGGAAGACCACGTCCACGTCCCGGAAGAACGACTCCCGGTCCTTGGCCACCCGCAGCCGGCCGCTCTTGACCGCGGAGGAGAGCTCCTCCTCGAGCCCGGGGTCAAAGAAGGGCGCGTGAGCGCGGCCCACCTCCTCCCTCCTACGGTCGACCACGTCGTAGCCGACGACGTCGTGCCCGTAGTGCGCGAAAGCGACGGCCATGGCCACGCCGACGAACCCCAGGCCCGAGACCCCCAGCGTGAGCGGGGGTTCGCGCGCGGCTTCCGCGCCACGGGCCCCGACCTTCTCACGGGCGGGGCGACCCTGACCCTTCGCGCGTGGCATCAGGCCATCCCCTCGGACCTCGTGGCCTTGGCCAAGGCTCGGGCGGCCCGCTTCAGGCGGGCCTTGATGTCGTCCGAGGTCCTCTGGAGCCCTTCGTCCAACGGGACCTTCGGTTCCCATCCCAGGAGCTCCTTGGCCCTGCTGATGTCCGGTCGCCGGCGCTCGGGGTCGTCCTGACCACGCTCGGAGTGGACCACGGTCGACCGGCCGCCAGTGAGCTCACGGACCTTCTCGGCGAGGTCGTTCATGCTCATCTCGGTGTTGGGGTTCCCGAGGTTCACCGGTCCTTTCACCGAGGAATCGTAGAGCTTGCGGAAGCCGGCGATGAGGTCGGAGACGTAGCAGAACGAGCGGGTCTGGACCCCCCCGCCATGCACCGTGATCGGCGCACCCGTCCAGCCTTGCACGAGGAACTGGGTCACGACCCTTCCGTCGTCCAGGGCCATGCGGGGCCCGTAGGTGTTGAAGATCCTCGCGATGCGGGCGTCCACGCCCTTGGTCCTCTCCCAGGCGGCGGTGAGCGCCTCCGCGTAGCGCTTGCCTTCATCGTAGCACGACCTCGGCCCGATCGGGTTCACGTGGCCGAAGTACGACTCGGGCTGCGGGTGGACCTCCGGGTCACCGTACACTTCGGAGGTGGAGGCGAGGAAGAAGCGCGCTCCTGACACGTGGGCGTGCTCGATCAGCTGCGCCGTCCCGAAGGAGTTGACGGACAGGCAGGCGAGGGGGTCCCGCTGGTAGTGCGGAGGGGAAGCGGGGGAGGCGAGCTGGAAGACGGCGGTCGCCGGGGGGAGACGGACCCTGCGCGTGAGGTCCCTCTTGAGGAAGCGGAAGTTCGGGTTCTTCCGGAAGGTCCGGAGGTTCGCGGTCGCTCCGGTCGAGAGGTTGTCGATCCCGATCACGGTCCAGCCGTCGGTCAGCAGGCTCTCGGTGAGATGGGAGCCGAGGAATCCCGCAGCTCCGGCAACGATCGCGGTCTCGGTCATGCTAGGAGCTCCTTCAGGTACGGTCGTAGTCGGTCGCGCAGCTCCGGGTCGCGCAGGGCGAACTCCATGTTCGTCCTGAGCCACAGGAACCGGTCGCCGATGTCGTACCGGACCCCCTGGAAGGTGACCGCATAGACCTTCTCCCTCTCCCGCAGACGGTCGAGGGCATCGGTCAGCTGGACCTCGTCGTTCCTTCCCGGTGGGGTGGAGCGGATCGCCTCGAAGACCGCGGGGGTGAGGACGTAGGCCCCCGTGATGCCCAGCCGGCTGGGAGCCTTCGCGAGCGTCGGCTTCTCTACGAGCTGCTTGACCTCGAAGACGCCGGGACGGACCTGCGGCCCGGCGATGATACCGTAGTCGGAGACCTTCGAGTCCGGGACGGTCTCCACCGCGAGGACGGAGGACCGCGAGCCGAGCTCCTCGAACCGGTCCCAGAGCTGGCGCAGTAGCGGAGGCTCGCAGAGGTTGATGGTGTCGCCGAGCAGGACCCCGAAGGGCTCGTTCCCCACGTGCTTCGCCGCACAGGCGACGGCGTCCGCGAGGCCCCGTGGGGAGCGCTGCCGGACGAAGTGGATCGTCGCGCGCTCGGCGAGATGCTCCAACCCCCGCATCGCGGGGAGGTCGTTGTACTTCGCCAGCTCCGGATTGTGGTCGAAGTGGTCCTCAAGGGCCCGCTTCCCGCGCCCGGTGATGATCGTGATGTCGTCCGCTCCGGAGGCGACAGCCTCCTCCACCACGTATTGGATCACCGGACGGTCCAGCACGGGGAGCATCTCCTTGGGCATGCTCTTCGTCGCGGGCAGGAACCGCGTGCCCTGTCCGGCGGCGGGAATGACGACCTTCACTCCGTTCCTGCCTCCCACCGCACCCGGAAGTTCTCCCCACCCATGGCCGCCCTCAGCCTGGCCCTGACCCGGGGGTCGAAGGGCCCGGTTCAGACGGTCTCCATCTCGAAGAGGATCCTGAACCCGCGCAAGGACCGGGCCACCTGGTCCGCCAGGTCCATCGCCTCTTCCAGCGACACGGAGACCTTCCAATCGTAGACGAAATCGTAGTTCCCCTGGGTCGGCCGGAACCCCAGGGCATGCAGTTTGTCCGCCACTTCGGAGGGCTTGGACCCTTCGCTGGAGAACGCGACTCGTAGGTAGCTCTCCATCGGGGAACGCTCCGCGGGGGTGGACCGTGAGATACGGGATATACTTTACTCGAGCTTGGAGCCCGGCTCGGAGCCGATCGCCGCCTCCCCGGTCAGGGTCGAGCCGCCTCTGGCCGTTGCCTCCTCTTCGCGGGCCCAGCCGACCTCGCCGAGCCACGGTCCGGTCTGGAAGGCCTCCGGTCCGATCTCGCTGCGCGGGAGCCGACCGGGCGTCGGTCCCATCGACGGGCCCGTTCCAGCCCTGGACCCCTCTCGGTCCATCGGTCGACTAGCGGCGCTTCGCAGAGAGGACCTCTACGGTGGGCAGCCGCTCTGCCCGGCGCGCGAGCAGGGGCACGAAGGAGGCCCGGATGGCCCCCGCGATGATGTCCTCACGGGAGATCTCGTTGCCCGTCAGGAAAGCCAAGGCTCCCCCTGTGGTGTGCCCGACCTTCTGGGGGCCCCCGGCCAGCCGGACCGCGTCCTCCAACGTGCGTCGGCCTTCCAGCTGACGGGAGATGTTCGTCGGGAGGGGGTAGGCCGAAGATAGACCGGTCAGCTCGACCCCGTCGGCCCCGGATATGGCGATGCAGTGGACATCGTAGAGGGGACCTTCCTTGCCCAGCCGAAGGATCGTCGCCTCGACCCCGACCCCCCAGTCCCTGTCGTCCGCCAGGGCGAGCTTCGCCCGCCGTTTCGCTCCCTCGAACCCTTCCTCCAGGCCCCAAGGTTGGGGGTTGGCCCGGCCCGGGCTCACACCCTCGACGACGACCGGCGTCCGCTCCAGCAGCGCATGGAACGCGGCTTCCACCCCCGCGCGCTTCACCGAGTTGGTCGAGCCCACCCCGATGCGGACGGGGGAGAGGCGCCGACCCTCGCGGTCGATCCTTCCCTGCCGGAGGCGGGTCGAGGAGACGCGGAGGAGGTCCTCCGCGAGGACGGCATGGCGGAGGATGAGCGTCAACGGCCGCACGCGCTTGCGGCGCCGCAACTGGTTCGCAAGCTCTCCGACCGGGAGGGTCTCCTCGCTCACGACCAAAGCCTCGGTCTTCGGTTCGAGGGCGGCGCCCCACTGGTCCACGAGCGGGATCAGGTACCACTCCCGTCCGGGGAACCGCTCGTCGAGGAAGGCCTGCAGAGCCACCCGTCGCTCGTCGAAAGGTCGGACGAGCCCGGCCTTCCGGGACCTCCCCCCCTTGCGCAGGAACTGCTCGGTGGTGAGCCCGATCCCGACCTCGTCCGCGTGGTCGAAGGCCGCGCGGAAGAGCGCCTCGTGGCCGACGTGGATCCGGTCGAAGGTCCCGCCCATGACGGCGCGCCGGACGTGGTCCTTCGGCACGATCGACCTCAGTAGCCTCGGAACAGGGTGATGATGATGAAGATGGTCAGGGCGGCGAACAGCAGGGTGTAGAGCCGTTGCTGGCGGACCTGGTTCGCCCGCTTCTGGGCGCACTTGGGTGAGCAGAACGGGTCCTCCGGAGGGGTCGTCGAGCCACAGACCTTGCAGTGACGGTGGGCCGGGACCGCGTCCATGATGCTGAGCGGAAGGAGGTCGGGGGAGATAATCGCGTCCCCTACCCTCCGCCCACCCCCGCCCGGGGCCGGGGCGGAGCGGACCTGCCCGGCGGCTGCGGCTCCTTCGCGGGGCGTCCGCGGAGCGGGCACCGGCCCCCGGAAAAGACCGCGTACCGACAGAAAGTCACCCTCGCCCTCGCAACCATCATAAACGCCACCCCTCTGGCGAGCCCGGGGTCGAGCCCGAGTGAGCGCATCCGTGTCCCGGACGATGGTCGAGATGCAGGGCCCTTCGCTCCCGGACCCGGAGCTGCTGAAGGTCCTCCGGACGATGGCCTTGGGACGGGCCGTCGACGAGCGGTGCATGAACCTGCAACGCCAGGGACGGCTGGGATTCTACGTTCCCCTGGAGGGGCAGGAGGCCGCCCAGGTCGGATGCGGATGGGCGCTCGAGAAGGGGGACTGGGTCTGTCCGGCCTACCGCGAACTGGCGGTCGCCCTCACCCGGGGGGTCCCGCTGTCGCTCATCCTGAACCAGCTCTACGGGAACGTGGGCGACCTCAGCAAGGGTCGCCAGATGCCCAACCACTACGGCTTCCGCGACTACCGGTTCGTTAGCGCGTCCAGCCCGATCGGCACGCAGATCATCCACGCCGTGGGGCTGGCCTACGCGTCGCGGTACAAGGGCGAGAAGGTCGTCGCGGTACCGTTCTTCGGCGACGGCGCGACCTCGTCGACCGACTTCCACTCGGGCATGAACTTCGCCGGGGTCTACAAGGCCCCTGTCGTCTTCTTCTGCCAGAACAACCAGTGGGCGATCTCGCTCCCGAGGGAGAAGCAGACGCTGAGCGCTACTCTGGCGGTCAAGGCGAACGCCTACGGCTTCCCCGGCGTCCAGATCGACGGGAACGACTTCCACGCCGTCTACCGCGCCGTCAGGGAGGCCCGGGCCCGCGCCCTCCGTGGCGAAGGACCCACGCTCATCGAGGCGGTCACCTATCGGATGGGGCCGCACTCCACCTCCGACGATCCCCGCCGGTACCGCACACCCGCGGAACTGGCCGCATGGAAGGCCCGGGACCCGATCGAGCGGCTGAAGGCCGAGCTGGTCTCGCGCGGTGTCCTGAGCGAGGCGGAGTTCGAGGCGATGCAGGAGGAGGTCCGCGCCGAGATCCAGAGCGCGATCCTGGAGGCCGAGAAGCTCGGCCCTCCGGAGGCCTCGACCATCTTCGAGGATGTCTTTCAGAACCCTCCGCCGAACCTCGAGGAGGAGCGGAGGGAGTTCGAGGAATTCGTCAAGGAAGGGGTGGTGCGACCATGACCGAGCTGACGCTCATCCAGGGCGTGAACAAAGCGCTGCATCAGGCGATGAAGAACGACCCGGACGTCCTTTGCCTCGGCGAGGACATCGGGGTGAACGGGGGAGTCTTCCGGGCCACCGACGGGCTTCAGAAGGAGTTCGGCGAGCAGCGGGTGCTCGACACGCCGCTCAACGAGAGCGGCATCGTGGGGATGGCCGTGGGGATGGCCCTCTACGGGCTGAAGCCGGTCGCCGAGATCCAGTTCCTGGACTTCATCTACCCCGCCTTCGACCAGATCGTGAGCGAGCTCGCGAAGCTCAGGTACCGCTCGGGGGGCCAGTTCCCCGCGCACGTCGTGATCCGGACCCCGTACGGCGGAGGGATCCGCGGCGGCCTCTACCACTCCCAGAGCACCGAGCAGCTCTTTGCGAGCACGCCGGGACTGAAGGTGGTCATCCCTTCCACTCCCGCCGACGCGAAGGGGCTGCTTCTGACGGCGATCTTCGACGAGGACCCGGTCCTGTTCATGGAGCCGAAGCGCATCTACCGGACCGCCACGGGGGAGGTCCCTGACGGAGACCACCGGGTCCCGTTCGGGAAGGCTCGCATCGTCCGCGAAGGGACGGACGTGAGCGTCTTCGCCTACGGGGCGATGGTCCCTACGGCCTTCCAGGCCTGCCAGGTGCTGGAGAAGACCGGCATCCACGCCGAGCTCATCGACCTCAGGACGCTCGTGCCGCTCGACATCGACGCGGTGGTCCGGTCGGTGGAGAAGACCGGGCGGGCGGTCATCGTGCACGAGGCCCCCAAGTTCTGCGGGTTCGGGGCGGAGCTCGCCGCGATCCTCGCCGAGAAGGCGCTCTACTCCCTCAAGGCCCCGATCGCGCGGGTCACGGGGTACGACACCCCATTCCCCTACACGCTCGAGAACCTCTACCTGCCCAGCGTCGACCGCATCGGCCGGGCCATCCAGCGCACGGTGGCCGCAGGTTGATCCTTCGGAAGGAGCGCATCCAGCATGACCTTCGAGTTCCGTCTACCGGACATCGGCGAGGGCGTCGCCCAGGGCGAGGTCGTCAAGTGGCACGTGAAGGTCGGCGACACGATCAAGGAAGACCAGCCCCTGGTGAGCGTGCTCACCGACAAGGCGAACGTGGAGATCCCCTCACCCCGGGGCGGCAAGGTCCTCGCGCTCCACGCCAAAGAGGGCGAGATCGTGAAGGTGGGTGGGCTGCTGGTCACCATCGATGCGGTCGGCGGCGGCGCTCCGCCCCCACCGGGGCACGGCCCAGTGTCCCCGGCCGCGGCCCCCGGACCCTCCCCCTCCTCTCCGAGCCCCGCGGCCGCCCCTTCCCCCCAGGGACGCATCCTCGCGCCCCCTTCGGTGCGCCATAAGGCCGCCCAGATGGGGATCGACCTGGCGCAGGTCGCTGGGACAGGGCCGCAGGGCCGCATCACGGACGCGGACCTTGCCGCATTCGCCAAGGGGGGGGCCCGCGCTGCGCCGCCGTCCCCGGCCGCAGCCGCCGCCGCGGAGGCCAGCGCGGTAAGGCCACCCACCCCGCAGTCGCCTCAGGTCGGCGCCCCATCGGTTCCCTCCGTATCCTCAACCTCGGTGCCCACCCCACCCCTCCCCGAGGCCGCCCCGGTTCCCTCCGGTCCCCTCCAGGAACGCATCCCCATCCGCGGCCTGCGCCGGGTCATCGCCGAGCACATGGCGATCTCCCACGCACGTGCCGCGCGGTTCACCTACGTCGAAGAGGTGGACATGTCGGAGCTGGTCCGCGTGCGGGAGCGCGCGAAGAAGCGGCTGGAGGAGAAGGGGGTCCAGCTCTCCTACCTGCCGTTCATCATCAAGTCGGTCGTGCAGGGGCTCAAGGCCCATCCGACGATGAACGCCTACGTGGACGACGCGAAGCAGGAGATCGTCCTCAACCGCTACTACAACATCGGGATCGCGGCGGCGGCGCCCGACGGGCTCATCGTGCCGGTGATCAAGAACGCGGACCGCAAGAGCATCCACGCGCTCGCCCGCGAGATCCAGGACCTCTCGGAGCGCGGCAAGAGCGGGAAGCTCTCCCGGGACGAGCTCACGGGCAGCACGTTCACGATCACCAGCCTGGGGTCCCTTGGGGGAGTGCTGGCGACGCCGCTCCTCAACTATCCCGAGGTGGCGATCCTCGGGGTCCACAAGATCTCCAAGCGCCCGGTCTTCGCCCCCGATGGGAGCGTCGTCCCGGCCCATCTTATGAACCTCTCCATCTCCCTCGACCACCGGGTCATCGATGGCATCACCGGCGCCGAGTTCCTCGCCGTGGTCAAGAGCCACCTGGAGGACCCCCACCAGCTCTTCCTGGAGATGGCCTAGGGGTCTGCTCCGATGAGCGGGGTCCCACCCTCCTCCCCGGCCCGGCCTCCCTCGGGAGGCGCCGCGCCGGCGAACGCGGACGACGTGGGCGCCGGGACCGCGGTGGTTCCCCTGCCGTACTCCGCGAAGCAGTTGCAGGAGCTCCTGGGAAGCTCGTGGGAGGCGCGTCTGAAGGAGATGTACCGGGGAATGCTCCTCGGCCGGGTCCTCGACACCCGCATGCTCGGGCTGCAACGCCAGGGCCGCGTCGCGTTCTACGGCCCGGCGACCGGCCAGGAGGCCACGAGCGTCGGAGCGGCCCTCGCGATGGCCGAGGGGGACTGGGTGCTTCCCGGGCTCCGGGAGCAGCTCATCGCGCTGATGCGGGGCCTCGACCTCACGCTCTACCTCCACCACCTGTTCGGCAACGACCTCGACACGGCGCGTGGGAGGCAGATGCCCTGCCATCCGAGCGCGAGGGAGGCGCGCTACGTCTCCATGTCCTCGAACATCGGCACCCAGATCATCCACGCGGTGGGGCTCGCCTACGCGCTCCGGTACAAGCGGGAGACCGGCGTCTCCTGGGCCTTCTTCGGAGATGGGGCCACCTCCTCGAACGACTTCCACTCGGGCATGAACTTCGCGGGGGTCTGGAAGCTCCCGGTCCTCTTCGTCTGCACGAACAACCAGTGGGCGATCAGCATCCCGAACGAGAAGCAGACCGCAAGCCCCACCTTCGCCGAGAAGGCCCAGGCCTACGGCTTCGAGGGCAGCCGGGTGGACGGGACCGACGTCGTCGCGGTCTACCATGCCCTCCGGGAGGCCCGCGAGGCGCTCGCCTCGGGCAAGGGTCCGCGCATGATCGAGTGCGTCCTCTACCGGCTCACCCCGCACTCCTCTTCGGACGACCCCTCCCGCTACCAGCCGAAAGGATGGATGGACCGGGCCAAGGCCCACGACCCGCTCGGGCGCTTCGAAGCGATGCTCGACAAGCTCGGGATGCTCCCCTCCGCTGAGCGGGAGGCGGTCCGGGCGGAGCTCGACGCGAAGGTCCGCGCGGCGATCCAGGAGGCCGAGGTCATGCCTCCGCCACGCTTCGAGTCGCTCTTCGAGGACACCCTCCGGACCCCGGCCTGGCCCCTCACGGAGGAGCGCGACAGCTTCGACAAGGAGCAGGGCGGGAACTTCCCATGAGCCGCGAGGTGGACGTCCTCATCATCGGCGGGGGGCCGGGAGGGTACACCGCCGCCATCCGCCTGGGCCAGCTCGGCCGGAAGGCGCTGGTCGTGGAACGCGACGCGCTGGGAGGCGAGTGCCTGAACCGGGGCTGCATCCCCTCGAAGGCGCTCATCCACACCTCCGAGATCTACGACGAGGTGAAGCGGAGCGGAGCGGAACTGGGGATCCCTGGGGAGATCCATCTTGACCTAGGCGCGACCCAGCGCTGGCGAGCGTCCATCCTCGAGAAGGAGCGCCGGGGCATCGAGCTGCTCCTGCGATCGGCGGGCGCGAGCTGGATGAAGGGGTCCGCCCGCCTCACGGGCACGAGCACGGCGACCGTCGAGTCGCCCGACCTGCCTGGCGGGCACGAGGAGGTGCGGTTCAAGGCCTGCATCCTGGCCACCGGGGCGTTCCACACGAGCTTCCCCGGCTTCGAGCCCGACGGCCGGTACGTCCTGACCGCCAAGGACATGCTCCTCCTCGACCGCGTCCCCTCGCGCCTCCTCGTCCTGGGAGGGGGGGTGAGCGGGGTGGAGCTCGGCGAGCACTTCGCCCGTCTCGGGAGCCAGGTGACCCTCGTCGAGCTCATGGCCCAGCTCGTCCCCGGCACCGACCCAGACCTGTCGCAAGAACTTCGGCGGAACCTGGAACGAAGGGGGATCACCGTCCTGACGGAATCTCGCGCACGGTCGCTCTCCCGCGGCGAGAAGGGGGTCGCGCTCGAGGTCGAGACGCCGCAAGGCCCCACCACCCTCGCCGGGGACGTCCTCTTCCTCACCGTCGGAAAGCGCCCGGAGACCCGGGAGCTGGGGCTCGAGGCCGCCGGGGTGAAGCTCGCCGAACGGGGAGGGTTCGTCGGCGTCGACGACCGGATGGCCACGAACGTGCCGGGGATCTTCGCCGTGGGGGACCTGGCCCGGCCTCCCATGATCGCGCACAAGGCCTACCGGGAAGGAAGGATCGCAGCGGAGGTCATCGCAGGATTGCCCTCCTCGTGGGCCCATCAGGCCGTCCCCACCGTGGTCTACACCGACCCCGAGCTCGCCACCGTGGGGTCGACGCTCGCTCAGACGAAGGAACGCGGGCTCGCCGCCCGCGAGGTCAAGTTCCCGTACGCGGCATTGGGCAGGGCCCACGCCAGCCACGCGACCCAGGGATTCGTGAAGCTCGTGGCGGAGGAAGAGAGCGGCCTGGTGCTGGGCGCCCACGTCGCCGGTCACGCCGCGGGGGAGTTCATCAGCGAAGTGGCCTTCGCGATCGAGATGGGAGCCACCGTGCGCGACCTCGCGGGGACCATCCACCCGCACCCGACCTTTGCCGAGCTGCTGCAGGAAGTGGCGCTGCTCTGGCTCGGCGAGCCCATCCACGTGGCCCGGGCGGTCCCTCCCCATGCCCGGTGAGCTGCCCACGGCGCCCCCTCCTTCTCGCTGCCTGCCCACGCTCCCGGTTCTCGCACCACCCCCCCCCGCGGTCCGGGACCTGGGCCACCGTCCCTACCTGCCGGTCCTGGAGCTCATGCGCGAGCTCCGTCGGGAGCGCAAGGCCGGCAGGATAGGGGACACCCTGCTCCTGGTCGAGCACGACCCGGTCATCACGGTGGGCGTGCAGGGCGCGGACGGGGACGTGCTCCCGGCGGACCTTCCGGTCCACCAGGTCGAGCGGGGAGGGAAGAGCACCTACCACGGTCCGGGCCAGCTCGTCGGGTACCCCATCGTCGACCTGGTCCCGCGGGGGAAGGACGTGCGTCGGTTCGTTCACCAGGTGGAGGAGCTCGTCGTGCGTTCCCTCCATCCCTTCGGCATCGAGGCCTCCAGGGTCCCCGGCAAGCGCGGGGTCTGGGTCCACGGGGAGCGGAAGATCGCCTCCGTGGGCGTCGCGATCGAGGAGTGGGTGAGCTTCCACGGCTTCGCGCTCAACGTCTCCACCGACCTCAGGGCCTTCGAGCGTTTCCGGCCGTGCGGGTTCGAAGGGCGGATCATGACGTCGGTGGAGCGGGAGACGGGCCGGACCGTCGCCCTGGGAGAGGTGACCCCCTTCCTCGTGCAGGCGTGGAACGACGTCTTCGGGGCGGAGGCCGACCCCGCCCATCTGCGGGCCCCTGCCGCCGCCTTCCCGTCCGCCGTTCCTCCGACCGAAAGCGCCTAAAGACTCCCTTTACGTAATCTCGAACGCCCCCGGGGGGGGGAGGGGTTGTCGGCTGTAGGTCGCGAGGACTTTCGAGAGAACGGGGAGGACCTCCGGGTCCTCGGGAACCGGGTCTCCCAGTTGTCGGAGGAGCACTCCTTCCTCGCCCAGTCCTACCGGAACCTCTACGAACGGCTCCGCCTCGCGCAGGGCTCCGCCGCCGAGCCGACCTCCGAGCCCAGGGAGGGGACAGACGCGCGGGCTACCGTAGGCTCTGGACATCCTCGTCGTTCGGTCCATGCTTCCCTCGCACCGGTCCCGTCCGGGGGGCCCCCCCGGCCCCCGGCCGAGGAGCTCGCGGCGGTGCGGAGGACGATGCACGCCCTGCTCGAGCGTCAGGGGGAGCTCGGGAGCGGGCTGCGCTCCCTGGCGCGCCATCCCCTGTTCCTCGCGGGGGGCGAGGAGCCTCGCAGGATCCGAGCCCGGCTGAACGAGCTCGGGGAGAAGTTCCAGAACCTCCGGCTCTCCGCGGATGCGCTCATCCGTCGGGACCCCCGGGCGGTCTCGGCCGTTCTGGACGACCTGTGCGAGCTCAATTCCGTAGCCTCGGAGGACCTCGTCAGGTTCGGTCAGAGGCTTCGCTCCCGGGGGGATGGCATCCTCGCCGGCAGGAAGGAGGACCGGCGGTTCCTGAGGGGCGACTCCTGGCGCCGCCCGTCCTGATCGCGGTTCAGCGACCCGGGGGGCGCCCGTAGGGGACGGTCGGCGGCGGAGCCCCGGGGCGGCCCGGAGGCAGGGCGTAGGGCTGCGGGGGACCGGCCCGTGGGGGACCGCCGTAGGGCGGTAGCTGGGCGACGGGGCCCGGAGGGCCGGGTGCGATGGACGGGGCGCCGGGGCCGGGGGCCGGCTGGGGCGGTGGGCCACCGGGCCCCGGAGGGGCGCGCCGGCTCCACTTGCGCTGCATCTGGAGGTAGAGGACGACGCCGACGGCGACCACGACGATGCCGATCGGCGCGAGGATGCCCGGGTAGGTCGACACGAAGCCGACGACCCCGGTCCCGCTCGACGGAAGGCCCAACGTGGTGTTGAGCCAGACGACGAAGCCCGCGACCCCGGTCGGGGTCCCGTTCACGTAGAGGTTCTGTTGCGGCGAGGTGGTGAAGAGGGGCGCCGTCGAGTTCACCTGGTACTCCCCGAAGACCAGGAGCACGGTCCAGGCGCCGTTCGGTCCGGTGGGTCCGGTCTCGTTGAGGAGGACCCCGCCGTAGAAGACCGCGACGTCCGCCCCCTGGATGGCCGTCCTCGCCCCCCACGCCTCGACGTACCCGCTCACCACGAGCCAGTCGGGGGAGAAGTTCACGATGACCGTGCCGCTGCCGTTCACCCACACGACCCCGGAGTAGCGGGTGACGGCGATGTTGCCGCTGCCGCCGTAGTTGTCGAAGGTGAACCCGCTGCATCCGGGGTTGCTCACGACGTAGATGCCGTGCTTCACCCGCGCCCCGTGGCTGTCGATGAGGGGGAACGTGCTGGCGTTGAACTCGACGGAGGACAGCGCGCAGGGGTTCTGGTTCGTCGTGAAGACGACGCTGTAGTACACCGGTAGGAACTGCGCGATCAGGTCGCCGCTGCCGTTGATGAACACGGTCTGCTCAGGGATCGCCCACTGGATCCCCCCGGTCAGGACGAACGGCACCCCGCTGGGCTGGTAGTACTGCAGCGGGACCGCCGCGACCGTGGACACGGTGCCGTAGGGGACCTGGATGGTCGTGCCGTTGCGGTAGGTCGTGCCTTCGAAGGTGATCGTCCCCCCGTTCCCGGGCTGGGTGATGAACGTGACATAGTACACCTGGACCTTGAACGTGAGATTGAAGAACCCGTCCCCGAGGACGGTCACGTTCCCGGTGGAGGGGTAGGTGTTCGGGCTGACCGAGATGATCCCGCTCGGGGCGCCGCTCACGAAGCTCAGGTTGTACCCGGTGCATCCCCACGTGACGTAGGAGTACATACCCGCGACGAGGAGCTTGGTCTGGCCCGAGGGGATGCCGACCCCACCGATGGTCGCCCCTCCGCAGCCCGCGGGGGTCGAGTCCACGGTCACGTTCACGCTCCGGGGCTGGAAGACGGCGGCGATCCCCCCGTCGCCGTTCACGTTCGCGAGCACGCCGGTGATGGTGACCTGGCCGCTGCCGGTGAGGGAAGAGACGAAGTATCCGGTGCAGGGGGTGGCCTTCACCTGGAACTGTCCGGGGGAGGTGGTGATGTTCTGCCCGTTGACCACCGTCGTGGTGTTGAGCGTGACGCTGCCGCAGTTCGCGGGGTTCGTCGTGATGTTGACCACGCGCATCGGTCCGGTGAAGACCGCGCTGATGTTCCCCCACGTGCTGTTGACGTAGGCGATCCCCGCGTGGATGGCGACGCCGCCGTGACCCAACAGGCTGGTGGTGGTCCAGCCGGTGCAAGGCGCGGCCGACACCGGCCAGGCGCCGGTCGAAGCGGTGATGACCGCCCCGTAGGCGTAGATGGAGGCGTTGTAGGTGATCGTCCCGCAGGTGTGGGGCGTCGTGTAGACCCCGATATGGGCGGGGGCATGGACGATCCCGGGCGAGGCGGGAGCGGCTCCCGCGCCGCGCATCCCGGCGGCCGCAGCGGTCGGGGACCCCGATAGCGCATGGGGTGCGCCCGGGTCGCGGGAGGCCTGCCCGACCAGTGGCTGGACCGAAAGGGTGAGCAGCGCGACCAGCAGGACCGCGCCCAGCAGGGTCAAGGCACGGTTCGAGTCCATTTTGAGAGCGACCTCGGCTCGGTTCGAACCGAGGCTTGCGATGTCGTATCAGGGGGGGATAGATAGGGGTTTTGCCACGCGTCACGCGCTTTTGCCCCCATCCGAAGGCGCTCCAGGTGCCGGGGATCTCCGAGAATCCCGCGCCTCCCCTCACACCTGGCACGGGAGCCGGCGGGCCCGGGGCCACGTCCATCTGAGCTGGGGACCCGGGGGCGCGCGCTCGGGAAAGGGTCCGAGCGGGAGGTCGAGGTCCCTGGTCCCCGTTGTGCGCTCGAAGATCGGGGGCCAGAGATGCGTGCTTGGCCCAGGGTGGGACGCGACGGACACGAACACCGGCGTATGGCAGTCCTCCGGACCCGTCCGCCAGGGTCAGGATTCCAGGCCAGACTGTCGCAGCCAGTCCGAAGCTGCCCCTGGAGGCACCTCGTGGTCCGACCGGAACCCTTCCCACCTACCCATATGCTAGACGACGACGAACAGGGTGAGGAGGGAGGAGGGGGGGGCCGGCCCGGGGACGGCGCACCGGTTACCGGCGCCGGGACCGACGAATGTCTCCTTCTCCAGAGGTGCGCTTAAATACAGCTTCCGAGGTAGGTGTCCTGGGCTGACGTACGTCGGACAAATAGGGTCCGTTCCGGCGACAGAAGCCTGACAGAGGCTCGTCCGAAGAGAGAGGGAACCCGATGCACCTCACACGCCTCAAGATGCGGAACTTCAAGTCCTTCGCCGGGACCGTCGAGATCCCTTTCACCCCCGGGTTCACCGGGGTGGCTGGGCCCAATGGGATGGGCAAGTCCAACGTCGCGGACGCCATCCTGTTCGTCCTGGGACCCCGCAGTTCGAAGGTCCTGCGGGCGGACCGGCTGTCCGACCTGCTCTTCAACGGCGGGGCCAGCAAGAAGGCCGCCACCGAGTGCGAGGTCTCCCTCGTCTTCGACAACCAGGACCGGGCGCTTCCCGTGGACTCCGACTCGGTCGAGATCACCCGTTTCATCAAGCTCACACCGGGCGACCCGCCCTACAGCTCGTACTTCTACGTCAACGACCGCCGAAGCACCCAGACCGAGATCGAGGCGCTCCTTTCGCACGCCCGGCTCTCCGGGGATGGGTCGAACATCGTCCAGCAGGGCGACGTGAACCGCATCGTTGCGATGTCCCCCCTCGAGCGGCGCGGCGAGGTCGAGAAGCTCGCCGGCATCGCCCAGTACGACGAGGAGCTCTCCCACGCGGACGACAAGCGCGAGGGGCTCGAGCAGAACCTGGGGCAGCTCCAGACCCTCCTCACCGAGGTGCAGCGGCACCTGGGGGAGCTCGAGGGCCAGCGCGAGGGCGCGCTCAAGTTCAAGGAGCTGGACACCGAGAAGCGCAGGTACTCCTCTCAGCTCGCTCGTGCGACCCTCGCCCGGGCGCGCAGCGAGGTCGCCTCGCTCCAGAAGCGCATGGAGGACCTCCAGAAGGAGGCCGGGACGCTCTCCGCCACCGGCGCGGAGCTCGCCCAGGAACGCGACCGCCTCCAGACCGAGATCGACGGGATCGACGCCGAGATCGCGAAACAGGGGGGGACCGAGGCTGCCCAGCTCAAGGCGGAGACCGACGAGCTCGCGGTCGAGGTCGGACGCCGCCAGACGGCCGCGGAGAAGTCCGAAGAGGCGCTCTCAGAGCTCCAGGGACGGAAGGAGGAGCTCGAGCGCGAGCTCGCGGGCCGGCGGAAGGAGCTCGCCCAGCAGGAGAAGCAGCTCGCGACCCTGAACAAAGAGCTGGAAGCGCTCCAGGGAGAGCTCGAGATCCATCGCAAGGCGCTGCTCGAGGCCCACCGGGCCACCGACGTCAGCCAGGGCAAGGCGGCCCAGTACCGAAAGGCGGTCCTGGAGAACGAGCGACGCCAGCAGGCCAAGCAGGCGGATTGGCAGGAAGCCGTCCAGAGGTTGGAGTCGCTCAAGGGCGAGCTCACGACCTCCGAGCATGACGAAGCGAACTCCGAGGAGGACGCGAAGCTCAAGGAGACCGAGGTCCGGGACCTGCAGTTCCGGGCCAAGGGGCTCGTGGGGGCCCGGAAGGGCTCGGAGCGCTCCACCCAGGAGCTGAACGACGAGCTCTCCACGCTCCAGAAGAAGGAGAAGGACCTGCGCGGACGGTCCTCCACGCTCCAGGAGGAGCTCGTCGAGCTCCACCGCGCCTACGCGTCGCTCGAGGCCCTCGTCCGCGACCGTGGTGCCGGAGCGGCCTCCAGGTTCGCCGCCGTCGAGTACCTGCTCTCCCTCCGGGACACCGGGAAGGTGTCCGGGATCCGCGGCACGGTGGAGGAGCTCGCCTCCTTCGACCAGCAGAACGCGACCGCGCTCACCGTCGCCGCCGGGACCCGCTTCCAGGCCCTCGTGGTCGAGAGCGACGAGGTGGCCGCCAAGTGCGTCCAGATCCTCCGCAACGAGAAGAAGGGCGTGGCCACGTTCCTCCCCCTCAACAAGATCGTTCCGGGCCGGCCCCATGGGAAGAGCCTCGTCGTCCAGAAGGCCCCCGGGTGCAAGGGGTTCGCGATCGACCTCGTGAAGTTCGACGACGCGCTCGCCCCCGCGTTCTGGTACGTCTTCGGAGAGACCCTCGTCTTCGACAACCTCTCGCAGGCCCGGACCCAGATGGGAGGCGTCCGACTGGTCACCCTCGAGGGCGACCTCGTGGAGTCCGCGGGCGCGATGACCGGCGGGTTCCTCGGGGCCGACCGGGGCAAGGGGACCAGCCTCCAGGCCGACCTCCGGCGCAAAGGCGAGGACCTCCGCAAGAAGTCCGCCGAGGGGGACCAGGTCCGCAAGGAGCTCGACCTCACCATCCAGCGGCTCCGCGACCTCACGGAAGAGCTCGGCAAGCACAGCGCGGAGACCGACGCCCACGAGACCTCCCTCACCACGCTGGAGAAGGAGCTCACGAAGGCCAAGGAGGCCCTAGAGTCGGCCCAGGCGCGGCTCAAGGCGGCGCGCGAGCACCGCGCTTCGACCGCGAAGAAGGTCGAGCAGGCCCAGACGCTCCTCACCGACCTGCAGACCGAGGTGGAGACGCTCAAGACCGACTGGGAGACGGCCCAGGCGGCCTACCTCCAGGCGCTCCCGCAGAACGCCGCCTCCCGGCTGAAGGAGCTCACCGAGAAGGGCGAGGGGTACAACCAGCGCCTGGTCGATCTCCAGTCCCAGGTCAGCGGCCTCGATTCGACGGTCAAGGGGAGCAAGGGGACCCTCGCGGAGAAGGAGCAGGAGCTCTCCGAGCTCGGCTCCCGACTTCCGGTCCTGACGAAGGAGCTCAAGGCGGCAAAGAAGGCCCACGCGGACGGCCTCGAGCGGCTCGAGACCCTCAAGGCGGTCGGCGAGAAGCAATCGAAGGCGTCCCGCGCGCTCGTCGAGAAGCGGAACGGGGTCCAGGCCGATCTCACGGACCTCGTCGGCAAGCTCGGGTCGAACTCCACGCTCATCACCTCGAAGAACGACCAGGCGCACGACGTAGAGGTCAAGCTCGCCACCGCCACCACCGAGCTCCAGGGGCTGGAAGCGGCCTCGGTGGACCTCCCCCAGGACGAGGGGAGCGTCGACGCGAAGCTCGAGAAGCTCCAGCCCGCCGAGCTCCAGAGGAGGCTCAAGGACGTCGAGGAGAAGCTCTCGGCCCTGGGGCCCGTGAACGCGGCGGCCCTCGACCAGTACGACGCGGAGAAGCAGCGGCTCGACGACTTCCAGGGCCAGATGGACCGGCTGCACGGCGAGAAGAAGGACCTGCTCCACCTCATCGACGAGCTGAACGACAAGAAGCGCCACCGGCTCCAGGAGGTCGTCGAGGTCGTCGCGAAGGGCTACCAGGCGATCTACCGCGAGCTCTCCGGCGGCGGCGAAGGGGAGGTCGTCCTCGAGAGCCCGGAGGACCCGCTCGCGGGCGGGCTCCTGATCCGGGCGAAGCCCCTCGGCAAGAAGGTCCAGCGGCTGGAGCAGCTCTCCGGTGGAGAGAAGTCCCTGGCCTCCCTGGCCTTCATCTTCTCGCTCCAGCACTACGACCCCTCTCCGCTCTACGTCCTCGACGAGGTCGACATGAGCCTCGACGGCGTGAACGCGGAGAACATCGGGCGGATGGTCCGCAGGAACAGCACCCGCGCCCAGTTCGTCGCGATCTCCCTGCGGAAGGTCACGCTGAAGTGGGCCGAGCATCTCCTCGGCGTCACGATGCACGGCGACGGGGTGTCCCGCCTCGTCTCCATCCGGCTCGACGACATCAAGGACGTCGACGAGAAGGAGCTCAAGGCCATCGCAGCCTCTCCGTCGCTGATCGCGGCCGAGCGGCCGCGGGAGTTCGCGAGCGCGGGCTCCTCCACGACCTCCCCCGCGTCCCTGGCGCGCGCCGTGAGCGCGGCCGCCACGGGCCCGCTCGCCACCTCCTCCTCGGCCCCCACGGGCAGCAGCGGCCGCTCCGCGCCCTCCCGTCGCCGGGGGAACGGGTCGCGCTCGGCCGTCGCGCAGGCGGCGGAGCCCGCCTCGCCCTCCTCTCCCCCGCAGGAACCCGGGTCTTCCGCTCCGCCCTCCGTGGCCGCTCCTCCCTCGGGAGGTTCCTGAGAGCGTCCCGGGTCGGAGAAGGTCGAAGGAGCTAGAACATGACGATGAGCGCGCAGGAGGCGCATGATCTCGCCCTGGCCACCCCGCAGGTCTCCCGGGAGGCCGCCCAGCAGGTCCTGGACTACCTGCTCTACCACAAGGCCCTCATCGGAGAGTCGATCGAGTCCGCCAACACCGTCGACCACTACCTCGAGCTCGTCCGGGGGCTCCGGGAAGGGGTCCACGTCGTCATCGACGACCCCTACCAGAAGGCGACGGCGCTCCTCTTCGAGCTGGTGCTCTCCGAGCAGTTCAACCCGTGGTCCATCGACCTGACCCGCTTCGTCGAGGTGTACAAGGACCGCGTGAAGCAGGACGGCGCGGTGGACTTCGCCGTCGCGGGGCGGCTCATCCACATGGCGTGGAGGATCCTCCTCCTCCAGTCCCAGGAGGTCCTCACCCAGCGCGAGTCCGAGCTCCTGCCCCCGGCCGTCGAGGACGTGATGCCGGACGGTGGCGTCGACGAGGGGTACCTGGGCGAGATGTCCTCCCCCGAGCAGATCGACGTGACCGAGGCGCTCCTGCGCGGAGCGGACATGCCGATCGACGCGATGGTGCGTCATCCCGAGACGCGGCCGGTGAGCCTGCTCGAACTGGCCAGCGCCTTCCACGAGGCCGAGGAGGCCGCACGCCTCTTCCAGGTCAACCAAGTGGAGCGCGAGCGCCTTCGGGCCTGGCAGCGCAGCTCCCCCGAGGTCCTCGCGCACGGGGACGTCCCCGAGCACGACCTCGCCGAGACCTGGGAGCGGGTCTGCCAGCATGGGGTCGGAGTCCCGTTCGGGTTCGAGACGCTGCTCGAGCGAGGCACCTCCCGGGAGCGCGTGGTCTCCCTTTTCCTCACCCTCCTCTTCCTGGCCAAGGAGCGGGTCCTCTCCCTCCGCCAGGACGACCTCAGCGTCGCGGGCTTCCTCATCGAGCGCGAGGCGGAGGTACGGCAGCCGAACGGAGACGAGGCCCCGCCGCCGCTCGAGACCGGGCGGTCCCTTGCGGTGACCTCGGCGACCGCCGCGCCGGAGGCCTGATCGAATGCCCGCGAAGAGAGCCAGCACCCCCTCCAAAGCCCACCCTCGTTCGAAAGGAGCGAGAGGGTCGGCCCGTCACCCTACCCCCGTCCCCCGCCGAAGCAAGCTCCCCACGACGGAGCCCGACGCTCCGTCGATCCCCACCACGCCCGAGGCCCCAACCCCCGCCGCGCCGCCCACTCAGGTCGCCACCCCCCTGGCGGCCACCGAACCCGCCCCCCTCCCCGGTATCGGGGCCCCGACGGGGCCCGAAACCACGACGGGGGCGGGTCCGGACACCGATCCCGTGTCCGGAAACCCCGCGGAAGAGAAGACAGACGCGGAGAGTGAGGAGAATGAGGAGGGTGAGGCGGACGGCCTCGAAGGACCTTCCGCTGCCGAGGTCCGTCCTGCCCGGCCCAAGGGCGTCGCCCCGGAACTCCCCTTGAGGGTCGAGGCCTTGCTGTTCGCCGCGAGCAAGCCGGTGAGCGTCCACGACCTCGTGGGCAGCCTCGGCGACGGCGCCGACCACGTCGCCGTACATCGCGCCCTCCGGAAGCTCCAGCGCGCCTACGCCAACCGGAACACCTCCCTCGAGGTCCGGAAGGCGGGGGACGCCTGGGCCCTCCAGGTCCGCGAGGAGTATCTCCCGGTCGCGCACACCGTGACCCCCGTGGACATCCCCGGGCACAGCCTGAGGGTGCTCGCGCTGATCGCTTTCCATCAGCCCATCCGGCAGAGCGTCCTTGCCCGGATGGTGGGTGAGGCCGCCTACTCCGAGGTGAAGTCGCTCAAGGACCTCTCCTTCATCCACGCGGTCCCGAAGGCCTCGACCCTCGAGCTCACGACGACCTCCTACTTCGCGCAGTACTTCGGCCTGGAGTCCACCGACAAGCAGAAGATCCGTGAGCGCCTCGCCCAGAAGCTCGGCATTCCTCTCAGCGCGATCCCGCCGGCGCCCACCGAGGACCCCGCGGTCGACGGCGCGACCCCGTCGCTCCCGCCGGACCCGTCGTCCACCTCGGCGGACGGTCCCGGCACGAACGGCGAGCGTCCGCTTCCGGCGGAGTAGGGTCGTCCCGAGGGACCGTTAGCCCGGACGGCTTGCCCCGGGGCTGCTCTCGGCGGTCATATCCTGCCCGGTGGCCAGGTGGGGAAGGTCGGTCGGGGCCCGCCCACCCTAGAGCGGGCCTCCGCACGACGGGCAGGCGGAGTTGGTGTACGGTCGGGGGTTCCGGCAGTACCTGCAGTAGTACACGGGCCCCACCATGGGGGGCGGCTGGTGGGCCGCGTTGGCCGGTGTGGCGTAGGCGTGCGTCGGGTAGCCCTGCGGAGGGGGCGCGGCGCCGTATCCGCCCCCGTAGGGTGTCCCGTAGGCGTAGGTCTGGGGTGGGTACGAGGGAGGGGGGGCCGCCGCATAGCCGTAGCCCCCGCCGCCGTAGCCGTAGGGGGCGTGGTGGGGAGGGCCCGCCGCGTAGGGGTAGGGCGCCTGCACCGCCATGCTTGGGGGAGCCGCGGTGCCGGCGGCGGGCGCCGGGGCCCTCTTGTGCCGCACCAGCACGACCGCCACCACCACCACCACGAGGATCACGAGGAGCCCGGCGGCGATGATGTAGAGCGTGGGGACCCCGCTGGGAGCCGGAGCAGGTAGCGAACCCGGTTGACCGGGGACGGCGTTCGGGTTGTAGACGTACCCCGTGTAGGTGGGGTTCACGAGGTCCTGGGCGAGGCGCGCGACGTCCGGAGTTCCCCATCCGGTCCCGGCGTCCCATCCGACGGAGGCGTTGAAGACCCAGTTGTGCCCGGTCGTGACGTCGTACTGGCCTTCGAAGGGGTCGAGCGGGCTGGTCGGGGCCTGCGTCTCGAAGTATCCTCCGACCGAGTAGAGCTGGGGGTCAAGGAAGCCCTGCTTGCCGTCCTGCTGGTCGATCAGGACGACGAAGCCGGCGAAGACCGGGCAGGCGATCGAGGTCCCCGCGACGAGGGCGCCCTGGATCCCTCCGGTGGAGTCCGTGAAGATGACGGTCTGGTTCCCGATGGAGGAGATGTCCGGCACCGCCCGGGCGTAGTTCACCTGCTGTTGCCGGGCCGCGTACTCGATGCCGCTCTGCGCGGCCGATTGCGCCTGCCACTTGGGCTCGTTGTAGACCGAACTGATCCCCCCCTCGCTGCCCGCGGTGTTCCCCGCCCCGGGCAGGCTCTCGTACCAGATGGATTGGCTCTGGACCCCCGTGATCTGGTTCGCGTCGTAACCCATCGGGGGAAGCAGGCCCGAGGAGGGGTTGTACCCCGTCGAGTACGGGACCCCGTTCGCGACGAGGGAGGTTCCTCCGATCGCCACGGCCCCGTACGTCTGGAACGTCGCGGTCGCGGGCCACGTCGGCCACTCTCCCTGGGGGCGGCCCGAGTTCGCCGTAGGAGCGTCCCCCGCGTCACCCGAGGACACCAGGAGGGTCACCCCTTGTGCGGCGGCCTGGGCCTCCAGGTTGTTCCAGAGGCTGTCGTTCTGGTCGGAGAGCCCGTAGGAGTTCGAGATCGCCGCGAGCCCGTTCCCCCCGTAGGAGAACGCCAGGGCGGAGGACAGGGCCTGGTCGAAGGCCGAGGAGAACGTCGCCTGGTTCCCCGTGAGGAAGTTCCCGGGCAGGTAGAAGCAATAGACGTGGGCCCCGGGGGCGGTGCTCGCGACCATCTCCAGGTCCAGCGAGGTCTCCTCGATCCCTCCGGTGTCGTCGCCCTGGGTGTAGGCTCCCGGGGGCGGGGCGGTGTTGCCTCCGAAGGGGACCGCTTCTCCCGTGATGGTCGGTATGGCGGTGGCCGGCGGGAACGTCGTGGAGAGGTACTGGTTGACCGCCCCGGGGTCCCAGGGCGGGAGGTTGGTGCTGGTGGTGCCGTTGAACCCCGACCAGAGGATCGTGGCCACGGACCACCCGCTGCCGGTCACCCCCGCGTTGATGAGCGACTGCGCGTCGTAGACGGCGGGGTAGTCGGTCCCCCAGAAGAGCTGGCTACCGTCGGTGGTGGTGTCGTAGCTCGCAGGGGAGCGGAACTGGGCCCTGCCGGGGGATCCGCCCGGGAGCGAGAACGAGCCCAGCGAGTGGTAGAAGGTCTGCACTCCGGTGGTGTGCACGTTGGACAGTCCGTCCACCCGCACCAGGTCCGCGGCGATGGAAGGGGGCAGCGACGGGGCGCGCGTGGGGGCGTAGAACACCTGGTCCCCCGACGAGGACCGGTAGGTGGCGAGCGTGGTCCCGAACGTGGCGGGGACGTCCCGAGCAGGGAGGACGAAGTTCATGCTCATCCGGTCCCCGGTCAGCTGGACGTTCTGGGCTCCGTGGCCGACGAAGTAGCCCTGGACCTGAGCTGCCTCGGCGGGGCTCGGAGCGTACCGCTCGGAGAACTGGGCGGACGTCAGGAACTGATGGTAGTGTACGGAAGAGGGATCCTCCTGTTCGGCCAAGAGCTGCTGCAGGCCGCTGCGGTCGGAAAGCGCGAGACCGACCTCGAAGGTCAGCGGCTGGGCTCCGGGAAGGGCCCCCTGGAGCGAGGACCCCGCTGGGGCGTGGGTGAAGTCGAAGGTGATCCCGGAGGGTAGGATCCCCACCGGACCGACCAGGGCGTTCGACCGGGGGGCCGCTCCGTGGGAGGCCCCGACGGGCGTCAGCAGAACGATCAGGATCAGCGCCGGTAGGACCGATCTGGGCCACTTGCGAGCGAACGGGTTCACGTGAGCTCTCCACTCACGCAATCGGACAAGTCGGTGATAAGCCTGCGCTCGGGGCCCGACAGCCCGTACGTTCGCCTGACCCGGGCTCGCCGGTCCGTGGGGAAAGCGTCTTTCCTTTGCAGCGTTCACGCTTCCGGATCGAAGATGCCTCCCGCCTCGGATCTCCCGCAGGGCGCCTGCATCTTCTGCTCCATCGCCAGGCACGAGGCCCCGGCCCGGATCGTGCACGAGGATGAGCAGACCCTCGCGTTCCTGGACATCTTCCCGCTGAGCCGAGGCCACACCCTCGTCGTGCCCAAGGCCCACGTGGACCGACTGACCGACCTGCCACCCGATCAGTACGCCCCCCTCATGAGCACCCTCGCGCGGGTCTGCCGGCGGGTGGAGAAGATGAGCCGACACTACAACATCGGGATCAATCAGGGGGCGCTCGCGGGCCAGATCGTCTTTCATCTTCACTTCCACGTGATCCCCCGGTACGAGGACCAACCCACTTTCCCCCGTCACCGGCGGGGGATCACCGACCAGGAGGGGGCCGAGGTGGCGGCCCTCCTCTCCACCGACGCCTCTCTTCCGGGGTGACCTATGGCGACAGGAGCACGTCGCAGGGTGCGACTCCCTGCGGTCGCGGGAGCCTTCTACGCCCGGGACGCGCGGTCGCTCCGAGCCCAGATCGAGAAGTGCTTCGTCGGACCGAGGGGCCCCGGTCGTATACCGGGCAGAAGCCCGGGAGCCACGGGGAAGGAGCCTCGGCGCATCCTCGCCGGCGTCGCACCCCACGCCGGATACCCGTACTCCGGGCCCATCGCCGCCCACCTCTTCGCTCGCCTCGCGGAGGAGCCGGTGCCGTCGACGGTCCTGGTCCTGGGGGTGAACCATCACGGCCTGGGCAGCCTCTTTTCCGTCTCGGACGAGGACTGGAGGACCCCCCTCGGGGAGGTTCCCGTGGACCTTGAGCTCGTACGTGCCCTGTCGCACGGAGGACCGGTCGACCTGGACCCAGAGGCCCATCTCCGGGAGCACTCGATCGAGGTGGAGCTTCCCTTCCTTCAGACGATCTACCCGGAGGGTTCGTTCCGCATGGTCGCGCTGCAGGTCACCTTCACCCACTTCGACCTGCTGCAGGAGCTCGGCCGTCACCTACGGAAGGTCCTGGAGGGCCGGGATGTCCTGCTCCTGGCCTCGACCGACCTCTCCCACTATCTCCCCCCCAAGGAGGCAGAGCGGCTGGACGCCCGCGCCTTGGAACCGCTCCTCCGGCTGGAACCCGGCGCGCTCTACGACCGGGTGGTGGGCGAGGACATCTCGATGTGCGGGATCGCACCCACGACGGCGCTGCTCTGCGCGCTGGAAGGGACCCCGGCGAAGGCCCTTCTGCTCGCGAAGGGGCACAGCGGCGACGCCGAGCCCATGGACGAAGTTGTGGGCTACGCCTCCGTCGCGGTCCAGCGCGCGGCCGGATCAGGTTCGGTAACCGCACCCGGTCGGTAGCCGACCCGGTCCCCGCCCTATCCTACCCTAGCCAGGTGCCGCAGCTGGTGCACCGCGCCGCGGGCGGAGGGACCTGGATGAGACACTTGGGGCACACCTTGGGGGCCGCGGGCGCCGCGGACGCCGCGGGGCGGGGAGCCACCGCCGCGCGACCGGCGAAGCCCGGCGCGTTGGGGCGGGGGAGCGGGACCGGATGCGCAGCGACCGGAGCCGGGCGGGCCGCCGGGGGGGGCAACGCCGCCGGGCGGTAAGGGGCGGGCATCCCTGCCACGGGTCGTGCCCCTCCCACCATCGGGGGCGGCGCTCGGGCCCAGCCTACGCCAGGGGCGAGAGATTGGTAACCGGGGTACCCGTAGACTGCGGGATACCCTGCTTGGACCGGAGGAGGCAATGCGCGGGGAGCACCCGGATAGGCCATCGGGGCCGGGAGCCCCGGCGCACGGACGGGCGGGGCCAGCGCGCGCCGAAGAGGGGCATGGATCTTGAGCAGTCCCTGGCGGATGAGGTCGACACGGGTCACCGCCTCGTGGCGGCTCAGGTGCGGGACGAGCCCACCGGAGAAGAAGAATATCCCGCCGAAGATCGAGAGGAACCATCCCCACGAGGGTCCCCAGGTCATGCCGGTGAACGAGGTCCCCTGCCAGACCCCTCCGTTCAGCGTTCCGTAGAACGACGTGCCCGGGTTCGGGCTCATGGTGTTGGGGAAGGCGAAGTCCGCGCGGAAGGAGGAGGTCTGCGCGACCGCGAGCATGATCGGGGTGGCGAGGGAGATCATGACGGCCAGGTAGGAGAGCAGGACCGCCCGGTCCACGGCCTTGGGGTAGGTCGAGAACCCACGCGCCACGCGGAAGAGGATCGCCGCGGCCACGATCCCGAAGATGGCCGCCACGACGGCCATCGCCGCTGCGGTGCCGTAGAGGACGCCAAGGTTGGAAAGGAAGCTCCCGGCCTGGAGCTGGGGCGTCGTCGGGGCGTTGAGCGGGGTGGCCGAGTACCCGGCGCAGGAGTACCCGAAGCACGCGACTCCCCAGATGAAGAAGTACAGACCTGAGCTCTGGGAGGAGGACTCCATGCTCCAGGACCACCAGGGCGCGACGAGGGAGACGAACATCATCAGCGACCCGATGACCAGCAACCAGGCCGCGCCGTGCCGCGAGAGGTGGATGTACGGCCCTTCCTTCTCGTCGCCGTCGGGCTTCTCGCCACCCGCACCCGGCTTGGGCTGCTCGGGCTTACTACCGGGAGGTCCTCCGCTTGGACCGGCCGTACCCTGCATCTAGGATAGTCCTTCGCATGGCGGAGCGTGGCAAGGAACATTAAGGTAATGCCGCCCGCAGAGGGCGAACGACGCACGATCCGACCGTGCGGCGAACGGCCCCCCCCTCCCCGCTGCGAACTCGCCCGGAGAGCTTCCCCTCCCTTGTCAGAACGAGCGGCCCAGCGGGCGAAGGGCGATGCCGCCGGTCGCTCCCGCCACGCAGCTTAAGTGGAGGAGGCCTTGGGCCCCCCGAGGCGCCCCTGTGATCCTCACTGACCGCCGGATCCGCGAAGAGATGCGCAAGGGGACGATCCTCGTCCGCCCCTTCCGTCCGAAATGCCTTGGGACCAACTCGTACGACGTCCACCTGGGGCCCTGGCTCGCGACCTACACCCGTCCGGAGCTCGACGTCAAACG
>DAHVCH010000079.1 GCA_027314165.1 Thermoplasmata archaeon | reverse complement strand
GACCTCCAGATAGGTCTCCTGGGGAGGGCGACGAAGGGTTGCAAACCCAAATCGGTGTGCAAGCCGGTGTCCGCATCTGTATAGGTGCGCATTACAGCTCACCAACCGTCTCGAGGGTCCGTCGCGTTCTCGAGCTTCCGGCATCGCGCACGCGGGAGGTCGTCGGATTGGACAGGGTCATGGGCTTGGGGCGGCAGGTGTGCCTGAAACAAACCTTCCCGCGATAGCTCCCGACTGTATTGGCAACAACTTGGTCGCGTGACAACATCGGCTGAATCTTTGTGAGACCCCCCACCTCCGGTGGTTTGCTTACGACCCCTGGGGAAGGGAGGAATGCCCAAGGCTCAGCTGACATGGGAAGTGAACTGGGACGAACGAATAACCATCGCGGCTCTCACCGAACGCGCGTTCGAGGAGGGGGCAGGGAAGGAGGATCTGGTCGCCCTGCTCGAGGACCGGGACGAGGACCTCGCCGCGAGGCTCTGCGGTCCTCGGTACCACCCCCTACGGGGCGCCCGTTACGAGAGGGCCGGCACCAAGACCCGCGAGAGGATCGGGACACGGTTCGGGGTCATCTCGGTCACGGCCACCCAGGTCTACGACAGG
>DAHVCH010000078.1 GCA_027314165.1 Thermoplasmata archaeon | reverse complement strand
CGATCGGGCGCCTCCCGGTCGTGCCGGATCTGCCGGACGTTCGCCGCCTCGCCCCGCGCGACGCCGAGGAACCGCTCGAGCTGGCCCGGTATGTCCCGGACGCTGCCGCGCAGTCGGAGCAGCCGGCCCTCCGCCGCGAGGCCGAGGAAGAGGATCCGGTCGAGGGTGAAGGCGTCCAGATTGCCCCCGCTGATCACGAGGACCACCGGTCCGCTGCCGATCCGACCGGGGTCGGCGCGCAGGCCGGCGAGCGCCCGCGCGATGGCGCGGTCGTCGACCGCGATCGCCTCGGCGTCCGCCCGGGCGAGGATCCGCAGCGGCAGGTCGCCGACGTGCCGGGTGGCAAGGCCGTCGGCGAACGTCGACGGACGCGGGCCGACGACGACCCGCTGTTCGCGGAGCGAGGCGCGCAGCGTGTCCGCACCGGTCGGCTGCACGCCGAGGATCCGGGCGCGGCTGCCGCGACCCCGCAGCGCGCTCGCGATCCCCGCGAGGAGTCCCCCCCCGCCGACGCCGGCGACGACCAGCGCCACGTCCGGCAGCTCGTCGACGATCTCGAGCCCGACCGTCCCCTGACCGGCGATCACCTCGGGATCGTCGAACGGATGG
>DAHVCH010000077.1 GCA_027314165.1 Thermoplasmata archaeon | reverse complement strand
GTTCCCCGTACAGGACGGGATCTCGGGTGACCAGTCCCACCCACCGCTCGCTCAACGGCCGAAAGAGGTGGCCCACAGCTTATGTGAGTTGCCTTCCCACGAGGGCGTGCCAGGGAGCCTACTCAGCCACCGGGGAGCACCTGTAGGTCCCCTGGGTCGCAAAGAAGGGTCTTACGGGCAGGGGGCCTGAGGCGCCCGTGCCGAACTGCATCCACTGCGCGGCGCCCCTGGAGGAAGGGGCGTTCTTCTGCCCCAAGTGCTACAAGACCCAGGTCCTCCTCCCTTCCCCGGACGCGAGGAACGCCCCGCCTCCGTCTAGCTGGGGACCATTCCCCTCCTCTCCACCCCCGCCCCAAGCTGGGGTTCCCACGGCTTCGCCAGCGTCGCACCCCTCTCTCCAGGGCCCCCTGCCGAGCTCGTCCTCCTCCGCGGCGTTCCCCTCCGCTCCCCCCACCGCATCCCTCTCCGCTCCTCCTCCGCCGTGGGCCCCCGCTCCGCTCCCCTTGCAGGGTCCGCTCCCACCGAGCCAGCACGTGATCGTGATGCCCTACGGTGCCGGCGTCTCCATCATCCCCCCGGCTCCACCCCTTCCCCCCCCCCCCTCCCCCGCCACCG
>DAHVCH010000076.1 GCA_027314165.1 Thermoplasmata archaeon | reverse complement strand
CGGAGCGGCGCCTGGGACCTACGATGAAGTCCGTCGGGGAGGCGATGGGCGTCGGCGGATCCTTCCGGGAGGCCCTCATGAAGGCTCACCGGATGGCGAACCAGAGCGAGGACCTCGAGCCCCCGAAGGCCCCCCGGAGCCGGGAAGAGGTGCTTGCGGACCTCCGGGAGCCGAAACCTGACGTTTTCACCACCCTCATGGAGGCGCTTTCCCAGGGGATCTCGATCAAAGACATCGCCCAGGTGACGTGGATCGACGAGTGGTTCGTCCGGGAGTTCGCCGAGATCCACCAGACCCTCGGGGAGGTGGGTCGCCGCGGTGTGCGCGGCCTCTCCCGGGAGATGCTGCTCCGAGCCAAGAGGGACGGCCTCTCCGATGGCGCCATCGCCCGGCGGGTGGGCCAAAAGGAGGAGGAGATCCGGAAGCGTCGGAAGGAGCTGCGGATCCTCCCCGCCTCCCGCATGATCGACACGCTGGCCAACGAGTGGCCGAGCCGGACGAACTACCTCTACCTCACCTACTGGGGCGAGGGCGACGACGTGAAGCCCCTCCCCCTGGGAAGTATCCTGGTGCTCGGCGCGGGGCCCTATCGCATCGGAAGCTCCGTGGAGTTCGACTG
>DAHVCH010000075.1 GCA_027314165.1 Thermoplasmata archaeon | reverse complement strand
CGTGGCTTGGAGCGCCGCGGCCACGTCGCCTCCCACGAAGCCCGGCTGCATAAGGTTCGAGGGCCCCACGGTAGAGCACGCGAGCCCTTGAAGGGTCTCGGCGAGGAGCTCGGAGACCGGGAGGTCCTCCAGCAGCGTCGCGCTCCCGGCGGTGGTCCCGGGAAGCTGCGTCGAGCGCAGCGTGGTCCGCATCAGGGTCGCGAGGGTCTGCTGGGCGTCGTGCTCTCCCACGAGGTTCTGAGTGGGCGCGGACACCGGGGAGAGCAGGATCGCGTCCACTACGACCACGGTGAGGGCGATGAGGGGAAGGAAGAGCACCGCGTCGAAGAGGGCCAGCTGCCCGCGCCGTCGGAGCGCGATCCCCCTGGGAGGAAGGGAGGGAGCGCCTCCCCGGCGGGACGGCCTCATTCCCATATCGTCACCTCGACGATCGCGTTGTGGACCTCCACGTCGCTGACCCGGATCGAGACGGGCTCCTGCGCCACGTAGATCCCCTGGTGCAGGGAGGAGGTGATCGTGGGCACAGGCCCGTTGCCCACCACCCGGTCGTAGTGCAACGGATAGTCGGACACGTCGGTGATGTTCACCTGGAAGCCGTAGGAGGGGTGGAACTCCCAACTGATGTTGCTCTCGGTGAGGTTCATCACGCGGGAAGCTTCGAAGACCCCGTAGGTCCCCTGGTAGGTC
>DAHVCH010000074.1 GCA_027314165.1 Thermoplasmata archaeon | reverse complement strand
CTTTCCAGTGCCAGCGGGTCGCCCGCGTGCCGGCGAGCCCCTCGAGCGGCTCGAGGGAGATCCAGGGCGGCCGTCCCTTCTCGACCACTGCCGCCCCCCTGACCTCCTCCAGGACCTTCGCCCGGGTCCGCTCCCATCGGACCCGCTGGTGCGCGGCCGTCGCCCGTCGGCAGGTGACCTGGACCCGCCAGTTCCTCCCGAACCCCTCCCAGTGGGTCGAGAACCCGAGCACGGGCATCCCGTGGGCGTCCTCGACCACCGGCGCGAACGCCCCCAGAGGACGGGCGAAGAGCTTGCGGGCCTGCCCTCGGTCCGGGGCCGCGATGACGTGCATGAGCCCCAGCACGTTGTCGAAGTTCTCGGTGGAGTTCACCCCACGGTCGAAGACGATGGCGAGCTTCTCGGTGGCCACCTCGAGCGCCTCCAGGCGCTTGACCAGGGCGTCGAAGACCTCCTCGAAGGCGTCCGGGTCCACCTCGTTCCCGGGGAGGACCTCGCTCAGGATGGGGATGTGCTCGGCGGTGACCATCCCCAGAGCGAGCGGGTTCCTGTCGTTCCGTCTCTGCTTGTTGTGACCCTTCCTCATCCCGCGGGCGGCGGTCTGGTGATGGAAGTACTGGTTTGTCGTGTCGAAGAGGAGGAACTTCGGATCGAGCCCCTTGGACATCAGGGTCCTGAGCACGTCGCC
>DAHVCH010000073.1 GCA_027314165.1 Thermoplasmata archaeon | reverse complement strand
CTACAGCTGCTCCGCCTCGGCGACCGGCACCGGCCAGGGGAACCTCACCTGTGCACAGGGGTCCTCCTGCGAGGCGCGGGGAGCCTACTCGAACCCGACCCGTAACTGGGCGAGCAATCCCGCCCTGGGCTGGGCCCTCACGAACATCAACTTCCCCGCGATCACATCCAATGTCACCGCACGCGGGACCACCGGGGACACGTTCAACTTCATCCCGGCGCCCTACTTCGCGGTGGACACCTCGAACCCCCAGTACAAAGTGAGCTGTTCACGGCTCCCGACGAGCCCGCCGCTGCCAGGAGCCTGCAGCGCGGCGCCCCAGTTCGTGAACCTGGGCCCCCTGGGGACCGGTATCGGTTGGGCCTGGCCGGACAACACGATGTACCTGGGCGACCAGTGGACCGTCTCCTTCAACGTGATCGCTCAGTCCACCTTCCCCAACTCCCTGCTCAAGACCCCCATCCCGGTCGACGCCTGCATCGGCAAGCCGTCGAACCCCTGGTCGAGCGCCTGCGCCCCGCTCCCAGGCGGAACGAGCCCTGTGTACTTCTCCAGCCTCGAGTACATCACCTACGCCGGCGCGACGCTCAGCCCGGCCCAGTCCTTCCCTCCGGCGTTCATCACCGTGGTCAACCCGTACATGCCGCCCCCACCTCCACCGCCGCCCCCTCCGCCCCCGCCGCCTCCGCCACCCCCA
>DAHVCH010000072.1:319-744 GCA_027314165.1 Thermoplasmata archaeon | reverse complement strand
CTGACCGTCTACACGCGTGAGCACGAGCCGTTGTTCGCGCTGAACGGAGTGCAGGCGCAGTCGGCCCAGGTGCGCAATCTCATCGATCGCGTGAGCGAGTTTGAAACTGCCGGCGTGCAGATGCTGCGGCTCTCGCCGCATTCGGATGCGGCGGTGCCGTTCGCGCAGGTGATCGAGGCGTTCGCGCATGCGGTGCGTGGCGAGCGCGCCGTGGAGTGTCCGGCGAGCGCATTGCCGGGCGGCTATTGCAGCGGCCCGCTGCTCGAGGCGCGCCGGTAAGGGCCTAACGCGGCGGGCGATGGCGCCCGAACGGGCCGCGCGGCGGCAGGGGCGGCAGGGGCGGCAGGGGCGGCAGCGGCGGCAGCACCGAGCGCAGCAGCTGCGCGGCGCCGTCGGGCACGAGCGCCGCGAGGTGGCGCCGCCAG
>DAHVCH010000072.1:0-295 GCA_027314165.1 Thermoplasmata archaeon | reverse complement strand
TCTCGGTCTCACCTTCCAGGCTCCGCCGGCGCTGAAAGAACAGTGTGTCGGGATCCTCGGCGCGGGTGGCGAGCCGCGCAAAGTCCGTCAGCCGCCCGCGCAGGGTGACGTGCGGCTCCTCGCGCCCGCCGGCTGCCTTCAGGGCCCCGCCGGTGACGAGCAGGTTCACCTGCAGCGGGGCGTCGGTGAGGCGGATGCGCACCCGCTTGCCTTCGAGCGCCTCGAGCGCCCCGCCGATCGCCTGGCCGCGCGCCCAGTGATTGAACAGGCGTGCGAAGAGGTCACTCAACGGATC
>DAHVCH010000071.1 GCA_027314165.1 Thermoplasmata archaeon | reverse complement strand
GCCCGCGACGTGTGGTGGGTGGACGTGCTGCTCACCCAGCTCGAGGCCAAGCTCGGGCTGGACCGGCCGATCGGGCTCGAGGTGCTGATCGAGGAGGCCGAGGGGCTGGCCAACGCCCTCGACATCGCCCGGGGCAGTGCGCGGCTCGAGGCGCTGATCTTCGGGGCCGGCGACCTGTCGGCCTCCCTGCACGCCCGGGTGGACGGCAACTTCGACCCGACGGTCGAGTACCCGGGCGATTTCTGGCACTTCGCCCGGGTGCAGGTGCTCACCGCCGCCCGGGCGGCCATGGTGGACGCGGTCGACGCCCCGTACCCGGCCTACCGCGACCCTGGCGGCTACCGGCGGGCCGCCCTGCAGGCCAGCGCCCTCGGCTTCGACGGCAAGTGGGCCATCCACCCCGACCAGGTGGCCATCGCCAACGAGGTCTTCTCGCCCACCCCCGAGGAGGTGGCGGAGGCGACCGGGGCCATGGCCGAGTACCGGGCCGCCGAGGCCGAGGGCGTCGGGGCGATCGGCCGTGGCGGCCGGCTGGTCGACGCCGCCCACATGAGGCTGGCGGCCAACGTGCTCCACAAGGCGGCACGGGCGGGCGACGCCGCTCCCCGGCCGGCCGTCTCCGGGGAGGCGGGCCGTTGAGCGGCCGGGCGGGGGGCGCGGGGGACGCGGCGTTCGTGTCCGGTGGTGGTGACGAGGGTGGATCGGCGGCCCCCGGCCGGCTCCGGGTGGTCCAGTGGGCCACCGGCAACATCGGCACCCGGTCGCTGCGG
>DAHVCH010000070.1:428-773 GCA_027314165.1 Thermoplasmata archaeon | reverse complement strand
CGTGGGCGCCCCGTTGTTGGTGTACTGCCCGACGAAGGAGGAGTCGACGAGGTAGTAGCCCGCCTGCTCGTTGAGGTCGAACCAGTTCGCGCCTGCGTACGGGTCGGTGACCGTCACGTTCTCGAAGACGTTGAAGAGCTCGGGCGCGTAGGGATAGTTGATCCCGGTCCCGCCGTTGGTGCTGCCCAGGATGAGGTCCGCGATGTCGGGCACGTAGGTGTTCGACACCTCGATGGACCCTCCGGGGAAGATCACGTAGTTGCAACCTCCCGCACCGCCCACCTCCGCCGGGATCTGGGCCGTCACGTCGTACTTGGGGATGGAGGTGATCGTGATCCCGAGCCA
>DAHVCH010000070.1:0-418 GCA_027314165.1 Thermoplasmata archaeon | reverse complement strand
CTGGTGGAGCCACTGGGTCACCATGTTCACCGCGTACTGGTTGGACTGGGAAGCCAGCAGGTTCCAGGAGGTCACGGGCTCGGTGAGGGTGGGGTCCACGGCCTGCTGGCCCCAGAACTGCTGGAAGAGATCGAACTTGTAGCGGTCGACGAAGGAGTAGGCCGCGCTCGCGAGCCCTGAGCCGGAGGCGATCCAGCCGTCGGACCAGCCGCCGGGGGTGGGGCCCAGGAGGAGCAGGAGGAGCGCCGCGCCGTCGACGACCCCGTTCGTGACGTAGGTCGAGAGCAGCGTCTGGTAGGGGCCCGGGCCGAGCGAGCTCAGGAACGCGTAGGTCGCGTTCGGGTCGTAGTTGCGGAAGTACTGCAGGCTCGCGAGCAGACTCGCGAGGGCGACCGCGTCGTGGATGTCCTCGCACGAG
>DAHVCH010000006.1 GCA_027314165.1 Thermoplasmata archaeon | reverse complement strand
TTCCAGAGATTTCCCCTCTCCCCCCTCATGCTGTGGGAGACGGTTGCGTGTGTCGAGGCCTACTTCGGCGCGTGTCGAGCCAAGAGCCCCAATTTCGAACCCTCGGAGGGTGTTAATCCCCACAGGCCCGCCTCCTTCCCGCCCCCGTTCGCCTAGGCTCCGCGCCTGGGGACCGCGCGCCCTGAGTTGGGCTCCTCACGACACATGACCTGCCCGCTCCGCCGCCAGCGCTCCGTTCTGAGCTACGGCACTCGAGATCGCCGGCCCCTTCCCCGAGGGCGAGGGGCGCCCGCTCGAGAGCGGGCACCTCCCCCTAGGGGGGCGAGGTCCGAGCGCGGTCAACCGAGCTTGACCCAGGGGTCAAACGCGCCACCGGGCCTTGACCTCACGAGAGCTCATGACCACCTCCGCGAACGCCGCCCCCGGAGTCCACGTCTTCTCGGACCGCCATCTCCTGGCGCTGGTCGTGGGTGCGCTCCTCGTGGCGGGCCTCGGGATGGCGGCGATGGCCGCGGTCTTTGGCGGGCCCTATTCCGGGGGCTGGATGATGGGCGGCTCCTGGGGGGGGAGCTGGGGTTGGATGGGCGTCGTGGGTGCCGTCGTCATGTTCACGATCTTCCTCCTCCTCCTCGCCCTGGCGCTCTCCTTCCTCCGTCGGCCGGAAGAGGCCTCCTGGGCGGGAGCTCCGGTCGATCCGCTGGGCGTGGCCCGACTGCGTTACGCGAGGGGGGAGATCTCCCGGGAACAGTACCAGCAGCTCGTCTCCGACCTGACCCCGAAGCGCTGAGCGGACCGGCGTCACCCCGGGCCCTCGGCGGTGCCCTACTTTGGGGGCCGGGCTCGCCGCTTCGAGCGGGCTCCCCGCCCGTCGCCGCGAACCGCCATCATCACGCCGTTGGAGAAGTCCCGCCACACGATGGTCGGCTCGAGAAAGCCGGCGGCACGCAGCAACGACTCCTGTTCGTCCACGGTCGCGGTGGTCTCGTGATGCTCGCCCTTCGGGAATCGTCGGCGTCGCAGCTCGAAGAGCGTGCGAAGGTCCTCTCGCTGCTCAAGCTTCGCCCACCAGGCGCCCCAGTCCATGTCCCCCTCGCGGACCCTCTGGTACTGCCACCGCTGCGCCGTCGCGTGGGCGATGTGCCGGAAGATCGGACGGCCCTTGCCGTACGGGTACGAGTCCCCGTTCAGGAAGAGCCCCCCCGGACGGAGCAGGTCGTGGAGGACGCGATAGGTGCGGACGAGGTCCGTCGGCGAGAGCCAGTGGAGGGCGGTGGTGGAGAGGATGGCGTCGAAGCGCCCCTCGGGAAGCGCCCGGGTCCAGTTGGGGTCCCTCAGGTCGGATTCGACCCAGCGCGTGCGCGCCGGGTCGACGAGCTGGGCACGGCGGCCGAGCTGCATCAGCACGGGGTCCAGGTCGAGCGCGACCACCCGGGCCTGAGGGAAGCGGGCGAGCAGCCGCTGCGATAGCGAGCCGGGGCCGCACCCGACGTCCAGGGCCACGAAGCTCGGGGGCAGGTAGGACTCGATCGCGTCGAACATCACGGAGAACCGCCGCTCCCGCTCGGGGATGTAGAGCGCCTGCTGGCGGTCCCAGGCCGCGACCCACTGCCGGGCGACGGCGCGGGTGAGCGGACCGGTCCGGGTCTCGGTAGCGGTCGCGGTCGCGGTCGCGGCCGGGGTCGAACGGCCCGGCACCTCCGTACTTCGCCGACGCATGCTCCCTCACTCGCCGGAGGGGCCGTCTCCCGCCGGAGGAGGTGGCGTTCCGTCGCCGACGGCTTCCGGCTCCTGGGAGGCGCTCTCCTCTTCCACGGCCGCCATGCAATCGTCGCACAGGAGCTCCGGAGAGCCCGGGGTCAAAGGCCCCCCGCACAGCGGGCAGCTGGCTTTCGACTCGACCTCGGCAAGGAGCTCCTGGACGGAGGCGCGCAGCGCCTCGGCGCGGGGTCCGCGCTTGCGTCGCTCCTCCTCGTCGCGCTGCTCCCGTTCGGCCTCGGCCCGGGTGAGGAACACCTGGGGGAGGGGGGTGTAGATCTGCGTCCTCTGGTCGAAGGCCGCGAACTGCCGCCCCACGAGGCTCTCGAGGGAGGCCTTGGCGAGCTCCTGGGAGACGGAGAGCACGACGGAGACGTCCTGCACGGAGAGGCCCTTGGATTCGAAGAGGAGCTCCAGCACCCGCCGGGGCAGCAGAGGCAGCGCACCCCGGGCCACGAACCGGTCCAGCCCGTGGCAGATCCTGGAGGACCGCTCCACGCGGTCCTCCGTCGAGAACCTCCCCGCCCGGGGGTCGGCGAGCAGCAGGTTGTGGAGCAGGTCGAGCTCGTACCGCAGGCGCGTTCGGCTCGTGTAGAGGTGGAGTGCCACGCGGAAGGGGACGACTCCCGTGGAGTGGACGAAGCGGGACATGTCCGCGATGGAGAAGAGCTCGAAGGGCGGAGGCGGCGGAGGACGACCCGCGTTGGTCTCCGTCTCCTGGTGGATCGACCGCGGGACGTAGCTCTCCCGGAACGAGAGCCGGACCACGCACGGCTCCTCGGTCCCGGGGTCGTGCGGGTCCCACGGCGAGAGCGCGTGCGGGTTGTAGCGGAAGCTGACGACCCGACCGCTCCCCGCCGAGTCCAGGTCGACCAGGGCGGTCGGGGTCGTGAACTCCCAGACCTGCGGATCCGGCTTGGGTTCGTAGAAGACCAGGCTCACCCGCTCGGGAGGGGTGTTCTCGGATAGGAGCTGGGCCAGCGACCGGACGGACCGTCCGTCCGCGGTCCATCGGACACGAGCGATGAAGGGGGGGAGCCGCTGGGCGTAGTCGAAGAGCGTCTTGCGGAAGTTCTTCTGGGAGTACCCGTCGTGCGCCTCCCGGGGCGCGAAGGCGGAAAGGGCCTCGAAGTCCTGGAGCGGGAGGGGCCCATGGCCGCCCTTCGGTGGCGCGGCGCCCGAGCCGCCCTTCGCCAAACCTAGACCTCCGTGGAAGGGAGGGGGGGTCAGCGCTAAAAAAGGGGCGCGGGTCGGAGAAGGCATGCCCGGGCCCCCCCGCGACAGCAGGCGGAGCCTTTTCTTGCGGTGAGGTTGGTCCCGGTCCGACCGCGGGGGTGGGGGGGGAGCCGTGAGGATCGCGTTCTTCAGCGAGACCTTCCTTCCGGTCCATGACGGCGTAGGGTACGTCGTGGACGACCTGGGCCGCGAACTCCAGCGCCAGGGGCACCAGGTCACCCTCTACACGACGCGTCGCCCGGGACAGTTGAGGGAGGAGACGCGCCCCGGAGGGATGCGTGTCGTCAGGATGCGCTCCGTCCCGATGCCCCGCTACGCCCTCTACCGGTTCGCCATCTTCCCGTACCTGAGGGTTCTCTCGCGCCGTCTGGCACACGAGACGGACCTGATCCACGTCCACACCCCCTTCGCCCTTGGCACGACCGGCCTCCTGGTCGCGCGCCGACACCACATCCCCATGATCGGGACATACCACACCGACTTCCGTGGGATGCAACGAAGCTTCCCCCAGGACCTGTGGACGAAGATCTTCTTCCCGCTGGGAGGGTTCTACAGCGAAGGGATCTACTTCCGGTGCGACGTCACCACGGCGCCCACCCCCGAGGCGCTCAGCACGCTCAAGTCACGGTTCACCAAGCCTCCCCCCGGCGAGCTCGTCGTCGTGCCCAACGGGGTGGACACCGAGCGCTTCTGCCCTGAGGCGAGGTCCCCCGACTGGACGACCCGTCTTGGCGCGAACGGCAGACCCCTCGTGACCTACCTCGGCCGGCTCACCGCGGACAAAGGCGTGCACCGGTTCCTGAGCGCACTCGCCGCCCTTCCCGCGGACCTGCCGTTCCTGGGGGTCGTCGGGGGGTCGGGAGTGGAGGAAGCGGCCGTGACCCGCCGGATCCAGGAGGACGAGCATCTGAGAGGGCGGGTCGTGTCCGTGGGCTCGGTCGATGATGAGGAGAAGCCTGCGCTGCTCGCCCAGAGCCGGATCTTCGTCCTCCCCTCGCTCGCCGACACCTCCTCGGTCTCCACCCTGGAGGCGATGGCCTCCGGCTGCGCTTGCGTCGTCACCGACCGCGGGGGCCCTCGGGAGCTCGTCGTGGATGGGCGGAACGCCCTCCTGGTGGACCCGACGGACCCCTCCGCGATCCGCGTGGCGGTCGAGCGGCTGCTGCGCGACCCCGCGCTCGCCGAAGGACTGGGCCGGGCTGCGCGGGACCATGTGCGGGCCGAGGGGTCCTCCGCCCACATGGCCCTCCAGTTCCTGGAGATCTACCGCCGTTGCCTCGCCAAGGGCGGGCGGGTCAAGGGCGCTCCGATGGACAGCTCGCGCAGGCGCACCGTCGCGGCCTCGTAGGCTCGGCCGAAGCCGACCGGCCCCGGCGTCGGCAAGCGAGAGGGCTCCCCACCCACGCTCTGGGCGCGCGCCAGGACGCCGGTCGGGCGCCACGCCCCGCCTCTCGCGCGTCTTCATCCCCCCCGGTGGGCCTCACGTCGCCATGACGGCCCCTGCGTCGCCGGTCGCTCCGCGGCTTCGGCTCGATCAAGGGCCGGAGATCCCCCAACTTGGTCTGGGCGTCTTCCAAGCGCCGGCGGGGGAGGGCACGCGTCAGGCGGTGAGGTGGGCGCTCGAGGCGGGGTACCGTCACATCGACACGGCCGCCATGTACGGGAACGAGGAGGACGTAGGGGTCGCGGTCCGGGAGAGCGGGATCCCCAGGGAGGAGGTGTTCGTCACCACCAAGCTATGGTTCACGGAACACGGGTTCGACCGCGCCCAGGAGGCCGCCCGAAAGAGCCTCGCGCGCCTGGGACTGGGATACATCGACCTCTACCTCATCCACTGGCCCCGGGCCGAGCGCCCACAGGAGCGGCTCGACTCCTGGAGAGCCCTCGAGAAGCTTCGTCGCGAGGGGGTGTGCAGGTCCGTGGGCGTCTCGAACTACGCGGTCCGTCACCTGGAGGAGCTCTCGGCCCACTCCGACCTCGCCCCCGCCGTGGACCAGGTCGAGTACCATCCTTTCGTTCACGACCCCGAGTTCCTCGAGCATTGCCGGAAGAGCGGGATCCTGGTCGAGGCCTGGGCGCCGCTCACCCGGGGTCGTCGCCTGGACGACCCCACAATCACGGGTATCGCACGCGCGCACGGACGGACGCCGGCCCAGGTCGTCCTCCGATGGGGGGTGGAACATGGACTCGTGCTGATCCCGAAGTCGATGCACCGCGAGAGGATCGTGGAGAACTCGCAGATCTTCGACTTCACCCTCTTGCCGCAGGAGGTCGCCGCCCTCGACGGCCTGAGGAGCGGCGAGCGGGTGGGAATGGCCGGTGACCCCCGCGACATCCCTTGACCTGGCCCGGCCGTCCTGCGGGACCTCCCCGCGAGGGAGCGAACCCTCGCGGGTCCGCGTCGGTACGGAGACCGGGGCGGGCCGCGGCGCGTGAAAGGCTCAGGTCGCCCGGACGACGTGGTTGAAGTCGCGCTCCAGCGTCGCCACCTGCGAACGGCTGAACGCCCCGGGGTCGACGGAGAGCACGAGGAGACCGTGGTGCTGCTGCACCTTGCTGTGCAGCCAGTAGACGAACTTCGTGGTGAGGTCGAAGGAGTTCTGCGTGTTGAGGTACTCCACCGCCTCCAGGTAGACGAGCGCGGGCTGCGTGGTCGCGTTGAGGAAGTTGTCGACGCGCCCGGTGAGCTGGGTGGGCGACGACTCGGCCGACTCCACGCCCTCCTCCGCCGCCCCTTCTCCGCCCAGATGGAGGATCACGAGGTCCTCGAGCGTCGCCATGCGGCGCAGCTCGCTCGGGAGCCGCGTGATGGCGAGCGCGCGGCCGACGCGGGGAAGCAGCTCTCGGACGAAGGAGCGCCCGACGACCCGGCTCTCCTCCAGGAAGAGGTAGTTGTAGCCGGGGATGGGGGGCGGGAACGCGGAGGGGCCCGTCGCCCCCCGAGGCTGCACCCGGACCAGGCTCTCCACCGGGATCCCGGCGGGCGAGGAGAGGAGGGTCTTCCGCTTGAGGCGGACTTCCTCCTCGAGGTGGCCGAGCCGGCTCTCGACGAAGACCCGGATCTCGGAAGGAGTGTGACCGCGGGCGACCAGGCGCGTGACGAAGTGCAGCGCGTCCCGCACCCCGTCGCCCCAGCCGCGGGCGTAGGAGGTCGGGCCGTTCCCCGCCTCGCTGCTCTCCCAGGACCCGGCGAAGGACGGGTCCGATCGCCCCGAGCCCGTGTCGGTGGGCTCGCCGAACGGGCCGTCTTCCCTCCCCTCGGGTCCCCGGCCACCGGGGTCGGCCGAGTGGCCCGAGGGGCTCCCTGGGCGCGAGGTCACGTCCGGGCGGTCCCCTGGGCCCGTGCGGCCGCCCGCGCAAGGGCCTCTTGAGATACGGGCGAGGCGACCGCTTCCCGGCCGCCGTTCTCCCTGGCGGGGGAGAACTTGTAGCCGTAGTGGATGACGCCGGCACGTCCGTCCTCCCGGAGCTTCCGGAAGGCGGCGCGGACCCTCATCCCGATGTGGACCTCCTCAAGGGAGATGTCCACGATCTGCCCGGTGAGCAGGGGACCCTCGGGGGTCTTGATCAGCGCCAGGACGTAGGGGACCTGCATCTCGAACCCTTCGGCCGCCTCGTGGACGAGCGTGAAGGAGAAGACCTCCCCATCGCCCGAGAGCGTGAAGGGTTCCATCTTCCCCAGCGACTGCCGGTGCTTCTGGCAGGTGGGGCAGACGGCCCTCGGCGGGAAGTAGACGGTGGTGCAGGCGCTGCACCGGTTCCCTCCCAGGTTGTAGCGTCGTGGCGTCTCTCTCCAGAACCTTGCGACGGTCATGTTCCTACCTCGTTCCTTCCTCGGATCCTTGGAGCTTCCTCGGTCCCCTCAGTTCGCCCTCTCGAGAAGATGGACCACGCTGGTGGCGCCGGTCCCGCCCAGGTTGTGCGTGAGGCCGAGCTTGGCCCCGCTCACCTGCCGGTCCTTCGCGTCACCCCTCAGCTGGCGGACGATCTCGGCGACCTGCGCGACGCCCACGGCCCCGAAGGGTTGCCCCTGGGCCTTGAGCCCGCCGGAGGTGTTGATGGAGAGCTTGCCCCCGAAGGCGACCTCCCCATCGGAGAGACCCTTGGCCGCCGCACCCTTGGCGTAGAACCCCAGGTCCTCGAGGGCCATGAGCGCGCTGATGGAGTAGGCGTCGTGGATCTCGGCGACCTGGACGTCCTTGGGCGACTTCTTCGCACGCTGGAAGGCCGCCTTCGCGGCGACGACCGTCGCCTCGACGGTGGTCACGTCCTTGCGGTGCTGGAGCGCGAGCGTGTCGCAGGCGACCTGGCTCGCCGCGATGCGGACCGGCGTGTCCGTGTACTTCCGGGCGACCTCGAGCGGCCCGAGGACGACGGCCGCCGCCCCGTCCGAGGCCGGAGCGCAGTCCATGACCCCGAGAGGGTCCGCCACCGGCGAGCCTTCCAGGACCTGGTCGAGCGTGATCTTGTTCCGGAAGTGCGCGAGCGGGTTCTTCGAGCCCATCTCGTGCGCCATGACCGGGATCCGTGCGAAGTCCTCGCGACGGGTCCCGTGGTCGTGCATGTGCCGCCGAGCGACCAGGGCCCACAGGGACGGGAGCGTGGCCCCGAAGACCGTCTCCCACTCCTGGTCGGCGCTGGCGTTGGCGATGTCCGTCTGGACGTCCTCGGGGACGTCGGTCATCTTCTCCGCTCCCCCGACGACGACGAAGTCGTGCGCCCCGCTCGCGACCGCGAGATAGGCCTGGTGGAGGGCAACGGCGCCGCTGGCCCCGCCGGCCTCGACCCGGATGGCGGGCAGGTGGTGCCCGGCGAGCCCCGCGTAGTCGAGGATGAGCGGGGCGATGTGCTCCTGCTCGATGAAGCTCCCGGAGGCCATGTTCCCGAGGTAGAGCGCGCCGATGTCCTGGGAGGAGAGCTTCGCCTCCTGCAGGGCGGCGAAGCCCGCCTCGATCCCGATCTCCCGGAACGAGCGGTCCCAGAGCTCGCCGAACTTCGTCTGGCCGATGCCGAGGATGGCGACCTCTCTCATGTTCAGGAACCTCCCAGGTGGATCTTGCCACGGTACTTCGCGTACATGGCGTAGCTCAGCGGCACGCCCCCGTCCAGGAACTCCTGGACCTGCCGCCCGTGGTTCCGGTCGTAGGACTCGATCCGGTCCGTCACCGTCACGTCGAACGCGTCGGAGCCGGCTCCGCTCCCGTACCCCACCACGAGCACCCGGTCCCCGCCCTTGGCGTGGTCGAGCACGTTGGCGAGCCCGATGAGCGCCGCCCCGGAGTAGGTGTTCCCGATCCAGGGGGTCACGAGCCCGTACTTCATCTGGGCCTCCGAGAACCCGAGGGACTTCCCGATGCGCTGGGGGAACTTCCCGTTCGGCTGGTGGAAGACGACGTGCTGGTAGTCCTTCGGCTCCGTCTGCGCGAGCTCCATCATCCGGCGGCCGCACTCCCCCACGTGACGGAAGTACGCGGGCTCGCCCGTGAACCTCCCGCCGTGGCTGGGGTAACGCTGGCCCTCCCGCCTCCAGAAGTCCGGAGTGTCGGTGGTGAAGCTCTCGGTCGCGTTGATCTCCGCGATGAGGTTCTCCCGCCCGATGACGAGCGCGGCACCTCCCGCGCTGGCGGAGTACTCGAGCGCGTCCCCGGGGGCCCCCTGGGAAGTGTCGGCCCCGATGGCGACGCCGTAGGTGATCATCCGGGAAGCGACCATCCCCATGCAGGTCTGGATCGCCGCCGTTCCCGCCTTGCACGCGAACTCGAAGTCCGCCGCGGTGAGGTAGGGCGTCGCTCCGACGGCCTGGGCCACGACCGTCGCCGTGGGCTTGACCGCGTACGGGTGGCTCTCGCTCCCGACGTAGATCGCCCCGATGTCGTGGGGGTTGATCCTCCCCCGGGTCAGCGCGATGCGCAGCGCCTCGGTGGAGATGGTGATGGTGTCCTCGTCCGGGCTGGGGACGCTCTTGCGAACGACGTTCAGTCCCTTGCCCATGGCCGCCCCGTCGGTCCCCCAGACCTGCCCGATCTCTTGCGGGGTGATCCGGTAGCGCGGGACGTATGCGCCGTAGCTCACGATTCCGACCGTCTGTTCCATCATGTTGCTCACCTCTCTCCTTTCTCCTCTTCCCTCGGGATGTTGGACCGTCTCGGCTCAGATCTCCTCGAGCCGCTTGAGGACCTCCTTCGGTCCGTACGGCGTGGTGAGGAGCGGGATGTTCTCCACCTCCGAGAGGCGGACCGCGAGCGGGTCGATGCGTCCGGGGGCGGAGTAGATGACGGCGGCGGGCTTGAGCGGGTGGGCGCGGATCGCGACCATCGGGGAACGGCCGTACTTCACGCCGCAGAAGAGGAGGGCCCTCTGGGTCGTCCACCCGTAGACCTGGACGAACTCCTGGGCCCCCAGTGAGAGGATCGCCCGGGGCGCGTCCAGGAGCGTGAACCCGTGGAGGTCCCGGTGAAGGTCCACGTGGCTCGCGGGCTTCGCGTCCAGCAGGGAAGCGAGCGTGGTGAGGGGGACCGCGATCGAGAACTCGCGCATCGCCAAGATCCCTTCCGCCGGGGAAGGGAAGCCCATCCGCTGGATGACCCGCCCCCCGTGCGCCTTGTCCACGGCCACCAGGCCGTCGACGTACCGCCGGATGAACCCGGCTCCCGGGCTCTGCCGCCTTTCCGCCTCGTAGTCCGCGATCACGGAGGGCACGGTCTCCAGCTGGTGCGCGAGCTCCGTCTGGGAGATGCCGAAGTCCTCCCTCCACTTCCGGAGCGTCCTCCCCGGATGAGGGGAGAGGACCACCTCGCCGGCGATCTTCTCGCGGATCTCGACAGGCACGAGGCGACCGGAGCGATGTCGGTAATAAAGGATGACGCTATTTGTCGAAAGTCGTATTCGACACATATTGGTGGCGTCCGGAACGGAGGCGGGCGCGGCGTTCCGTCCTCAGCCCGAGGTCCCGGCCCCGGCGCCTCCCGAAGTCGGAGAAGAGAAGAGAAGAGAAGAGAAGAGCGCGGCCCCGGATCCTTGTCCGTCCTCGGTCCGCATGAAGACCGACCCTGGGAGCCGGCCGCAGATGGCCCGTGCCCGCTACTCAGGGTGGGGGGAGTGGACTGGGCGAGATTTTCAGGAGGGAGGGAGGTCCTCCCCACCGTTTGAACTCGCGGCCTCTACCTTGCCAAGGTAGCGATCTTCCACTGATCTACCAGCCCGTCTCCCCGTCCTCCGCGGCGAGTCGGGGGGGCTAATAGGCTTACTGGAAGGTCCCCAGGAAACCCCTACGGGGGGAGGAGGCCCTTCGGGCCCCCCCGGAGGCTCGAGAGGGTTTTTCTCGGACCGCCCCTCTGGGGCGCGCATGCGGCTCGTCACCTACGACGATCTCCAACCGGAGTGGGAAGCGAGCCGTGCGGCGACCCAGCTCTCCGCTTTCGGGTCGTTCCTTCCCAAGACCTCGATCGAGGCCTGGCGGAAGCAGGGCTCGCTCTCCGACTACGTCGGGGTCTTCGCGGTGGAGCGGGAACAGGTCATCGGCCACGCGATCACCGTGCGGCTCCCCTACACGTATCCGGACGGCGCGGTCCATCGCATCTCGGGGGTGGCGATGGTCGGCTCGCGTCCCGACGAGAGCGGGCGCGGCATCGCCCGGAGGATCCTCGAGGAGATCCACCGGCGGGAGAGGCGTGCAGGGTTCGACCACATCACGCTCTGGACCAACCGCTCCTGGGGCTCCCACGGGATCTACGAGCGTCTGGGCTACCACGACATCTTCCAGAGCCCGGTCGCCGTCAGCCGGCTGGCCCAGGCGCCCGCGCGGTCGAAGCCGCCCCAGGTGCGACCGGCGACGCCCGCGGACCTTCCCGTCCTGGACCGACTGCACGGCGAGGCCACCCACGGTCGCTGGGGGTTCACCCCGCGCCCGCCCAACTTCCTGGTCGACGAGCACCGGATCTTCCACACCGACCCGAAGACCAACTTCCTCGTCGCGCGCGAGGGACGACGGGTCACCGGGTTCGCGCGCGTCGATGCCGACAAGTTCCGTGCCATCTGTCGGGAGCTGGTCGTGACGCGCCCTTCCGCCGCAGAGGCCCTCATCGGAGCGGTGGAGCAGAAGGCCCCGATGGCCTCGGTCGCCGCCTTCACGCTCTCCAGCGTGCGGGACCAGGGAGAAGAGCTGCGAGGACGCGGCTACTTCTTCGTCCCGGCCGGGTGGTACGTCCTCATGGCGCGCCCGCTGCGCGGCGAGGGCGGCGCGAAGGAGGTCGCCCACGAGCTGGGGACCGACGACCCGCGATGGGTCGTGCACGCGGGAGACCAGTTCTAGGAAAGCGGGTCCGAGGGAGACCTCGGCGCCACGGCCGGCATGACGTGGGCACAGGGCTCGGCGACTATCCCCTCGTCACCTTCGTGGTCGCCCATCGGTGGACAACCGTTGGGGGCTTCCGCGGCGCCCCGAGGGACTCTCCCACCCCGGCGAGGGCTGCTCCCCCCTTCGCCGGCCTCCGATCCGCATGTTGCCCCCCGCGAACGGAGCCGCTCGACGCATGGACAGGCTTCGGGGGCAGCGTCAGAACGAATGCGCACGCCCACGTGCGATGCCGTAGCACGCGAGGCACTCCGACCCCCCCCGGACTGCCGCCCCGTTGATGTACCACGATGACGGAACCCTTCCTCGAGAGGGGGGGGTGCAAGTGACGCGTGGGAGCTCTCGGTTCGCCCGAGCTTTTCTTTCCTTCACCGAAACACCGGACGGGCCCGCCGCGCGCGCGGCCCTCCGGCCCCTCGGGCCGCTGACCGCCCCTCGGACTCCCCCTCCGGGGGGCCTCTCTCGCCTGCGCGCAGCCTGGGTGATGTCGTCAGACCTCGGAGCGCCCCTCGCGGTCGCTGGCATCCCCCTCAAGAGCCGGCATCCCCCTCTGGATTCCGCTCGGGGCCCGAAATGGTCCGCCCAGGCTGCCGCTCGCCCCGATCTCGACCATGGACCGACCGCCGTCCCCCCGCGGGAGCGGCAGCCACCGGGGGTGCGACGGCCCCGCCTCGGGACGGCGGCCCGACCCGCCCCGGGTCCATGGTCGGGGGTCGGGCGGCTTCGTGCTGGCCGAGCCTCTTATACCCCGGACCGGTCCGGCCATCGTGGCACAGGACGCAAACCGGGGCGACCCCGTGGATCTGCTCCTCCGGGGCTCACGAGACCTCCTCCACCCTGAGGAGCTCGTGGCGGAGGCCACGCGCGACCTCGTGAAGGAGGAGGTCCGTCGCCTTCTCGAGCGCAAGCTCAAGGAGAACCCGGAGCTCGCGAAGGAGCTCAAGGAGGCCGTCCACGACCTCCTGGAGGCGAGGGCCATGGAGTACGCGGCCCTCCTCCGGGTCACCGCCGCCTCCGCCCGTCTGGGGTTCGCGGCCGCGCCCGATTCCATCAAGGGGGTCCTGGCGCGGGACGTCGCCTCCCTCCTGTCGCGCGAGCTCGGCACCCTCGTGGACAAGATCTAGTCCGGCTCCGAGGTGGACCCGATGCCCTCCTGGCGCACCCCCGCACCTCCGATGGCCCCCGACGAGGTCCGGATCTACGAGGTGAAGCGGACCGACCTCACCGACGCGGTGGTCATCGACGGCTTCCCCTCGGTGGGGCTCGTCTCCTCCATCGTGGCCAACTACCTCATCGATGCGCTCAAGATGGAGCAGATCGGCATCGTCGACTCTCCCGCCTTCCCCACGGTCTCCCTCGTCCGGGACGGGGAGCCGCAGCACCCGGTACGCATCTACGCCGGGCAGCCCCCGGACCGGCGGACCGGCTCCCCGGCCCAGAAGGTCGTGGCGTTCATCAGCGAGTTCCAGCCCCCCGCGAACGTCGTCAACAACCTCGCCCACGCGGTGCTCGACTGGGCGCAGGAACAGCGCTGCTCCCTGCTGGTCTCCCCCGAGGGGCTGGTCATCGAGCGCTCCGAGGACGAGCCCCACTCCGCGATCCCCCCTCCCACCGTCCGCGTCTACGGCGTCGCCTCCTCCCGGCGCGCCCGGGACCTCTACATCGAACCCAACGTCGCCGCCTTCCAGGAGGGGGTGGTGACGGGGGTCGCCGGCGTGCTCCTCAACGAAGGGCGTCGCCGGGGGTTCGACGTGCTCACGTTCCTGGCCGAGGCCCACCCCGACTACCCGGACGCCCGCGCCGCGGCGAAGGTCATCGAGACCATCGACCACGTCCTCCTGGGCACCATCATCGACCCCGGTCCGCTCTACACCGAGGCGGAGCGGATCGAGCAGCAGCTCCTGACCATCCAGCGCTCCGCAGCCGACCGTGCCGCTTCGAAGGAGCGGACCGGCCCCGCCCCGGCGATGTCGATGTACGGGTAGGCGTGGATGCGGCCCAACGAGGGCTCCCGCGCACGCGGCCGAGGTGAAGGGGCGAGGCCCTAGCCTACTTCGACAGTTCCGCGAGGAAGTCGTCCAGTTCCTTCGCGAAAGCCCCCGGCTGGGAGACGTTGAGCATGTGGTCCCCCCCAGGGACGAGCGTCCACCGCGCGCGGGGGATGTGCTCCGCCAGGTAACGCGCCACGTGCGGCATGGCGGGGTTGTCGCGGTCGCCCACGAGCACCCGGAGCGGGACGTCCAGCGTGGACAGCCGGGTCGCGGCCTTCGGGTCGACCCGTCGTTCCTGCTGGCTGGAGGTCTCCAGGAAGATCTCGTTGGCGTTCTTCCTGGCCATGTCCCGGAACCGCTCCAGGTCCTTCCCCTTCTGGGCGGCTCCCCACAGTCCCACGAGATGGTCGATGGCCTCCTCGAGCTTCCCGGCCTTGAACGACTCGCTGGCGGCCCGGGACGCCTTCTCGTCCACGTCGAAGACCCCCGGGGGGAACATCGGGAAGTCCATCCCGGAGAAGCCGGGGGCGACGAGCAGGAGCCCCCGGGCCACTCCGGGATGGGCGACCTGGAAGTCCAGGGCGACCCTTCCCCCCATGCTGGCCCCGACGATCACGGGCCGTTCCAGCCCCAGGTGGAGGATGAGGGACCTCAGGTCGTCGATAGCGGAGAACGGGCCCGTCGTGGGAGGAGACTCCCCGAACCCACGCATGTCGTACCGCACCACGCGATGGGTCTTCGACAGGCGCGAGAAGTCCCGGTCCCACATGCGGCGGTCGGCGATCGCCTCGTGGATCAGGACGACGGGGGGTTGGCCCTTCCCCTGATCCTCGTAGGCGATCTTCCCTGCCGGGACGTCCAGGAACCTTGTGGTGCTCGCGTTCGTCATGTGTTCTGTGACCCCCACCGGGGTGGGCGAGGACCGCCCCTGAACGGGGAGGGGAGGCTATCAAAGGCCGGCGGAGGTCGTGAAACGGCCTGGCCTCTCCGCGCGCGAGGCCCCCCGCCAACCTGGTGGGGATCGCCCGGGCCCCCGACGCGCCCTGCGCGTCCATCCACGCGCGATCTCCCTCACGGGGACGAGCGAGCCCACCCCCGCAGCCGGGCGGGGGAGGGCCGTGCCGAGCGGGCAGGACCAGCTTTAGCTGTCCGGGGCCACCGGGGGCTCTTCGTCCTCCGAGCCCTCGTTGTTGGCCTCGTCGCCGCCCTCAGCGTCCTCGTCGCCATCCTCCCCTGCGTTCCCTTCGGCAGGAGCCGAGGAGGCCTTGCGGCGGCGCATCAGAAGGAGCAGAATGAGGGCGATCAGGACGACCGCGACCACACCGCCAATGGTGGCGAGCCCGAGCGGGCTGGACCAGAAGCTGGTCGTGTTGTTGGTGGGCGGGCTCGTGTACTGCTGGGGAGCGGGGAGCGCGCTCGCGGGCGCGGAACCGCCCTCGATGATCGAGACCCCGACCAACAGGACCATGCCCACCGCGATCAGCACAGGGACGAACACTCCGGTACGGCCTCTGTGCTCACCGGGCAAGGATTCGCTCACTTCTTCCACCTCAACGCCAGGGAATCCCACCGTCAGACCAGTATTTCAATGATTTCCCTTCACTCTTCACCGCTCGGAGCGCCTGACCGACGCGCCCGTGCCCGTTCCACCGTGCCTAAAGCGCCTGGACCGTCCCCACGACCGCGGAAACGAGACCGTCCCCGGCGCACGCTCGTTGTTCGTTCGCCCACCCTCGCCTCCAGGGTCCCTGGAGGGGGGATCGAACCCGCGAGGATCGGGTGGCCGTGCGAGGAGCGCGGGTGCTCGTCGTGGTCGTGCCGTGCGCGCAGGCGTGAGCCTACGCGGCCGAGGAGCTCTCGCCCCCCCGGTCTTCCACGCAAGGAGGCTCAGGCCTCGCCGGTGCGTTTCAGCACCGTGAGGGCCTTCAGCGTGATCCACTTGCTAGGCTGACCTGCGGGCTCGATGACCAAAGGTCGCTCCTTCCGGGCCTCGGCGGAGTTCTTCGGCCCGGCCCCGACGTCCGGGTGGAGGGCCTCCATTCCCCAGGTCCCGTCGGCGCGCCGCTTCCTGCTCAGGATCTCCAGCGCGGGCCGGAGCCTCCGGTCGTCCGAGAACCCGAGCTCCGTCAGGAACTCCAGCCCCACGAGGATGTCGTAGAAGTAGTGCCTTGGGTAGTGGAGACGGAACCAGGGCGCGTACCTGGGGCCCTCCTGGAACAGCCGCCGCTTGAGATAGAACTCCGCGCCCCTCTCGATCGCGCGCTCCATTTCCGAGGAGCGGCGGCGCTTCGGGACGGCGGCGAAGGCGGCCATCGGTTCCCAGGCGTCGAGCGTCCCCGGAGATTCCTGCGAGCAGTTCCAGCCTCCGTCGCGGCGCTGGTCCTCGAGCATCCAGTCGTACAGCTTGAGGACCCTCCGGTCCTCTCCGTACCCGAAGCGGGTCAGCATCCGGGCCGTGTTCCCGACCATGCACATCTCCTCGTAGTAGAAGTTGATCGGGGAGCTGAAGCGGAGCTTGTAGTCCATGAGGACCTCGGCGGTCCTTCGCACCCGAGCCTCCTTCGAGTCAAGGCCGAGGTCGGAGAGGACCAGCGCCCTCCAGATCGTGGCGCGGTACATCGGCTGCCACAGGAACTTGAACCACTCCAGCACGTTCCGAGGCTCGCGCTTCTCCCAGTAGCCCTTGGGACCCTGAGCGCGGAGCTGATCCGCGGCCCACCCTACCCGGCCGATCTGTGCCCGGGCCTCTCGGACGGCCGGGTCGGTCTCCTTGCGATCCAATAGGTCCACCAGCGCCCGGTACCGGACCGCGGGTTGGTCATGCTCGAGCAGCCAGGCGAGGACCTTGGCCTCGCGCTCCCCGGCCCCTGGGGACCGGACCGTCCTGGACCCCAAAGGCAACTCGGTCGCTCCAGCTTCGGACCTACTTGACGTAGGAGAGTGGAGCGAAACCGAGGAAAGGGGGCTGCGGACCTCGGCCAGAAGGGGGCCGCAAAGCCTCGCAGAGCCCCCGGCTCACCGGAGAGGCGGGGGACCCGAGGAAACGAAGGCCTTTCCTTTCCTTCGGCCTTCCCAGGTCGTGGTCCCGACGCCTGGCTCCCCGACCCCGGGTGGCACCCCCTCTCCCGACCTGCTGGGCGTGCTCGCCCTCCTCGATCTGGGACGGGGAGCGGTGCTGCTCGTGTCGGGTGGCACGACGTACACTCGGAGGGAGCATCTTCGGGCACTGGAGGAGGTCTTCCGGGGCCGTGGGATGCGGACCGAACGGCTGACCGCTTCCCCGAGCAACCATGAGGTCCCCTACGGGGCCTTGCTGCCGTGGCTCTCCCGGTGGGTCGCCGAGCGTTCCCCCCGGCCGGAGGAGGGCTCCAGGTCCCGACGGACCGGTTCGCCCGCGCGAGCGAAGAGCGGGAGCGAGAGCGAGGCGGCGCTCCCGATGGTGGCCCTGGTCGGACTCTTCGCGCCTTCGGGCACCTCCTCGCCGGGGTCCTTCCCCTCGCTCGCGATGCCCGCAGCGGGCCCGGAAGGCCCGGCCCCGGGCGCGAGCCTTCACGTCGAGCCTGAAGATGTCCGGCTCGCGCTCCTCGAGCTGGTCACGGGGAAGACGCACGAACGCCCCACGCTGGTGGTCATCGAGCGAGCGGAGCATCTGGACGGGATGAGTCACGAGTGGCTCCGACGTCTGGCTCCCGAGCTCGAACGCCTGCCCTTCATCCTTGCCCTCGCCTTTGACCGCGAAGGCCCCGAGGTCGCCGAGTGGGCCCAGCCGTCCGGGGCCCCTACCCTCCCGGTCTGGCGGCGCCTTCCGCCTCCGCCGTCGGAGGTCCGGCTCCCCTCGGTCCGCTCGCTCCCCCTGGAGTCGCGCCGGCTCCTCATGGCCGCGCTCATGGCGGAGGAGGACGCGGACGCGTCGCTCCTCGCCGAGGTGGTCGGACTGCCCCTCCCCGCGGTGCGGGAGCGGCTCAGGGCCCTGAAGGGCCAGGGCCGGATCGAGGAGCGGGGTGCCGCGTGGGCCCCCGTCGACCCTGGGACGCTGGAAGAAGACCTTCGGGACATGGGACCCTCCACGAGCGTGGAGCTGCACCGCGCCATCGCCCGGGCGATGGAGAGCCGCTACCCCCACCCTCAGGGCGGGGTCCAGTTCCGGCTCGCCCATCACTGGGCCGAGGCCGGCGCGCTCGAGAAGGCGATGCCCTACCTGCAGGCGGTCGCCTCCGAATGCGAGAGGTGGGGAGCGCCGGAGCTCGGCGCCGCCCGCCTCCAGAGGGCGCTGGTGCTCGCTCAGCGGGAGCCCAGCGCCAGGGGCCGGGAGTTCGAGGAGCTCGTGCTCTCGCAGCTGGGATCCCTTCTCTACCGCGCGGAGGATCCCGCGGGGGCGGTCGCCGCGCTCCGTAAGGCGCTCGAGATGTCGCGAGGTCGCGGCGCCTCCGCGCGGGTCTGGGGCGCGTACGTCGCGCGGATCTCCAACGCCAGGGTCCGGCTGGGCGAGGACCCGGAGGGGGAGCTGCGCGCGACCCTGGAGAAGGTCCGAGGGCTCCATCCGGGGGTGGAGGCCGCCCTGCTGCGGTCGCTTGCCTCCTGCATGCTGGCTCGTGGCCGACCGGAGGAGGCGATCGAGGCCGCCGAGAGGGCCTGCGCGCTCGCGGAGAAGGGGAGCGATCCCGTCCTGGCGGTCCGGACGCGCATCACGGCCGCGACCTGCTACCTCTTCGGGGGTCGCGACCTCGAGCGGCCACGCGAGCACCTCCTGCACGCCCTCGAGATGAAGGAGAAGGTGAAGGGCAGCCCCGAGGAGACGATCGTCGTGGACGCCTTGGACCAGCTGGGGCTCATCGAGCTGAACCGCGGGAACTTCGCGGAGGCGCATCGACGCGGGGAGGAGGCGCTCCTCGAGGCGCGACGCCTGGGGTCCCGGACGACATTGCTCGGGACGCTCGGCAACTCGGCCGAGTACGCCTGCGCCGCAGGGGCCTGGACGCGCGCGGAAGAGATCGCCTCGGAGATGCGGCGGCTTTGCGACAGGTACGGGACCCCCGACGCGGACGACACGACCCTCCAGCTTCTCCTGGTCGAGTCGATGATCGCCGAGGCCCGCGGTGACGTCACGGCCGCCCTGGGGAAGCTCAAGAAGCTCCAGTCCGACTCGGAGAAGGGCGGCATCCGCTACTTCGCGGCCCAGGGCATCCTCCAGGAGGCGCTGGTCCTAGAGAGGACCGGCGACGCGAACGCGGCCCGCCGGGCGGTGCGCCGCCTCCGCCACGAGGGGATGGTCAAAGCCCTCGGGGCCGGTAACCTCCGTGAGCTGGAAGAGCTGGAACGGAAGCTCGGAGGGCCGTAGCGCGGCGCGGGAGGCTCCCGCCACGCCGTGCGACCGTCCGAGACCCCGCCCTACCCGGCCGAGACGGGCCGCACGGTGGGGACCTGCACCCGGGACGGTGGTGCGCCCTGCGAGCTTTCGAGGTGGACCCAGCGGAGCGAGAAGGAGTTGAGGAGCACGCTCGTCGAGGAGAGCCCCATCGCCGCGGCGCCGATCAACGGCAGGTAGTCGTACGCCCCGAACCCGAGGAACGGCACGAGGAGCCCTGCCGCCACGGGAAGGAGGACGGAGTTGTACCCCAGCGCCCACAGGAGGTTCAACCGCACCTTGCGCACCGTCCGTCGCGCGATGCGGAGCGCGAGGGCCACGCTGCCGAAGTCGGAGCGCATCAGGATGACCCCTCCGGCCTCCCGGGCGACCTCCGCGCCGGCTCCGATCGCGATCCCGACGTCCGCCGCCATGAGGGCGGGAGCGTCGTTCACGCCGTCCCCCACGTAGGCCACGTGCCTCCCTGCGGCCCTCGCTTCGCTCAGCGCTTCCAGCTTCTGCGCGGGTTTGAGGGAGGCGCGGACCTTCTCGATCCCCACCGCGGAGGCGACCTCCCGGGCGGCCCGCTCGTTGTCGCCGGTCAGCATCACCACCTCGACCCCGTCCCGCTTGAGGGTCGCGACGGCCTCGCGGACGCCCTGGGCGGGAGCATCGAAGAATCCCAGCAGGCCCACCGCCTGGCCGTCCAGGAGCAGCACCGAGCAGGCCTTGCCCGCCTTCGCCATCTTCTCGACACCCGCGCGGAGCTCCGCGGTCGCGAGGGCGGAGGGGCCCAGGGACTGGGGAGTGACGATCGAGACCCTCCGGCCGGCGATGATCCCCTGGAGCCCCACCCCGGGTTCCGAGCGGAAGTCGCTCACCTTCGGCACCTCGACATGCTCCTCGCGCGCCCGCTCCACGACGGCGCGCGCGAGCGGGTGCTCGCTCGCGGACTCCAGTCCGACGGAGAAGGCGAGCATCTCCCGTTCGGAAAGCTTCCCGAAGGGGAGGAGGTCCGTGAGCCGGGGCTTCCCCGCGGTGAGCGTGCCGGTCTTGTCCGTCATCACGAGGTCGATGGCGGAGGCCTTCTCGATCGAGTCGCGGCCCTTGAACAGGACCCCGTCCCTCGCCGCGCGCCCCGTGCCCGAGATGATCGCCGCAGGTGTGGCGAGCCCGAAGGCGCACGGGCAGGCCGTGATCGCCACCGTCACGAAGATCAGCAGCGCGACGTTGGAAGGCGCGCCGCCCAAGAAGAACCATCCCAGCCCGGCCAACAGCGCGATGGCCAGCACCACGGGGGTGAAGACCGAGGCGATCCTGTCGGCCAGCTGTTGCATGGGGACCTTGCTGGTCTCGGCCTCGGCGAGCAGCGCGCCGATCTGGGAGAGCACCGTGTCCTCGCCGACCTTCGTCGCCTCGCCGATCAGACGGCCCTCCCCGTTGATGGTCCCCGCGATGACCGGCGAACCGGGCCGCTTGTCCACGGGCAGGCTCTCGCCGGTCACCAGCGACTCGTCGGTGGTGGACCGGCCCTCACGCACGATCCCGTCCGCGGGGACCCGGCCTCCCGGCTTCACGACGAACCGGTCGCCCACCTGGACCTCGGCCACCGGGACCTCGACCTCCTTCCCCTCGCGGACCACGAGGACGGTGGAAGGGAGGAGGGCCTGCAGCTCTCTCAGAGCCCCCCGGGCCTTCTCCCGGGTGAGGTGCTCGAGGTAGCTCCCCGTCAGGATCGCGGTGGCGATGACGGCGGAGGCATCGAAGTAGAAGATCTGCGGAAGGCGGGACGGAAGGAAGAGCGCCGCCGCGCTGTACAGGTAGGCCACGGTCGTGCCCACCGCGATCAGGACGTCCATGTTCGCCGCGTGGTTCCGGAACGCGTCCCACGTTCCGCGGTAGAACGACTGGGCGACGTAGACCTGGACGACGGTGGCCATCGCGAAGGCGAGGTACGGCCAGTCCGGGACGTTCCAGAAGTAGGTCAGGACGAGGGTCGCCACCGAGAGCGGCCACCCCACGGCGAGCTTGCGTCGAAGTTCGTGAAGCACCTTCTCGGGGGCCGCGAACGACTGCAGGCAGGAAGTGTTGCAGAAGTAGTAGGTACGGTTCTCGCGAACGAGCTTGAGGTCGGCCGTCTTCTCGTCGACGTACATCCCGCATACCGGATCGGTGGGCATCGGGACCTCCTCTCACCTGTGGCCGGGCGAGGGACGGCCGTCCCCTCGCAGGACAGGACCGGCGGGGAGCGCCCTCACGGATCCCCCCGGCCCTCGGGGCACGGCTCGCCTCGCGGCGCCTCTGAACATGGCCGCTCCCGGGAGGACCGGGATTGACCCGGAGGTCCGGCGGGAGCTCGAGAACCCCGCCCCTCGCCGGTCCCCCCGGACCCAGACCTTGGCCCGAGGCTCCGGATCGTGGTCGTGATGGGCATCGGCTTCGGTGGACCGACCCGGTCTCGCGCGCATCGCCCTCGGCCCCCCGTGCAGATCCGGCAGGCCTCAGACGCTCGAGGTTAGAGGGAAGGGTCGGAAGCCGGGCCTACTTGGGCTTCCGCTTCGCCTCGTAGGACTTCTGGCAGCTGGGGTTGCAGAAGTACACCATCTGCCCGTCGTACATCCCCTTCGCCGGGGCCTTCTCCGTGTCGACCATCATTCCGCAGATCGGGTCCTTCGCCTTCGCCATGCTAACGACCTCAATCGCTTCATAGCGTTAGGCTATATAGACACTCGCTGTAGGGACCTCGACGAGGGTCCGGCGAGTTCCGGTCGGTGGCGCTCTGGGGTATGGGAGAAGAGTCGGACGCCGGGGAGACCCTCGCACTGGACTTCGTCAATTCCGCCTCCTGCCCGTCCTGCAGGGTGGGGGACGCGCTCGCGAACCCCAAGGAGCTGAAGCTCTGGCTTGCCGCGCGCCCCCGTTTCCGAGGAGAGGTGGTCCGGGAGCGGTCGATGCCCGAGCTCCGCCGGCTCCGAACGACGCTCCGCGACCTCTTCGATGCCCAGGTCCGCGGGACGCGACCTCCCGGACCGTCCCTCGCGAGCTTCAACCGTGCGATCGCGCGCCACGAGGTCCCGGCCATCCTCCAGTGGCGAGAAGGCCGATGGGAGCTCGCCGGGAACGAGAGGACCCCGCGCGGTCCCGAAGCCCTTGAGGGAGTGCTGGTGCGGGCCGCTCGCGATCTCCTCACCGGGGCGAGCGCCTCGAAGATCCGGCAGTGCCGAGGTCCCGGATGCGCGCACTTCCTTCTCGCGAGGACCCGGAACCAGATCTGGTGCTCGGCCACCGGCTGTGGGAACCGGGCGAGAGTGGCCCGACACTACCAGCGCTCGCGCCATGCCCGCGGGTCTGGCGCGAGCCGCGGGAGGGGTCGTGCCCCCCGGAGCGCGGCCTCCGAACGCGCCGCACCGGTTTGATGTACCGCCTTGGTCCTCAAGGACGAAGCGAGGCGGACTTGGACAGAAAGAGCGGGGGCAAGCGCCCGTCGCGCAGCCGCCCCCGTCCGACCGCGAAGAGGGCCGTGCCGACGGAGGACTGGAGAGAGGAGACCCTCTCGGGTCTGAGATGCACGATAGTGCGGGCGGATCCCGCGGCGATCGAGGAAGTGAAATGGCGCAGGCCGAGCAACCCCGACGGGGCCCCGGTCTGGTCCCACGACGGGATCCTCTGCGTGGGGAACGTCCTGAAGAGCGCCGTCCGCCTGACCTTCCCGAAGGGCGCCCAGATCCCGGACCCCAAACAACTGTTCAACACACGCCTCGATAGCCGGACCGTACGGGCCATCGACGTCCACGAGGGAGAGGCGGTGGACGAGCGGGCGCTGGAAGCGATCGTTCGCGAAGCGGTGCGGCTGAACGCCCGGAAAGCGAGGGCAGGCTCGCGCTGAGCGCACCGTTCTGCGAACGGCGACCGAGGACCCGGAGGGCGACGGGGAGCGCTGGCTCCCCGCCCCCTCCCCCGAACTCCCGGGGGCGCTCCCGCCTAGGGTACCTCAGGCAGGAGGCGGCGGGGGGGGGGGGGGGGACGCGGGAGTCGCCGCAGGGGTCGACGGCGCCGGCTCTGCCGCGGGGGCGGGCGCCGGGGCGGTGGAGGACGGACGCTTGCGCCGCATGAGGAGGACCGCAGCCGCCACGGCGACGATAGCGACGACCAGGAGCGCCAGCACCAGCGGGCTGGTGAGGAGGTTCGACCCCGGCGAGCTCGTCTGGTTGCTGTTCCCTCCCGAAGGGTTCGTGACCGTTAGGGACACGCTTCCCTGGCCGGTGTTGCCCTTCGAGTCCGTGACCGTGAGCGTGACCGTGTAGGTCCCGGCGGTCGTGGGCGTGCAGGAGAGGGTCGCAGCGTTCTGGCTCGTGCACCCCGGCGGGAGGCCGGTCCACGCGTAGGTGAAGGGCGCGGTGCCGCCCGAGACGGTGCCGGTGAGCGACGTCGCCTTGTTGACCGCGACACTGGAGGGGTTCGCGGCGAGGGAGACCGAGGGCGACCCGCCTGCCGAGGGGGTCACGGTGAGCGTCGCGCTGCCCTGCCCCACGTTACCGTGGGCATCGGTCACCTTGAGCGTGATCGAGTAGGTCCCCGTGGCGGTCGGGGTGCACGACAAGGAGGCCAGGTTGGCCGAGGTGCATCCACCGGGCAGCCCGGTCCAGGTGTACGTGTAGGGGGTGGTCCCTCCCGACACCGAGCCCGTCAAGGTCGTCGTGGCCCCGAGAGTGACCGAGGGGGGGCTCGCCGACAGGGTGACCGTGGGGGAGCCCGAAGCGGAGCTCACGGTCACCGAGGTGGACACCGAGGTCCCGGTCCCGCCGTTCCCGTCGGTGACGGAGACCTTCGTGGAGAACGTCCCCGCAGTGGAGGGCGTGCAGGTCAACGTCGCGGCGTTCGTGCTCGAGCAGCCCGTGGGGAGCCCGGTCCAGCTGTAGGTGTCGGTCGGGGCCCCGCCGGTGAGCGTGGTGCTCAGGGTGAGCGTCGCGCCGACGTTCACCGGGTTGGGCGAGGCGGTGGGAGCACTGAGCGTGGGGAGCGCATAGACCGTGAGCGAGAGGGCGCTGCTCGTGGCGGTAGCGCCGTTCGCGTCGGCCACCTTGAGGGTGACCGAGGAGGTCCCCGCGGCCGTGGGCGTGCAGGAAACGGTGGCGGAGGTCCCGGAGCATCCCGTGGGGAGGCCGGACCAGGTGTAGACGAGCGGGGCGAGGCCTCCGGTGACCGTCGCCGCGATCGAGGTGGTCTGTCCCACGTCGACGGAGGCGGGGGTCGCGGTCGGCGCCGCGACCGTGGGGCTCGAGTAGACGGTGTACCCCGCCGAGGTCGCGGTGGCGGTCCCTCCGTTCGAGTCGGTGACAACGACCGAGATGGTGTAGGTGCCCGCGACGGTGGGGGTGCAGGTGATGGTCGCGATCGTGGAGGACGCGCACCCCAGGTTCGCGGAGGAGGGGGTCCAGCTGTACGACGTGTAGCTGCCCGATCCGCCGGAGGCCGTCGTGGAGAAGGTCACCGGCTGCCCGACGTCGGCAGAAGTGGGAGTCCCGGCCGGGATGGAGGCCGACACCGCCGCGTCCACCGTCAGGCTCGGGCTGGGGAGCGTCCCGCTGCTCCCGCCGTTGGAATCGGAGATGACGAGGCTCGCCGTGTAGGCGCCCGCTGCCACCGGCGTGCACACCGCGCTCGCACTGTTCGAGAAGGTGCACCCGAGGTTGGCGGAGGACTGCGACCAGGAGTACGTGTTTCCGCCGCTTCCCCCGGACGGCGAGGCCGTGACGGTCGAGCTCTGCCCGACATCGATGGCGCTCGCGCTCCAGCCGAGGGTGGCCGTGGGGGCGGCGTCGACCGTGACGATCGTCGAGTCGACGACCGGGCTGGTCACGCCGAGCGCGTCGGTCACCACCACCGCGACGTAGTACGTGCCGGGGGCGGTCGGGGTGCAGCTAATCCCCCCTCCGGAGAGCGCGCAGCCGAAGTTCGCGGTGGACGGGCTCCAGGTATAGCGGAGCACGGGCGTGGTCCCCCCGAACATGGGTGGGGTGGCGAACGTGACCGTCTGGCCGACGTCCATCGAGGTCGTGCTGGGAACCGGGACGCCCACGGTGGGGTCCCGGTGCACGCGGACGGGGAGCGCAGGAACGCCCCCCTCGCCTTGGTACGCGGTCCCTTGGCCGTACGCTCCCGTAAACGTGTCGATGTAGGAGTTGGTCCCACCTACGGTGAGGTTCCCGGTCGCGGTGTAGGTGTGGGACACGTTCCAGACGTTGGTCCACTTGTTCGGCGCGTTCCACATCCCGACATAGCCGTTGCACGCGTCGGAGTAGGTGCTTCCGTCGCCCCATCCGAACGCGGTCGTGCAATACCGGCTCTGGGTCGAGGCGCACTGGGTGTTCGTGTCCGAGAAGTTGAGCATCATCGCATGGCCAACGTCGGCGTTGGCGGAGGTCTGGTTCCAGAAAGCGGCAGGAATGGTGAGCGGGGAGACGCGGAGGCTCTCGATGACCGTGGACCAGATAGATCCCGTGGACTCCCACTCCCCTTCGACCCAGATGAGCCCCGGGTCGCTGGGGTCCGCGGCCGCGCCGAAGTAGTCCCCGTAGCGGCAGGCGGCCGGTGCGGCGGTGCAGCCGGAGTACGAATCGTCCACCTGGCCGTACTCAATGTAGTACCAGAACTCGTTCGAGTTCGCCGTGTAGGTGTAGTTCCGCCCCATCACGGTGAGGCTGGGGTAGATGGTCGAGTTCGAGTAGCCGAGCGCGACGGCGGCGTCGCCGAACCAGTCGGTGGCGATCGCAGGGTAGAACACGTAGGAGCCGGTGTAACTCTTGGTGATGTCATTGAGCACGATGTTGCTCACAGTGTTGAACTCGATGTACTCCGCGCAGGAGCGGACCTGGGTGTCGCCCGCGGGGGTGCATCCGATGTCGAAGTCGAACCAGAGGAGCCCGTTCTGCCACACGGCGTTCATCACTTGGGTCCCGCTGAGGGACACCGAGACGTAGGGAGCGCCAGCCCCCGGCTGGATGGCGTCCGGAGGAGCGGTGAGCGCGGCGTGGGCGTAGTTGGTCAGCGTCAGGACCGCCTGGGTGGCCGTGGCGCCCCCGGTCACACGCCCGACCATGATCGGTGTGGTCCCGGAGTTCGTGCTGACGAAGAGCTGCGTCCCTGGGGTGCCGACCGAGGCGTTCGTCCAGTCCGACACGGGGTGCATCGCGTAGTAGGCCGCGTTGGTCCAGGTCCACCAGTAGTACCCCGCGTTGTTCTCCAGCATCGTCTTATTGATCACGAACCACTCGGCATTGACGAAGCCGCCCGCGTTGGTCCAGACGTTCCCGCCGACTCCCAGGACGTAGTCGCTGACGCCCAGGATCGGACGGTCGAAGAAGTCCCCAGCAGGGGCGATGGAGAGGTTGAGCAGGTACCAGCTGGAGGTCGGGTCGTAGCTCGTGGAGGTGCAGATCCAGACCGAACCGTAGGTGAAGTCGTCCACGGTCATGAACCAGCGGTGGGTCATGTTGTCATACAGGATCTGGACGTCCCCGATGTGCGAGTTGCCAGCGGGGATGAACCCGGAGAGGGGGTACGGGCCCGCGGAGGTGAGGCCATCCTTGGTCCAGAACTCGTAGTTGGAGTTGACGACCTGCATCACGATGTTGGGACCGACGGCCACCACAGGGTCGGGGGGGACAGAGTTGCTCGCGAGGCTGTTGATGCCGACCCACCCGTTGGCAAAAGTCACGGTCTGCGCGCCGCCGCTCGGGGCTCTGAGGGATGGAGGGGAAGAGGAGGAGGGTGCGGACGTTGCAGTCCCCGCAAGCCCTTCCTCGCGCGGAGGTGCCCCGATCGGGAGCGTCTGAGGAGAGGCGCCCGTACGCGGGAGGGCGGGGGAACGGGGGATGCCGTAGGAGATGAGGTGCGTGGTGCCGTAGCCCCCACCGGTAGCGAGCAGACGCTCGGTCATCGGCTGGACGACGGAGGGCGAGGCCACGTGGAGGATCGGTGCCGAGACTCCAGACGACGGAGCCGAACGGCCACCAGCGAGAGCGCTGGAAGGGGCGACCATGAGGACGACGACCAAGAGGAGGAGGGCCGACGAAAGGACCCGCCCGAGTCTCGGGAGGATGCGGGGAAGAGCGTTCGTTCGGGCGGTTTCGCGCACCGTGGAGGGATGGGCGGGCATTGAAAGGACAGTTCTCGTCCTCCCTTATCAATCCCGAGGATTCATTCACGCGTATTCAATCACCCCTCTCGGCGGCCCGCCGCCCGGCCCGGCATGTCGGGCCCGTGGGGGTTCTCTCCCGCGTGCCTCAGCCGAGCTGGGACTTCCACGGGCGAGGAGCTTGGGGCCCGTACTCGACGTCCTTCGCTCCAAGGAACCGGGCCAGGCGACCCACCGTCTCGGCGATCTTCTCCCTGACCTTTCGGTCGGTAGGGGCTCCGGGCTCCGCGTGGACCGAGTTGACGAGGAGCCGACCCCGCGCCCATCATAGCACGTCCATGGGACCATGGCGCTGCCCGAGGAACCCCTCTCGTGGGCCATGACGAAGAGGAGCTCCGGTCCCCGGCCGCGAGCGCGGAGAATGTCGTTCTCGGACCGACGGATGGTCGGAAGGACGGGTGCGGTCCCTTTGGCGGGGGGGCGCCGGAACACCCCGTCGGAGGGAGAACCTACGCGGGGGAACCGCGCGGAGAGCTCTGGCCCCGGCTCGAAGAGATGAGCGACGCCAACCGCTCGACCTCCCGGGGCGTCCCCTTGAAGATCAGCGTGTCGCCGATGAACAGCCCGTAGTCCCCAGGAACACCCCAGAAGACCTCCCCGTGGGCGGCCACCCCCACCTCCCACTCCCCGATTCCCCCCATTTGGAAGGAACGTGGAGCCGGGACCTCCGACAGCGTTAGGTCGAGCTCGAGCTCCGCTCCCCGTCGGGGTGACCGCCACTTCCGCTCGAGGCGGAAGAGCCGACGGTCGGTGAGCGCCGTCAGGCGACCGTCCAGCCGCCACGCCACAACGAGGCGCTCCCCTGGGTCCAGGAGCCGCTCGACCGCCCGGTTACGAGCCGCCAACATGGCCAGCGTCGTCGTCACCGGCCGCTTGCCGCTTCAACGTTCCGTTCCGATGGAGGGGAGGACCGCAGACCGACGAACGCGCTCTCCATCGCGGGCCGCAGGGGCCGCACGACACGGAGGCGGTCAAGGTCTCCCGCCTTCGCCCAAAGGAACTCCGTGTGCTCGGAGGGATCGAGCTGCGGCGGGGCACGAGACCTGAGCGAGCACCGGAAGCAGGCCACGACGCTCTCGAACGGGCCCTCCCCCCTCGGCTGGATCTGCGTGAGGAACACGTGAGTGGGTGCGAGCACGCGCACGTGGAACCCGGTCTCTTCCCGAACTTCCCGCTCGAGAGCGAGCTTCAGCGACTCTCCCCGGGAGAGGCCACCCCCAGGGAGGTCCCAGCGTCCTGGCCAGATATCCAGGTCCTTCCTGCGGCGCAGGAGCAGAAGTCGCCGGTCCCGGAGGATGATCCCTTTGGCGCCCACCCGGACCCACAGACGCTCGACGGCCACGCCCCCGGGAGAGCGAACGCGGGAAAGAACCCTGCGGGCGACGAGGCTGGCACCTCGGTCCGCCGCGCGGGTGGATGACGAGGAGCCGCCCTCCCCACAGCTATGTGCCCGCGCGCGTGGCGAGGAAGGTGCCTAGGAGCGCGCACGAGAGCGCTGAGCCTTCGCCCACGGGCTCCCGGAAGGAGTACATTCCCTCTCCGCCCTCCGTCCGCCTGACGGTGACCCCACGGGCGAAGGACGCGCTCATCGAGGTCCTGAGGGTCCGCCCCCGTGGCTGCGTCGTCCACCTGACGATGGTCCCAGGGAAGAACCCTCACCCCAACCTCATCTTTGCCCCGGCGACCCGAGGCGAGGAGGTGTTCGAGCAGGATGGTCTCCCCTTCGTGGTCGACCGCGAGAGCCGGCCTCATCTCGCGGACGCCACCCTCGACCACGTGGTGGAGGACGGGTTCGCATCCTTCGAGATCGAGGGCCCGAACCTTCCCCCACGAGGCGGGGGAACCGCGGGAAAGAAGTGAGCCGAGAGGGTCGGCTCCGCTGCGGCTAGGGCGCCTCAAGGGTCGGAGGGGTCCGTGCGGGATGCGCCGGAGGACCGCCCTTCGCGGGAGCTTGGCGCCTGTCCTTGCGCTGCGCCGCCCTCCCACCGTCCCCCATGACTGGCCACTCGAGCTTGACCTGACCGGTTCGGCGATGTTTTCAATCGTTTTCGTACCCAAAAGAAGTGGGGGGACATCCGCATTCTGCATACGTCGACCGTCCAGGACCGCGCTGGGTGGGTGGAGGGCCCCGCCCCGGTCGGATCGATGGGACCTCCGGACCCGGTCGGGGACCGCTGGGGCGCCCAGGTCTCCGAGCAGCTCGAAGAGCTCGGGTGGACGGCGGGCCTGCTCCGAACCCTCGGGGAAAGGATCGCTCGCGCCGAGACCGCCGAGGCCCGGGCCTTCGGCCAGAACCTCATCAAGCACGCCGACACCCTCTCACGCCTGAAGGATGGAGCGCTGGCGTTCACCGCGCGGGTCATGGAGGCGGACGCATCGTTGGGGGAGGGTTCGTCCGCGCGGGGGCAGGTCCTGGACGCGCTCCGGAAGTGCGGCGGCGCCATGGTCGCGGCGGCGACCGGGTACACGGCGACGGCCCGGCAGATCCATGGTCTCGGGGGGGAGCTGAAGACCGCGATGGGGGAGGCGATGATCATCGCGCGTTTGGTCGAGGAGCGAGGCAAGCAGATGAGCCGCCTCGCCCAGAAGCTGGGGACCGAGGGCACCACGGGCACGGCGGACCTCCCCGTGTCCTCTGGCTGAACCGCTCGCCTTCGACGCACCGACCTCGAAGCCGGACCACCTCGGGCGGCGGCCTCGGCCATCGCCATCCTTGGAGGTGAATCGCAGCGGACGATCGGCCGCGGTCGCCTCGGACCCCGGCCGGATGCACTACCGCGAACTTCTCGACGGTCCCGCACCGTCGCCGAACCCTGACGGATCCATCGAGCATGGACCCCCTCGAGCGGGGTCCCGGGCTCTTGCGATCACCGCGGGGTCTTACTCACATGGCCACGCGCACCGACGTTCCTGCGGGAAGTCGAGGCCCGCCCCTCGTTCGGGCGTGATCCACCATGAACGGTCCGAGAACGGGGCGGCCCTTCGCTCGCTCGCCCTTCCCCCCGCGTCTTCCTCGCCTCCTTCCCTGAGTGGGAAGGGATTGTTGGACTCCACGGGCTAGTGCTAAATGCCCCGATAATTTCTACCTGAACCATGTCGAGCGCGCGCACCGCCCTTCGATTGGCCACCGCGACCCTCACCGTACTAGCTCTGGCCGGGCTCCTCCTTCCGGTGGGAGTGACCGCCCATCTCGGCGGGACACCCGCCGCCGAGGTGCACCGCGCACCGGTGACCACCTCCGCCGCGGGAAGCAGGGTCTCTCTCGCTGGCGTCCCGTCCTGGGGTCAGCCCGTGATCCGCCCCGATGCCACATCGGGCTCGACCTTCTCGGGGGCCATGGCCTCCAGCCCCACCGGCTCCCACTGGGTGGACGTCAACGCCTCCACCAACGGCTACTTGTCCGGTCCGCGCGCCTTAGTCGCTTCCGCCTACGACCCGGTGGACCACGAGGTGGTGGCGTTCGGCGGCTTCAGCTTCCTGACCAGCAGCCAGCTCTCCGACACCTGGGTGTACAAGAACGGGGTCTGGCTCAACATCACGTCCTGGAGCTCCACCCACCCGTCGGCGCGTCTCGTTGCGCAGATGACGTTCGACCCGGGAAGCGGGAAGATCCTCCTCTACGGTGGCCTTCATCTACCGAGTAATTCCGGCTCGTCCGACACCTGGACCTTCCTCGGAGGGAACTGGACGAACGTGACCGGCACCGCCGGTTCGGCCTACCCTTGCCTTGCCGGCACGCTATTGGGCGACGCCGGGGACGCCGAGTCCCTCTTGTTCGGGGGCGCCACCGCCAACTACGGTGGACACCTAAGTACGTGGACCTGGGCGTACAAGGGCGGCGTCTGGACCAACCTCACCTCGACCCTTTCGGTCTCCCCACCCGTCTGGCTCTACACCGGCTCGGCCCCGTACCCGCAGGGCGCCGGAGCGCTCCTTTACGGAGGACAGACCCAGTACCCCGCGGTCCCACTGACCTACGTTTTCTCGCATGGGGCATGGTCCAACCTCACTTCGACCGCGGGCCACACGGACTCCTATGAGCTCGGCAACGTGGCGTACGATGCTCTGGACCACGTGGACATCATGTCCGGCGGCATAAACGCCACGAACCACTACGAGCCGTACACCTATGCGCTCGTTGCTGGCACGTGGGTGAACTGGACGAGCATCGTGGGGGAGCTCCCGCCCGCGGCCGATCAGCCGGTCTTCTCGCAGGACGACCAGGGCGGGGTCGTAGCCTCGAGCGGCTATCCAGAGTACACGCTCTCGCCACCCTATACCTGGAGCGACACGTGGGAGCTCGCGGGACCGGTGTCCGTATCGTCGGCCCATGCGGCCCCCACGGTCCTCGATGTCGGGGGATCGGTGACCTTCAACGCCTCGACGGTGGGTGGGTTCTCCCCGGTGGCCTGGTCGTGGAACTTTGGGGACGGGTCCACGCCGGCGTCCACGAACTGGACGACCCACACCTACACCACGGCAGGCACGTTCCTGGCCAAGTTCTCCGCCACTGACGCCTTGGGCGGCAACGCCTCCTGGTCGGTGTTGGTCGTGGTCAACCCCACGCCCGGCGTCACGGCCTCGGCCTCACCGTCCGCCACCGATGTCGGGGTCCCCGTGACCTTCAAGAGCGTCGAGACGGGCGGGAGCCCGACCGTCGGCTACGCCTGGACCTTCGGTGATAGCTCGACGGGGACGGGCAGCTCTACCACCCACACCTTCCGCTCGGCCGGGACCTTCCACGTGAAGGTCTGGGCGAACGACTCGGTGGGCGGCTCGGGCACCGCCAGCACGGTCGTGACCGTCAACGCCCTGCCCAAGGTCACGGCCAGCGCATCGTCCCCCTCGGTCCATGCGGGAACCTCGGTGACGTTCTCCCCCAGCCTCACGGGCGGGACGGGCCCCGACACCTACGCGTGGAACTTCACCGACGGCGACTACGCGGGCTCGGCCTTCCCCACCCACACCTTCGCCACCGCCGGCACCTACCTGGTCAACCTGACGGTCACCGATGCGGTCGGTGCGAGGGCCTACGCCACGGTCTCGATCGACGTGACCGCGGCCGTTGCTCCGTTGTCGGTTACCGCAGTCGCGACCCCCGGGGGCGGGACCACTTCGACCACCTTCTCGTTCACCGCGACCGCCACCGGAGGTTCGTCCCCCTACACGTACTCCTGGAACTTCGGGGACGGCTCGGCCGCGGGGTCGGGAGCGACCGCCACGTACACCTACACGAAGACGGGAGACTTTGCGGTCATCGTGACGGCGACAGACTCGACGGGGAAGACCGCCAGCTTCACCGTGGATGTCTCGGTCCTCGCCTCACCCTCCACCGGAACGAACTCGGCTGGGCTCGGGGGATTCTCCACGATCTCGCTGATCCTGATCGTCGTCCTGGCCGTCGTCGCCGCGCTCTTTGCGGTGCTCTGGGTCACGAAGAAGCCCAAGACCCCCGCCCCGGCGAGCGCGGCCCCGGCGCCGCAACCTGCCGCACCCGCGCAGGGAGGGATACTTCCCCCTCCCCCGCCACCGATCTAGCGCCGAGGCGGGAGGTCCCGGAGGTTCACCGCGTCCCCAGGGGGCGAGGTGGGCTTCCCTCGCAGCGGGGACCCGACGGAAGGGGTGCGACCCTTGCCCACGAGGCTTGGCGCAAGACCCGAGGTCGACCGCAAAGGCTCCGGAAGGGCTCGGGACTCGGAGCGCCTTAGTCACGCCCGCCTGAGCAGGTCGGTCCTGGTCCAGGCACAGGTCTAAGCCAACTTCGCTTCTCGCTACGGTCGTCGAGGGATCATGAGGCGGAAGCTTGCGCTCACCGGCCTGGTCGTCTTTGTTGTGGGTGTCGTCGTGCTCATCGTGGGAGTCCTAGGGACGGAGGGCGCCCTCCATCCGGTGTCCGGCTTCCACCAGCTCGCCCCGGGCGAGTACGTGAGCCAGGAGCTCAACTTGACCGCGTCCGCCACCGTCACTCTCAGGAACCCGCCTACGACCATGGGGCTGGTCACCGCGCAGAACCTGTCCGTCGTCAACTCCACGAACCTGGCGACCACGGAGGTTCGGGCCCTGGGCACCACCTCCGGAACGGTGGCCTACCTAGTGAGCGCGGGCAGCTACTACGTCGTCTACTTCGGAACGTCGGCCCCAAGCACGCTCGTGATCTACCTGTACACTGGCCAGGCCGCAGCGTATGGGCTCGCCACGCTCGCCGGGCTCGCCATGGCGGTCGCCGGGGGCATCGTGGGCCTTGTCGGGGTCTTCACGCGGCCGAAACCTCCCGCGAACCCCCAGCCCCCCACGGTTCCCTGACCTCGTCCCAGGGGTGGGGACCGGTCGTGCACGTCAACCCCACCGCGTTCCTTTCCCCCGCGATCGCCCTCGCGGTGGGAATCCTCCCCGTGCTCTATTTCCGATGGAAGGGGTCGTTCTTCGGCGCGGCCGCCGTGGCCTACATCTTTGCCATCGCGGCAAAGGCCATCGTCCAGGCATCGTTTCCCAACTTCTTCCAGACGCCCTCGCTCCCGACCTACCTGGCCTACGGCCTCCTCACCTTCGTTTTCGAGGTGGGCCTCGCCTACCTCATCCTCATTCCGTTCTGGAAAGGAGAGACCGCCCCCACGTACCATGCGGGATGGACCTACGGGGTCTACCTCGCGTTCTACGAGAACGCGCTCCTCCTGGGAGCCCTACCCCTCCTGACCCTCCTCGCGGTGAGCTCCCCTGCGGTCCAGCTCGCCACGAACCCTTACGCGGCGAGCTTCCTCCCGGTGGCCCTCCCTTACCTCGGAGAGCGCACCTCCTCGCTTATCGCCCACGCCACGTGGGGGCTCGTCGTCTACGCGGCCCTCTGGCGACGTCGTCCCTGGTTGGTCCTGACCGCCCTGCCGATGGCGATGATCGACGCGATCGCGGCCTGGTGGGATTTCACGCACGCGGTCAGCTACCCCCTGCTCGTGGTGATCTTCCTCGCCTACACCATCCTGACCGCGATCTTCGCGCTGATCGCCTCTGGGCTTTGGCCCCAAGCCCTCGCCGGGCTGCGACGTCCGGCGCGCATGGCCCCCCCGCTCCCCCCCGCTCCCCCGGCTCCCCCAGCTCCGCCGCTCCCTCCGCCACCCCCGCCGCCTCCCGCTCCACCCGTCGTGGCCTGAGAGGGTCCGCGCGGCGCAGGTCCGGGGTCGAGGGATGACCCCGTCCCTGAGATGCGACAGAGGACCGGACCCGTCGGACCCGATGTCGAAGGAACACGGCTCGAGCTTCGCTCCTCCCGGACGGTCACCGACAATCGCCGGCAGCTCCGCGACGCTCCTTGGAGAGGGCATCCGCCTCCGGCCTTCCTCCCCGAGGGGGGCGAGTGGGGGGGATGTCCCCCCTGGAGAGAGTTCAAACGCCCCCGAATGTCCCGCTCGCCAGGGACTGTTCGATGTCGAGGTCGTTCGAGGAGATGATGGGCCAGACCGCCATGTCGCGGAACGAAGCACCGGACGGTCCCATGGGCCCGACCATCCTGTCGCGCGGTGGCGTTCCTTCGGCGCGAAGGGACTCGCCCCAGGTCACCCCCCAGGTCACCCCCCAGGTCACCCTCCAGGTCACCTTCTCTACGGAGAGCGGGGACCGCGCACTTATTCCCCTGCGAGTTCGCTCCGGGGTCTAACTCAGATGCCGAAGCGATCCCCACCCTCCTCCCCACGACGCTCCTCGGCGCGTAGCGAGTTCGACCGCGAGGCCCGCGCCTACGACAAGGCGGCGCCCGCGACCATGCCCCGGTACAACGAGCTCCACCGGATGCTCGTCTGGGGCGTCCCGCACCTGCGGACCCGGCCGCTCTCCATTCTCGAGCTGGGGGTGGGGACCGGTAACTTGACCGGGCTCCTCGCCGAGACCTTCCCCCACGCGAAGATCGCCGGCGTGGACATCTCTCCCGCCATGATCGCCATCTGCCGGAAGAAGACCGCAAGATGGGGAGGCCGCCTCCGTCTCACGGTGGCGGAGCTCGATGAGTGGCCCTGGGAGGAGACCTTCGACGTCATCGTCTCTTGCCTCGCGGTCCATCACCTCTCCGACGAGCGGAAGGCCGGACTGTTCCGACGCGTGCACGGATCGCTCTCGCCGGGGGGATACTTCGGAGACGGTGACGATCACCTGCCGGAGGACTCCCGGTTCGATGAGAGGTTCAGCGCGCTCGCCGGCGCCCTCGTGACCGCCCACTCGCCCCGGGGGATCCCGGGAGGGCTCCAGAAGGTCTGGCACGACCACGAGGCGTTCGACCGACCGGTGACCGTCTCGAGCGAGCTCACCTGGCTCCGAGAAGCGGGGTTCGTCCACCTGGACACCCCCTGGCGCTTCTTCAACCAGGCCGTGATCTGGGCGTACCGCTAGGCCCCCCCGTTCGGGGCGGACCCTGCCGCGCCGCGGGGCGGCCTCACAACTGCCAGGAAGGTCCGCCGTAGCCCGAGGGGACGGACGGCGGCGTCGCTCCGCCGAGCGGGTCGGGCCTCGGGGTCGGGGACCGCCCTTTGCTCTGGCTCACGAACGCGTCGATGGCCTCGGCCGCCTGGGCCCCGGCCTCCATGGCCTTCACCACCGAGGAGCTCCCGGAGGCGAAGACCCCTGGGACCGCGGTCATGTGCTGGGGCCCTCCGCCCTCGGGCCAGCCATGCCTGGAGGGCGCAAGGTGGAGGTCCTTCGGGAGACCGGACATGTCCGGGGTCTCTCCGGCAGCGATGACGATCGTGTCGCAGAGGAGGGTCGCGTCCGTTCCCGGAACGTCGACCACGGCGCGACGGCCTTGGGCGTCGGGCGGACCCAGCGTGGTCTGCCTTACCACGAGACCCTCGACATGCCCCTTCCCGACGATCTCCACCGGTGACCGGGAATAGAGGAAGTTCACGCCCTCGATGTCCCCGCCGATCTTCTCCTCCTCGCTTGCCGGCATCTCCGTCTCGCCCCGGCGGTAGACGAGGGTGACGTCGCCGGGCGCGGAGATACGCAGGCTCGAGCGCGCGGCGTCCAGGGCGACGTCCCCACCGCCCACGATGACGACCTTGCGTTCCTTCCGGCCGAGGAGACCCTCCTCGCCCACGTTCATCCCGAGCAGGAAGGGAAGGGCGTAGAACACCCCGGGCAGCTCCTCGCCGGGGATGTTCAGGTGACGCGGAGCGTTCGCGCCCAGCGCGAGGTAGACCGCGGCGTATCCCTGGGCGAGGAGGGTCTCCGGAGTGAAGTCCTTCCCGGCCCGCTTGCCCATCTGATATTCGATGGAGAGGTCGCGGAACCGCGCGAGGTCCTTCGCGATCTCGTCGCCCTGGAGGTGGTACTTCGGGATCGTGTCGATCTGCCCGCCGAGGAAGGGCTTCTCCTCGAACAGCGTGATGGCGTAGCCCCGGAGCGCGAGGTCCCACGCGGCCATGAGCCCGGCGGGGCCGCCCCCCACCACGGCAACCTTGTCGCCGTTCGGAGGCTTCGGCACGTAGGTCAGGTCGGCCTTGCCGAAATCCAGCGCGGCCCGCTTGAGGTGCCGGATGGCGATCGGGGTCCCGCGTCCGCCCTTGACGCAGTCCTCCTCGCAGAAGTGGTAGCAGGTCTTGCAGAGGACGGTGGAGAGCGGGTTGTCGCGGACGGTGAGGCGGGCCGCCTCGTCGAACTTCCGCTTTGCGATGAGGTCGATGTACCCTCGACAGTCCTGCGTGATCGGACAGGCCTGGACGCAGTAGGGCATGGCGCACTGGAGGCATCGCTGGGCCTCGATGACCGCCTCGTCCACCGTGTAGGGGTCGAGGATCTGGACGAAGCTCTTCTGTCGCGCGTTGAGGGGCTCTTCGGGGATCGGGACCCGGTCTTGCTTGAACGCGCACATGGTACCTTGGAGCTCCTGCTCGCGGTGGAAGGGCCCGGCCTAGAAGAGGCTGCCCACCGAGGACCGCCGCGCGCACGAGGGGCGGGGCGATCGCAGGGTGGGCACCCCCCGCGCTACGGGGATGCGGGGTCCCCGTCCTTGGCTTCGGCGACCCCTGCCGACCCGTCCCATAGGCGGAAGCCCCCGACAAAGGCGTTCTGATTGTCGCCTCGTCGCGCGCCGGAAGGCATCTGCTTCAGCCGCTTCTCGTTCCCGCCGCCGATGACGATGTCCTCCGGCTCGAGAGCTGCGCGCAGCCGTTCGACCACGTCGAAGACCGCTTTCCGCCACTTCTTCCCCCCCAGCCGCTCGCGTCCCCGCTCTCCGACGTAGTCCTCGTAAGTGCGGTTCTTCTTGTAGGGCAGGTGAGCGAGCTCCATCGGCTCGACGATCCCGTCCACGATCATCGCCGTGCCGAGACCGGTCCCGAGGCCGAGGAAGAGCATCCGCCCCCCGTGGTAGCTCCCGAGCGCCTGCATGGCGGCGTCGTTCACCAGCTTCACGGGGCGATGGAAGGCCTTCGTGAAGTCGAGACCGACCCAGCCCCCTCCGAGGTTCGCCGGTTCGTGGACCGGCTTGCCGTGCAGGACCGGGCCGGGGTACCCGATGGAGACCACGTCGTACTTCCAGTCCCGCGTCGCCTCCAGGACGGCGTGGACCATCCCGGGCCCCGTCATCCGCAGGCCGGAGACGATCTTGACCTCGTCCTTCCTTCCGGTGGCGCGCACCTTGACATGCGTCCCGCCCACGTCGATCACGAGCACCCGTTTCGCCACCTTTCCTGTCATCGTTCCCTTCCTTCGACCTTCAGATCGCGCGGCAGCCGACGGGCCGCCTCACGGTCGAGATAGAAGCGGACCGGAGGACCGTCGCCTCCGAGCAGCAGGCTCGCCGGATACCTCGCGGAGCCCCGCGGAAGACGAGCGGCGATGGCCCTGAGCGCCGCGGCCTTCGAGGCCCCCGCGATCAGGAAACAGATCTCGCGCGAGGACCGGAGGGCGGGGAGCGTGAGGGTGGCCCGGGCCCGGTGCGGAGGGTCGGGGGAGACCGGCACGAGGGACACCGCGGGCCTCGTGGCCCGGAGGAGCGGACTGCCGGGGAAGAGCGAGGCCGTGTGACCGTCGGGCCCCATGCCGAGGAGGACCATGTCGAAGGCCGGCCGACGGTTCGCCGCCAGGAGAAGAGGGCCGAGGGTCCGCTCGTAGTCCGCGACCGCGGCCCGGGGGGGCCGGAGCTCGCCGCGGATGCGCCGGACCTGAGAGGGCGGGATCGGGACGAGGGAGAGCAGGGTCGAGCGCGCCATGCCGTAGTTGCTGTCGGGGTCCTTGGGCCCGACGAGCCGGTCGTCCCCCCAGTAGACCCAGGTCCGTCGCCAGGGGACCGCGCCTTTCGGGAGGTGGACCAGCGCGGCGTGGAGGGCCCTCGGGGTCTCTCCTCCCGCCAGTACCAGGTGGAAGCTGCCGCGAGCTCGGACCGAGCGCCGGGCGCAGGCGGCCACGTGCCGGGCGAGGCGGGCCCCCGCGCCGGCGAGGTCCTCCGCTACGACCCACCGGACCTTCGAGGTTCGTACCATCGGCATCCCGCCGCCTCCGCCAGCTGGTCGGCCTCCACCGGGCCGTCGGATCCCGCGGGATAGGTCGCCACCTTCGGTCGGTCGGACAGGACGGGGTCGTACAGCCGCCAGGAGGCCTCCACCTCGTCCGCCCGCACGAAGAGCGTCGCGTCCCCGAGCATGACGTCCACGAGCAACGTCTCGTAGCCATCGGAGAGAGGGCCGAAGACGTCCGCGTAGTGGAAGCGCATGCGCTGGGTCTGCAGCCGCACCGAGCGGCCGGGGACCTTGATCTCGAAGGCGATCTCGACCCCTTCGTCCGGCTGGAGCATGAGGATCAGCCGGTCGGGGTTGAGCGCGTAGTCCTCCGGGAGGGGGAAGAGGCTCACCGGCGGGGCCCGCAGCGTGAGGACGACCTGCGTCGCTTTCGCCGGCAGGCGCTTCCCCGTCCGGACGAGGAAGGGGACGCCCTGCCAGCGCCAGTTCGCCACGGTCATCCGAAGCGCGACGTAGGTCTCGGTCGTGGAGCCCTTGGCGACCCCGGGTTCCTGCTGGTAGCCGATGACGGGCGCCCCGTCGACCTTCCCCGGGCCGTACTGGCCGAAGACCACGTCGGAGGTCCGGAGGGGTCGGATCGACTGGAGGGCCTTGACCTTCTCGCTGCGGATGGCGTCGGCCTCGAAGCTCGAAGGTGGCTCCATCGCGATGAGCGAGAGGACCTGGGTCACGTGGTTCTGGACCATGTCGCGCAGCGCCCCCGCTTGCTCGTAGTAGCCCGCCCTCCCTTCCAGGCCCAGGGACTCGGCCACCGTGATCTGGACGTGCTCGACGAAGTTCCGCCCCCACAGCGAGTTCACGAACATGTTCGCGAACCGCAGGACGAGCAGGTTCTGGACCGTCTCCTTCCCGAGATAGTGATCGATGCGGTACACCTGCCCTTCGTCGAAGTGCCGGTGGACCAGCGTGTTCAGGTCCACTGCGCTCTCCAGGTCCCTCCCGAAGGGCTTCTCGATGACCAGGCGCGTCCACCCCGGCCCCTTCGAGAGGCCGGCCTGTCCCAGGGCCTCGATGGTCGGCCCGAAGGCCTCGAGCGGGAGCGCGAGGTAGAAGACCCGGTTGCCGGAGAGCCCGAACTCCTTCTCCACGGCGGCCATCCGGGCCGCAAGAGCCGCGAACTCGGAGGGACCCCCCGCTCCGAGGGACTGGAATCGGAGCGAGCCCGTGCACCAGCCGTCCGCCTCTCCCGGGGCCGCCTCCCCTCCGAAGTGGGTGAGGGACTCCTGGGCGAGGCGCTGGAACTCCCCATCGCTCATCGGCTTCCGTGCGGCGCCCAGCACGGCGGAGCCGACGGGCATCTCCCCCCGGCGGTGGATCTGGAAGAGCGCGGGGAGGAGCTTCCTCTGGGCGAGGTCGCCGGTCGCCCCCAGCACGACGAAGAGGTGGGGCTCGGCCGCGGGGGCCATCAGGGGGCTCCTTCCTTCTTCACCGCGTGCCCGCCGAACTTGTTGCGCATCATGGCGAGCAGGCGCTCGGCGAACGGGTCCTCCTCACGGGAGCGGATGCGCGCCTCCAGCGAGAGCGAGATGACGGGAGTGGGCACGTTCAGGTCGAGGCCCTCGATCACGGTCCACCGCCCCTCCCCGGAGTCGACGACCCAGGGCAGGATCCCGTCGAGCTTCGGGTTCTCCAGGAGCGCCTCCTCGGTGAGCTCGAGCAGCCAGGAGCGCACGACGCTCCCGTACCGCCAGATCTGGGCCACCTGGTGGAGGTCGATCGGGAAGTCCGGCTTGGCCTTCATGACCGCAAAGCCCTCGGCGTAGGCCTCCATGAGCCCGTACTCGATCCCGTTGTGGACCATCTTCACGAAGTGGCCCGCGCCGACGGGCCCCACATGACCCCATCCCTTGTCGGCCGCCGGGGCGAGGGACTCCAGGGCGGGGCGCACGAGCGCGACGTCCTCCGCGTCGCCGCCCACCATCATGCTGTAGCCTTCCTGCAGACCCCAGATGCCTCCGCTCGTGCCCACGTCCATGTAGCGGAAGCCCCAGCTCTTCACCAGTGCGGCCCGGCGGAGCGTGTCCCGGTAGTACGAGTTCCCTCCGTCGACCACGAGGTCGCCCGGGGAGAGCAGGCCCTTCAGCGTCGTGAGCGTGTCGTCCACGGGGGCCCCTGAAGGGACCATCAGCCAGACCACCCGCGGGGTGGGGAGCTGACGCACCAGGTCGGCGAGCGAGCTCGCCCCGAGCGCCCCCTGGGCGACCAGGCTCTGGACCGTCGCCGGGGTGCGGGCGTACCCCACCACGGAATGTCCCGCCTGGACCAGCCTTACCGTCATGTTCGCGCCCATCTTGCCCAGTCCGATCATGCCCACTTTCATCTTCGGTCCTCCTCGTTTCCTGGAGCGTGAAAGCGCGCGGGCCCTTCCCGCGCCGCGCCGTTCATGGGCGCTCCCCGAGGGCCTGCGCCACGATCTCGCGCAGCCGTTCGATCCCCGCCGCGCCCTGGTCGTTGAGGTCGACGCGTAGCACCGGCCGTCCTCGCCCGACGAGCACCTGGGCATCGCCCAGGGCCTGGGCCCTCAGGATCCCGTCGAAGGTGAGCGAGTCCCCCGGCACGGCAACGTCGTGGCCCGGCTCGTCGATGATCTGCAGGAAGCCGCCGTTGGCCGGACCCCCCTTGTGCAGCTGCCCGGTCGAGTGCAGGAAGCGAGGACCGAAACCGGACATGGTCGCGACCTTCAGGCCGTGGAGAAGGTCCGCACGTAGGGCGGTCAGCGCCCGCTCCATCTTCACGTCGGGGTCGACGAACGCCTGCAGGGCGACGTAGCCCCCGGCAGGGACCGCCTGTGCCCACCGCCGGAAGGCGCTGCCGAGCGGTCCGGGGTCGCGGACCGATAGGGCGGGCAGCGGCTCCGGCCCCCGCCGACCCTGCGGCGAGTCCATCGCTTTCCTCGCCATCTCCTTGGCGCTCTCCACGTCCGGCTGGTCGAAGGGGTCGATCCCGAGCACGGCCCCGCTGAGCGCGACCGCGATCTCCCACCGGAGCATCTCCGCGCCCAGGTCGTAGAGGTCCTCCACCGCGTACTGGACGACGGGGTGGCCTCCCCGGACGAGCGCATCGACTTGGGAGCGGAGGGCGGGTTCCTCCTTCTGGACGTCCTCGAGGACCACGAAGAGCCGGTCCTTCCCGTAGGAGGAGACCTCCACCAGCGGCTCGTCCACGATCGGGACGATCCCGGTCCCGTGCTTCCCCGTGCTCTCGGCGACCAGCTGCTCGACCCAGATCGGGAACGGACCGAGCCGTCCGGAGGCGAAGAACGTGAGCTTGTTCCGTCCCCTCACCGCGAGCTCGCCGAGGACCGCGCCCAGGTGGACGCCGGGGTTCTCCGGGGGGTCCACGGAAGGGCCCGAGGCCGCCGCCATCGCGGCCGCGCGCTCCAGGAGCCGGCCAACGTCGACCCCGAGCAGCGCCGCCGGGACGAGGCCGAAGTGCGTGAGCGCGCTGTAGCGGCCGCCCACGGTGGAGGTCGCGGGGAACGTTCGCAGGAAGCCCCGCTCCCGGGCGAGCTTCTCCAGCGGCGTCCCGGGGTCGGTGATCGCGGCGAACCGGCGGGCGGGAGGGACGTGCTCCTCCTCGAGCCGGTGCCAGAAGTAGCGGAAGAACGAGTTCGGTTCGAGCGTCGTTCCCGACTTGCTCGAGACCAGGAAGAAGGCGTGCGGGACCTCGGCGGCCGAGAGGACCGCGCGGACCGCCATCGGATGCGTGCTGTCCAGGACGCGGAGCTCCGGGTGTCCGGGAGCGCTGCCGAAGACCGACCGGAAGACATGGGGCGCGAGGCTCGAACCTCCCATCCCGAGCAGGACGACGGTGCGGACGCCCGCCTCCTTCACTTCGCGGACGAACTCGGCGAGGTCGGGCAGCCGTCCGGGCATCTCGCGGGGCAGTCCGAGCCAGCCGCATCGGTCGGGGACCTCGGCGGCAGGAGCGCCCGGCCAGATGGTCGGGTCCTTCTTCCAGAGCCGGGAGGAGACCTTCGCCTCCCGCCACATCTTCTCCCGGGCGGCCACTGCCGCGACGGTCGAGGCCTCTCCGAGCCCCTCGTGGACCGGCTGGAACTCGCTCACGGAGCACCCGCGGGGCTACGGACGGGATCCGCCGAGGAAGGCGCGGAGGAAGAGGAGGAAGAGGAGGGCCGACGCGCGAGCAGATCGCGCGCGGCCGAGACGACGTGGGACTCGGTGATGCCCAGGTGCTCGAGCACGACCGGGCCGGGGGCGGAAGCCCCGAAGCGGTCCACGCCCACCGAGGCGCCGTCCACGCCGACGTACCTCGCCCATCCGAGGGTCGAGCCCGCTTCCACCGACACCCGGGGGACCCCCGGGGGGAGGACCTGGGCGCGGTACTCCGCGCTCTGCTCCTCGAACAGCTCCCACGAGGGCATCGAGACGACGGCGGCCCGCGTCCCCGAGGCCGCGAGCGTCCTCTGGGAGGCGAGCGCGACCGCCACCTCCGAGCCGGTGGCGAGGAGCAACACCTGGGGAGAGCCCCCCGAGGCCGGGGAGAGGACGTAGGCCCCGCGTCGGACCCCCTCGGCGAGCTTCGCGGGGTCGACGGCGAGCACGGGGAGCTTCTGGCGGGTGAGCACGAGGGCCGAAGGGCCCGCGCGCTCGACGGCGATCTTCCAGGCCTCCCGGGTCTCGTTCGCGTCGGCGGGGCGGAAGACGGTGAAGTCCGGAATGGCCCGGAGCGTCAGGAGCTGCTCGACCGGCTGGTGGGTGGGTCCGTCCTCCCCGAGCGCGATGCTGTCGTGGGTGAAGACCAGGACGCAGCGGGTCCGCATCAGCGCGGCGAGGCGGAGCGCTCCCCGCGCGTAGTCGCTGAAGACCAGGAACGTCGCCCCGTAGGGGAGCATTCCGCCGTGGAGCGCGAGCCCGTTCAGCAGCGCGCCCATCGCGTGCTCGCGGACCCCGTAGTGCAGGTTGCGTCCGCCCGGGTGCTCCTTGTCGTAGTTCACGTCCGAGAGGAGCAGGGTCTTGGTGGAGGGCGCGAGGTCGGCCGATCCCCCGAAGATCTCGGGGAGGTGGGCGGCGAGCGCGTTCAGCACCGCCCCCGAGGCGTCGCGCGTCGCGACCGGCGCCGAGGACGCGGCGTAGGAGGGCAGGCCCTCCGACCATCCGTCGGGCAACCTCCCGGTGTGGATCCGCTCGAACTGCGCGGCGAGGTCGGCGTGGCTCCCCCGCAGGTTCACCATCTGCTGTCCCCACTCGGTCTCCCACGCCTTGCCGCGGTCCCGGGCCCGGCCCAGGTGGGCCCGGACCTCCTCCGGCACCAGGAACGGCGGGTCCAGGGGCCAGCCCAGCTTCTCCTTCGTTGCGCGCGTGGCCTCGGGGCCCAGCGGTTCGCCGTGCGCCTGGTTGGAGTCCTGCACCGGGCTGCCGAAGCCGATGTGGGTGCGGACGGAGATGAGCGACGGCCGCGTGATCTCGCGGCGGGCGCGGCGGATGGCATGGTCGATGTCGTCGAGGTCGTTCCCGTCCTTCACCTCCTGCACGTGCCAGCCGTAGGCGCGGAAGCGCTGGGAGACGTCCTCGGTGAACTCGACCCGGGTCTCGCCCTCGAGGGAGATCTTGTTGTTGTCGTAGAGGTAGATGAGCTTCCCGAGACCGAGCGTCCCGGCCAGCGACGCGGCCTCCGACGCGATCCCTTCCATGAGGTCCCCGTCGGAGACGATCCCGTAGGTGTAGTGGTCGACGACCTTCGCCCCGGGCCGGTTGTAGACCGCCGCCTGGTGGTGCTCGGCGATGGCCATGCCGACCCCCATCCCGAACCCCTGCCCGAGAGGTCCCGTGGTCGCCTCGACCCCGGGGGTGATTCCGTGCTCGGGGTGTCCGGGCGCCCGGCTCTCCCACTGGCGGAACCGCTCGATCTCCGAGAGCGGCAGGTCGTAGCCGGTGGTGTGAAGCAGCGCGTAGAGCAAGGCCGAGCCGTGCCCGGCGGACAGGACGAACCGGTCGCGGTCCCACCAGCGCGGGTTCGTCGGGCTGTGCCGGAGGTGGCGGTCCCAGAGGACGTAGGCCATGGGGGCGGCTCCGAGAGGGAGGCCCGGGTGGCCGCTCTTCGCCCGCTCCACCGCGTCGACCGCTAGGAAGCGGAGCGTGTTGACGCCCAGACCATCGACGCGAGCCCTCTCCGCCTTTCTGGAACCCTTCACGACCCTCGGCCCCTGCGCTCGGGGCCCAGGGAGCGCCCCGACCTCCAAGAGGCCGTGCGCTCCCGCCCTGCCGCGCGGCTCCCGTACCGGTCCGCGTCCATAAACCCCCCCGTGGGGGGAGCGACAGGAGGTTCCCCAACCGTTCTCGTGCTAACGATGCGCCGCGACCGGCGGTGGGCCGGTGGGGCGCGCCACGGACGAGGCCGCCGAGCACTCGAGGAGCGCCCGGGCCGCACGAAGCAACCCGATGTGCGTGAACGCCTGCGGATAGTTCCCGAGCGCCCGGTGCGCGGCCGGGTCGTACTCCTCGGGCATGAGGTGGAGGGAGCCTCCCACGGGGAGCAACCCCTCCCACGCCGTCTGGGCCGCGGCTCCCTCCCCGCTCCTCGCGAGCGCCTCCACGAGCCAGAACGCGCAGGGGAGGAAGGCGCCCTCCGGCCCTCCGATCCCGTCGTCCGCCCGGTAGCGGTAGACGAAAGGGCCCTCGGAGAGCTCCCGCCGGACCTGGCCGATGGTGGCCCGCACGTGCGGGTCATCGAAGGGGAGCAGCCCGACCATCGGGATGCGAAGGTTGGAGGCGTCGGGGACTTCACGGCCATAGGCCTGGACGAACGCGCCGGTCCGCGGGTCCACGCCCCTCTCCATGACCTCGGAGCGGACCTTCTCCGCCTCCTCCGACCACCGGTCCCCTTCCTCCTCGGTGGAGAAGCGCCAGGCGAGCCGGGCGGACCGGTCGAGGGCCACCCACGCCATGACCTTCGAGTGGACGTAGTGCGCCGGAGGGCCCCGCACCTCCCAGATCCCGCGGTCCGGCTTCCGCCAGAGCTCCCCCACCTCCGCGGCCAGGGAGGAGAGCTCGGGCCAGAGGCCCGAGATGAACCCCGGGTCGATCCGGGCAAGCATCTCCGCCGCGTCCAGGAGTTCCCCGTAGATGTCGAGTTGGAACTGCTCGGCGGCGCCGTTGCCGATGCGCACCGGCTTGGAGCCGAGGAACCCCGAAAGGTGCCCGAGCTCCTTCTCGGCGAGGTCCGTCTCCCCGTGGGCCCCGTACACCACCTTCAGGGGTTCGCCCTTGGCCCGCCGCACCCGCGCCACGACCCAGCGGAGGAACGCCTCCGCCTCCTCCGGGTGGCCGTGGTCGAGGAAGCTCTCCGCGGTGAAGGCCGCGTCGCGGATCCAGACGTACCGGTAGTCCCAGTTCCGCACGCCTCCGGGCCACTCGGGCAGCGAGGTGGTCGGAGCGGCCACGAACGCCCCCGTGTCGGCGTGGGAGAGGAGCTTCAGGGCGAGCAGCGACCGCTCGATCCACGCGTGCCAGGCGCGGTGGGCCGGGTCGAGCGCGAAGGGGATGCGACGCACCCAGGACCTCCAGTACCTCCGGGTGGAGGCGAGCATCTCCTCGGGCTCGCCCATCTCCGCCCGGGGCTCACCGGCCTCGAGCACGAGGTGTTCGCATTCTCCCGGGTCGAGGTTGAGGGTGGTCACGACCTTCCCCCCCGAGATCGTCGAACGGCCGGGGGCACGGTAGGAGAGCAGCTGGTACGGCCGCACGCCGCGCACCCGGAACCCCCAGGGCATCCGCTCGACCCTGGGCCTCACGCGGGCGTAGTCGAAGGCGGGCTCCAGCACGGCGGTGAGAGAGACCCCCCCGCCGCACGCCCGGACGCGGCGGACGATCGTAGGGAGCCCTTCCCCGGGGAGATGGGGGAGGACCGGCATGAAGTCGGTCAGGAGGAGGGCCCTCCGCCCGGAGAGGAGGAAGCGCGTCTCCAGGATGTTCGACGAGGGGATGTAGCGCTGCCGGGAATGGAAGGGTTCGGTGGGGCGCACCACGTGGGCGCCCCCCCGTTCCGTGTCGAGCAGCCTCGCGAACAGGCTGGGCGAGGCGAAGCGGGGGAAGCAGGCCCAGTCCACCGAGCCTTCCCGGGAGACGAGCGCCGCGGTGTGAAGGTTCCCGATGAGCCCGTAGTCGTGGAGGTCCCTCGGCGGTGGGAGGGGGGGGGCCTCTTCGGTGGGGCTCCCAACCGGCCGGATCGACGACCTGGGGCTCGTGCGGGCCACGCGACGGGAGGGCCCTGGGGCAGAAAAACCCGAGCGCGTGGTCCCGGGAAACGTTTAGCAGGGGGTGCGCGATGGGGCCGTCGTGGCCTGGCTCAAGCACACCCACCAGGACCTCTCGCTCTTCCGTCAGGGGCTCTCGATCCTTCGCGAGGTCGGGCCCCATGGTCTGGGAGAAATGCTCCGGATGGCGGAGTTCGTCGAGCGTTCGATCTACCAGGAGGGGAGCTTCCGCACCGCGCCCGACGGGTCGTTCTCCTTCAGGCTCCTCAACCCCCCGCTCCGGATGGGTGCCTTCCACGCCGCCGCTCTCGCGCTGGACTCGCAGCCGCTCGACCCCGTGGCGAGCTTCGTCGAAGAGGCCGGGGCGGCCTCGCTGAGACCGCTCTCCTCGCTCAGCCGGTCCGCCCCGCTGAACCTTCGGCCCGGAGTCCCCGTGCGCTTCCTCGCCCGGGCGCCCACCCTGACCCGGGGTTCGCGGCATACCGTGGAACTGACGCTCCGCAGTGTCGCGATCCCTCCGAAGGTCTGGGTGCGTTTCACCGACGAGCTGCGGTAGCTTTGGAGGCGGGAACGATGGGGACCTCGGGCACGGGCACGGGCACGGGCACGGGCACGCGCTCGGGTGTGCCCCCTTCGTCGCAGAGCTGGTGGGACGTCCCTCTCCTGGAGCTCCACGCTCCCCCGGAAGGCGCGACCCCCTCGCCCCTCACGCCCGTGCTGGTCTCCGGCCTGAGGGCCGCGGCCATCCTCTCGAGCCAGGGCGACCTCGACCTGCCCTGGGACACGCGCGGCTCAGCTCTGCAATGGGGCGGGGTCTACGCCCAGGGGGTCCGCCTCACCGGCCCCTGGACGATCGAGGTCGGCCGCGCGTCCGCCCCACCCGTTCCCCTCGCCTCCAGCCTCCGATCGCTCTCGGCCCGAAGACATGAGATGGTCTCCCTGCACGCCGGCGACGGTTGGACCGCGCGGCAGGAGATCGTCGTCCCGGTCGATGAGCCCGCGGTCACCCGCAAGCTGGTGCTGACGGGGATGGACGAGCGGGGGATCGACCTCGTGGTGCGGATGTCCCTCGAGCCGTTCGCCTTCCCCGTGCTCATGGAGGGGCTTCGCCCTCCCAACATCCATCTGCAGCGGACCCCGCAGGGGCTCTCCTTCCAGGCCGACGGGTACGCGGGCAACCTCGTCTCGTCGGACGAGCCCGCGACCCTGCGGGCGGTGGACCGACCGCTGCCCGCCTCCCCCGAGCCGCTCCCCCACGGACCGGTGGAGCTCACCTGGTCCTTCCACCTGGACCCGGCGGAGCGCCTCGAGCTCTCCTGGGTGCTCTGGGGCGGGCTCGAGCGCGACCTCAAGGCCGACCCGGAGCGGGGCCGCCGGATCCTCGGCCGTTCGTCCCAGTGGAGGGAGGAGCGGAGGGGCGCGGAGGGCTCCTGGTGGGAGGAGCGGCCGGTCCTGCGCTTCCCGCAGGACCCGCTGCTCGAGGAGGGCGCGCGCCTGGCGATGGGAGCCCTGCGGGCGCTCCAGCAGGCGCCCGAGCCGGACATGGTCGGGCACGTCGCGGGCTACCCTTGGTACTGCTCGCTCTGGTTCCGCGACATCGCCTGGATGCTGCCGGCCTCGCTCTGGCTGGGCGACCACGAGTGGGGGGCGCGGACGCTGCGGACCGCCTTCCACTTCCAGAGCCGGACCCACATCCCGATCCTCGGCGCGCAGGAAGGGGAGGTCCCGATGCAGGTGAGCCCGGGGCCGATCTTCCTCTACGGGACTTCGGACACGACCCTGCACTTCCCCGCGCTCGCCGACCGGCTCTGGAGGCACGCGGGCCCCTCCGTCGCCGACACCCTACGCGGGTTCATGCCCTCCGTCGCGGCCTGCCTCGCCTGGGCGGACCGCAAGGTGGAGCCGGCGACCGGCCTCTTCGCCAACGGCGGAGAGATCGCCGAGATGAGCGAGGAGGCCCAGCACGGCGCGGTCCAGTGCGGCTTCGACGCCCACGACACGACGATCTGGGACTCGACCGACCGACGCGCCCACGCGATCGACCTGCAGGTGCTCCACGTGCGCGCGCTGCGCGCCGCCGCCGCGCTCCATCGGTCCCTGGACGACCCGAACGCGAGCGCGGCCTCCGCCGGGCCGAGGCCCGAGGAGCAGCGGGCGGACGCGATCGTCCAGAAGGTCCTGAAGCTCTACGGTTGGCCGGAGGAGTCCTATCTGGTCGACACCCTGGCCCCGGGGGGCGGCGGCCTTCCGGTCCGTAAGCTCCGTCCCAACGCCCTCCTGACCGTCATGGACGGCTGGCTCCCGCGCGAGAGGGCCCAGGCGATGGTCCGACGGGCCTTGCGCGAGGACCTCACCACCGCCTGGGGGGTCCGGACCCTTTCCCGCTCCGATCCGACCTTCGACCCCGAGGCGTACCACGACGGGCAGGTGTGGACCATCGCGACGGACTGGGCCGCCCATGCGGCCCTCGCCGCCGGGCTCGCCGAGGAAGGGGTGGGCACGCTCCACACGGTCTCCTCCCTTCTCCGCGAGGAGCACGGGCTCGCGAACGAGTGCTATCACGGACTGGAGGCCCGCCCCTTCAACAGCTGCTTCCTGCTGGGGCTCAGCGTGGGGCCGTTCCTCACGGCGCTCTTCGAAGGGCTCTGGGGGCTCTCGGTCCGGGGTTCTCCCGCGACCCTGCGCGTCGCGCCGGTCTTCCCCGCCGCCTGGAAGGGAGCGACGCTCGAGCGGCTCCGCATCGGGGAGACCCGGCTGGACCTCCATTGGGCCCCGGGAACCGTCCGCGCGGACCACCGGGGAGGACCCCCGCTCCGCCTTGAGAACGGGCTCGGAGAGGGCTCCCTCCTGGCGCCAGGGGGCTCGCTCACCCTCGCGCTTCGGCCTCCGGCAGTTGAGTGAACGGCACCCTGGCTCGGGCGGGGAAGGGCGCGTGGAAGACATGGGACTATGTACCTTCGAGGGCATGTCCCCCGCGAACAGGGTCGGTCGGGAATCATCTAACCGTGCTCTTTTTCACAGTGTAGGCACCACATGCGACGAGGTCCGGGAAGTTCCGCCATCAGGCGGGTGACCGATCCCAGCGCGACCAGGCGTAGCGGGAAGAGCTCCCCCCTCTCGCCTTTCCCGGAGCTCATCTCCGACCTTTCCAAGTTGCCCACGGGATCGCACTGCCTGGAACTCTTCGCTTCCGAGGATGAGGCGGCCGACCGCGCGGCGGCCTTTCTCGCCGGTGCCGAGGACCCGAAGGCGACATCCTACTGGGTCGCGGACGAGCGCCTTGTCGCGGTCAACCGACAGCAGGTCGCTCGAAGGGATCCGAGGCACGAGGGCAACGTTCACCGCCTACGGGGCCCGCAGGTGGTCCGTCGGGATGGCGTCCTTCGACCGACTGGAGAGATCATCCGCTTCGTCAGGGATCATCCAGAGGGGGTGACAGGAGGGGCAGCATCAGCAATCACCGGATACTGGACCCGGGAGGAGATCCCCGCCTACCTCGAGTACGAGGAGTGGTTCCATCGGCAGGCAAGGGGGCGCTCGAGGTTCCTCTGCCCCTACGACCTGCGCAAGGTCCCGGTGGACCTTGCCGCTGAGGTCCTTCCTCAGCTCGCCCGCCACCACAGCCACCTCGTCCTCTCCTCGGTCCGCCACCCCACGACCCTCCTGGTCCAGCTCCTCGTGTTCCCGCGCGCCGACTCGGTCCCGAAGGAGCTTCGAAAGGTGCTCGACTGGGCCCTTCGGGAAGGACTGGTGGGGCTCGAGGGCCGCGAGAAGCGCCCCGTGCTCGCCCGTAAGGGCGAGGACCTCGCATTGGCCTTGCAGGACTTCGAGGAGCACTTCGCGACGTCCTCAGCGGACCGGACCTGAGCCGAGCTGAGCTGACCCTGCGCGGGGTCCCTCGATCCCGGATCGACACCCCTGCCCAACGCCGCGGGAATCTTGCGCCGAGGCCGATCCGGGCGGACCTCCGTGGTTCGTCCTCCCCACCGTCATTCGTCGAGGGGCCGGCCACCTCCGAAGGTACCGCGTTCCTCCGTCCCCTCCCTGGCGCGCCGACCCTCCGGCAACGAGGGGGCCCCGGCCCGTCCCGGGACAGGCTGGACCGATAGGCCAGCGGACCACTCGCGGAACGGCGTTCCCGTGCGCGGAATCGGCGCCCGACAGCGTGCCTCATGGCGGGGGGCAAGCGCCCGAGCCCCGATGGGGGCGGTGATGCTCGCCCACACCCTTAAGAACGGGAAACCGAGTGCGCCCGCGCGTGAAGGTCCTCATCACCGGCGTGGATGGGTACTCGGGCTGGCCCCTCGCCCTTCATCTCCTGAAGCGCGGCCACGAGGTCGTCGGGATCGACAACTTCGCCACCCGCCAGCGCGTGGCGGAGGTCGGCAGCTGGTCCGCGACACCGATCCTGGACATGCACGAGCGCCGCCGCGCGCTCGAGGAGCATGGGATCAAGGGGTTCCGGTTCTACGAGGGTGACCTCTGCGACTACGCGACGGTCCGCCACGTCCTCCGTCAGGAGAAGCCGGACACGATCGTCCACCTGGGAGAGCAGAGGAGCGCTCCCTACTCGATGATCGACGTCCACCACGCGGTGGCGACGCAGTGCCAGAACGTCACCTCCACGCTGCACATCGTCTACGCGATGAAGGACGAGTGTCCGAAGTCCCACCTGGTCAAGATGGGGACGATGGGGGAGTACGGGACCCCCAACATTGACATCGCGGAGGGGTTCTTCGAGGTCGAGTTCCGGGGGAGGAAGGACCGGGTGCCCTTCCCTCGGCAGGCCTCCAGCTGGTACCACTGGTCGAAGGTCTTCGACACCGGCGACGTGATGCTCGCCAACAAGCTCTGGGGGCTCCCGACGACCGACGTCATGCAGGGGGTCATCTACGGCACCCGGACGCCGGAGATCTCGGAGGACTGGCAGCTCACCCGGTTCGACTTCGACGAGGTCTGGGGCACCGCGCTCAACCGCTTCTGCGTCCAGGCCGTCCTCGGGCTTCCCCTCACGCCCTACGGGAAGGGCGGGCAGCGAAGGGGGTTCATCGCCCTGGAGGACTCGATGCAGAGCCTGCGGCTCGCCGTGGAGAACCCGGCCGCGCAGGGCGAGTACCGGGTCTTCAACCAGTTCGACGAGTCGTACTCGGTGGGCGACCTCGCCAAGCTGGTGGTGAAGGTGGCGGGGAAGCTCCAGATGAAGGCCGAGATCCACAACTCCTACAACCCTCGGGTCGAGCTCGAGGAGCACTACTACAACCCGCTCCACGACAACCTGCTGAAGCTCGGCTACCGGCACCAGCGGACCCTCGAGGAGGCGCTCGAGTGGATGCTCTCCGACCTCCAGCGCTTCCGGTCCCGGCTGGAGGAGAAGAAAGCGGTCGTCCAGCCCCGGATGGACTTCCGGGCCGGGGACAACCGGACCCGTCTGCGCATCGAGAAGACCGCCCGGGGGCCCGTCGCGTCCACCGCGGGAGCCCGGAAGGCCCCATCCCCCGCGGCGGGGTCCGCCTCCTTCTCCGAAGGGTGAGGCCCCCGGGCTCACGGGCGAAGAAGGGAGGTCCGCGCTCTGAGGACACGGGAGGGACCTCGATGAGGGCCGTCGTCACCATGGCCGGGGAGGGGACCCGGATGCTCCCCGCGACGCGCGGGATGCGGAAGGAGATGCTCCCGCTCTTCTACCGCGGCCGGCAGGGCAACGCGACGCTCGCCCCCGTCTGCCACCACGTCGTCCGGACGCTCCACGACGCCGGGGTCGACGACCTCGTCGTCATCGTCGGCCCGGACCAGGACGCGGCGGTCCGCTACTTCCAGCCGGACGACGCGTTCATCCAGCGCCACCTCCACCACCCCGAGCGGCTCATCGAGACCCTCGCGCTCCATCACCTGCTCTCGGAGGTGAAGTTCCACTGGGTGACCCAGCGCTCCCCGAGGGGGTTCGGCGACGCCCTGCTCAGGGCCCGGGCCACCATCGGCAAGCACCCGTTCCTCCTGCACGCCGCCGACGCGGTCCTCTGGGAGCCGGTCCCCGGGAGGCTCCCGCGGGCCATGGAGGAGCTCCGCCGCCGGGAAGGCGCCGCGGTGGTGCTGCTGGTGCGGCACGTCGCCGAGCCCCGGAACTACGGAGTGGTGGAGGGGAGCTTCGCGGGCCGCATCGACGGCGCCCGGTTCCTGCGGGTGACCGGCATGGAAGAGAAGCCCGAGCGGCCCCGCTCCTCCTGGGCGGCGACGGCGGTCTACGCCTTCTCCCCGATCATCTTCGAGGCGCTCGAGAGCGAGGCGCGACGACGCCCCGCCGAGCTCGAGGTGACCTCGGCCATCTCCCACCTCATCGCGAAGGGCGAGAAGGTCTTCGCCGTGATCCTGGGCCCGGGCGACGGGCAGTGGCTCTCGGTGGGCTCCCCGGAAGGCTACCTTCGAGCGGTGAAGCGCACCTACGCGCTCGCCCAGCGGACGCCACCTCCCCGGACCCGGGGATAGGCTCCCCCACCCTCCCCGCCCAGCGGGGTTTGGAAGGAGGGGAGGACCCCGCGCTCTCCCTCTCCGACGCGGCGCGGCCTTAGGTGACGGACACGGAAGGTTCATCCGCTCCGCAGGGAGTAATCATGCACCGGGACGATACGTCTCCATACGTATAGCCCGGACCGGGGGGGGGAAGGGGGAGATTGACGCCGAAGGTGGCCAAGGAGAAGCCCCTGGAAGCGGGCGCATCGGAGGTCCCTTCGGGCACCGAGATGCTGGACGACCTCCTTCGCCAGCTGAACGAGGACCAGGAGGAGGCGGGCGGCGCCGGGTCCTCCGCTCCGCCCGAAGGGTCCGAGGTCCCGGCGGAGCCGGAGCGGGGGAGCGCGGAGGCCGGGGCCCTCCATGAGGAGGCGACCGACGATCGAGGGGGGACCGAAGCCCGCCCGGAGCCCACCGCCGCTCCCGAGGAGCTCCCCGCCTCGGAGGAGCGGACGGTGTCGGACCGGCTCCTGGAGCTCACCCGGTCGCTCGACCTCGCCATCGCGGAGAACGGATCGCTCCGGGAAGCGCTCGCCCAGCAGCACGCGATCGAGACCGACCTCAGGCGGGAGCTCACCCAGGAGCGTGAGGCGCGTACCGCGGCCCAGACCCGCCTGACGCAGGCCTCCCACCGGTTCGTTCCCGCCGCCCCCGTCGCGTTCCTCGCGGCGGACGGCCGGACCATCGTGCGGCGGGCCTTCTACACGCTCGGCCGCGGCGAGGCCCTGGAGGAGCTGCTCGGAGGGCTCTTCGCCCGATGGACGGCCTCCGGCGCCAGCGTGGTCCCGTCCTTCGACCGGGGGACGGTGAGCCTCACGGTGTCCGAGGACCCGCAAGGTCGGAGCGTGCGGCTGCTCTCCTCCGGGATCGTGCTCGTCCGGCTGAGCGCGAAGGAGCTCGCCGAACTCGGAGAGCTGCCCCCGCTCGTCCGGTCGAAGCACCCACCGTCCTCGGCCGCGCCCCCGGGCTGAGATCGCCCGCCCCTGCCCCATGGCCGAGGGGGGGGGGGCAAGGTCGTCGCCGCACCGGTGGGCCCGGTCGGGCCCCCCTCCAAGCTTATGATGGTCGGGCCGTGGGCGCTTTCGTGGCCGCCACCACCACCCCCCCTGCCACCTCCCCGCCCGTTTCCCCTCCCAAGTCTCCCTCCTCGTCCTCCTCCGCGGTCCCGATCGTGGGCACGCGCCTCGTGGACGGGCTGGGACGCGTGCGTGGGCCGCTCGCCAGCTCCTACGTCTTCCGCGAGGGCGGGAAGACCTACCTCATCGACACCGGGTTCCCGGGGGCGGCCACCCCCCTCCGTCAGGCGTTCCGGAGCGCGGGGGTCCCTCTGCGAGAGGTCACGGACATCCTGCTCACCCACCAGCACCCCGATCACATGGGGGGAGCGGCCTACCTGCGGTGGGTCACCAATGCCAAGGTCGCCTGCCACGCGATGGACGCCCCTGCCGTGGAGGGTCGGGGCCCCCGCCTCGCCCCCTTCGTGATCCGGGTCCTCTTCCCCCGCCACCCCGTGCACGTGGACCACGTCCTGAAGGACGGGGACACCGTGGGGCCCTTCACCGTGATCGGGACCCCTGGCCACACGCTCGGAAGCGTCGCGTACTACCACTCCGAGAGGAAGATCCTCTTCGCGGGGGATGCCCTGGTGAGCTCCTCGAAGGGCCTGGACCTGCCCTCCCGCTACTCGAACTTCGACCCGGACACCGCGATCGACTCGGTCGAGAGGCTGGCTGCCCTCGACGTCCGCTCGATCTTCTGCGGACACGGCCGGCCGGTCCTGACCAACGCCGGCCCGCTCCTCCACGAAGCTGCGCGGCGCCTTTCGAAGATGCCAGAGCACAAGTGGTGGACTCTGGCGGGTCCGGAAGGCCATCCGGAGACCCACCCGGACCTGGGAGCGTTGCTCCCAAAGTGAGGGGCGAAGCGGCCCCGCCGGAAACCGGTTATTAAGCCTTTCTACTCATATTCAAGAGAGGCGCAGCCTCTGGGGGCCCTTCGGAGATCGCTCTTCATCGGGAAGGGCACAGGGGGAGCAAGGTCGTGAAACGCCAGATGGTCGACATGTTGGCCGACCTGATCAAGCTCTCTTCGGACCCCGCTGCCGACAAGCACGAGATCATCGACTACATCCAGTCCTTCGCGGACTCGCTCAAGATGCGCTCCTCCGTCTACGGCGACCCGTCCGCCCCGGCCCTCCTCTCGGAGTACGGCCAGGGAGGCGTGGTCCTGGCCGGACATCTCGACACCCCGCCGGTGGGCGACGGCTGGAGCTTCTCCCAGAGCCAGTTCACCTCCGGAAGGATGTACGGCCGCGGCGCGGCCGACATGAAGGGGACGGTCGTCGCCATGCTCTCGGCGGCGAACGACCTCGTCACCCGCCGGGTGCCCGTGACCCTCGCGATCACCACCGACGAGGAGACGACGATGAACGGGGCGCAGGCGCTCTGCAAGACGCTCGCCCTCCGCCGGGCGAAGGCTGTCGTCGTCGGCGAGCCCACCGGGCTCCGCGTCGGCTACGCGGAGAAGGGCGTGCTCGACCTTTCCATCGAGACCCGGGGCCGCTCCGCCCACGGCGCGATGCCGCAGTTGGGGGAGAACGCCGTGGTGAAGCTCATGCGACTGCTCCGCGCGCTCGAGACGTTCCGGGGGCGGGTCGCCCATCCCGAGCTCGGGACGGTCACCGTGAACGTCGGGACGTTCCACGGAGGGAACCGCGTGAACGTCGTCCCCTCCCGCGCGAGCGCGGAGGTGGACATCCGCTTCCCTCCGCCCTACACCCCGGACGAGCTGCAGCGGGAGGTGGAGGAGCACCTCAAGCGCATCAAGACCCCCTTCACGGTCCGGCGGCTCGTGAGCCTCCCCTCGCTCCAGGTCGACCCCGCGAGCGATCACATCCGGACCTTCAAGGAGGTCTCCGGGAGCGAGCTCGCCGTGATGGTCCACGCCTCCGAAGCGGTCTACTACGTGACCGTGAACCCCCGCGTCGTGGTCTACGGGGCGGGCGACGAGGACCTCTCCCACCAGGCCAACGAGTACGTCAAGATGGAGGCCGTCGTCCGCGCGGCCGAGTCGTACAAGAAGTTCGCCCAGCGGATGGTGAGCGCCCGTCCTCCCGCGACGAAGGGATAGAGGGGCCCTCGCACCGGCCGGGGGCGAGCGGCGAGGGACCGAGCCATGGCCTCTCCGACCAGCTCCAGCGCTTCCAGGGACCCCACCTTCGCGTCGGGGTCGCCCGACGCTCGACCGACCGTGCCGGAAGGGCTGCGCGGCCTCCGGGTCCTCCACGTCCCCACGCGCTACCCGCCCGGGCCCGGAGGAGTGGAGCGGCACGTCCGAGAAGTGGTGCTCCGCCAGCGCGCGCACGGGCTGGACGCCCGGGTCCTCACCACGGACCTCTACACCGAGATCCCCTGGCAACGCCTCTCCCCGGAGCAGCTCGCCTCGGGGCCCTCCCCCGGGGACGTTCCTGTCGCCCGTCACCGGGCCGTGTCGCTCGGCGGAGATCTGCACTACCCGTTCCTCCCGGGGCTCTACCTCGACCTCCGCCGGGCGGCCCCCTCGCTCGTGCACGTCCACACCTACGGCACCTACCAGGGGTTCAGCGCCGCCCTCGCGGAGCGGCTGAACCGCCTGCCGTGGGTGATGACCGCCCACTTCCACCCCACCTGGTCGATCTGGGGCGGGGAGAAGCGCAAGCAGCTCCGCGGGTTCTACGACCGACGCCTGGCCGCTCCCGTCCTCCGTCACCTCGCCCGGCTCATCCTCCAGAGCCGCGAGGAGGAGCGGATGCTCCGGGAGATCGTCCCGGATCTGCCGCCGATCGCCTTCGTCCCCCCCGGGTACACGCCGCTCCCCGCGCCCGAGTCCGCCGGCGGCGGGTTCCGGGGAAAGTTCGGGGTGCGCGGCCCCTTCCTCCTCTTCACCGGGCGCCTCGCCTCGAACAAGGGGCTTCCCGTCCTTCTCGACGCCTTCGCCTCCCTCGCGTCCCGTTTCCCGGACCTCGAGCTGGTCCTCGTGGGGGAGGACAGCGGGGAGGGCGCGGCCACCCGGGCCCACGCGGAGAAGCTCGGGCTCGCCTCGCGGGTCCACCTCACCGGCTTCGTGAAGGAGGAATCGCTCCTCGCGAGCGCCTACGCTCAGGCGGAGGTCTTCGTTCTTCCTTCCGACTACGAGGCGTTCGGGCTCGTCCTGCTCGAGGCGCTCGCCCAGGGGACGCCGGTCGTCTCCACCCGTGTCGGCGGGATCCCCTCGCTCGTCGAGGACGGGAAGAACGGACGGCTCGTTCCCCCCGGCGACGCCCGGGCGCTCGCCGCCGCCCTGGAAGAGCTCCTGTCGGACCGTACCAAGGCGCGGGCCATGGGCGCCCGCGGCCGTGAGACGACCGTCCCCGCCCACACGTGGGAGCGCACGGTGGAGGGGCTCGAGCGGGTCTACGAGCAGGTCCTCCACGAGACCGGGGGAGCCTCCCGATGAGGGTCGCCCAGGTCCTCCTGCGCTACGACGCGCCGGGCGGCGTCGAGACGCATGTCCGGGAGCTTGCGCGGGAGCTCCGGACCCGGGGCGACCAGGTGACGGTCTTCGCGAGCGACCTCTTCTCCGAGCAGGGCTGGGACCGGCGCCCGTCATGCTCGCGCGAACTGGACGGCGTCCCCGTGGAGCGCTTCCCCGCCGTCCGCCGCTTGATCCCCGGACTCACCCTTCCGCTGCTCCCAGGGCTCGTGCGCGCTCTCGACCGCGCGCAACCCGACGTGATCCACGCGCACTCGCACCGCTATGGCCACGTGCTCCAGGCCGCGCTCGTCGCCGAGGCGAGAGAGATCCCGCTCGTCGTCGGGACCCACTACCACCCGGCGGACCCGTGGGAGCCCACGTGGAAGAAGGGGCTTCTTCGAGGGCAGGACCACCTCTTCGGCATGACCGCCTACCGGACGGCGGGAGCGCTCGTCGTCGAGTCCGAGCACGAGGCGCGGCAGGTGCGCGAGTTCGCTCCCGCGTCTAAGGTGCGCGTGATCCCTCCCGGGATCGACCTTGCCCCGTGGAGGGACCTGCCGACGCCCGAGAGGGCCCGCGAGCTCCTGGGCCTCTCCCGCCCGTACCTGCTCTTCGCCGGGCGACTCGCACCGAACAAGGGGCTGCGCCGCCTCCTCGAGGCGTGGGCCGGCCTCCCGAGCCCCCTTCGGCCCCCGTGGCTCGTGGTGGGGCAGGACTGGGGAGAGCGGCCGGCGCTCGAGGCGAGGGCGCGAGAGCTCGGGGTGCTCTCGGAGGTCCGGTTCACCGGCAACCTGGCCGACCCCGCGCTCTACCGGACGGCGTTCGCCGGCGCACGGCTCTTCGCGCTCCCTTCGGACTACGAGGCCTTCGGCCTGGTGCTGCTGGAGGCCATGGCCGCCCGGCTCCCGGTGGTCGCCACGTCGGTGGGCGGGGTGCCGGAGGTCGTGGACCCGGGGCGGACCGCGCGGCTCGTACCCCCGGGGGACGTGGGAGAGCTGCGCACGGCCCTCGAGCACGTCCTCTCGGACCCCGGGAAGGCGCGGGCGATGGGCGAAGCGGGACGCGCGCGGGTCGAGGCGCTCTTCTCCTGGACCCGCACGGGCGAGAGGGTCCGAGCGCTCTACCGGGAGCTCGGCGTCGCGGACCGGTCGCCCCGCGCGTCCTGAGCCTGGGCGGGTCCGTCCGAACCCCGCCGGAGCGGGGCCTCGAGGTCCCGCACCTCCTGCGCGAGCGAGTCGAGACCCTCCCGGAGCTCAGGCGACCGGTGGAACCGCGCGAGGGAGGAGAGGCCGAGGGCGAGGAGACGGAAGCGCATCGTACGAGGGCCCGTCAGGCCGCCTTCGCCAGCCGGGCCGTGGGCCTCGCCCGGGCCGGCTGTTCCTCGCCGTAGGCCCGCAGGAGCTGGACCGCCTTTCGGATCGTGTCGCGCGAGCAGGCGAAGGAGAAGCGCAGGTGGTACTCGCCCAGGGACCCGAAGGCCTCGCCGTGGGTGCACCGCAGCCCGCGCTGGAGCAGCGCCTGGGCGACCTCGAGCGAGCCCCCCTCCCAGGAGTAGCTCGGGAAGGCGTAGAACGCCCCCTCGGGCCGGACGCAGTGCATCCCTGGGACCGAGTTGAGCCCCTTGACGATCAGGTCGCGCCGGGCGCGGAACTCGCGGACCATCGCCTGGATGTCCTCGCGGGCCTCGCGCAGCCCAATGAGCGCCGCCACCTGGCCGGGCGTCGAGGGGCAGGCGACCATGTGGTAGTGGATCTTGTTCGCCTCGGCGGCCACCTCTTCGGAGGCGACGAGGTACCCCAGGCGCCAGCCGGTCATGGCGAGGATCTTCGAGAACGAGTTCACCACGACGACCCGGTCGTAGCGCCCCCAGAAGCTGCGGTGCCCTCCCGGCGCATACTCGATCTCATCGTACACCTCGTCGGAGACCACCGTGAGCCCGTGGTTCTCGGCGAACGAGACGAGCCCGTCCATCGTCTTCGCGGTGAAGACCCCGCCGGTGGGGTTCGACGGGGAGTTCACCACGATCGCCCGCGTCTGGGGGGACACGAGCTCCTCCAGCTCGTCGAGGTCCGGCTGGTACCCGCTCTCCTCCCGCAAGGAGTAGGGCACGGGGGTCGCGTCGGCCATCCGGGCGTGAGGGGTGTAGAGGACGAAGCCGGGGTTGGGGACCAGGACCTCGTTGCCGGGGTCGTAGAGCGTCAGCGCGGCGGAGAGGAGCGCCTCCGTCCCTCCGCAGGTCACGATGACGTTCGCCCGGTCGGTCGAGGGGAGGTAGCGTCGGTAGCGCTCCGCGATCGCATCGCGAAGCTCCGGCAGGCCGGCGGAGGGGCCGTACTTGTTGCTCCCGGAGCGGACCGCCTCGAAGAGAGCCTCCTTGACCACGGCCGGCGGGTTGAAGTCGGGCTCCCCCAGACCTAGGTTGATCGCGTTCGGTGCCGGCGCGTCGAACATCTTGCGGATACCGGACATCTCCAGCGACCGCACTCGGCTGGACAGCATCGTGGTCGAACCCCGGAACGAGGTCGATAGCGCGAAAGAGGAGATAACGTGGTCGGCACTCCACGCGGGAAACGGTTCCCAGCCACGTCACGGCCCGGGCCTTCGGAGGCCCTCGAGGCGCCTCCGTGGGGGCTCCCGGTCGCTCCGGACCGCCTCGACCCGCCGGGGTCTGGCCTCTCGGCAAGTATTTCAAAGGGCCACGGTCCCTTTTTGGTCATGAACTTGGAGAAGCCCTCGCGCTCCGCGCTCTTCGCCCTCGGGCTCGCCCTGCTGGCGCTGCCGTTGGCGGGGGGCCTGTCCGGCGCTTCCCTGTTCGGGCCCGCGGTCCACCTCGCGCCTTCGCCCCACTCGCTCGCGCCCTCCGTCGCGCTGCGGGAGGCGATGTCCGAGATCGCCGGCGGGAGGAACGCGCCCAGCGCGAGCCCCTGCGGGTTCTCCATCTGCATCCTCCCTCAGCTCGGCATGTCCACGACGGTCGGCAGCTTCAGTCCGACCACCGACTTCAACACGGGATCGGTCGGGAACCAGAACGAGGTGTTCTTCCAGCTCTGCGACTTCGCCCTGGACCACACGGCCAACATCACGATCAACGACCCGAACGCGACCGCGGACCACCTCACGAACCCGGTCCTCTCGCTCACGGTGCCGCTGGTGCTGGCCGCGGGCACCGGCTGCCCGGGAGGGACCTCCTTCGACTCCACCCTCGCCCCGCGCGTCTTCTTCACCGTCCCCCGGACCCTCGTGCTCGGCGGGACCTGGACGTTCAACGTCACCGCGAGCACGTCCTCGTGGTCGATGCAGCAGATGAACTTCCACGTGGACACCTACTTCGTTCAGCTCACCCCCGACCAGGTGGACCATCTGCCGAAGGACCGGGCCACGCTCTTCTACCAGGTGCTCTCCTTCGTCTCCCAGGGACCGGTCTCGGGCACGCTCGCCTTCGGGGCGAACGGCCTCTACGTGAACAGCACCGTGCCGGGGGTCTACGCGCCCCTCCCACCGCTCACGCCGCCCGTCGGCACGGCCCAGGGGCAGATCTCCTTCCTCATCCCGGCGAACGCGCTCCCCGGCGGATGGGTCGCGGTGAACCTGTGGGCGAACCTCTCCTCCGGAGGCCGTACGAACGTCGAGACCTCTCAGCTGACCTACACCGTGGCGGAGGTCATCGCTCCCGAGCTCTGCGCGGCGACGACGACCGACGGGGGCCCGAACCCGTGCCCCAACCCGCTCGCCTTCCCCCTGGGGAGCGAGGTCGTCGTGAGGGAGACCGCGGTCATGGGGAGCCCGGGCGGAGGTCTCCTGGGAACCATCCCCGGGGCGGCCGTCTCGATCCAGCTGTTCTCGGCCGGTATCCCGCTGCCCGCCCCCGGCGCGTTCCCGACCCAGCTCACCGCGGACGCCTCAGGGACGGCCCGTGAGGTCCTCGACACGAGCCTGCTCAAGGTCTCCTCCGTCACCGTGAACGTGACCGTCGCGGACCCCCAGGACCCCTCGCTCACCAACCACAGCTCCCTCACGATCTCCCTCCTCGGGAACTCGAGCCAGGTGGCCGTCGTGATCTCGCTGAACAGCACCCAGTACTTCGGCGGCGACACGCTGGGAGGGACGTTCCGGCTGGTGCTTCCCGGTGGCGGCGGGAGCATCCCCTCGTACTGGACCGTCTACGCCTACCAGGTCCTCTTCCTCGCCGGCTCGCCCATCTGCCCCCTGTTCCCCACCGGTGCGCTGGAGGAGCAGCAGAACGTGACGGGGCCCTCCGGGAACCTTCCACCGTACGCGCTCGCCCCCTCCATGCAGGGGGTGGTGGAGGTGGTCCTCTACGCTCACAACGGGTCCTCCCCCACGAGCCTGGGGATCTTCTCCATGGCCTGCGCGCTGGTCTCCCCGCCACAGCTCCTGGTGAACCCCTCGGAGGTGAGCTACCTGCCCGGCGACACGATCACGGTCACCCTGACGGGTGAAGGTAGCCTGTTCACGACCGGCCACCCGATCTTCTACGCGAACGTGGTGGGGTTCGCCTCGGTCACGGGCTTCAGCCCCTGCAGCGGGACCACCATGCAGGTGCTCTTCGGCGGCGCGGTCTCGCAGAACACCTTCTCCTTCCAGATCCCCCAGCAGGGGGCCTCCATCTGCTACGAGGTGAGCGTGTCCGCCGAGACGAGCGGAGGGTTCGTGAGCGGCGAGGACGTCGAGCTCGACGAGGTCACCGGCTACGCGCTCTCGGCCGCGGTCACGACGCCCTCGCAGTACTCCGACGGGAGCTATCAGCCGGGAGAGAGCCTGTCCCTCGCCTACTCGATCTCCGCTCTCGGCAGCTCGACGCTGCCGCGGACCGTCGTCCTGCTCGTCCAGATGGGCATCGAGCCGGCGACGAGGACGCAGCAGGCCTCGACCTCCGGGTCCATCACGGTGTCGGTCCCCTCCGGAGCGGGAAGCGGGCTGCTCCTGATCTACGTCCGGGCGCTGGTGGCGGACCCGTCGGCCCCGGGCGGGTTGCTCGCCATCTCGACGGTCACGGGGCTGATGGTCCACGCGAACCCCTCCTGGGTGGGGCAGGAGCTCACTCCCGGGGGCGGGATGACCTACGGCGACCTCGCCGTGCTGATCGCGGTGGTGGCGGTCATCGCCGTCGCGCTCTTCCTGTGGTGGCGCGGCCGGTGGGACCGGCCGAGAGAGCACTTCCGGGTCCCCCAAGGGGCGGGCGGAGAGGTGCCTCCCGCGGCGGAACCCGAGACGGCCCCCGTCGCGGACGTCAGCTCGACGCCCGTCGTCCCGGGCGCTCCCTCCTCGGACGATATCCCACCCACCATCTTCCCGGACCTCGGTCCCTCGATCATCCCGCAACACCACGAGCAGCAGGCCCCTCCGCCGCTGCCGCCCCCGGTGCAGCCGGGCCCCCCGCCATCCTGACCGCACCTCCCAGGGGTCCGGAGGGCGCCCCGGGGCCGGGACGCACCTAGCTGACGAACCCCGCAGGCATATCTACGGGGACCCCTCCGCCCGGCGTAGGAGGGAGTTCCCACGCCCGTCACGGCCGTCATCGGCGCCCAGTTCGGGGACGAAGGCAAGGGAAAGGTCCTGGACTACCTCTGCGGGCGCGCGGACATCTCCGTGCGGTACCAGGGCGGACCGAACGCGGGCCACTCGGTCCAGCCCGCGGACAAGACCGTGGTCCTCCACCAGATCTCCTGCGGGATCCTCCGGTCCGGTTGCCTCGCCATCAGCGGGCCAGGGATGGTCATCTCCCCCGCCGAACTGCTCGAAGAGGTCCGCGCACTGAAGGCGGCCGGAGAGTTCCGGGGCCAGCTCCTGGTCAGCCAGAGGGCCCACGTGATCATTCCCCTGCACCGGGCGCAGGACGCCTGGGAAGAAGGGGTCCGGGGGGCCCGCGCGACGGGAACGACGCGCAAGGGGATCGGCCCGGCCTACATGGACCGGGTGGGGCGATGGGGGCTCCGCGTGGCGGACCTCTCACGCCCGCAGATCCTTCGGGAGAAGCTCGAGCTGCTCTACGCTGCGAAGAAGCACCTGCGCGAGCAGGTTTCCGACTTTCCGCCGCTGGAGACCACCCTCGCGGAGCTCCAGGCGCAGGGCGAGGCGCTCCAGCCGTTCGTGGCCGCGACCGAGCCCTTGCTGTGGAACGCCGCGCGGGAGGGGAAGCGGATCCTCCTCGAAGGGGCCCAGAGCGCGCTCCTGGACATCGACTTCGGGACGTACCCCTTCGTGACCTCCTCGCACCCGACGGCCGCCGGCGCGCTGGTCGGGAGCGGGCTCCCTCCCCAGGAGCTCGACGAGGTGATCGGGATCGCCAAGGCCTACTCGACGCGGGTCGGCGGCGGGCCCTACCCCACGGAGCTCCTCGGTCCCCACGGGGACGAGCTTCGCGAGCGAGGGGGCGAGAGGGGGGCGACGACCGGCCGTCCGCGCCGCGTCGGATGGATGGACCTGGTGCTCCTGCGCTACGCGGCCCGCCTCAACGGCTTCACCTCCCTCGCGATCACCAAGGTCGATATCCTGGGCGGGGAGCCCGAGGTGCCCGTCTGCGTGAGCTACGAGCTCCCGAACGGGGAAAAGTCGGAGGACTATCCCCCGGTCCTCGCCGAGGACCTGGCCGAGGTCCGCCCGGTCTGGAGGACCTTCCCCGGCTGGGGAGAGTTCACTCCGCGCCTCCGCCGCCGTCTCGCCGAGGACGGCTGGAGGGCCCTGCCGCGCGAGCTCAAACGCTACCTGGCCTTCCTGGCCGACGAGGTCGGGGCCCCGGTGACCCTCGTGAGCTACGGTCCCCGCCGCGACGATACCCTGGAGGTCCCTCCGGGGGCGCTGACCCCCTCCAGCACCGTGGAAGAGTGGAAGCCCTCGTGAAGGGCCACGCTCCGCGCGGAGGGGCCCCCTCTCCAGGACGGTCCCTGCCGGGAGGCGTGAGGAAATGCCGCCCGCCTCAGGACGTCCCAGGAACCGACCCGCTTGCCCGAGGTTCGGGGGGGGGCAAAGTCTCCGGGCCTCGCGATCGCCGGGAGACCTCCAGGAGTGACCGGGAGTCGCCTCTGCGAGGGTCTCCAACCGCCCCGGAGAGCTTGGGCACCCCCGGGCTGGAGAGGTTCGGCATCGCCGAAATCTTTACCCCATCCCCGTGCTCGGCGAACGCCGACCAAGGGCTCGTAGTCCAGCGGTTATGACGGCTGTCTCACACACAGCAGATCCCCGGTTCGAATCCGGGCGAGCCCACTCCGCACCCCCCGTTGCCGCTTCGCGGCAACCTCAGGAACTAACCGGGGAAACTAACGGGTCCGTGGCGGAGTAACGTCAGGGACTCGGGCGTTACCCAGGTCGGGGCTTCGGGATGAAAGTGAGGAGCGGGTTCCTCCTCGGGATTTCTCTCGGTCCCGTTCTCTCGCCGAACCTCGGGAGCGAACATCCGTGCATGGACGCCAGCCGGTAAGATAGCCGGCCAACCGTCGTCCACTCGAGGTCAGGACCAAACCCCTGACCCCAGGAGAAGAGCCCGAACATGGGTCTGAAATAGAGCCGAGCGAGGATCACGTCTCGTCCGCCCCCCGACTTCGTTGTGGTAGCGCAAGGGAAGGAGCGCCGCGCAGCTTGGGCAACGCTCCCCCGCGGGTTCGAATCTGGCCGAAGGGGCGCTCGTCCCGTTCATCCCACACCGGGACCGCGCGGCGGAGCTTCCGTCCCGCTCCCCCGTTGGCCCTCGACGCCGGTCGCCCGACCCGCGACCCCATCCTGGCAATCGACAAGCGCTTGCCGGGAGGTCGATCGGACGTCCCGCGGCCGGGCGGCAGGGCAACGCTCTATCGAGCAGAAGAAGCGATCTGGGTGCGCGGAGCGGCCAAGAGCGAGGTCATGTCCGCCCCAGCCTGCGCCCGCGTCAGCCCAGCCCGTTGAAGCTCTCCGGAGGCACAAAGAGCGGATGGGACGGCTCTTCCATCCCGCTCATGGTGTCGGCTCCCAGCGTGGGCAGCAGTGACTTCGCGCGAGCGGGAACGCGGGCGGCGGCCCGGAGCTGCTCGAGGAGGGCGTGAGTGTCGGTGAGCTGGGTCACCCGGTCGATGAACCCGTTGCGGAACCGGAAGAAGGCGAAGAGGGCCATATCGACCTTGAGGAACGTGGGAGGGATGTCGTGGAAAGTGCCACAGTGGGTCCCGGTCCACCGGAGGCGGATCGCGACGGTGTCCTTCTCCGCCAGGGTGATCGCCGGACCGAGCTCGACCTTCAGGTCGGGAAAGGCCCGCAGCATCCCCTGACGCCACTCGATGGCCTCCGCGAGGTTCAGATCCCCCGTGAGGATGCCCCCCGAGAGCCGGAAATTGCGCGAGACGAGGCGGAAGGGCCCGGGAAGGTCCGGTGCGCTCATGGCGCGGCAGTAGGACAGGGCGAGGCGCTTGTTGCGCTGCGTGCGAGGAGACATGGGCCAGTACCCTGGCCAGGGTGACCGTGAGGTTAATGGCGCGGCCCGAACTGCCGTGCAAATGCGACATGTCCCGCTCCCCACGGTCACATTTGCACAGTCCGGCGCGGCGCGGGACCGAACGGTCCTCCTGGGACTCCCCGGCATCTTCCATCCTGGTGGATGATCTGGATGGAGCCATCCTGCGTGAGATGATCCTCGGGGACCCGGGATTCTTCCGGGCCGAGCGGGTCAGCCTCGAGAGGATCGCCGATGCGCTGGGGGTGCACCGAAACACCGTGGCCCTGCGCGTCCAGCGCATGACGAAGGCTCACGTCTTCCTCCCGTTGTCGGTGACCGTCGACCCCAGCCAGCTCGGCCTCCAACGAGGGACCCTTTGGGTCGTACCCTCGCCCGACAGGCGCAGCGAGCTCGGGCTCTCCTCCCTCTGGCTTGTCGAAGGGGTCCAGCTCGTGGTCCAGTACGTCGAGGGATGGCTCGTCTTCGTCTACGGAGAGGACGAGGCGGTCCTCGAGTCTCGTCGACGACTGGTCGTGCACCTCCTGGAGGCAAACCGTTCCGAGTGGCAGTCGTTGAGCGGCCGTGACTACGTCGAACATCCGCCGCTCCCCCTGGGCAAGCTCGACGTGACCCTGATCCGTCTGCTCATGGTCAACGCGAGGACCCCCTTCGCGGAGGTCGCGAGGGAAGCCGGGACCTCGGTGCGGACGGTGCAGCGACGGTTCCGCGCGCTGACCTCGAGCGGAGCGGTCATGGTCCTTCCGTCGGGGATCGGTCACGCCTCGGGGCTCGTCCTGGGGCACCTGCGGGTGTGGCTCCGTGACGGCGCCACCCCGAGGGATCGCATCCTCGGGTCCATGGACGCGATGCTTTCCCGGGCGATCTTCCGGAACTTGCGGCACCCCCGCGTCGCGAGCTGGGTTCTCGCGGTGCCCACCCTGGCGGACGTCGAGTCCATGGCCGCGAGGCTTCGAAAGCTCCCTTCCGTCAGCCGGACCGATGTCCGTATCCTGCTCGATTTCCGTCTGAATCCACAGTGGCCCCCCTGGCTCCTGCGATGGCTCGAGCGCCGAGGAGGGGAGCATCCCCGTCACGGCCCCCTCCGTGACGCCGTCCACGGAGCGGAGCTCTGAGGGGGTCCCTCCACCCGTCCACCCGGAGCTGGACCGCGATCTCCAAGGGTGAAGATCCCGAGATCGGGTGAACTTTCGAGACCCTACCCATGACTAGTGCCCTGTAACTGACAGACGTTGGATTTTCCGGACCTTTCGCAGGATCTCGTCCGCGCTCTTCGTCCAGATGAGGGGAAAGGCCTCCTTGTTGTGGTTGGTCACGTACTCCCGCACGGCCCTCTGAAGAGCGGGCACGCCGCGGAAGCTCCCGCGCTTCAGGGCTTTCCTCTCGAGCTTGGAGAACCAACCCTCCACGGCGTTCAGCCACGAGGCGTGGGTCGGGGTGAAGTGAAGTTGGAAGCGAGGGTGCGCGTGGACCCACCGCTGCACTTCCTCGGTCATGTGGGCACTGAGATTGTCCAGGATCACGTGGACGTCGTAGCGCTTCGGTGACTGTCGGTCCAGCGTGGAGAGGAACGCCAGGAACTCCTGGTGGCGGCGTCGTCGGTGGAACTCCACCACGACATCGCCCGTGAGCACGTCGAGCGCGGCGAACAGGTCGATGGTCCCGTTGCGCGTGTATTCGTGAGGTCGCCCCTCGGGGGACGATCCGCCCAGGGGGAGCACGGCTTGGGTCCTCCCCAGCGCGTGCATCTGGGGCTTCTCGGCCACGCTGAACACGATGGCGCGCTCGGGAGGGTTCACGTAGAGTCCCACCACGTCCACCAGCTTCTCCTCGAACCTGGGGTCGTGGCTGAGCTCGAAGGATTGGACCCGATGCGGCTGGAGATGGCGGGCTCTCCAGACCCGGTGCACGGTCATGTGGCTGACGCCGAGGTGATCGGCGAGGGTACGGGTGGACCAGTGGGTCTCTCCCTTCGGGGTGGTGTGGAGTGTGGTGTCCACGATCTTCTCAACCAAGGATGCGGGGAGGGGCGGGGCCCCAGCTCGGGGGGCGTCGCGACGGATCCCCTCGACACGGAGCAGGACAAACCGGGAGCGCCACAACCCCACGGTGTTGGGGTTGGTGCCGAGCTCCTCCGCGATCTGGTTGTTGGTGCGTCCTTCGGCCGCGCGGAGCACGATCTTGGAGCGCAGGACCTGGCGTTGCTCGGTCGAGCGGCCTCGGGACCAGTGTTCGAGTTCGAAGCGCTCTTCGGGGGCGAGGACAATCGGCGGTGCGACCCGCATGCACCCCAGATGGCATGCCCGGGTATAAACTAATACAATTCAGTTACTGACCACTATCGACTGTCGTCCCGGGAGATCGGGTCGCCGGTCTGCCCCGCAGCACCCCGTGCTGTCGCCCGGCAATGAGCGGGGGATCGGCTCCCGGCCCCGTTCCCCGTCCGGCCGTAACGCTCGATGAGCTGGACTGGTCCTCTTGCGGGTCGAGGGCCATGGAGGGCCACTGCTCGGGACCGGCGCCGACCAGTTCGATCTGCGTCTTGGCGCGTCCCGAGGGAACCTGGACCCCCGTCGGGCGAAGCTCGACCTCCTGAGAGGGAAGAGAGTTCGAAGAGAAGGAGGGCAAGGTGGTGGGCGACCTCTCCCTCCCGTCGCAGCTCCGGGACGGTTCGTCAACCCGGGTCCACTCCCGCTTCAAGGGCTCCAACCCAGGTGCGGCGGCGGCGAGGCCCTCGTTCACGGAGATCGTAGATGACAGAAGCCACGAGACAAGCGGCGGCCCGGCAGCTGGAGAACGAGAGCGCAGAGGCCTTCGCGATCCGAACGGGATCCCCGCGACAACCTGCGCCTCGATGGGACAACATCGCCCTGCTCATGTTCGTCGGCATCGCCCTGGTCATCGGGCTGGGAGGTGGGTGGGTCGCCGGCACGCACTTCACCGCGCCCGCCCCGACCGCCTCCGCTCCGGCGACCACCGTGCCTGGCCCGGACTACGTCTACCTGCAGATCAAGGGAGGATGCGCGTGGTGCTCCGCCCCGTTCAACAACTCGGACCAGTACACGCCCGCGAACTTCACGATCCCATCCCACACGCTGATCATCCTAACGATCACCAACTTCGACAACGGGGTGAACCCCGTCACGCCCACGGCCACCCAGGTCTCGGGTGTGCTGGGCGGGGTCGAGTACCAGGGAGCCGAACCTCCGTCCTCGTGGGGGACGCCCCAGGCGAGCGTCCCGGCCAGCTCGATGTCGCACACGTTCACGGTCCAGCAGACCTCCGGCTTCGGAGGGCTCAACATCCCCGTCCCCGCTTCCACCGGACCCTCCGGGACCTCCGTCACCGTGAAGCTCTACGTGAACGAGACCGGGGCCCTGTCGTGGCAGTGCCTCGCCCCGTGCGACACGTGGTCGATGGGCATGGGCGGGTTCATGTCCGGGACCATCACGGTCGTCTGAGGGCGCGGACCGAGGGACCAGTTCCTCGCGGGGGTGAGCTCCGGAGCTGCTCCGGAGGTCGTCGTCCTACGGCGAGGGGGCCCCGGCCGGTCCGTCCACGAAGTCGAGGATCGCGCGCGCCACCTCGTCGGACTTCTCGACCTGGGGCATGTGGCCGCAGTTCTCGAGGACCGTGAGACGCCCCTTCGGGAGCCGCTTCACGGCCGACTGTCCGAGGCTCAGGTTGAACTGGGCATCCTGACGTCCCCATAGGAGCAGCGTCGGACAAGCGAGCTTCTCGAGGTTCTGGGCGAGGCTCGCGTCGTGCTTGCGGACGGCCATGCCCGCGCTCAGCAGGGGCTTTCGACGGGCGCGAGGGCCCCACTCCTCCCTCAGCCGCTGCACCCAGGCGTCCTCCACGAACTTGGGGTCGTAGAAGCAGCTCTTCCCCAGGAAGCTCCGCCACTTCTTCTCCGAGGGGGCGAAGAGGAACGCCGGGAGGATGAGCGGCGTGTACAGACGCGTGGTGGAGGACGGGAACGGGTAGACGAGGCCGGCCGGGTCCAAGAGCACGAGGCGGTCCACCTTCTCGGGTTGGTCGAGCGCGATCATCCCCGCGAGCATCCCGCCGATGGAGTTCCCGACCAGGCCCCACTTGCCTCCCGGGAGCGTGCGGAGGAAGGCGCCCATGATCCGCCGGTAGCGGGCCATGGAGTGGTCCTTGTCCGGGATCGCGGAGGACCTGTGGTGGTCGGGAAGATCGGGGCGCACGATCATGTGCCTCGCGCCCAGGGCCGAGACCACCGGGTCCCAGGTCTCTGCGCTGGCGATGTAACCGTGGAGGAAGAGGAGCGGAAGTCCGGGGGCGGCACCGGCTTCGGGAGAGTTCACGAGGTAACGGATCTTGACTCCCTCGACGTCCACGAACTTCTCTTCCACGACCATTCGAGCCACCTGACAGGCGATGGGGCGTTCGCATCAATGGATATTAGCCTGCGCCCGGGCCGCACCGGCCTCGGGCCCCGCCGAGGGGGATGACGCAGGGCGGGCCCCCCGCACCGGGCTCAGAGCCCGAAGGTGCGGCGGATCTTCTTCTCGAAGGCGTCGGGAGGCAGGATGCCCACCTGCCGCTTGACCAGTTCGCCCTCGTGGAAGAAGAGCAGCGTCGGGATGCTCTGCACCTCCCACCGCTGAGCGAGGCTGGGATCTCGGTCGATGTTCACCTTGCCGAAGGCCACGTCTCCCGCGAACTGCTGCGCCGCATGCTCCACGATGGGCGCGAGCGCTCGGCAAGGCCGGCACCAGGGGGCCCACATGTCGAGCACGACGTTGGGATGCTGCCGCAGGAAGTCCTTCACGTCCAGACCCGACAGGCTGCGCGGGCGGGCCGACCTCGGGACGGGTCTTGCCTCGTCCTCCTCCACCGGAGCTGGAGCGGGCTCCTCCTCTTTGCCGAAGAACCTTCGGAACAGCGACATGGTGATCCTTGACCCTCCGATCGTGCGGAACGCCCATCCTCGCGTTCCAGGGATTATAGAGCGTCCGGTCAAACCCGATTGACCTGTGCCTCAGAGAGCTGAGGAGCGCGGAGGGCTGGGGCCGTTGCCACCGGGATGGTCATGGAGGGCCGCGCGGTCGGTCCTCTCCATCTCCAGGGCGAGGCCCTGGCCAGGGGTCCGGACGTTCGCGCTCGAACGCCTTATGTGGTGGCCCTCCTCGATTCGGAGCGGCCGGGCCATGACAGCTCCCTCCTCGCTCGCGGCCCACTTCCAGGTCCTCTTCCTTCCCAGGACCCGACGGCTGGTCCGGGGCCGCAGAGGAAGGGCGCTCGCGATTTCGACCGCGGTCATCTACGCGCTCATCGCGCTCTACGTCGGGGGCATGCTCGAGATCGCCCACACGGGGAGCACCACGACGACCGCTCAGGTCGTCAACAACCCCTACGCGCAGGAGTGGTGGAACTACCCCGCCTTCGTGGTCGTGGCCCCCGGGGGCGTCCTCGCCCTTCCGTTCTTCCCGACGCTGGCGATGGTCGTGCTCTCGATCGGGGTCGGGATCGGGATGGGGGGCGGGCTCATCGTCGCGGCCCAGGTCGTGCGCCAGTGGAGGTCCGCCCGACGCGGCGCGGGCGCGGCAGGGACCTTGGCGGGTCTGACCCCCGCGATGGTCGCGCTGCTGACGCTCGGGGCCTGTTGCTCGACGAGCGCGGCGGCGGCCGCGGGGGTCGGGGCGGTGGCCGTCGCCGTCTCCTCCGGGGTTTCGCTCTCGCTCCTGGGGGTGGAAAGCTGGTACCTGATGGTCTTCCAGATCGTCGTGCTCCTGGTCGCGCTCGTCGCGCAGGAGCAGCTCCTCGCGCTCTACGGCGGGATCCTCGGGGCGCCCACCGAGCCTGTGGCGGAGTCGCGGGCCCGCGGGTCCGCTCCGCGAAGGCTCGCCCTACCGGTCGCAGCGGCCCGGGCGTTCCTGGTGGCCGCAGGCACCCTCTGGACCGTGGCCTTCCTCATCGAGCTCGCCGCACCTCCCGCGGCCGCCCCGTGGCAGGGAGTGCTGGTGGGAGGGTTCCTCCAGCACGTCGTCCTTGGATCGGTCCTCGTGGTCGCGGGCCTCGCCCCCGCGCTCCTCCTGGCGATCTCCCGTGCGCCAAGCCTTCGCGGGACGGTCCCGGTGTTCCGGGTGCTGCTCCTCCTCTGCGGGGCATCGGTCCTTGTCGGCGTGCCTCCGCCGGTGAACGGTTGGGGGGTGAGCGGGCTCGGCAACGACCTCCTCCTGACGGCCGGGTTCTCCCCGACTGCCGGCGGCGCGCTCGTGTCCCCCACGGGGGCCGGGCCCGCCGCGGACCTGGCCTGGGCGACGGTGTACGCGGTCCTCGGCCTCTTCGGGGTCCTCCTCGCCTGGCGTCCGCGCGGGGTCCTAGGTCGGTTCCTTGGCGAGCCCGACGGGTCCCCGGGGGCAGGACCCCACGACGGTCCCGATCCGACCACCCAGGCTGCGCTCCCTGGGGATGCCTCGGGTCCTAGAGCGCAACCACCACCCGCCAGGTCGGAGCCCGGCCTTGTCGGACCCCCTGACCCAACCTCTTCCGGTGTAGGATGATCGATCCGGTCCTCTCTCTGGCCATTCTGGTGTCGTTCGCGACCCTGATGGCGCTCATCACCGCGGGGTTGGTGAAGTGGGCGGCGGAGGCCCGGACACGGACCTCCGTCGCCGTCGTCCTCTTCCTTCTCGTGATGATGATCGCCATGCTGGGGGGGGCGCTCCTCTACTTCCTGCACCCCGGGACCGCCTCCCTCGTCGCGGCGCTCTGGTTCGCGAGCGCGGCGATGTCCGTGAGCGTGTTCCCGGTCTTCGCCGTGTTCCTCCAGGACGCCCGAAGGCGTCTCATGATGAAGGAGGCCTACGCGCCCGCCCCGTTGCAACGGCGCCACCTCTTCGCCGCCTCCATCCTTGGCCTTGTCGTCCTGAACGAGTTCCTGATGGGCTGGACGTTCCAGCTTGCCGCGGGGACGCTCTCCGCCTCCCGCGCGACGAGCGCCGCGACGGCCCTTGCGCTGGGGGTCAACTCGCCCTGGTTCCTCTTCCCGATGGCCCTGGAGATGGGCCTCAGCGCCTTCCTGCTTCGCGGGGTCCTTCCCCGCCGTTTCGCCGGGCTGCTCCTCGCGCAGGCGGCCCTGATGTTCGTCTCGCCGCCCGCCTTCTCCGACCCGACGGCCGCCCACGTCGCCGTGGGGATCGGCAGCGCGCTGATGATCGGCATCGTGATCTTCGTCCTGGAGCACATCTACCGTCATCGGCAGAATGCGCCCGTGGTCTCCGGCTACTTCCTCGGGCTGCTGGCGATCTACGCCCTCATGATGGCCGGGCTCTACCAGTGGCTGGTCTACGGCTCGGGGCTCCTCTTCGCGGTCTCCGTGGTCCTGGAGATGGCGCTCTTCTTCGACGTCGTGGTGGTGCCGGAGCGGTTCAAGGCCGAGAAGGGGGTCCCCTGGACCCTCCGCCCCCACTGGACCTTCGCGCTGCTCTCGGTGATCTTCGTCGCCGAGGCGTTCATGGGCGCGGTCCTGGACATCCTTCTGGAGCCGGCGTACTTGGCCGGCGCCTTCCACGCCCTCCCGCTCTCCGGGAGCGGCGCGACCATCCTCTCGAACGCGGTCTCCAACGGGTTCTGGTGGCTGGACGCGGTGACCGCCTCGACCTGGTTCCTCCTGATGATGGGCGTGGAGATGGGCACGCTCGTCGTCTTCAAGATCGTAGAGACGCGCTCCCGCGAGACGCGTATCCGTCTCGCCCTGATGCTCGGCTGCTACGGCGTGTTCGTCGTCTGGTTCCCCAGCATCTACTACCCGATGGCCTTCCCCGGCCTCCCCTCCGGCACGGCCGTCCCGGTGCTCGGGTGGAGCATGGGACTGGGCTCGGCGGCCATCGCACCCTCGCTCTTCACCGTCATCTTCGCGACCTACGCCATCTGGGCCGTGCTCTCGCTGCTCTTCGGACGGCGATGGGTCTGCTCGGTGTTCTGCATGGCCCCGACCATGTTCCAGGGCACCACGATCGACGCCATGAGCTCCTTCAACCGGTCGTCCTCTGTCGGGCGCAAGTACCTCAGCAGCCGGTTCTCCAGCCTCTACTCCGTCACCGCCGGGACGGTCATGGCCTCGCTCGTCGGGGTCTCGCTGCTCTCCTACTTCGACCAGGTCGGCCTCACGCACTTGCTCATCGCGGGGGCCGATCCCAGCGTGTTCCTCTACGACCTTTCGTTCAACGTGATGTGGTACCTCATCTTCGTGACCATCCCGTACACGGGAAGCTACAGCTGCGTCACCATGGGGTGGTGCTACACCGGGATCATCACCGGGGCCTTCGGTCGTCTCGGGTTCTTCGAGCTCAAGGTCCGGGACCGGGAGGTCTGCAAGCGGTGCACCACCTTGGACTGCGCCAAGAAATGTCCCGTGGGGCTCGTGGACATGCCGGGGCACTTCCGGCAGAAGGGCCGCTTCCGGAGCTCGAAATGCTGCGGGGTGGGCGAGTGCGCCGAGGCCTGCCCGTACGGCAACCTGTACCTCCACGATGTCCGGCACTGGGTCCGGGAACGGCTGGCGGCGAGACGGAACCCCCCTGCGGGGACGCTTCTTCCGATGGTCCGGCGGGCTCACGCCCCGCCGGCCTCGGAGGGGAGCGAACCCCGCTCCCCCGTCCCCGCGGGCCGCTCGTCCGGGGCCCACGCGGTGGCGCCCGGTCCCTCGCCACCCGCCTGAACGGCGGAGACCCCTTCGGGCGCGGGGGTCCCTCCGGTCGCCTCCGGGAGAGCTTCCTCGCTGAGCGCGAGGCCCGGGCGCGTCGCGCGCCGGATGAGGACCACGAGCACGACCACGCTCACCAGCTCCAGGATCCCGTCCCACATCCAGTTGAGGCTCCGGAACACCGCGAACGACCGGCTCGAGGCCGGGACCGCGCCCAGGAAGAGGAACTCGAGGAGCGGGGGGGAACAGCAGCCCGAGCTCAGTCCGAGCAAGGGGGCCCACGTCAGGAGCGTGGAGGCGTGGTCCCGAAGTCCGCCGGTCTTGGAGGGGACGGCGGGCGCGCAGGCCCGACCCCTCTGGTAGTTCTCCCACTGGACGAGGACCACACCGGCCCAGAGGTAGGAGAGCAGGAGGAAGCCCACCACCAGCTGGAGGTTCAGGAAGCCCCCCACGGGACCGATCGCGAACTCTGCGGTGGGCATCAGCCCGTAGGGGGTCAGGATCGGCAGCACTTCGAGAGAACCGGGGCTCGAAGGGGAGACGCCCTGGAGGGCATCGACGCCCACGAGCCAGAGGAAGAAGGAGGCGAGGAAGAGGAGGTAGAAGGCCCGGCGACGGGAGGGGGTGGGCGTGGAGGCCCGCACCCAGGGGCGGAAGGGCTGGACGACCCCGATCGCCAGGATGACCACCCATAGCAGGAAAATGAGGAGGCCCACCGAGGACCAGCCCCCGGGGAACCAGGCCTCCCCGTAGAGCAGGGTCACGAGCAGGAACGAGGCCGCGCTGAAGCACCCGAAGGCCACGACCCGGTCGAGCCCCTCCGGGGGGGGCACCTGACGTCGGGGCCGCTGCGGGGCCGGGGGGGCCGCTGGACGGGGTTGGAGCCACGCCGGGAGCGCGGGGGGTGCGGTCGGCAATGTGCCTCGATGAGCGACCTGGCGGGGGGTCAGGAGAGAAGCCCCTCGTATGGATATGTAGTCAGCAGGGGATGAGGGGGGGCGCGGAGGGTTCTTGCAGGGGCCAGAGGGTCGTTCCCGCGGCCTGAGGGACGTCCTCACCGCCCTCACCCTCCCGACGACCCGGTCGCTCCTGCGCAGCCCGGGAAGAAGGCTGCTCACCACCGCCATCGCCACGCTCTACCTGTTCATCGCGATGGTCCTCGGGGAGATGCTGGTCTTCATCCAAACCGGTTCCGGCTACCTCCTCATCACCATCCCTTCGTCGCTCGCTCCGCAGAACTGGGCCTACCCGGCGGTCGAGGTCGTGGCGCCGGGGCTGGTGGTCGTCCTCCCCGTGCTCGCCACGCTCACGATGCTCATCGTCGCCATATGCGTGGGCATCGGCATGTCGGCCGCCCTCGTCCTGGCCGGAGGGTGGGTGCGGCAGCGGCGCTCCAAGGTCGTCCGGTCCAGCGGCGCCACGTCGCTGGTCGCCGGCCTCACTCCGGTCATGCTGGGATTCCTCACCCTCGGGGCCTGCTGCTCCACCGCCCTCGCCGGTGCCGCAGGCGCGGGCGCCCTGACCAGCGCCGGAGCGGCCTCCGGGAACCCTCTCTTCACCGACCCCTGGGCCCTCTCCATCTTCCAGATCGGGACCATGTGGGTCGCGCTCCTCGCCCAGGAGTACCTCTTCCGGATCTACGTGGGCACCCTCGCAACGGCGGCGTCCCGCGGCGCTCCTTCCGCGGAAGCGGCGGGACCGACCACCCCCGACCTCCCCCCGGAGGCCGCGTCCCCCACCCCCGAGGACGGCTCCCCGCGCGAGTCCCCGGCCTGAGGGGGTCAGGGGAGCGCCACGAGGTAACACCTCGGTTACGGACCCGTTCAAATACAGACGCCGAGGTACACTTTCCAAGGCGCGAGGTCGCATGACCCCACGACCCCGTTGTCGTCCATGCTAAGCATGATGGGCCGTGCCCCGCACCGCCTTCAGGTCCTCGTCGTGGAGGACAGTCCGCTCGACCGCCGTCTGATCGCGGAGGCGTTCGAGGCGAGCGGGGTGGAGGCCGACCTGCGCGTCGTCCCGACCGCGGAGGACGCGCTCCATCTTCTCGACGCGGCGAAGCGCGACTCGGGAGGGCCCCTTCCCGACGTCCTCCTCCTCGACCTCCACCTGCCGGGAATGAGCGGGGTCGACCTCCTGGTGGAGCTGAGGCAGGACCCGCAGACGGCCGCCCTCCCCGTCGTGGCGATGTCCGGGTCGATGGGGGCCGTGGAGGACCTGACCGCCCAGGGCCTGCGAGTGAAAGGGTTCCTTCCGAAGCCGCTCAGCCCGCGGAACGTCCGTCAGTTGTTCGCGAGCCTGGACCTCGTCCTCTGGGTCTGAGCGGCCGGCCGCCCCGGCTCCTGGGAGCACGGGCGGTCTGGGCGTGCGGACGGATGGTTCACAGGCCCCCGCCGGTCCCTCCGGGGGATCTGCGGGCCGAGGTCGACCCGAGCGTCCACGTCGCGCCGACGGCGTCGCGGGAGCCTGAGGATCGGGGCGGCGTCCCTCGGAAGCTCGAGGGTACCATGGTTCGCGGTGACCCGGGTCGTGCAGGGCCCTCCGGTGAGGTCGACCGGAGACCTGTAACGTACAAACGATATCTGCCCCGACCCCTCCGCCCCGTTCCTTGGGTCGGACCTACCGATAGTTCGGGCGAGGGTTGGGTCCCGGGTACGCGCAGAAAACGGAGAGAACGCCCCAATATTCTACTCAAGATGCCTGTATATCCTCAGGTCGCAAACGTCCAATATCCTCGAACGCGCATATCCCCAGCGAAGATGCTCCCGTCATCTGGACCTGCGCCCATGGAGGATGGAGAACCCTCCCCTCCCCCCGACCTGCTCGCCTTCCTGCGCTCGCCCGAGCATCGTACCCTGCTGATCACCGGGGAACCCGGGGTGGGCAAGACCACCCTCTCCCTCTCGCTGCTCTCGGCGCTCGCTCGCCCGTCCTTCTACGTCTCGACCCGGGTGGGCCGCGGAAACCTGCTCCACCACTTCCCGTGGCTCGTGGGGTCCCTCGCTCCGGACCGCATCGCGGACCTGGAGGACGTGCGCCCCCCGAGCGACCGTCAGGAGGACCTCCTGCACATGATGGACCACATGACGGACTCCGTCGACCCGCTCTCCGCGGGGCGCCGGCTCCGGGACTTCCTGAACTTCCCCGAGCCTATCGCTCGGGCACTGGCCGAGGCTCCGGCCCGGGCGGGCCACCGGTACCTGTTCATCGACAGCTGGGAAGGGCTCGTCGAGCCCTACCTCCACCTCCTGGGCCTGGACGATCTCGGGAGGTCCAGCCTCGAGCACGGCCTCCTCTCACTGCTGCATGCGGCGGGTTTCTCGCTCGTTCTCGACGCCGAGAGCGTGGCACCCCCCTCCCTGCAGTACCTCGCGGACGGGGTCGTCGAGCTCCACGCCGAACCCTCGTCGGCGGGGCTGCTGCGCCATCTCGAGATCCGCAAGCTCCGGGGCCACTCCATCCCCCGCGCCCGCCTGGTCTTCACCCTGGACCAGGGTCGGTTCACCTACCTCCCGCCGCTCCCACCTCCGCGCAGTCTCCCAGGGGCGACAATCTATCCGGCGATCTCGCCCCCGAGTTCGCACGGGAACCTCTCCCTGGGTATCCCTGCCCTCGACCGGGAGATCGGACCGATCTCGCCGGGAGAGACCTTGCTCGCCGAGTCCGAAGGGGGAGGGTCCTCGACCCCGCTCGCGGCGGTGCTCTTCCCGCTCTGGCTGCGCGCGCTGCGGGACGGATGGAAGGTCGCTCTGCTCATGGACCTCGCCCACTCTCCGGCGACCATCACCCAGGGGTTCCGGGCGGCGCTGCCGGACCCGGAGATGGCGGACCGGCTGAGCATCCTCCCCAACCCCTCCCGCACCCGGCCGCAGGAGGTCTGGGAGGACCTCCTTGCTACGCTCAAGGAGCGCACCGCGGTGGACGTCTCCGTGCGGACGCTCTCCGTGCTGATGTCGGAAACCGGAGAGGCGCTGCTGGCCCGGCTTGGTCAGCTCCTCGTCCAGGCCCGCGAGAGCAAGTCGGTCCTGGTGCTCATCACGAGCTCTCCCAACCCCCTGCTTCCGGTGCTGTCGACGCTGGTGCCGATCCACCTGGTCCTCCGCAACTACCACGGATCGGTCCTCCTTCAGGGCAGCCACCCCTGCACCCCGGCCCTCGGGATCATGGTGAGGCCGGAGCCCGTCGCAGGCCACCGGTACCGCTACGTGACCATGGCCTGAGCCCGTAGACCGGACCGAAGCCCCCAAGACCCTTCCATCCTCGGCCCCCCCGTGCTCGGGTGGGAGGAGGGGCTCCTCTACGTGGCCGTCGCGGCGGGTTATCTGACCTCTCGCCGTTGGGCCCCTCCGAAGCAGCTTGAGACCGCCTCGAGGCTGACGGTCCTCCTGCTGGTGGGGGCGCTGGGCATGGTCCTCGAGGGGGCCGGGCCGATCTCCCCCGCGGGCGTCCTCCTTCCTTCCGTCGCGCTGGCTCTGGGCCTGGTCGGCTCCTCCATCCTCTTCGCCTATCTTCTCGGCGGCAGACCGGCCTCGGGGGCCCCGGACTCCGAAGGCAGCTCCAAAGGCCCGACACCGCCGGGCGGGCGCTGGCATGCCCTCCTCTTCCCCGGGGTGATCCTCGTGGCCCTTCTGTTCGGATACGTGGTGGCGTCCTTCGGCCGACCCCCCGGCGCGTGGGGGAACGACCTCATCGAGGTCTTCCTGCTCCTCCTGCTCTTCCAGGTCGGTTGGGAGATCCGTCTCTCGCGCGCCGCGCTCCGCGCGCTCCCCATCCCTCTCGGTGCGGCGGCGCTTTCCGCCGTCGCGGTGGCCGTCCCCGCCGCGTTGCTCATGGGGATCCCGCTGAGGACGAGCTTCGCCATCGTGGGAGCCTTCGGCTGGTACACGCTCGCGGGGCCTCTGGTCTCGCAGTCCGCCGGGCCCACCCTGGGGCTGGTCGCGTTCCTCGCGAACTTCCTTCGCGAGAACTTCACGATGGTCAGCGCGCCGGCGGTGGGTCGCCGGGCGGGTGCGGAGGCCATGACCGCGGCGGGGGGGGCCACCGCGATGGACACGACGTTGTTCTTCGTCACGACCTACGGACGCAGGGACGCGGGAGGCCTCGCCTTGGCCTCGGGGACGGTGCTCACGCTCCTCGTCCCCCTCCTTCTGGGCCTCCTCCTCGGGCCCGGGTGACCTCCCCGGAGCGTCGGCGAACGGGTCATGTAGGTGCTAAGGGGTTGGAAGGGCGTTGGGGCCTATCTCCGTCCGGGTCCGAGGTCCGGGGAGACACGGGTCCACCCTCGCCGGGACGACGCTCCTCGTGCTCTTGCTCCTCGCTTGGCCTCCCGTTTCGGCCCTGCCCGCGCTTGCGCGCCCGACGACGTTCCCCGTCGGCTCCGCCACCGTCGGCACGACCGGGGGTGGGACGGGTGGCGCGGGGGACCTCCCCTCCGCCCTGGCGTTCCCGTGGTGGGGAGGCGTTGATTACCGCGGGGCGAACCTGAGCGGGGCCGTGGGCTTCCTCGGGAACGTGACGCTCCCGTCGACCGACCCCGACACCACGGGATTCAACTACACCGTCGGGATCGGCGCATCGGACGACGTCTGCAGCTGGGCATCGGCGGGCCTCGAGGATAGCGGGGGCATCTGGAGGTTCCACGCCTCCCTCGTCCCCTTCGGAGGGGCCGCGGAGGACCACTGGGCCCTCCACCTCGCTCCGGGGGACACCTACCAGCTCCTGGTGGGCATCGAGGGTGGGAGGCTCGTCTCCCAGGTCTTCAACGTCTCCGCCGGGAACCTCTACCCCCAGTCCTCGACACCGGACGCGGGGGCCCAGCTGGCGGACGGGGCGACCGCGCTGCAGGTCGGCCCGTCGACCTGCGGAGGGCGCTCCACATCGCTGGAGGCGAACCTCACGGTCCGGGCCTCCTCGGGAGCGGCGGGAACCCCGTCGCGGGACCTCTTCGTCCAGGACGAGGGTGTCTTCCTCTCCGCGGCCCCGCTCGCGGTCCTGGCCATCCCCAACCTGTGGACCCCGTTCTTCCACCAGGCCCCCACCGCGTTCTCCCCCGAGCAGTCCTGGTCGACCTCGGACCTCCTGGTGCTCGTGACGACCCATCCCGCCCTCGCGCTTGCGACGACCACCGCGCCACCGACCGACCTGGACGTGGGGATGTCCTTCGGGGTCGGCATCGTGGGGACCCCGCGTACGTTGGGCGTCGGGGCGAACGCCAACACCTACGTCTTCTCGCAGATCGAGTTCGGAGGAGGGTACCCCGGGACCTCGTCCCTCACCTTCGCGAACTGTCGCAGCCTGAACGGGAGCAACTCCAACGCGGGGTACCCGGGAGGGGACACGGGGATCCCCGCCGAGTACGGTTACGCCTCGAACACGACCCTCTCCGACATCTACCTGGGCTTCGTCCTGGACCCGACGACGAACCTGTCGGCGGACTACCGCTGCTTCACCAACACGCTGAGCTCTGCCGGCAACGTCTCGGTCTGGGGACTGTCGTACCTGACCTACGACCTTCTGAACCCCCCCACCCTCGCGGATCCCGCCACGATCTTCGTCGACGCGCTCTCCAGCGGGCCGCGGGAGCAGCTCGGCATGAACGCGCTCGCGTGGAACGTCTGGGTCCATCCGCTCCCGACGATCTCGGCCTCGGTCCCCTCGCCGGTGCTCCTCGTCGGACAGAGCGCGACGTTCCGCGCGCTCGAGCGGGGAGGCTCCCCCACGCTCACCTACACATGGTACGTGGACGGGAGCGCGCAGCCGGGCTGCACGACGACCTCCTGCACGCTCTCCTGGGGGGCCGTCGGGTCCCACCAGGTGTGGGCCGATGTCCGCGACGCGTACGGGAACACGGCGGTGAGCGCTCACCTCAACGAGACGGTCGACCCCTCGATGTCCGCCTCCGTCTCTCCCTCCCCGAACGCCGTGGGGACCGTCGGGGTCGGAACCGCGGTCGCGGCCACGGTCGTCGGGGGCGCCGGCGGGAACGGTTACACGTTCTTCGTGAACGGAAGCGCCTCGCCGACGAGCTTCTTCTCCGGCCCCTCGGGCACGGCGACGTTCACCCCGCTACATCCCGCGGTGTACCAGCTCTGGGTGGCCGTGAACGACTCCTACGGGAACGTGGCGGTCGCTCCGCACACCAACCTGACGGTCGCCGAGGGCCTGACGGCCATCCTTTCGCCGACGTCCACCCGCACCGAGATCGGAGGGACCCCGGCGCTCCTCGCGCTGGCGGTCGGAGGCGGGAGCGCGCCGTACACCGTCACCTGGCAGGTCCCGGGGCTCACCGTGGTGGGCAGCCCGTGCGCGGCGACCTGCAACCTCACCGCGAGCACCCCCGGCGTCTACCCGGTGTGGGCCGTCGTCGTGGACGCCTCCGGCCGCACGTCGGTCTCCCCGCACGCGAACCTGACCGTCCTCGCCCCCCCTTCCTTCTCGGCCTGGCGCGGGAGCGCCCAGGTCGATCAGGGTTCCAACGACACGTTCCAGGCCACGTTCGTGGGCGGAGGGGCCCCGTTCAGCTACCAGTGGTCCCTGAACGGCACCCCGCTCCCGTACTGTCAGGCCACCTCGAACTGCTCCGTCGCCTTCCCGACGGGAGCGTGGGCGAACCTCTTCCTCAACCTGACCGACGCGCTCGGCGGAGCGGCCTCCGCGCCACCTTTCCACGTGACCGCGGTCGCTGCCCTCACGGTATCGTTCCAACCGGCTCCCGCCCTGCAGGTGGAGGTGGGGGTGAGGACGAACCTCTCGGGCGTGGCGACGGGAGGGGTGGGTGCTCGCGACTCCTACGGGTTCCTCTCCAGCGCCGCCGGGGGGACCGTGATCGCCTACGGGAGCTCCTCCACGGCCTCGTGGACCCCCCTCGCTGCCGGTGCGTTGCAGATCTGGGTCGAGGCGAACGACACGACCGGGTTCCGGGCGGTGAGCCCCCACGCCAACGTCTCCGTCCTCCCATCCCTCCTGGCCACCCTCTCTCCCTCTCCCACCGCGAGCCTCGCGGCGGGGGCGACGCTCAACGCGACCGTGACCGTGACGGGGGGCCTGGGGCCGTTCGCCTACGCGTGGTCGAGCGATGGGTCGCCGGTCGGAAGCTGCTCCACCACCCCCTACTGCGCCTTCCGTTGGACCTCTCCGGGGAGCCACCAGATCCTGGTGGGGGTCTCGGACGCCCTCGGGGGCCGCTCCGTCACGCCGCCCACGAACGTGACGGTGGGCGTCGGACGGACGGTCCTCGTCAAGTTCCTCGCCGGGCCGCCAGGGGCGGGGACGCTCAGCGTCAACGGGGTCGCGACGGCCTCGGGGACCACCTCGCAGCTCCTGGCGGGGTCCTACGCGCTCCTCGCGACCGCCTCCCCCGGGTTCTACTTCGCGGGATGGAACCTCTCGAACCCCAGCACGCTCGCCGTGACGAGCCTCACTTCCGCCTCCACGGTGCTCCAGCTCAGCGGAGCCGGGAACGTCACCGCGGAGTTCGCGGGACCCTCCCTATTCGGGATGGGGGTGATCGTGACCCCCACCGGGCGGGCCAACGTGAGCGTGAACGGTTCGGCCTTCGCGGGCGGTTCGTCGACGACGCTCCGCGAGGGGGTCTACCCCGTCGAGGCGCTGCCGGGCCCCGGGTACGGCTTCGCCGGTTGGTTCACGACCGGAGGGGTCCAGGTGGTCTCCAACGCGCCCACGACGCTGCTCGAGATCTCCGGGAACGGGACGCTCGCGCTGGACGTGCTCGGGAGCGGGGTCGGCACCCTCTACCAGGTGGCCTTCTCGACCTCGCCGTCGGGCGTCGCGGCCACCTTCACGTTCGGCTCGACCGCCTACACCCCGGGAACGTCCGCGCTGGTCGCGGCCAGCAGCTACCCGGTCTCGCTGTCGGTCCCCTCCGGGTACGCGTTCCGATCCTGGAGCTCCACCGGAGGCGTCAGCGTCTCCAATCCGACTGCGGCCTCGACGATCGTGACCGTCCAGGGGAACGGGACGCTCGCGGCCAACCTCCAGAGCACCTCCGGCGGGGGCCTCTTCGGCCTCCCGATCTCCGCCCTGGAGGTCATGGGCCTGCTCCTGGTCGTGATCGTGGTCCTCGTCGCGGTGGGTGTCGCGAGGCACCGTTCGCACCGCCCACCCCGGGCCGAGGCCCCCTCGGCGGGGCGATCCTCCCTCCCGGCCGGGGTCACGAGCTCCTGGGACGACCGCGCCGAAGGCCCCTCCGCAGGGGACGACGAGGACGCCCTGTGAGCAGGTGCCATTCCAGCTAGCATTCTTCTATACGGCCCGGTGTGGGCAGACCGAGGGAGTCGAGTGCCGGAGGGTTCTCAGCATCGGACCTTGCCGAGCGGTGAGGCGGTCAAGCTCGAGGCCGTGGCCCGGCTCCTGCGCCAGGCTCTCCGCCTAGCGGAGGGCGCGGAGGCCAGCGGCCGTCCCGACGTCGAACCCCCTCAGGGGCAGGCTGCCTCTCCCCCCGCCTCGGCCCTCGCGGCTCCGCCTACCCCCGCCCCAGCTCCCAGCTCCGGGGGGGAAGGGTCTTCGAGCTCAGCCTCCGGCGCTCCCCGTTCGCCCACCGCCCCCGCCGGCGGCGGAGGGGGTGGAGGAGGGGGCCCACCTCAGGTCGGGTACCTGCTGGGGCTCCTGCAGACCGAGCAGGCCCGCATCGAGGAAACGAAGAAGGAGGTGGCCCGGAAGGACACCGAGCTCACCCTGAAGCTCCAGTTCGCGAAGAAGAAGGACGAGGACCTGGAGGCGCGCGAGGGGGAGCTCAAGAAGCTCGACGCGCAGCTCAGGATCCGCGAGATGCAGATCACCCGGCGCGAGGAGCGCATGCGCGAGATGGGCCGGATGGGCCCCGCTTCCGAGAAGGAAGCCTGAGCGGGCGGAGGGACCTCACTCCCTGCGCCAAGGAAGGTTCGGGGACGGGCCGTTGGCCCTGGGGCCATCGAGCTCGGAGAGGAAGCTCACGAGGAACGCCTCGGCCCGGCGGGGGTCCTCCTCCCGAGCGAGCAGGAATCCTCGGCACAAGCGGGCAAGGTGATTGCGGGCCGTCGCGGTCGCCACGGGCGCGCCTCCCTCGGGGGAGGCACCGCCAGATCCCTTCAGACCTCAACCCCCCTGAAAGTCCGTAGATATGCGCATCCACACCCTCCATATAACTGAACCGGGGGACCTCGCCGTGACCCCGCCTGACCCGGATAGCGGCGGGGGGCTCCGTTTTGCGTGCCAAGGGTGGCCTCGACCGCCCAACCTTTATCCCCGGCCTTCCCGTCGCGCTCGAGGAGCGTAAAGCGATGTCGACGGCGGCGAAGCGGACGGTAGCTGTGGCCGAGGCGGCGGAAGGGGCCCGAAAGGGATCGCGTGGGGTCGTCATCCGGACGCCCATCCCGGGACCGAAGGGCAAGACGGTGGTCGAGCAGGACACCCAGTACCTGATGACCTCCACGAAGACCGCCCCCGTCGTCGCCCAGAGCGGTAAGGGCGTCTGGGTAACGGACGTCGACGGCAACCGGTTCCTGGACTTCACCAGCGGCGTCGGAGTGCTCGGAACGGGGCACTGCCACCCGACGGTGGTCCAGGCGGTCCAGAAGCAGGCGCAGGAGCTCATGCACTTCGCCGGGACCGACTTCTACTACGAGATCCAGGTCCGCCTCGCGGAGAAGCTCGCGAAGATCGCCCCGGGGAAGAGCCCGAAGAAGGTGTTCTTCACCAACTCCGGAGCGGAGAGCGTCGAGGCCGCGCTCAAGCTCGCGCGCTGGAACACCCAGCGCCCTCTCACGCTGGCGCTCATCGGCTCCTTCCACGGACGCACCATGGGCGCGCTCACGCTCACGTCGAGCAAGCCGGCCCAGCGCCGGCGGTTCAACGCGTTCGCCGGAGGCGGCGTGCACATCCCGGCACCCACGTGCTACCGCTGTCCGTACAAGCTCGAGTACCCGAGCTGCGACCTCCACTGCGTGAAGATCCTGGAGGAGCTCTACTTCAACACGGTCCTGCCGCCCGAGGAGATCGCCGCCTTTGTCGGCGAGCCGGTCATCGGGGAGGGCGGGTACGTCGTCCCGCCGAAGGACTACTTCCAGGCGATGCAGAAGGTGCTGAAGCCCCACGGGATCCTCCACGTCTCGGACGAGGTGCAGGCCGGGATGGGCCGCACGGGGAAGTGGTGGGCCATCGAGAACTTCGGCGTGGTCCCCGACATGATCACCACCGCGAAGGCGCTGGGGAGCGGGATGCCGATCGGCGCCACCGTCTTCGACGCGAAGCTCGACTACACCTACCAGGGCGCGCACTCGAACACCTACGGCGGCAACGCCGTCGCCTGCGCCTCCTCGCTGGCCACCTTCGAGGTCTTCGAGAAGGAGCACCTGCTCGAGAACGCGACCAAGCAGGGGAACTACCTCCTGAAGCGCCTGAAGGAGCTCCAGGGAAAGTACGACTGCATCGGTGACGTCCGGGGGCTCGGCCTCATGGTCGCCACGGACTTCGTGAAGGACCGGCGGACCCGGGAGCACGCCTCGAAGCTCCGCGACCGTGTGGAGACCGAGGCCTACCTGCGCGGCCTGGTCCTCCTGGGATGCGGCCGGTCGGCCATCCGGTTCATTCCGGCGCTCATCGTGAAGGAAGCGGAGATCGACGAGGCTGTCGAGATCTACGACCAGTCGATCGGGGCCGCCCTCAAGGCGGTCGGAGCGTCGTAGGACCCCGGCAACCTCCCCCGCCCGCTCTCCCGCGCTCCCTCTCTCCCGCCGGCTCCTGGACGGGGGTCCGCCCCGTCCGGAGCGCGAGGCTCGGGCGCGCCCCCCGTGGAGCTCGGAGCCGCGCGCTCCGGAACAGGTATGAGCCCCGACCTTTTCGGCCCGGCGTGAAGTCCGCCCTTCTTGGACCCCGGGGGCTCGTCCTCCAGGACGTCAACCCCCCTCGCGCCGGGCCCGGGGAGCTGGTGGTCGCCCTGCGGGCGTGCGGGGTCTGCGGAACGGACCTGGAGAAGCTCCGGGGGAACTACAGCGCGACGGGGAAGATCGGACACGAGCCCGCCGGAGTGGTGGAGGAGGTCGGGGAGGGCGTCGTGGACCTGCGGAAGGGGGAGCGGGTGTTCGTCCACCACCACGTGGCCTGCGGGAAGTGCGCCGTCTGCGCGGCGGGCACCCCGACCTTCTGCCCCCAGTACCAGTCGACGAACATCGACCCGGGCGGGTTCTCGGAGAAGTTCAGGGTCCCCGAGACGAACGTGCGGGCCGGGGCCGTCCTCCCTCTTCCTCCGAACGTGAGCGACCTCGAGGCCACGTTCGTGGAGCCCCTCGGATGCTGCCTGGAGGGGCTCTGGTCCACGCCTTTCCGAGAAGGGCAGAAGGTCGTCGTGCTCGGGCTCGGCCCCATCGGATTGCTCTACCTGCGTCTCCTGAAGGCGCTGGGGGCGGGCTGGATCGCGGCGGGAGACCTCTCCCCCTTCCGGAGGGCGGCGGCCGAGAGAAGCGGGGCGGACCTCGTCTTCGACCCGCGCGAGGAGGCGGCCCTTCGACCGGCGCTGGACCGGGCCACCGACGGACTGGGCGCGGACCTCGCGGTGGTGGCCACCGGAGCGCCCCGGGCCATCGCGCAGGCGATGGGGCTTGCCCGCCGGGGAGGGACGGTGAACCTCTTCGGACTTCCCGAGAAGGGGGGCCGGCTCGACTACGACCTGCAGCAGCTCTACCTTCGGGGGCTCCGGATCGTCCCGACCTACGCGACCACGGAGCGCGGGACGACCGAGGCGCTCAAACTGATCTCCCTCTCGCGCGTGAAGGTGCGCGACCTCGCGACGCACGTGTTCCCGCTCGAGCGGGCGGAAGAGGCGTTCGCCCAGGCGACCCGCACGGAGGAAGCGATCAAGGTCATCATCACCTCCGGTTCGCCCCACCCGTGACCGCGAGGGCGGGAGCCTCCCGCAGGAAGCGGGCGCGCGCGAGCTCGCCCCCCTCCGTCGTGGTGCGGGACGCTGTCGCGGGGGACCGCCGACGGCTGGAGCGTTGGCACCGGGACCTCCAAGTTCACCTCTCCCCCATGCTCCCCGGCTACGCGATGCCGGACGTCTCCACCGCCTACGGTCCGAAGTACGTCTCCCGAACCCTGGCGCATCTGCGGAAGCACGGGGGCTTCGCCCTGGTGGCGGAGCTCGAGGGACGACAGGTGGGGTTCCTGACCGGTCTCCTCCAGCCCGTCCCCGGGGAGGTCAGCCGGATGGAGCAGCGACCGAACCAGCAGGGGTACGTGATGGACATCTTCGTGGAGGAGGAGGCGCGCGGTCGCGGGGCCGGGCGCGCACTGCTCCGGGAGGCCGAACGGCGGTTCCTCGAGATGGGATGCGACAACGTCCAGTTGAACGTCGTGGCCGGCAACCAGGCGGCGCGGCGGGTCTACGAACGGGCCGGGTTCCGGGAGATCGACCTTCGTCTGCGAAAGGTGATCGCTCCCCCGCCCCGGGGGTGGCTCGAGGTGCGCTCCCGGCGTCGGGCGGGCCGGAGGCGGGCGCGGGGATGGCGCCCGCTCCTCCCTCGAGGAAGCGCGTAAACCCTATACCTCGGTCCTCGTCCTTCGCCCCGGCCAGAGGAGCGTGTCACGATGGACTGGGGGCTCAAGAACCGTCTCTCTCGGATGATCAGACCCGCGACGGGAAGGTCCGTCATGCTCGCCGTCGACCACGGTTACTTCATGGGGCCCACCCACGGGCTCGAGAACCCGCGGACCACCATCGCCCCCCTGCTCCCGTACTGCGATGCCCTGGCGCTGACCCGGGGCGTGCTTCGCCAGTGCGTCGAGCCGACGGCCGATGTCCCGATCCTGCTCCGCGTCTCCGGCGGCGCCTCCGTGCTCACGGAGGACCTCTCGCACGAGGACCTGACCACCTCGATGGACGACGCGATCCGGCTGAACGTCGCCGGAGTCGCCATGAGCGTCTTCGTCGGCAGCGCGCACGAGCACGCGACCCTCGTGAACCTGGGGAAGCTCGTGGACGAGGGAGAGCGGCTCGGGGTCCCGGTCGTCGGGATCACCGCCGTGGGGAAGGAGCTCCAGAAGCGCGACGCCCGCTACCTCTCCTTGGCCTCCCGACTGTGCGCCGAGATGGGCGCCCATGTGATCAAGACCTACTACTGCGAGGAAGGCTTCGACAAGGTCATCGACGGATGCCCGGCCCCCATCGTCGTGGCCGGCGGCCCCAAGTTCAACTCGGAGAAGGAAGCGCTCGAGCTCGCCCACCACGCGCTGGAGCTGGGCGCGGTCGGGGTGGACATGGGGCGGAACATCTGGCAGTCCGAGCATCCGGTCGCGATGATCCGGGCCATCCGCGCCATCGTCCACGACAAGGCCACGGTGAAGGAAGCGCTCGACGTCATGGCCGAGGCGGAGAGGTCGACGGCCGCCCCGGTCGCCTCGCGCGCTCCCTCCCCAAGGGCGTAGACCGGTCTCCGAGCGCCCCCACGGGCCCTCGCGGGATCGGGGGGTCAGGGTGGGGGTCGGCGCGCCGCCGTCCGCCTCGCCGAGTCAGCGCTTCTTGCGCGGGGAACGGGCTCGAGCCATGGTCTCCGGTGTCCACGGGAGGAGCTGCAGGCGCATCTCGGTCCCGCCCTCGAACCCGAGGCGCTCGTACACCCCGCGTCCCATGTCGGAAGCGTTCAGGACGACCCGGGGGAATCCCCGGGCGCGGGACCACTGGAGGATCTCCTCCAGGAGGCCCGTGGCCACTCCGCGCCCGCGAGCCTCGGGCACCGTGTAGACGTTCATCACGTAGGGCAACTCGCCGCGGGGCCACCGGGGGCGGGGCGGCTGGTCGCGAAGGACCACCAACGCACTTCCCAGGACGCTCCCCCGCGCACTCTCTGCAATGAACCCCGTCAGCTTCCGCGCGCGCATCTTTCGGCGGAGCCAGGGACGGTAGGCCCGTGCGGCCTCCCGCAGGGCCTTGGGATCGACGACGTCCCAGTGGTCGAGGTCCGAGAACATCCTCTCGCGGTGTCGGACCAGGACCCCGAGGTCGCCGGAAGTGACCGACCTGATCCGGTACCGGGCGGGAACTGCGGTGGCGGGACGACGCCGGGTCATGCCCGGGCCACGATGAAGGACGGAAGAGCCTGACGGGCGCCCTACGGTTTCGGAGCGGGGCCCTCGTTCGCCAGGCACCGGTCATGGACCTTGGCGCCGGCCTCCACGTGGTAGCCCGGTCCGAGGACGGACCTGCGGACCTCCGCGCGATCTCCGACCACCGCCCCGTCCATGAGCACGGAGTCCTCCACGACCGCCCCACGCCCGATCTGGACGCGGTCCCCGAGCGTGACGTAGCGGCCCACCGTCGCCCCCGCCGCCTCGCATCCTTTCCCCGTGGCCACCTGGGGGATCACCTGGGCCCCTGGGAGATGGCATCGGGGCGTGAAGCGTCCCACTCGAGGATGGTCGAAGAGGAGCCTCTGGGCGTTCAGCAGACGCGAGGGGGTCCCTGCGTCCTCCCACCAGCCCCGGAAGGGGAATCCGTAGACCCCCCGGCCCAAGAGCCTCGGGAGCACCTCCTTTTCGAGGGAGACCTCCCGTCCTTCGGGGATCTCCTTCAGGAGCTCTCGGGACCAGATCGAGGCGCCGGCGTTGATCCACCGGGAGGGGGCGCTCTCCCGCGGGGGCTTCTCCACGAAGTTCGTGATCCTCTGCCCGGAGTCCCAAACGGCCACTCCGTACGGGGAGGGGTCGTCCACCTCGTAGAAGCTCATCGTGCCGACCCCGCCGTGCTGCAGGTGGAACTCCAGCATCGGGTCCATGTCGAGGCCGCTGATCACGTCGCCGTTCACCAGGACGAAGGGGTCCGAAGCGCCCACCGACCCGTTCAGTAGGCCCCCGCCGGTGCCCAGCGGAACGGCCTCGCGCACCACCTTCACCGGGAGACGGTAGGGGTGCTGGGAGAGGTAGGCCTCGAACGCCTCCGCCTTGTACCCGCAGGCCAGCGTGATGCGAGTTACGGCGGCGGGGAGGAGGTCCATGGCGTGGAAGAGCATCGGCTGCCCGGCAAGGGGCACGAGCTGCTTCGGGACCGCGTACGTCACGGGGCGCAGGCGGGTGCCGAACCCGCCCACGAGGACCACCGCGGAAACCTCGGCCATGTCGTGGGCACGGGGTCCTCCGCATGAGGCTTGCGAACTCAGCTCCCGGCGCCGGGGAGCCAGGCGACGAACGGCTCGTCCGGCGGGCCGGCCCGCTCCGGGACCCCCCCCGCGCGATGCCCTTATCTGCGCCTTTCGTCGTGCACCTCGCATGAGCGAGAAGGCGCGAAGCGGCGCCCGCTCGAAGGAGAGCATGACGCCACCTGCGACCAAAGGCACCAGCGTCCCCGTCGCCTGTGGGATGGAAGGGTGCGACCATGCCGCCGCCCTCCAGTTCGAGGGCAACACCCCCTACGAGGGCTTCACGTTCGACACCACCGGTTGGACCGTCGTCGAGGACACCGAGGACCACCGGACCGTCTTCCTCTGCCCCGACTGCTCGAAGGAGTTCGAGCAGGAAGCCGCCGGCGAGGACGGCCTCGAGGACGAGGACGACGACCTCGACGACGGAGACTCCGAGGCGGCCTGAGCGGGCCTGGTAGCCCCTTGCCGACACGACCCTCCGTCGGCAAGACCGCGCCACGCCCCGACCGGCCCTCCCGGTCCCGCACCGGGGTCCGCAAGGCGGGAAGCCGCGCTCACGAACGCTCCGAAGGTCTCGGGGTCCGGGGAGTCCAGCACGTGAACCTCACGATCCCTCCGGGAGGCGAGCCCGCCGCGCGCGCCTTCTACACCGAGATCCTCGCGCTCACCGAGATCGAGAAGCCGAAGGAGCTCCGGGCGAACGGCGGGCTGTGGTACCGCGTGGGGGAGCTCGAGCTCCACCTCTCGGTGGAGGTCGGCCAGTTCCGGACCCCTTCCCGTCGGCACGTGGGGTTCATCGTCGACGACCTCGAGACCGCACGGCAGTTCTTCGAGACGCACGGCATCGCGACACTGCCTCAGGCGGACCTGCCGTCGTGGCGACGGTTCTACGTTCACGATCCCTTCGGGAACCGGCTGGAGATCCAATCCCCCCGGCGCAAGGACCGTGACTGACGATAGGCCGCAGGGAGGGCGCGAGGCCCCTCTCCCATCCCCCGCGCTGCTCGCCCTCGCGCTCCGCGAGGAGCGGCACTTCTGCGAGCTCTTCGCCGGACACGCGGTCGAGCTTACCGAGGCCCATCTCGTTGTGAACGAGAAGGTCCCGGTGCCGCGTTTCAACTACGTGCAGGACGCCCGCTGCGGCCCCGGGAGGACCGCGGCCTTCCTCGAGCGGACGCTCGAACACTACTACCAGCGGGCCCTGCGACCGGCCTTCGAGCTTCCCCTTCGGCCGTCCCAGCCTCACCTCGTCGGGGCCCTCCGTCTCATGGGCTACCGCTCGCGCGGCGAGGACCATCACCGACACCTGATGGTCTGGTCGGGAGCGCGTCCGGTGCCCAGCGGGGCGGCCCGGTCCGACCCCTACGGGGAGCTCCAGGTCGACCGCGTCCCGGAGGACGAGCTGGGGACGTTCGTCGACCTTCTCGTGGAGTCGCAGGCCCGCTACCGGGAAGAGGTCCGGCGTTACCTGGAAGTGGCCATGGCCCACCCCCACCCCGGGGAACGGGTCGTCCCGTACCTCGCTCGCGCTCGGGAAGGCCCGGTCTCCTTCGGCCTCTTCCACGCGCACGGGGCGGCGAGCGGGCTCTTCGCCGTGGGCACGGCCACCACGGCGCGGGAGAAGGGCTACGCGACCGCGCTCGTGCGCGAGGTCCTGGCCAAGGAAGGGCCGGGGGCCCCGCTCCCGCTCTGTCTCAGCGCCGAGGGGCGCGTGCCTCCGCGGCCCCTGCTCGAGCTCGGGTTCGAGCTCTGGGCGAGCTTCGAGCGCTTCGAGCTCTCCGAAGAGGCGCGCAAGAAGGGGTTCTGATCCGCGCGAGTGCGGTCAAGGGGCGGGAGAGGCCCCGAGGACCCGGGCGAGCGCGAAGCCGTCGTGACCCTTCTCCCCGACGGTCTGGATGACCGTCGCCACGACCCGAGGCTCGTTCTCCAGGTGCTTGAGGAGCTCACGCGAACCCACGACCCGCGGGTCGGTGCTCTCCGCGTCGAGGATCTCGCCACGACGCACCATGTTGTCCACGACGATGAGCGAGCCGGGGCGTGAGAGCCGCAGAGCGGCCTGGAAGTACGCGAGGTTGTTGGGCTTGTCCGCGTCGATGAACGTGAGGTCGAACGGCCCCGCTCCCTCCGCCTCCAGCCGGGAGAGGGAGGCCAGCGCCGGACCGACCCGGACCTCCACCCGGTCCTTGAGGCCGGCGCGCTCCAGGTTCGCGCGAGCGATCTCGGCGTGCTTCGGCTCGAGCTCGAGGCTCAAGAGCCGCCCCCCCTCCGGAAGCGCCCGACCGAGCCAGATGGTGCTGTAGCCCCCGAGCGTCCCCACCTCGAGCACGTTTCGCGCCCCCGAGGCGAGCGCGAGGATGTGGAGGAACATGCCCTGGAGCCGAGAGACCTGGATGTTGGGGAGTCTCGCGCGTTCGCTATCCGCCAGCGCCTCGCGCAGCGCCGGGTCGGAGGGTAGGACCTTGACCAGCCGCTCATCGACCTTGCTCCACAGCTCTTCGCTCATGTTCGTGCCCCGCGGGACGGGAGGCGCCGGGGGTTCATAGGCCGGCGGAGGCCGCGCGGATCCTTTCGAGCTTCTCCAGGAACTCGACACCTTCTCCCGTCCGCATCGGTTTCCCGTCCGCCCGCAGGAGAGGGAGCCCTGCGCGGAGGCACGCCTCCTCCGCGGTACGTCCCTCGAGCATGGCGCGCAGCGCGACCTTCTCCAGCCGGGTGAGCTCTTCCGCCCCGAGCACGAAGTCCTCGAACGCCTGGTAGGCCACCGGGGTCACGGCCTTCACGGCAGGGACCATGGCCTGGGCGTAGAGACGGATCTCCTCCTGGGCGTGGGCGTCGAGCCGCAGAGAGAGGAAGTGGAAGAGGTTGTGGAGGTTGATCTTCCAGTACCACTGGGTGTAGAAGTTCACCGGCAGCACGATCCGGGCGAGCTCCCGGGCGGTGCCTTGCTCGAGGGCCTTCTCGTAGGCCCGGTAGGCGTCCTGGGAGAGGCGGCGGACCTCGGCCTGGAAGGCGGAGGCCTGCTCGGGAGGGAGCTTCTCCGCCCTTCCCTGGCGATTCCGCTTCGACTGGACGGCGATCGCCTCCGAGGCGGGGACGTGGAACTCGTCCGGAGCGACGCTGTAGCGGTAACTGACCTCGTTCAGGGAGACGGTGCGGTGGCGCACCATCTGGCGGGCGACGAAGATGGGGAGCTTCACCAGGAACTTGAGCTCCACCATCTCGAACGGCGTGGTGTGCCGGTGGCGCATGAGGTACCGGATGAGGCCCCGGTCGTCCCGGGCCGATTTCGTCCCGAGACCGTAGGAGACGCGCGCCGCCTGGACGATGGCGTTGTCGTTCCCCATGTAGTCGACCAGGACCACGAACCCGTGGTCGAGCACGGGGTTCCGCTTCCCGATGAGCGCGTCCGCCTCCGGCACCGTGGGACGGACCATCGGCGGGGAGCTCTCCTCGTCGACCGGTGTCGGCTCGATCTCGACCATCCTTCCGATCCTTCCCCTCCACGCAGCCTGCCAGGGTCAAATGCCCTTGGTTCCCGTGAAGCTCGCTCAGTCAAGCCCGGAGCGGCAACGAGGACAGAATAGCCAGCTCTCGTCCCCGATCACGAGCCCGCAGCGCGGACACTTGAACCGGTCCCCCGGACCAGAGGGCGCGGCGGCCGCGCCCGCCTTCGGAGCATCCACCGACGTCGCCACGAGTGGGCGGCCGGGAGCGAGGTCCGTCTGCGGCACGACGGCGCTTCGTCCTCCTCCCAGCCGTCCCAGGGGCGTCGCCTTCCAGCCCCTCCTGGGCGGGGGCTCGTCCGGGGGCAGGACGATCTTCGGGGCGGTCGCCGAGGAGGGCGGAAAGACGGGCGAGGCTACGGGCTCCGTCATGGGTGCCGAGGAGAAGGAGGGGTCGGAAGGAGGAGACTCGAGCGCGAACATGGGGGCAGGGGACGCGAGCGCCGGCTCCATCACCATCGGGGTGCCGGAGGCGAAGGCGTAGGACTCGGGGGTGGTCTCGTACGCGGTGGCGGCCTCGTCGGGCGTCGGCCGGGGCCGGGAGAGGGCGATCGTCGCGACCAGGATGATGGCCCCGATGCCCGTGAGGGGTATCCCGAGCTCCGCGTAGGGCAGGAACAGGCTCCCGGACCAGGTCACCGAGACGGAGGCGACCTCGGTGCTGTTCTCGTAGAGCAGGAGCGCATACCAAGCTCCGGGGTGGAGCGAGCTTGCGGAGAGCGAGCCCTGGGAGGCCGGGACCGACTGTGAGCTCAACGCGGCCGTGGTGGGCTGGTTCCCCGCCCACACCCACTCCCCTTCGCTCAGAGTGTAGAGGAACGCCGTGATGGGCGTGGTCGCCGCGGTGGCCCACTGGATCGTGAGCGAGCCCCCGCCCAGGGAGAAGGTGGCGTTCGGGACCTGGATCTTCAGGATCGCCGCCCCGTTCGAGGCCTTGAACTGGTTCACCAACTGGGGGGAGGCGGACTGGAAGTCGAGCGGGAGCAGGATCAGCGCGAGGCCCACGGCCAGAGCCAGGGCTCCGAGGACCAGTCCCAACGTGCCCAAGAAGCCCATGAGCCGCCCCCGACGCTATCGGACAGGCCTATTTGAACGGAGAGACGAAAGAACCTCAGCCCAGGGCCGGCCCCGCCGGCTTTGCGCCCTCTCCGAGCTTCAGATCGCGAACCAGGGGAGACGCGCGCCGGGCCCTTTGGGGTTGTTCACCAGTTCGTGCAGGCTCGCTCCCTGGTCGCCGGGGGCGTAGGTCTCCTTCAGCGCGAGCTGGTACATGAGGAACATCGCATCCTCCTCCCGGGTCACCCCGAAGGACCCCTCGACGTCGATGGAGAACACGCTGCGCAGGGCGCGGAACATCCCCTCCACGTCGATCGGGGCGGCCCCTCCCGCCTCGCCGGCCTCCGCCTGCTCCGCCCGCTCGGCGAGCCCCACGAGGGCCCCGGTTGCGAGCATGAGGACCACGCGGGGAGGGAGACGCAGCCGGTGCCAGTGCGGGGCCGAGACGGCCTCTCCGGTCCGGCGAGGGTGGACCAGGATCCGGGTCCGGGAGACCGCCAGCGAGAGCGGCAGGGGGGAGGCCGCGACCATCCCCCGGCTCGCGAGCTCCGCAGAGCTGTCGCTGTCGACGACCAGGATGCTCGAGCCGCCCTGCTGGGGGGTCGCCGTGAGACGGAGCCCCTGGGACCACCGCTCGAGGAGCCGGCGGGTCCGCTCCTCGACGGAGGGCGGGTCGACGCGCTCGACGAGCACGGGGAGGACCGACCGGTTCCTGGAGGAGCGGACCCACAGGTCCGCGCTCTCCCAGGGAGAGGGGCCCCGCCGCGAGATGGCGGCGAACCCCATCTTCTGGAGGGTGGCCACGATCGCCTGGCGCTCCTCCTCGGGGGAAGCGACCGGGGTCGGAGGAGGGAGGGGGGAGGGCTTCGAGCCCGCCGCGGGGGCCGGGGAAGCAGACCTCGTACGTGCCTTCGGCATGTGAACCTTGAACGAAATCCCTGCGGGGCGATATATCCTCTGTGTCAGCCCGGGACCCGCCCGGAGGTGGGCGCTCCCCGATCCCAGGGGGAGAGCGATCACCGGAGGAACGGGAGCGAGACCCATCCCCAGTCGGCGACCATGGCGAGGGCGACGCCGATGAGATAGAGGCCGGAGGCGATGAACCCCCGGATCGCCACCGGGCGTGAGACGTTCTTGAGCATCGGCCAGGTGGTGGCCACGAAGCCGAGGCCGAGGACGAGCGCGAGCACCAGGAAGAGGCGGAAGGACACGGGCAGGAGGACGAAGGCCGCGGTGGGAACGAGCAGGAGCAGGGCGGAGACCACCACCACGCGCGCGGACCTCGTCAGGTCGCCGGGGACCGGCAGCATCGGCAGTTCGGTCCGGCCGTAGTCGTCCTTGAGGGCCACCGCGAGGGACCAGAAGTGCGGCGGGGTCCATAGGAAGACCAGGAGCGCGAGGAGAAGGCCGGCGGGCGTGAACGACCCCACGGCGGCAGCGCAACCGGCGAGGACCGGGGCGCTCCCGGCGTACCCCCCGACCACGATGTTCCAGCGGGTCCTCCGCTTCAGCCAGACGGTGTAGACGAGGACGTAGACGACGGAGCCCGAGGCCATCGCCAGCATCGAGAGGAGGTTCACGGCGAGGTAGGCGATGGGGAGCGAGAGTGCGGTCAGCAGGAGACCGAGGACGAGGGCGTGGTTGGGGGAGACCGCCTCGCTTGGAAGGGGGCGGTCCCGGGTCCGCTTCATCCGGGCGTCGATGTCGCGGTCGTACCAGTGGTTCAGGGCGGCGGCGCCTCCGCTGGCCATCCCTCCGGCAAGAAGGATCCCCCCGAGCTTCACCCAGGGGGGCGGATAGGTGGGGTCCCCGGCGAAGAACCCCGCCACGGCCATCAGCAGGATGAGACCGGTGATGCCGGGCTTGAGGAGCGAGACGTACGCTCCCCACCTGGGGACCGCACCGGGAAGGTCGGTCATCGGCCCAGCTCCGAGCTCCGCAGGGGAGATAACGCCGCCCAGAGGGCCCATTCGCGCGGTTCGGCCGGAGCGGGGGTTACGTGGCGCCGGGCGCGTTCTCGCCGCCCGCACCCGTCGGGGCGGCCGCCGAGCCCTCGAGGTGAGGCTCGGGCCCTGCGACCCGGAGGTACCCCGCCCTCGGGCAGGTGGCGTTGCACGGAAGGTCACGGGGCGAGGCGATCCAGCTGGAGAGCCTCGGGAACCTCGCGTTCCCGCTCGCCCAGACCCAGTGGTCGAAGGCGAAGTACTGCCCCGCCCCGCCCGCGAAGAGGATGAGGTAGATCAGGAGGTAGAGCGGGTGCGGACCGACGTCGGTCCCGGTGCCGTTTAGAGCGAAGGTCGAGTAGAACTGCGTCAAGAGGAAGGCGATGGACGCCGCGATCCCGACGAGGCACGCGAGCCGCGTCGTGATCCCCAAGAGGAAAGCCACGGCGAGGTAGGCGGTCACGATCGCGATCATCCAGGCGAAGAACTCCGCGTGGCCCGCCACGAGGTTGGCAAAGCCGGGACCGCCGAGGCTGGACTGTCCGAACCCGCTCGCGACCCCCTGGAACCCGGAGAAGAACCCGTTGCTCGGCGCGAGCACGAAGATCAGGTTGAGCGCCCAGACGAACCCGATCCCGACTCGGAGCAGGTCGAGGGACATCCCCTTGGGGTCGCGCTTCCACAGCGTCCGCACCCTTGGGAGCGCCTCGCGCAGGAACTCGTTGTCGGTCACCCGGATCCCCCCCTCACGGGTGCGACAGCTTGCCCTTAATCTGCGGGTGAAGCCGAGTTGACCTCTAGCTCGGCGGGCAGCCCGGTCGGCTCGACGTGCGACGGCGTCAGGATGGAGCGGACGACGAAGAGCAGCTCAGAGGCCATCACCCCGAACATGACCAGGGCGAAGGGCACCGGCGCCCAAGGGCTCCCTGGACGGAGGAGGAAGGCGACCTGCGAGAGGACCATCGCGGCGAAGGCGACCACCACGGCCGTCAGCAGGCGGGGGTTCTCCACGGGGGCGCCGGAGGCACGGAAGAGGCGAAGGACGAGGAACCCGAGCGCGCCCGCCATGACGACCGCGACCGCCGCCAGCCCCACCCAGGGCTGGACCTCCACCAGCGGAGCGACGACCCCGCTCGCTGCGAGGGTGAGGAGGGCCCAGCGCTCGAGCGAGGGCAAGCGGGCGAAGAAGAGGAGCGGCACCATGTTCGCGAACATGACCCAGAGGAACCAGACCGAGAGGATCGAGCGAGAGGCGCCCAGGAGCACGCCCCACGGCCCTGGAGGAGCGAGGGCCCCGACCCCGAGGGTCACCCCGACGAAGGAGGCCCCCATCGCGAGCTCGTTGGCGAGCACCAGGAAGGTCAGGAAGACCGGCCAGCGCCAGGAGGAGAAGCGGACCCGGATGGTGTCACCCTTGAAGATGAGGGGGACGACCCACACGAACGGGGACATCATCATGAACTGGAGGCCGAACATCACGGCGGTCCAGCCGACGGACGTGTTGCCCGAGAGCAGGTCAAAATCCACCGAGACCCAGAGGGCCACGGAAGCGATCAAGAGATAGGAGACCAGGATCGCCCGGGACCAGGTGGGGGTCAGCGCATTCCTCGGGAAGAACTGGAAGAGGATCCAGAGGTTGAGCCCGGCCATTCCGGCCCCGATGATCCCGAGGAGGACCAGAATGCCGGCGTCGACCATCCACGCGCGCAGACCCCGGAGCTCATCAACCGTGGGGGGTCGGCTTCACCGGTGCGGCCCGGGGGGGCCCGCGTCGTGGGGTCGGACTACCGTCCGGAACTGGGGGAGGCGCCGCCCTCGACGGACGGGGGACCCTTCCTCTCCCCGTTCATCCGGTCCATTTCGCTGCGGGCCTCGCCCACCTTCGACAGGCTGCCCACGAGAGAGGCCTGCCACCGAGGAGGCAGGAACGGGAAGTTCGCCATGACCGCGATGAGGATCAGGATCCCGAAGAGGAGCGTGGCGAGCCCTAGGTGGAAGACCACGATGGCGAACGCGGCGTCGCTGAAGATGATCGCACCTCCGAGGAGGGCCTGGAGGATGACCAGCACCGCCGCGAGGAAGGTCATCCGGCGGACCCCCGGGCTCGCCTGCTTCGTCAGGTAGGCGAGCGCCAGCAGCCCCAGGGTGCAGAGCGAGAGCACGAGGGCGAGGGCCCGGTGCGAGAACTCGAGCGTCGCCGGGCCCCCAAGGGTGGGGATGAGCTGGCCCGGCGAGCAGCCGGGCCACGTCGGGCAGACGAGGGGCGTGTCGGAGAAGGTGACCCCGGCCCCGAGGAGCACGGTGAGATAGGCGACCACCGCCGACACGATGGCGAGGTAGCGGAACGCCGCCGAGCGGCTCCCCTCCTCGCTCAACTCTGGAGAAACCTTCGAACCGGGACCCGTCCCGTCCTTTAGGCCCACGGGTCCTCCGGGGCCGGTTTCCCGCGGTAGTAGCTTGCGACCATGTTGAAGATGAAGACGAGGGTCCCGATCCCGAAGATCGTGGCCCCGATCGTGGAGAGCGCGTTCAGCTGCCCCAGGTCGAGCCCGACCGGGGTGGGCCACCAGGGCAGGTAGGTGTAGTACCGGCGGGGCATGCCCGCCATCCCGTCAAAGAACATCGGGAAGAAGAGCAGGTTCCCCCCGACGTAGGTCAGGACGAAGTGCCAGAGCCCCAGGGTGTGGCTGTACCACCGACGCGTCATGATGGGGTAGAAGAAGTAGGTCGCCGCGAAGACGCCCATGAGCGTCCCGCCCATGATCGTGTAGTGGAAGTGCGCCACGACGAAGTAGGTCTGGTGGATGAGGTAGTCCACGGGGATCGTTCCCAGCATCACCCCGGAAAGACCGCCGATCAGGAACATCGTCAGGAACGCGATGATGAACCACATCGGCATCTCCAGACGCACCCGGCCGCCCCAGATCGTGGCCAGCCAGTTGAACATCTTCACGCCGGTCGGCACCGCGATGGCGATCGTGGTGAGCATGAAGATGAAACGGGTGTTCGTGTCCTCGCCCGTCGTGAACATGTGGTGCTGCCAGACCACGAAACCCAGGATCCCGATCGAGGCGATGGAGAGCGCCATCGCCGTGTAGCCGAAGAGGTGCTTCCGCACCATCTTCGGGAGGATCGTGGAGACCAGCCCGAAGGCCGGCAGGATGAGGATGTAGACCTCCGGATGCCCGAAGAACCAGAAGAGGTTCTGGTAGAGGAGCGGGCCGCCCAAGGGAGACCCGTCGACGCCGTAGGTGAGATGGGTGCCGAAGTTGCGGTCGGAGAGCACCATCGAGAGGGCCACCGACAGCGACGGCATCGCCGCGATCACCAGGAAGCTGTTGATGAACGTCGACCAGACGAAGATGGGCATGTTCCAGTAGGTGACGCCCGGCGCACGGTGCTTCATCACCGTCACGACGAAGTTGATCGCCCCCAACATCGAGGAGATGGAGAGGATGTGCAGGCCCGCGATCCAGATGTCGATCCCGCGGCCGGGCATGAGCGTCGTGAGCGGGACGTAACCGGTCCAACCCCCGTTCGCTCCTGAGAGGATGATGAGGACCCCGGCCGGAGGGATCAGCCAGAAGGCCATGTTGTTGATCCGGGGCATGGCCATGTCCTTCGCGCCCACCATCGTGGGCACGAGGTAGTTCCCCCACCCGGCCATGAGCGGCATGACCACGAGGAAGATCATGATGATCCCATGCTCGGTGAAGAGCGTGGAGTAGAGGTCCGGCGAGATCCCGATGGAGCCGGGGGTCATCCCGACGGCCGGCAGGAACAGGTCCACCCGGATCAGCATCGCGTAGATGCCGCCGATGATGAGGAACCCGAAGGACGCGACCATGTACATCAGGCCGATCTCCTTGTGGTCCGTCGTCGTGAGCCAGTGCAGGACGTAGCGGCGGAACCAGTAGGGCGGCTCCCGCGTTCGGGCGAGCTTCTCGGCGGCGATCTCACGATCCCGGAAGGAGACGTCCAGGATGTGGAAGAGCAATCCGCCGCCCAGGATCATCAACCCCAGGGCGAAGCCGACGGCGCTCTGCGCCCCGATGGACGCGAGCGAGCCTAAAGTGACGATGTAGCCCGCGAGCAGGCCCTCCCCGGCCAGCAGGATGAGGATGGCGGCGAGGTAGTAGTCGAGCCGGCGGGAGATGCCGGTGGGGACGGCCTCGTAGGAGGGGTAGGAGAGGAACCCGTAGATCCCGAGGAGGGCCCCCACCGAGAACGGGGCCAGCCCCAGGAGTCCCATTCCCGACTGCAGGTTCGCGGTGACGACCACGGAGAGGCCGCCGCTCGCGGGGGAGGGGATCGCCTGGCCGGGGGAGAGCCCCTGGGTGGCCTGGCTCATGTTGACCCCGAGCGCGCTGCTCGTGGCCGTCGTGTTGAGCATGAAATACTCCCCGATCGGGAGGCCGAACTCGAACCCCCCCGCGCCCCCGGTTCCCACCGCAAGGAGCGTGCCCAGCGTCCGACAGGACGAGTCCGTGCACGCGTAGACCTCGATCGAGGTATCGGGCGGGCCCCCGGTCCACGTCAGGTTGTACTGGACCGTGTCCGCCATCGCGTACGGAGCGGAGAAGCCGAGATGGGCCGCCCCGCCCATCGCGTCGCTCGGTACACCGTGCGGGTAGACCGAGTTCACGCCCAGGAGCGAGAAGCTCCAGGTCTGGCCCGCGGGCACGGCGATGAGGGCGCCGCCGACCGCCAGCAGCACGATGCCGAGGAGAAGTGCGCTTCGGATCATCGGACCGACCCTGCCCCCCCTCCCATCATTCGAACATCTCCACGCGACGCGTGAGGTTCCCTCGGAGGCGGTCGACGCGATAGACCACGCCCAGGGTCAGCAGAAGGCAGAACAGCGCGCCGATCATCCCCGCGATCCCCACGGGGAGCCAGACCAGGGCAGTGCCCCCGCCCCACGCGACGGAGAGGGCGTAGAGACCGACCAGGAAGGAGACGAGCCCGACCAGGAAGAGGCCCGAGAGGACCCCCCATAGCACGCGCGTCTTGTAGCGCGGCTTGGGCCTCGCCTTCGGGGAAGTCTCCTTCCGCTCACCCATGGGTCGCGACCTCCCCCGTCGCGCTCGCGGCGACGGGCACGGGTGTCGAGGTGGACTTCGAGGGGACAGGGGCTCCCGCGGCGGGCGCTCCCAGGGAGAGCCTGCGGCGGCCCTCCTTGGCCGCCACGCGGGCCCGGTAGCTCGTGCGGTACATCCAGTAGAGCACGAAGATGACGAGCGCGTTCGCGCCCGCGATCGCTCCGACGTAGAGGCCGTACATCGTGGCCGGGATGACGACCCCCGGCATGACCCCGCCCCAGACGGTCATCAGGATGAAGAACCCGATCAAGAAGTTCCCGACCCCGAGCATGACGGGACGGTCGCGGGGATGGGTCTTCTTCCCTCCATCCAGGAACGGGAAGATCTGGGAGATCCAGGGCAGGAACAGGATGAAGATCAGGACCGAGGTGACCGTCCCCACGGCCACGAACGGGCTCACGTACTGGAAGTCCGCGAGCTTGTAGAGCCACAGGAAGTACCAGTCCGGCTCCGGAGAAGCGCCCCCCGCGCTCGAGGAGCCGAAGGCGGGCGCCAAGGGCACCGGCCAGGACGCCGCCATCATGAGCAGCAGCCCGGCGTAGAAGAGCGCCCATTTGATCATGTAGAAGAAGACCTTCGGGAAGAAGGTCCCCAGCTTGGCATCGTCCTGGTGCGTGAAGATCCGCTTCGCCCTCGGGTCGGAGGAGGCCTTCGGGGCGATCCCGTGGATCTCGAAGAGCGAGATGTGGGCGTAGAGGAGCGCCGCGAGGGCGAGCGGGATGGCCACGACGTGCAGCGCGAACATCCGCGACAGCAGGCCCTGGTAGGTACCGTCCGATAAGATGAGACGCGCCGTCGGGGGACCGATCCCGGGAACGGAGAGGGTGAGCGCGACGCCCACGTTCGTCGCCCCTACGGAGAGGGCGGTGAAGGGCAGGAGGTAGCCGGTGAACCCCATCCCGAGCATGGCGGCCAGGAGGAGCGTTCCGACCATCCAGGAGAGCTCACGCGGGGGCTTGTAGACCCCGGCGTAGAAGCCGCGGAAGAAGTGGACGAAGGCGAGGAATATCGTCGCGTACGCCCCGTATAAGTGGGCGGACAACAGCAGCCAGCCGAGCGGGACGCCGTGGATGATGTAGTAGGTGGACGCCCACGCCGCCGGAGGCCCCCCGGCCGTCGTGGGGCTCGCCGACGGGATGTAGTAGAACAGGAGCAGCAGCCCGGTGGTGACCTGCACCACGAAGGCGTTCGCGACGAACGCCCCCGTCCAGTAGGACGGATTGAAGGAGAAGTCCGGCTGCGGGCGCATCGCCCACTTCTTCGTGCCGGCCCGGACCTCGACGAAGTCCCAGATCCGGTCCAGGACGCGGTTGAAGGTCGGCCGGTACTCCGGCACCGAGGGCGACGCGGGGCGTCCGTGCGCCGATCCCCCACCTCCGGTCCCGGTCATGTCCCCTCCACTTTCCTCGGGCTTCGACCTACGGGCACCGCTGGCCGTTCGGGATGGGTTGGACCTGGATCGGGTTGATCTTCGCGGGCACCGGACCGGGGGTCCCGCCGAGGAGGGTGGTGAAGTGCCCCTTCACCGGTGGCCCGATGACGCTCGTCACGAAGATGTTCCCGTTCGCGTCGGTGTCGAGCAGGCACTGGGGGAGCGGGAGCACCGTCGGGCCGGTCAGCACGGACGCTCCGCCCCCGGTCGCACTGTCCCCCGTGTACGGGTCGTAGGTCGAGCCGTGGCAGATGCAGTGGATGAAGGGGGCCCCGTTGTTGAACCCGCACTGCTTCGCCTCGGAGGCGGGGTAGTAGGAGAGGAACGGAGGGATGCATCCCAGGTGCTGGCAGATCGCCGAGTAGGCCACGATGTTCTTCTTCGGCCCGACGCCGTTGGGAGGAACGCCGAAGGTCGGGTCCAGGTTGAGGAGCATGTTCACCTCCCCGGAGAGCGGGTAATCGAAGGAGAACACCGTGATCGTCGTCGGGTCGATCTGGCTGTCGATGTTCGAGGTGGTGATGGGCGTCCCGTCCGCAAAGAGCAGTTGGACGCGGGGGTAGGAAGCGAGACCCTGCATCGGGGGCTGGATGTACTGGAGGGCGGCCCCGACGGCGCCGCCTCCCACCGCGGCGGCGAGCCCGCCCACCGCGAGGAGCTTCAGGAGGTTGCGCTTCGCCTCGTCGACCTCGGCCTGGACCTTCGGGTCGTTCATGTCCGGCGCGTCGATGCGACGGACGATCCCGGGAGGCATCGGGCGACTGAGCTCAAGGTAGGAGGCGAGGCGAAGGTCGAAGTCCGGTCGGTCGAACCCCAGTCGCGAAGCCCAGTCGATAGGTCCCTCCCCCTCGAAGCCGTCCGTCATTCGTCCTCCTTCTCCTCGAGCTCGGCGAGGGCGCGCTCCTCGGCGTCCTTCCGGCGGCGCATCTCGAGCTCCTCGTGGCCCGTGATCGGCACGTCGACGGCCTCGCCCGGAAGCTCGGCCTGGTCGGCGTCCTTGTAGACGTAGAGGGTGATCGTGATCCCGAACAGGATCACGAAGATCTCGGTCAGGTCGAGCATCTGCTTGCAGGAGAAGATCCCGAGCGTGGTGTTCACTGGAGGCAGCGGGCAGACGACCGGCGGGATCGCCGAGCTGGCGGAGGAGGAACCGCTCTGGTTGGACTGGTTCGCCGTCGTCGTCGTCGGGACGGACCGCGCGAAGGGTTCGATCCCCGGGGCCCCCGCACTGACGGAAACCCGAGGAAGAGGGACGGCCAGGGCAGTCGACATGACCAAAAGGAGAACAAGGAGCAACAGTACGCCCCGGCTCATCGGAACATCTCAGCCCCATCCTGGGGGAATGTGGACCCCCTATGAACTTGGTGGATTGGTCCGCCCCCCGCCGCGGCGACGGCCGGAGCGTTAGGGGGGGACGCGGACGGGGCGCTGGCCGCCGTGGCGTCCGAGAGAGGCGCTACCGGTACGGCCGGTTTGGGGGCCTCCGCGGCGTTCACCACGGGGAGCGGCCCGGCCGCCGCCGAGCCCAGGACATCGGCCGCCATGAGCTGGCTCTGGAAATTGAGCGTGAGCTCCTGCCGGATGCGCATGTACTTGCCGTAGAGCCTCCCGAGGGTCCGGAAGATCTCCGTCCCGTGCCCGCCCATGAGCAAGAGGGCCGCGGCCAGGAGGAGGATGGCCCAGTCGACGTCGGAGAACAGGCTCATGACCGGGTCCCCCTCAGGCCGCGCCCGCCGCCGGGATGGCGAGGAGCTTGGCGCGGTCGACCCGGCGCTGGTGCCTCTCGGCGGCCAGCAGACCCGCGACGTAGAGGCCGAACATCGGGATCGCGATGAGGAGCATCGTGATCCCGGAGTTGTCCGGGGTGATGATCATCCCGAAGACGAGGCACCCGATGACCGCGCCCCTCCAGTGCTTTCGCCAGGCGCTCGCGTGGACCAGCCCCACCCGGGAGAGGGCGTAGACGAACACGGGCAGTTCGAAGACGATCCCGAAGGCGAGGGTGTAGAGCAGCGTGAACTCGAGGAAGCTCTCGGCCGACAGCACCGGGGCGAGGCCCATCGCCGCGACGTACTTGAACAGCAGGAGGAAGGTGAAGGGCGTGATCCAGAGGAGGCCGATCGTGAACCCCAGGATGAAGAGGAGCGTCGCCGGGATCCCGATGGTCTTGAGGAGCGCCCTCTCGTTCTGACGGAGCGCGGGCATGAGGAACGCCCCCACCTCATGAACGATCCAGGGCATCCCGAAGGCCACGGAGAGGAGCAGCCCGATCTCCATCTGGGCGATGACGGAGTCGCCCACGCCCAAGTTCAGCAGGGTCACCTGCCCCTGGACCCCGCTCAGCATCTGGGTCCTCATCCAGCCGAAGACCTGGGCGGTCACGTTGTAGAACGGGCTGGGCCAGGGGTACGCGACGGCCCAGGGGAGGAAAGGGACCTTTCCCCAGCGGATCTCGAACATGTTGAAAAAGGCGAAGAGCGGGAGGATGACCACGGCGATGCGGATGAGTCGACGGCGCAGCTCCTCGACGATGGACAGGAGCCGCTGCAGCTCGTTCATGAAGTCGAGGGATCCGTCTGTGAGGGGCGAGAGCGACGCGAGGTCTCGAGAGCGGCGAAGCGCAGGGAGCGGAGCGGCTCTTCGGGCCTCAACGTGGGGAGGTCACCGCGCGAAGGGGTGAGCTCGGACAGGGCGGAGGGAGCCGCCTCGGCCACCCCGGGCTCCTTGAGCGCCAGGTCTGCCTGACGGGTTGGCGCGCTGACCCGCAGGTCGCCCGGCGCGCTCCATTCCCGAAGCGGGCGGAGACCCAGGTCAGGGCGTTCGGAGAGGCGCCGCTGGGAGACCAGGCTCTGCGGGGACTCCCGCATCCAGGTCCGGAAAGCGAACGATCCGGCGTAGAACGAGCTTCCGAGAAGGGAGGCCTGGAGGTCGGTGGGCACGTGGGGACGAAGCGGGCCGCCGGGCATGGCGGCAGGAGGTCGCGGTGCACCGGGGGACCCGGACGAGCCCGGGGTGGGCCCTTCGGGAATCGGCCTGCGTCGGCCCGCGGCGCCGTCCCTCGCCTCTGCGCTGTCCTGGCTGGCGCTCAACCCGCTCACGTCCTGTTACCTCTCGGGGCGTTCAGCGGCCCGACGCGGAGTCACGCACAACGCGGGGCGATCCCGAGGCTGCGGGCGGGCTCTGGGCGGTCTGAGCTGCAAGTTCGCGCTCGGACTCGAGCCGTCCCTTCTTGAACTCTCCCATCGCCCGTCCCAGGCTGTGGGCGAGCTGGGGGATCTTCGCCCATCCCCAGAAGAGGATGACGACGATCACGGCGATGATGAGCAGGTCGTCCATACTGTCGAACATGGGTGCCCCGCGGGCTCGAGAACCCAGCCCGTATAACGGCTTCGAAAGCAGGACCCCTGGCCCGGTCGTCCCCGCGCCCCGCGCGGTGGCCTGATGCGGGGCCATCCGGCCGGCTCCGCGACCCGCTCGCCACGCCGAGGAGGGGGGTCAACGGGCGGCCGCCCGCCCTCCCTGCCCAGGGGAGCGGCTCAGTGCTCGGGCTCGTTCGTGAGCCTAGGGTCGGCCGAGTCCAGGGGCTCCGGCCGTGAGTCGTTGAAGTACTCCGGTCGGCTGGTGATCGGGATCCCGCGCGGGGGCAGGGCGTCCGGGTACGCGCCGCGCTTCCCGTAGACGATGCCCAGGACCACGCTCAACACCGCGAGCCCTGTGACCGCGATGACGATGTACCAGAACGGCTCGAAGGCCGGGGCGGGAGGGGGAGGGGCCGGAGGCGCTTCGAGGACGTAGATCTCCCCGAACATGCCCAGGCCGTAGTGCGGGATGCAGGTGTACTCGTAGGCCCCCTGCGCTCCGAAGGTGATCTTGACGGTGAGCGTCCCGCCGGCGGAGCCGCTGGCGTTCAGGCCCTGGCTGTAGTAGAGGTTCGGCCAGGAGAAGAAGGACGTGTCGGTGGAGCTCGTGTCGGTCTTGTTCACCAGGTTCGAGACCGTGAACGTGTGCGCGGTGCTACCGGTGTTCACCACGTTGAAGGTGACCGTCTTGCACACCTCGCCGATCGCGGAGCCGCTCCCGTCGTTGCTCGTCCAGACGTAGTCGGTCGCCTGGACCGTCACGTTCGAGGAGCACGCCGAGAGTGACGGGCTGGGCGAGGCCCCGAGGGCTCCCCCGAGCAACCCGGTCGCTCCGGCACCGTAATAGGTCATGAGCAGGACCACGATCGCGAAGAAGGTGGCCAGACGGAACCACGAGCGCATCTTCCCCTAGGTTCCTCCGAGTTCCTTGCGTGCGCCGCACGGCTCGAGGCCTAAAAGGCCTCCGTTTGGGACCCCCTTCCAGGTGCGGCCCTCGTGCGGCCCCCGTGCCTTCCTCGTGCGCCTCTCGTGCGGCCCTCGTGGGGCCCCCGTACGGCCGCCCGCTCGCTCCTCGGCCCCCTGCGCTCCGTCGGCTTTTTAGGCTCAGAAGATGCTCACAGGGACACCGTGGGCGGCCCAGCGACATTCTCTCTGCTTCTGGCCCAGAGCGTGCCCGAGACCCCGCTGCAGTACACCGAGTGGCTGCTGTGGACCGTCTTCCTCATGGCGCTCGCCGTGGGGATCGTGTACATCCTGCTGCTCATCTGGGCCCTGGCTCGGCACATCTCCCACGAGCCCCTCGCCCAGGACCGGCCCGTGCCCGGGGTCGCCCAGGCCCAGAAGCCCTCCAGAGGTAGCCCGTGACGTCGTCGACGGCCTCCGGTGGACCCACGGCCGCTCCGGCCCCTTCGAAGGCCCCCGCGACGAAGCGCACCGGCGCTCCCACTTCCGCCACCTCCTCAGCCTCGACCTCCAAAGCCCCATCCTCGGCGAAGCCGATCGACGCGGTCGCCCTTCCCACCCTGCGGCCCAACGCCCGGGCCGAGGCGAACCGCCGGAAGTGGAAGCAGATCGAGTGGGCCTGGACGATCATCCCGATCTTCCTGTTGACCAGCGTCGCGGGGCTTTCCGTGGGGCTGCTCTACAACCTGGACACCGGACCGACCGCCTACGGGGCCAATGCGAACTGGCACGTGAACGTCACCGGCAGCCAGTGGGTGTGGTCGTACAACTACACCGACTCCTACGCGGCGAAGGTGCTGAACGCGTACGGGAACGCGACCTCCACCGCGGTGCTCTACGTCCCCCAGAACGCGGTCGTCGACATGAACGTGACCTCGTCGGATGTCGTCCACAGCTTCAACATCCCGCAGCTCGGGGTCCGCATCGACGCGATCCCCGGGCGCATCAACCACTACTGGTTCACCATCCCGGCGGGCACCGCCCCCTGGACGCGCTTCCTCATCCAGTGCACGGAGTTCTGCGGACAGGGCCACTACGCCATGATCTCCTACGTCGTGGTCCTACCGAGCTCGGGCGACCTGCCCTCGAGCTGAGGACCCCCGAGGCCGACCCTCCCCCCGGTCAGTCCTCCCGGCTCATCTCGACCAGTCGGGAGAGCGTGTTCCAGTTCCGTGCGGTCCCCCGCGTGCCCAACGCGGATTCGATCCTGGAGAGGGTGAGCCTCGAGCGCCCGATCCCCTCGGGATACTTCGCGTAGAGGCACCGGGGGCCGGCGCGCACCTCCTCCCGACCCGAGATCGAAGAGGCCAGGGCGAGCACGCGCTCCTTCTGAGGCGGCGCCTTCAGCAGGACCACCAGCAGGTGGCTCGGGTCGGTCCTCGCAAAGGCCGTGAAGGGGCCGCTCGAGAGCACCTCCTCGAGCTCCTCGGTCGACCGCACCAGGACCTCCGTCGTGAGCCCGAGCTGTCTCCCCGCTGCGACCTCGAAACGGCGTTCGAGCGCGGAGGACGAGTTCCGCCCGTCGTCCCGGAAGACGACGTTCCCGCTCCGCAGCCACGTGCGGACCCCCCGAAGCCCCAGCCCCTCGGCCAGCGAGGTGAGCTCCGCCATCGGTACGGCGCGGTCCCCCACGTTGACCGCGCGCAGGAAGGCGACCCAGCGCCTCTCGCCGGCCACGGCGGAGGCCCCGTCAGTGCTCACGCGGCGCGGGACCCGCGAGCGCGGGCCGCTCGTTCTGCCCCATGAGGACCAGGAACGCCGCACCGCTCACGATGATCCCGGCGAGGGCGAGGTATCCGTACTGCATCACCTGGGTGATATGCGGCACGTTCGGCGGCGGGGACGGTATCAGCCCGACGTAGATCTTCCCCCACATGCCCTGCTGGAAGTGGCCCGGGATCTCGCAGACGAACCAGTAGACGCCCGCCTTCAGGATGGTGGGGGCGGAGGCGTAGGTCTGCCCCTGGTTGTTGAGCTCCAGGTTCACCGGGGTGTTCGCGAGCCCAGGCGGAAGCGGGCTCGGGAGCGAGGTCCCGGTCACGAGGCTGGTGTCGTTCGAGGTCATGTCGAGGGAGAAGGTGTGCCCCCCCTGCTGCGCCGTGACCTCGAACACGATCGGCGTGTTGGCGGGCGCGGTCAGGATGGCCGGCACGAAGGTCAGCGCGGAGGTGGCGTTGTCGAAGACGTAGGACTTGGTGGCCGATCCCGCCGGAAGCACCGTGATCGTCGTCGTGAACCCGGACTGGAACTGGTAGGGGTAGAGCGAGACCACCTGGTAGGTCCCAGGGTTGGAGAAGTTGAGCGTCGCGGACAGGTTGGTCCCCCCCGGCAGCCAGAAGTTGGGGCCCGGGGCCGCCGCCCACGTGGTGTTGAGCTTCGCGGGGGTGTTGTCCGTGGTCGCGGAGATCACCTGGTTGCGGAGCATGTAGACGGAGAAGGAGTGGGTCGTCGTCCCGTTGTTGTAGAGGACGAGGGCGATCGTGGAGTTGGCGCTCACCACGTTCTCGCCGCTGCCCCAGTAGAAGCCGGGGGAGCTGTCGTTCATCATCACGTGGGCGTAGACGACGGAGAACGCGACCTCGTGCGCCGCTCCGACGGCCTCGGACGGCGGCAGGACCCCGTAGTGGGCGGCGAACGGAAGGGAGAGAAGGCCCCCTACGGCGAGCAGCACGAGCGCCCCCGAGACCACCCCCCGGCGCGACCGTAGCCGGTGGGCGGAGCGGCCGCGGCTTGGGCCCGACATCGCGAGGCGCGACCTCGTATTGCTCTATAACGACTGCGATGGCCCCGCGCCCCTACGCGGAGGTGCCGCTGGGCGGGTCGCTCGTGCTCTTCCCCGAGGGGGGGGCTCCTCCCGCGGTGAGGCGCGAGGCCTCCTCGCCTTCGAAGCGGCGGATGAGCTGCGTCGTGACCTCGATGAGCGGGTGGTGGCCGCTGCGGTCCACCTCGATGTCGGCAAGACCGTTCAGGTGGTGGTCCTTGGCTATCCGCTCGAGCCCGATCTCCACCTTGGCGAAGTCCTCGGGCGAGTCGCAGGAGAGGATGAAGGCCTGCAGCTGCTGGAGCCCCATCTCCCGGGCGGCCAGCGCGCGGTGGTGGCCGTCGACGAGGATGAAGGAGTCCCCCTTCTGGATCGCGAGGACCGGTTCGGCGAACCCTCGCTCGAGCTCGTAGCGCCGCCCTTCGAGCTCGTCCTCGTACACCTTCCACTGCGTCGGACGCAGGTTGGGGATCGGGACCAGCCCGCGGTGGAGCGAGAAGGTGAACCCGTACCGCTCGTTCAGCAGCTTCCGCAGCGTGTCGGCCTTCACCGGGGTCGCGCGCTCGAAATGGCTGCGGACGACGTCCAGGTTCCCGAGGATCCCGACCAGGTGGCCGTTGTCGTCGACCACCGGCAGGTCGCGCAGCCCGTAGCGGAAGAGGACCCGGGCCGCGTCGTCGAGCGGCATCTCGGGGGCGGCCGTGTAGGTGCCCGGTTTGATGATGTTGCGGAGGTGGAGCCCCCTCCGGTCGGCGTGCCGGAGCAGCTCCTTCGCGCTCACGAACCCCACCAGCTTGCCCGCGTCGCTGATGACGGGGAAGCCGTGGTGGCGGCTCTTGATGAGCTGGTCGATCGCCTCGCCCACCGTGGCCGTCTCCTGGACGTGCTCGACCTGGAGGATCATGTACTCCCGGACCTTCTCGGCCATTGTCCCTCCGATCTCCGGTCGCCTGCCGGTGCTTCTCCTATCCCCGGCTACCGGGTCGTCTCAGGCCGCGCGTTCGTCGCGGAGGTAGGCGGCCAGCAGGTGGAGCATGATGTGGTGGATGTCCTCGATGTGCTGCATGTTGTTGGAGGGGACCACGATCGGGATGTCGCAGAGGGGCGACATCTTCCCGCCGCCCATGCCGATGAACCCCACCGTGGTCATGCCGAGCTTGCGGGCCTCTTCGAGGGCGCGGAGCACGTTCGGGGAGTTCCCGCTCCCACTGATCCCGATGATCACGTCGCCCTTCGTCCCGTGGCTCTTCACCTGCTCGGCGAAGATCTCGGCGTAGCTCTTGTCGTTCGCCCAGGCCAGGATGAGCGAGACCGGGTCGGTGAGCGAGATGGTCTTGAACCGCTTCTTCCCCTCGACGATCGTGAGCTTCCCGATGTCCTGGGACATGTGGGAGGACGTGGCGGCGCTGCCGCCGTTCCCGCAGAAGAAGATGGTCCGACCCTCGGACCGTGCGCGGACCATCGCATCCACGACGCGGGAGATCCCTTCCGCGACGTAGGGCGCCTTCAGGCAGTCGATCGTCTCCTGTACGTACTTCGCCGTGTACTGTCCCGGGCTCTCGGCCATCGTCGGTTCTCCTGCCTTCCTACCTTCCAACGAAAACGATGCGCGACCCTTCGGTGGAGATGTGGACGGGAAGGTAGCGGTGCCCCGAGAGGGCGTGCTGTACTTGAAGGCTTTTCTCGGGAGGCGCGGCCACGAGGAGGAACCCCCCGCCCCCGGCGCCGGTCACCTTCCCGCCCAGCGCTCCGGCCGCCTTCGCCTTGGCGTACATCTCGTCGAGGACCGGGCTCGTGATGCCGTTCGCGAGCCCCTTCTTGAGCTCCCACCCCTCGTCCAGGAGGGTCCCCACCCGGGGGAAGTCCCGCCCGAGGATCGCCTCGCGTGTCTCCCCCGAGAGCGCCCGCATCCGCTCGAGCGCCTGCAGGTTCTCCCCCGTCCGCCGGTCCTGCTCGACCAGGACCTTTCCGGCGGACCGGGTGACCCCGGTGTAGTAGAGGCCGAAATGCCGTTCGAAACGCTCCCGTTCCTCCCGGGAGAGCGGGAGCGCGTGGACCCCGACGGAGTCGTCGGGGCGGAACTCGTACTGGTGGAGCCCCCCGAACGCCGCCGCATACTGGTCCTGCTTGCCGATCGTCTCCTTGAGCCCCTCGATCTCGAGCTCGCAGGCCGCCTCGGCGAGCTCCGCGGGCCCCTTGAGCTGGCCCTGGAAGGCCCACAGGGCGTTCAGGATGCCCACGGCGAAGGAGCTTGAGCTCCCGATCCCGGTCCCCTCCGCCGGGATGTCCGAGATGGTCACGATCTCGACCTTGCCCGTGATGCCCGTCCTCCGAAGCGCCTCCCGGACCGCCGGGTGCTTGATGTCGTCGACGCTGCTGACGTACTCCGCCGCCCGCGAGTAGCTCACCCGGATGTCCTGGTCGAACTTCTCGTTGACCAGGACGTAGATGTAGCGGTCGATCGCCGCCGAGACGACCGAGCCTCCGCCGTGGGCCCGGTAGTACGAGGGGAGGTCCGTCCCGCCCCCGGCAAAGGAGACCCTGAGCGGCGTCCGGGTGATGATCACGGGCGCGCGCCACTCCGAGCAGGGATATCTTCTTTCGGCCGCCCCCCGGACCCACGCGGGGGGCGGGAAGGACCCTTGCGCTCCACCACGTAGAGGACCTTGGTGGGGAACGACCTCCCCCCTTCGGACCGCTCCTCGACGCGGAGCACCTCGAAACGTCCCACCGCGAGGGAACGGACGTACCTCTCGGAGAAGAAGTGCATCGTGGTGCCGTGCGGGGCGAGGTCGAAGGTGGCGGGGCCCCGGCGCACCCCCCGACCGTACCAGGGGTCGTTCACGGAACGCACGGAGTAGAGGTGGAGCCCTCCGGGGCGGAGGGAACGCTCTACGGCCCGGAGCAGGCGCCGGTGCTCCCGCTCCGTGTAGTCCATGTTGAGGAAGAGGTTCGAGTACACCGCGTCGAGCGACCCCGGCCTCTGGGCAGCCAGGCACGCTTCGGCCGAGCCGCAGGTCAGTCGTCGCTCGGCGTGCGGGGTGGGGGAGAGGCGCGAGAGGGAGGCCCGGCCCTGGGAGACCCCCCGACGGACATTGTCCACGCCGCGGGCGTCGTACCCCTTCCCGAGGAGGTACCGCAGGTCCCGTCCGTAACCTGCCCCGAGCTCCAGGACCCGCTGGACCCGGTGGCGCCGGAGCCAGGGGGCGGCCCAACGGGCGAAGGGGCTCGCTCCCCGTCCGAAGAAGGCGGGGTCCTCCTCGTACCGCAGGCTCCAGAACCGTTGCTGCCGACCTCGTCGCTTCCCCGCGGCCGAGGGGGGGACCCGCACGGGATGAGGCGTCAAGGCCAGACCTCCGGTAGGAGCGGCGGACCTTACCCTTTTCCCAGCGCTCCGCTCCCCACCCGACCCGCCCGTCGGTGGCGCGCGCGGACCCCCGTAAAAAGGGGCGGGTTGGAAACCGTCTTACTGGGAGACCGGGTGCAACGCCCGTGCCCGGCGAGAGCCTTTCGTCCTCCGTCGTGGCTTCCGTGGACCTTTCCCAGGTGGCACCGGCGAGCGCGCACACGACCGAGCCGAGAGGGGCCCGAGCCGCTCCCCCGGTGCTGCTGCTCGCTTCGCTGAGCCAGAGCCTGGCCGACCGGAGCCTGGCTGCGCTCGAGCGGGCGAGCTTGGCGACGACCCCGGAGAAGCTCCGGGAGATCTTCGACCGGGACGCGGGCGTGGTCGAGATCGCCTGCCTTCGCAGCTGCCACCGCATCGAGGTCTACGCGGTGCTTCGGGATGGACGGGGGCTGGGGGAGCTTCGCCGCTCCCTCCCCGGACCGGTCTCCGCGTGGAAGGAGCGCTCGGGCCCTGCCGTCGCGCACCACCTGTTCCGTGTCGCATCAGGGCTCGACTCCACGGCCGTCGGGGAGCGGGAGGTCCGCCAGCAGGTCCTCCAGGCTTCCCGTTCCGCCCTCGGAAGAGGTCCCCACCGGTTGCTCCGCACGCTCCTGGAGGAGGCGGTCGCCTGGGCGGAGATCCTCGACACGGAGCGCTCCGGCGAGGCGCCTTCGATCGCCTCCGTCGTGGCCTCCGAGGTGCTCCGCCGCTTCCCGGAGCAACGCCCGAGGACGCTGGTCCTGGGCAGCGGAGTCGTGGGACGACGGGTCGCGGAGCTCCTCCGGGGCCGCGCCGAGGTCACGCTCCTCTACCACGCCCACGCCCCGGAGGCGGGGTCCCTTGCCACGCTCGGCTGCCGGGCCCGACCCTGGTCCGCCCTGAAGGGAGAGCTCGCCCGGGCCGAAGTGGTCGTGGCCGCCGGGAAGTCGAAGGGCCGGACGCTCCGCGTCTCCGACCTCCCCGCTCCGGGACCCCGGCACTTCTTCGACCTCGGGCTCCCCAGGAACATCGAGCCTGGAGTGGGACGGGGCAAGGACCGCGAGCTTTGGGACCTGCAGCGGATCCGCCAGGAGCTCTCACTTCCTCCACCCTCGGCCGCCGAGGAGGAGGCCGCGCGCCGGGGAGCCGCCCGCGCCTTCAACGACCTCCGGTCGCGGACCTTCGAGCCGTGGCTCGCCGAGATCTGGCGACGGGCGGAGAAGCTGAGGGCCGAGGAGCTCGAAGGGGCGCTCCGCCACGCACCTCACCTGGACGAGGAGGAGCGGATCGTCCTCGCCCGGATGGGAGAGCGGATCGTCCGCCGCCTGCTCGCCGGCCCCACCGCGCGCCTGCGCCGCCTCGTCTCTGGAGGATTGCCACCGGAGATCCTCGAGGCCCTCCTCGACCTCTACGCTCCCCGCGACTGAAGGAGCGACCGTGCCCAGGCTCCGGGTAGGAAGCCGCGCCAGCCCTCTCGCGCTCCGTCAGACCGAGCTCCTTCTCGCACCCCTCCTCCGGGCCCGCCCCTCCCTTGAGGTCGAGATGGTCCCGATCCGCACTCAGGGAGACCGCCGAGGGGGAGTGGGCGGGGTCCGCGACTTCACGGACCGTCTCGACCTCGCGGTCGAGGAGCGCGAGGTGGACGTCGCCGTGCACAGCGCGAAGGACCTGCCTAGCCGTCCGCTGCGCAGGGTCGAGATCGTCTGCACGCCCGTGCGCGAGGACCCGCGCGAGGCCCTCGTCCTCACCCGGCCCGGGACGCTCGCCTCGCTCCCCCGCCGGGCCAGGATCGGTTCCTCCAGTCCGCGCCGCCGCGCCCAGCTCCTCGCGGTCCGGGGGGACCTCGACGTGCGCGAGATCCACGGCAACGTCGGAACCCGCCTCACGAAACTTGACCGGGGAGAGGACGGACTCTCGGGTCTCCTCCTCGCCGTCGCGGGGCTGCGGAGGCTCGGGCTCGAGGACCGGATCTCCCAGCGCCTTCCCCTCTCGACCTTCCTTCCTTCGCCCGGACAAGGGGTGCTAGTCGTCCATGGCCGGGCGGGGGACGAGCGCCTGCGCGAGCTCTTCGCCCCCGTCCACGACCGCTCCGCCTTCCGGGCCCTGGCCGCCGAGCGGGCCCTGACCGCGGAGCTCGGCGCCGACTGCGACACGCCTCTCGGCGCGTGGGCTCGGCTCGGAGGCCGTGTCCTTCGGCTCACGGGAGCGCTCTACTCGCCCGACGGGAGCCGGGTGCTCCGGGGCGTGCACCGCGGTCCCGCGAACGAGCCTGAGCAGGTAGGCCGTGTCCTCGCCGAGCGGCTCATGGAGCGAGGGGCCCGGGAGTTTCTCCCTCCCCCTCGGTCCCCGCGTCCATGACCCCGCGCCGGAGGACCCGGACCCCCGAAGTCGTCGTGCTGGGCAGCCCCGGCGCCCTGGCCACTCTCGGGCCGAAGCTCTCGCGCCTCGGGGTCCCTCTCCTCCGCGTCCAGGCGATCGACCAGGTCCCGGTCGCCCGGCTCCCGCCGCTGCCTCTCCCGCGCCCAGGGCGTAGGAACCTCCTCCTCGTCACGAGCTCGGCCGCGGTCGACCTCTACCTCCGAACGGACCCCCGTGCCCTCGCCCGATGGAGGTCCCTTGGAGAGGTGTGGGCCGCCGGTCCGGCCACGGCGAAGCGGCTGCGCGACGCCGGTCTTCCCGGCGCGCGGGTCCCTCCGGTCCCGGGGGCCGGGGCTCTGGTGCGGGCGGTCGGACCGGTCCGAGGATCGTGGGTCGTGCGCCCCCGGTCGGACCTGGCAGGTCCCCAGCTCGCCCGTGCCCTTCGCCTTCGAGGAGCGAGCGTTGCGGACCTGGTCGTGTACCGGACCGTCCGCGCCCCGCGTGCGGGCAGGCACGGAGCGCCGAAGCGGGGCCAGGTCTGGATCGTGACGAGCCCGTCGGCGTTGAGCGCCTGGAGGCGCGCCGTCGGGGAACGGACCTTCCGCGACCTCGGACGGAACGCGCGGCTCGTGGCGCTCGGAGCGACCACCGCCCGGGCGGCGCGGGGGCACGGGCTCCGGGGCGTGGTCGTCCCGGACGACATCTCCGGGCAAAGCTTACCCGCTCTCCTAGTAACGCTCCTGGCCGATGCCCGGCAGGGCGGGCCGACCGCCGGAGGGGAGCCGGGAGGCGCGGTCCCCGGCGCGTCCTCGCCGTTGGCGCCGGACCCCCGCGCTCCGCGAGCTCGTCGCTGAGACCCGCTGGGGCATCGAGCATCTGGTCCTCCCCCTCTTCGTCACCTCCGGCCCGACCCCGCCCCCGACGAAGGGGCTCCCAGCGTTGTCACGGTCCGGGGTCCGCGACGTGGTGCGCCGAGCCTCCGAGGCCTACGACCTCGGTGTCCGCTCGGTGATGCTCTTCGGCGTACCTCGGAAGAAGGACGCCGCGGGGACCGGGGCCTGGGACCCGAAGGGCCCGGTGCCCTCGGCCCTACGCGAGCTCAAGGAGTCCGTGCCCTCGCTGGTGGTCATGGCGGACGTGTGCCTGTGCGAGTACACGAGCCACGGGCACTGCGGGGTCCTCGTCGGGTCCCACGTGGACAACGACCGCACGCTGCCCCTCCTCGCCCGGGCGGCGGTGGCCTACGCCGAAGCCGGGACGGACGTGGTCGCGCCCAGCGCGATGATGGACCACCAGGTGCGAGCCCTCCGCGCCGCGCTCGATGCCGCGGGGAAGACGGAGACCCTCGTGCTCTCCTACGCCGCGAAGTTCGCCTCCTCCCTCTACGGACCCTTCCGGGACGCGGCGGGCTCCGCCCCCAGCTTCGGGGACCGGCGCGGCTACCAGATGGACCCCCGGAACTCGAGGGAAGCGATGCGGGAGCTCGAGCTCGACGCGGAGGAGGGCGCGGATGCGCTCATGGTCAAGCCCGCCCTCCCCTGCCTGGACCTTCTCGCAGAGGCGCGCCGTCGCTTCGAGCTGCCCCTCGCCGCCTACCAGGTGAGCGGGGAGTACGCGATGATCAAGGGAGCCGCCGAGAAAGGGTGGCTCGACGAGCCGCGGGCGGTGGACGAGACCCTCTCGGCGATCCGCCGGGCCGGGGCGGACCTGGTCATCAGCTATTTCGCCCGAGAGGTGGCGGAGCGGCGCGCGGGGGTGTCGGCATGACGGCGAAGGAGGCCGGCTCGCCCGAGGCCAGCCCCAAGGCCGAGGGGGAGGGGGAACGCGACTTCGTCCGGTACCTATTCCTCCGGTTGATGCCCGAGTGGCGGCGGCTCGACCCCGACGTGCGCCGAGAAGGACGGGAGGAGGTGGTCCGGCTCCTGCAGGACCCCCCCGAGGACGTCTCGTTGCGGACGTACTCGCTGGTCGGCACGAAGGCCTCCGCCCACGCGCTCCTCTGGATGGTCTCTCCACGCCTCGAGGGCTTCCAAGAGCTCGAGGCGCGTCTCGCCGGCACCCGGATGGGAGGCTACCTGGAGCTCCCCTTGGGCTACCTGGGGATGGGCCGACGCTCCGAGTACCTGGGAGGCCACACCCACGCCGGGCAGAAGGGTGGCCGGATCGCCCCCTCGAGCCTTCCGTACCTCTTCGTCTATCCGTTCGTGAAGAAGCGGGAGTGGTACGCGCTCCCGTTCGAGGAGCGCCAGCGGATCATGGGGGAGCACTTCCGCATCGGCCACCGGTTCCCGCACGTCGAGATCCACACGGGCTACTCTTTCGGCATCGACGACCCCGAGTTCATCCTCGCCTTCGAAGCGGAGGACCCGCGGAACTTCCTGGACCTGGTCCAGGCGCTCCGACCGAGCGAGGCCAGTCGGTACACGCAGCTCGAGACCCCCATCTTCACGGCGCTGGCGGTGCCCCCTGCGCGGATGCTCGAGCTGGCCGAGGGGCTCCCCGGGCAGGTCCGAGGATGAGCGGCGCGACGGGGCGACCCCGCTCCGAGGAGGCCTTCCGTCGCGCGGTCCGGTCGCTGGTGGGGGGCGTGGACTCCCCCGTCCGCTCGTTCCGGGGAGTGGGAGGCGCTCCGGTCTTCTTCGCGCGGGGGAAAGGGGCCCACCTGTACGACCTGGACGGCCATCGCTACCTGGACCTGGTCGGCTCGTGGGGGGCGAACATCCTCGGGAACGCGCCGACGACGGTGGTGCGGGAGGTCGTCCGGGCGGCGCGCGAGGGCCTGACCTTCGGCGCCCCCTCCCCCCGGGAGCACGAGCTCGCCGAACGCATCCAGGTCGCAGTCCCCTCGATGGAGCGGATGCGGTTCGTGAGCAGCGGGACGGAGGCGGTGATGTCCGCGATCCGCGTCGCGCGGGGGTTCACCGGTCGACGTCGCATCGTGAAGTTCGCGGGAGGCTACCACGGCCACGCCGACGGACTGCTCGTCCGCGCCGGCAGCGGCGCCGCCGCGCAGGGCCGTCCCGATTCCGCGGGCGTTCCGGCCTCGATCGCCCGGGACACCTGGGTCCTCCCCTACAACGATCCTGAGGCCCTGCGGGCCCTCTTCGAACGGCACGGAGAGGAGATCGCCGCGGTCATCCTCGAGCCGGTGGCCGGCAACATGGGGGTGGTGCTCCCCCGACGGGACCTTCTGCCGACGGTCCAGCGGACCTGCCGCGAGCACGGGGCGCTCTGGATCGCGGACGAGGTCATCACGGGGTTCCGCCTGCGGCGTGGCGTCATCCACACGAGCTACGGGGTCCGCGCCGACCTGGTCACCCTCGGGAAGGTGATCGGAGGAGGGCTCCCGGCCGCCGCGTACGGGGGCCGCAAGGACGTGATGGACCAGGTCGCGCCGGTGGGCCCCGTCTACCAGGCGGGGACGCTCTCGGGCAATCCCCTCGCGATGGCGGCGGGGGCTGCGACGCTGGACGCGCTCACTCCGGAGGTCTACCGTCGCCTGGAGCGGCGGGGAGCGGAGCTCGAGCGCGGGCTTCGGGGAGCGGCCGCCGCCACTCGCTCCGACGACCTGCATGTGGTGCGGCGCGGCTCGATGCTCGGCGTGCACTTCGGCCCCACCCCTCCGCGCGACCTCCCCTCGGCCCTCCTGGTCGACCGGGAGCGTTACGCCCGGTTCTTCCACGCCTGCCTGGACCGCGGCGTGTACCTGCCCCCCTCCCCGCTCGAGTCGACCTTCGCCTCGGCGGCGATGCGCGAGACCGATACCCAACGGGCCGCGCGGACGTTCGAGGAGGCCCTGCGGCGGGACCCCCACGACGGGAGGAGCGGACGTTGAGCGAGGCTCCGCTGCTCGTCCGCGCCCTCCGGGGCGAGCCGGTCGAGCGTGTGCCGGTCTGGCTGATGCGCCAGGCGGGCCGACATCTTCCGGGCTACCGAGCCTTGCGCGCTTCCCACCCGATCCTCGACCTCGCCCGGAACCCGGAGCTCGCGGCCAAGATCACGCTCGAGCCGGTCGAGCGCTACCCGTTGGACGCGGGGGTCGTCTTCGCGGACATCACCCTGCCCTTCTTCGGGCTCGGGGTCGACTTCGAGCTCGTCCCGGAGGTGGGCCCCGTGGTGGCCCACCCGATCCGGACCCGGGGGGACGTCGACCGTCTCCGAGCGTTCGATGCGGCGAGGGACGCGGGGTACGTGGGCGAGGCGATCCGGCGGTTCCGGTCCGCGCGCCCAGGGACCCCGATCGTCGGGTTCGCGGGAGCGCCCTTCACCCTCGCAAGCTACCTCATCGAGGGCAGGCCCTCGCGCGACCACCTGGAGACGAAGCGGCTGCTCCACCAGGACCCTTCGACGTTCGAGCTCCTGCAGAGGAAGCTCTCCGAGGCCATGATCGGCTACCTGCGCATGCAGGCGTCGAACGGCGCGGACGCGCTCCAGCTCTTCGACACCTGGGCCGGGACCCTCGGTCTCCGGGACTTCGAGCGGGCGGTCCTGCCGCACCTGCAGACGGTCTTCGAGGGGCTGAGGGACCTCCACGTGCCGACCATCTACTTCTCCACGGGCTCCTCGCACCTCCTCCCCGTCCTCCCACGGACCGGCGCGACGGCGCTCGGCGTCGATTGGAGGATGCCGCTGCGGCGGGTCCGGGAACAGATCGGGCCGGGTCTCTCGCTGCAGGGGAACCTGGACCCGGCGCTCCTTCGGACCGACCTCGCGCGGGTGCGGGCCTCGGCGAAGGAGGTCCTCGACGAGCTCCCCGATGGCCGTGGCCACGTCTTCAACCTGGGCCACGGGGTGCCGCCCGACGCGGATCCCGGAGTCGTCGAGGGGCTCGTCAAGTACGTTCGCGAGTACTCGCAGGAGCGGGCGTCGCATGGCCGCTGAAAGTGCGCCGGGGGCGGGAGAGAGGACCGGGGAGAGGACCGCGGTCCTCCTCATGGGCTACGGCAGCCCCCGGGGCCCGGAGGACCTTCCGGGCTTCCTCCGAGAGGTGCTGGGCGGGCGAGAGCCTCCCGCGGAAATGGTCCGAGAGTACCTCCGGAGGTACGACCTCATCGGATGGTCCCCCCAGCCCCGGGTCACCGAGAGCCTGCGAGGCAAGCTCGAGAAGCGGCTGCGGCTCCGGGACCCCGACGCCCGCGTCCTGCTGGCCACCAAGCACTGGGCACCGCACATCGCGGACGCGATCCCCGAGGCGGTCGAAGGGGGCGTTCGGAGGGTCGTCGCCATCCCCCTCTCCCCCTTCGCCTCCCCGTGGGTCCTCCGACCGTACGAGCAGGCGATCGCCGAGGGCCGGAAGCGTGCGAAGCGGCCGGTCCCGGTGGAGCTGCGGGCCGGTTGGCACCTCAGCCCTGCGCTCGCGAAGGCGTGGGCCGGGTCCATCGAGCGGACCCTCGCCAAGGTCCCGGGGGACCGGTTCACCTTCCTCACCGCGCACAGCCTGCCCAAGCGGCAGGAGGAGGCGCACGACCCGTACCCCCGACTCGTCCAGGAGACCGCCGGACGGGTCGCGCAGGCGGCCCGGCTGGACCCCTGGGAGTTCACCTACCAGAGCGCCGGCAACACCACCGAGCCCTGGCTCGGCCCGGACGTGACCGCGCGCATGGTCCACCAGGCCGAGCGGGGCCATCGCGACCAGCTGGTGGCCCCGATCGGCTTCGTCTTCGACCACCTGGAGACGCTCTACGACCTTGACGAGGTCGTTCGGACCTTTGCGGAGAAGCACGGGATCCGGTACCACCGGGTGCCCCTCCCGAACGATGACGACCTTCTGGTCGAGGCGCTCGAAGGGGTCGCCACCGCCCCGGTCTGGACCCCCGGAGCCTAGGCCACCCCCCCTCCCGACCCAGGGTCCCGGAAGGGGGGCGAGGAGAGGAAAGTACGCCCGAGATACGACGCGTCCGTCGTGTACACGTCGTATCTTCGGAGGAGGTATTTGAGGGAGGAGCGCCCCCAAGAGTATCGTGCCGCCCCTTGACCATCCTCCGGCGCCCATCCCCGCGAACGGTACCCCCCCCGACCCGACCCCCCGGGCGGGCTCGAAGGGACGGCTCAACCCCCCTGCCCCCCTCGTCCCCCGATTGCTCGCGGGAGCCCTGCTTGGAGTAGCCCTCCTCGCGATGGTCATCAGTTCGGCGCAGGGGGCATCCACGGCCCGGTTGGCCGACATCCCGCGCGCGGACCCCCTCCCCTTGAACGCCGCCGCCACCCCCGCCGCGACCGCGGGCGTCTCCCCCGCCAGCATCGGGTCGTACTCCACTCCCTTCGGAACGTTCCAGACCCCCTACTCCGGATGCACCAATGGGATCAACGGCACCTGCCCCCACCTCACCCCCTCCGCCAGCGCGTTCCCCTCCAAGATCTGCCGTAGCGGGTCCGCGGGATGCGGGGCGACCCCCTACGACACCAAGGTCACCCTCAGCGTCAACGCGACCGGGAACACCCTCTCCAGCCCCCCTAACGTTCAGATCGTCTTTGTCGTCGAGACCACCCTCTTCGACGGCGTCTACGACCCTCTCGCGGGCGAGCCCGGGCTATCCTCCTGCTCCGGCCCCTGCGCCGAGTCCAACGGCGTCCCCTTCTTCGTCGCCAACGCGGGTCAGATCGCCACCGACATCGCGACGCACTTCGGTGCTTCCCTCTCCTCGTGCACCCCAGGCGGACAGAACTCCGTCTGCTTCGCCATGGTCGACTACTTCTCCACCACCGGGGCCGACCACGACGACGGCGACGGGAGCGAGTACCACCCGGACGTCACCACCTTCGTCCCCGCGAACCAGTTCCAGGGCGCTGTCGCGAGCTCCTTCCAGTCCTTCGTCCTGGGCGGTGGCTGGGTCTACGGCGACTCCGACTTCTCGGACAACATCCTCTCCTCCTCCTCCATCACGGGGGTCTACGGAGCCGAGCGCGGCAGCGGGCTGGCGTGGAACCCCAACGCCGACCACGTCATCGTCTGGATGGGCTCCACCGTCCCCCGCGACCCCAACTACGTCTCGAGCTACGGGCCCACCGACTCCAACTTCAACGCCGGGAACTCCGCCAACTGCGAGCCCCCCTACTTCGGAGGCCAGCCCAACTGCTACGGCTGGGCCGAGCCGACCAACTCCATCGCCGCCTACGCGAAGGCCAACAACATCGTGGTCGACACCATCGACCTGCCCGACGGGATGACCGAGCTCAACGCGGGTGACTACCTGAGCACCGGCACCGCCGCGCAGGCGGACGTCAAGAACATCCTGCAGGCGGGCTGCGACATGGCGGTGGCGACGGGAGGCAGCTGGGAGGGGCCCCAGGGATTCCCCTGCTCGGCGGCCGCGACAGGGACGGGCCAAGGGAACCTGACCTGTGTCTCCGGAGCCTCGTGCGAGTCGAGAGGAGCTGAGTACAATCCCGCCAGAGCGTGGGGGACGAACCCCGGGCTCGGTTGGGCTCTCACGAACATCAACTTCCCCTCCATCTCCTCGAACGTCACGGCCAAGGGGACGACGGGGGACACGTTCAACTTCATCCCGGCCCCCTACTTCCAGATCGATACGGGTAATCCGCAGTACAAGGCGGTCTGCTCGCGCTTGCCGACGAGCCCGCCGCTGCCGGGACCGTGCAGCAGCACTCCGCAGTTCGGCCCTCTGGGTTCCCTCGGGACCGGGGTCGGATGGGCCTGGCCGGACAACACGATGTACCTGGGGGACAAGTGGTCGGTCTCGTTCAACGTGATCGCGACCGCCGCGTTCCCGACGTCCATGCTGAAGATCGCCACCCCCATCGACGCGTGCGTCGGGGCCCCGACGAACCCCTGGAGCGGGCTGTGCAAGACCATCGCCCCGGGAAGCGGGCCCACGGCCTACTCGTCGCTGGAGTACGTGACCTACGTCGGGACGACGCTCACGCCTGCGCAGTCGTTCCCACCGGCGTTCGTGACGGTGGTCAACCCGTACATCCCTCCCCCACCGCCCCCGCCCCCTCCTCCGCCGCCACCCCCGCCGCCACCCCCACCCCCGGGGATGCCGGTGCTGAACCCGGTGCAGGTACCGCTCGCGAACCCGCTAGCGAACCCGCTCATGAACCCCGTGGTGCAGCCGGTGGCCAACGTGCTCTCCACCCCGACCATCAACGTGAACGTGGTCGCGAACCCGCTCGCCACCCCCCTCATCACGGCCGGGTGGATCGGGACGTTCTCCGTGATGGGCGTCGCGACCCGGGTCAAGCAACGGAGGATGGTCGCCATGCGGAACGTCTCGCAGGGCGCCCGCAAGACCCCCACGACCGGACCCATGGGTGGGGGCACTCCCATCGGGGTCACGGAGGGGTAGAG
>DAHVCH010000069.1 GCA_027314165.1 Thermoplasmata archaeon | reverse complement strand
GTGTCTCCGTCCGTTAGGACCGATAGGGACGTGGGGAAGGAGACGCTGGACCGTGTGTGCGGAATGAAGCTCGGTGGCTGGTCCGTCTACACCATCTCGGGTGAGAAGGACTTCAGTCTCCGGTTCCAGCAGGAGCTTCACGCCGCGCTGAAGGCCGCGGGGGCGAAAAGCGAGCTCGACGTAATTCCGGGAGGCGTCCACGATTACCCCAAGGATTTCTCCGAGCGCCTTCCGAAAGCGCTCGCGGCCGTCGACCTGGTCGCGAGGGCGTGAGCCGAGTTCTGCGCCGACCCCCTCCCGCGCCGGGGAGGGGGCCGGAGCAACGCCGGGGGAGGGGGACCCCCCCTACGCGTCGGCCCCCGGGAGGCATGCGGCCTCCCTGGCCCGGACCTCGCTCATCCAGTCCATCGGGCTGGCGAGGAACTCCTGGGCGTCGGTGACGTGGATGGGTTGCCATCGAGGGACCGGAGGCACAGGCGGTCCCGAGAGCGGACCTGTCCCAACCACAGGTCCAGACCCGTGCCGCCCCGAGCACCACCCGCCCATCCCGTCGCGGGGGGAGCGCGGGAGACTCCCAAGAGAAGAGGCAAGCCGAAGGACACGAGGCCCGGGCTTCCGCGCGAGGACCCGTCCCGAGCGTCCCGCGAGGGGTGGGTCCGAACCCGGGGTGGACGATCCGCGCCACTCGGGCCGAGGCACCACGCCTACGGCGCGGCCGGCGTGAACTCCCAAGTGAGATTCAGGGTCAAGGAGTAGGTCTCCCCGACGGTGAGGCTCGAGATTTCGAAGATGA
>DAHVCH010000068.1 GCA_027314165.1 Thermoplasmata archaeon | reverse complement strand
TCCACAGCGAACGGGAGCTCATCGAGACGCTGAAGCTCTACATCGAGCGGTACAACGAGATCCCGCGCCCGTTCCACTGGCGAGCGACTGCCGACGAGATCCTCGCGAGGATTACCCGGAGCCGGTTAAACGTAGGTCTGGCTGGTACGGGACACTAGTCGACCACGCGGATCGCCGTTTGGCTGAAGTAGCCCGCGTCGGAGAGCATCTCGCGGGGTCGGAACCCGAGGGTCTGTCGGGTCAACTCCGTCATCGGAACCAGCTGCCGCCGGTCCTGGGGCGCCTGGGTCGCCTTTTCGTCCACCAACGCCGGGTAGCTGTCTACCTGCACTAACGACCCGCGGTTCGCTCCGTCCGGCACGATGCGCGAGTCGGGGTCGGTGAAGTTGTACTGGGTCTTCAGGTCGATCGGTCCGGGCGCTCGCTTGGTGGCCTTCGCCTTCGGGCGTTCCCGCTCCTTCCACGCCTCGATCGCCTTGCGGATCTTCTCCCGCCGATCCGCTGCAGTCTTCCTTCCGGGGATCGAGTTGTAGTGGTTCTTCCCCTTCCCGACCCGCCGGTCCTCCTCGGCATCGTTCTCCGCCACCTTCCGAAAGTAGTCGTCGATGCTCTTCCTCAACTCCTCGTCGAGTTCCTTCTCCTTCTCGAGCAGCTTGCCGTGGCTCATCGCCTGGTGTTTCGAGGCGTTCGCTTTGACCTTCGTGCCGTCGAGCGCCATCCGGGGGCCTTCGATGAAGTCCGCCTCCTGGCCGAGCTTCACCACGCGGAGGAACCGGGCGTGGAAGTTCCCGTGGTTCCGCTCGCGGACCCGTGCGAGAGTCGAATAGGCGGGGTGCCTATCG
>DAHVCH010000067.1 GCA_027314165.1 Thermoplasmata archaeon | reverse complement strand
CCAGGCTTTCGAGAAAGTCCGCTGGAACCGGTGTACTTAGATCCGTCGAGGAAAGCACACTATCGACCTCACCTCCGCTCGCGCGACGCCACCTCGATCCTGGGCCAAGGGCCGGGAGGGCAGTCCTGCCTCCTTTCGCAGGTTCCCCGTAGGGAAATCGGGTAGAATACCCAGTAACCAGAGGTTTATCCTCTGTCGCTCAATCGCCATCGGCCCCTTCGGGACCTGCGGTCCCATCGCCGTGCTCTACCTGGGCCCTTGGACGGCATCCCAACCGCTCATGTAGGCTCTGTCCTGACCTCCCCGCAGTTTGGGTAGCAGGTGCCTACCCAAGCCCCGTTTCTCCCTCGTAGATCGCGTCTCCGGTCGATCGGCAACCTCTTGTATATGCATACGTAATGGCATATGCTATGACCCACCGGGTGTACAAGGTTGTCGGACGCCACCGCTACGCCTACGAGTACGAGTCCTACTGGGACCCGAAGCGGCGGCGCTCCCACCAGCGGATGGTCCGTTATCTCGGGCCCTGCGACTCGAAGGGACGGATCCTCACCGAGCCGAAGACCCGCATCGAGAGTGTCCACTCCGCCTTTCCCGTGGGGTCACTCCTGGTGTTCTACGCCGCGGCCCAGCAGCTTCGGGTCCAGCAGCGGATCCAAGAGGTGCTCGACGTGGACGAGGAGAGGGCGGCCACCCTGCTCACCCTCGGACTCAACCAGGCGACGGCCCGGGTCCCCCTCAACCATCTCTCCGCTTGGGTGAGGGCCAGTCCACTTCCAGGGTGGCTCTCTCTGGACGCAGAGAAGCTTACCCCGCGCTCATTCGAGGAACTCCTCTCGGCCCTCTGTCACCTCACGTCCCAGAAGACGTGGGAGGACCGCGGCCAGCT
>DAHVCH010000066.1:554-901 GCA_027314165.1 Thermoplasmata archaeon | reverse complement strand
CATGGGTACACCTCGTGGACCTCCACGAACCCCGCGGTGAGGTTGGTGGGGTCCGGGAGCACCTGTCCGCCCCACATGAAGAACCCCCCCGGGGAGATCTTCGTGAGCGCGATCTCGGTCTGGACGCCGGAGGCGATCGAGAAGACCCGGGTGGAGCAGCTCTGCGCCCAGCTGATGACCGGGTAGGTGCAGGTGATGTTGCCGAGCAGGACGTTGGAGGCCCCGTTGTCCACGAGGAGGTTCGAGGGGGAGGCCGTGCCCACCGTGTAGTAGATCTTGGTCGCGCCGTACCAGTTGACCACGCCGCCGCGCAGCCAGATCGAGGCGCCGGCCCCTACGTGGCCCGA
>DAHVCH010000066.1:0-544 GCA_027314165.1 Thermoplasmata archaeon | reverse complement strand
ACCAACAGGGTCGTGTTGATGCCGTCGTCATAGACCTGGACCGCGACGTCCCGGACGTTGGAGGCCTGCTGCTGGACCGAGAGCGCGGTCTGGGCCGTCGTGTACTCGATGAGCGCCGCAACGATGATCGGGATCACGATCGCGAGGATGATGATGATGATGAGCAGCTCGAGCGGGACGTCCGTCACCCCTCGGCGACCGGAGAGCGCTCGGGGCCGCCGGCGGCCGAGCCGGGCCCGCTGGAGCTCAAGCGATCGTAGCTCGGGGTCGTTCATGAGAGCACCGACAACGTGACCTGATAGCTCTGGTGCGCGGGCGCGACCAGCGAGACGGTGGGCGTGTAGGTCGCGAAGATGTTCAGCACGCCGCTCGTCGCATGGTTGTGGAGCACCGGTTCGATCCAGAAGTAGGCGGAGCCGTTCCCCGAGGTCTGCCCCCGCTCGCTGATCCCGCTCCCGTTGAGGACGATCGTGACCCCGCCCATGGTCCCGCCGTTCTGCGTCCAGGCGGTGACCCGCAGCTGCGTCGGCGTCGCCGGCAGGAA
>DAHVCH010000065.1 GCA_027314165.1 Thermoplasmata archaeon | reverse complement strand
ATACTTCTCGTGAATCTCCCCCTGTTGCTTCTGAAACAGGGGCATGTCCGCGGTCAAGTAGAGCAAGACGTTCCCTTCGATTGGAGTGACTCCATTCTCGGAGGATGCGACCTGCTGTTCAGCCTTTAGCACGTCGTCGGCTGAGAACCTCACCTTTCCACACTCGGCGCAGCTCTCTGCCGGAAGATCCCGCAGGACGAGCAGCTCTCCAGCGGCGTTTACCGTCTCAAAGTCCTTCGTGGTTGGGGCCCAGCCGTGCTTCACACAGGACTTCGCCTCACCGCTTCGTTGCATTTGTTGCCCACCTTGCTCTTTCGACATAAACCACCTCCTCCCCGTCTGACCCTTCCTGGTACTCAAATGTTAGAGTCATCGCACCTCCCGCGAACTTGATTGTACGAATGATTGTCCGATCCTTTCGCTGCCCAGAGGGGCGAGGACCTATCTCCTTGGCGGCTTGGACGATTTGGGTGGGGTGCACTTTCCCCTTTCCCGCTTCGGGGCCAAGCTCCACTTTCAGGGGCATGGGGAGCGGCCCACTGCCGCTCCTGTCTTAAGCGCTTGCAACGTGTGCCGCCTAGACGATTTCCAATTCCCCATAGAGCCTTTGTCCTACCATTGCAGGGTGGCCGGGGAGGCGATTACATCAGTCCTATCGAGAGGACAGCCGGTCTTAAGCCTTGTCGTGTACCCGTTTCCACTCGAAAAGGGTCGAAACCTTGGACTCCAACCTCCCCCGATAGTAGGGACCATCGAATTGGGATTCGACTCGAATGTGGGGGGTCCACACGAAACCGAACTCGGCGGGGTGAAACGGAATCCGCCCTTAAGAGGAGATTACGTTCCAAAGCCGCTCGAGAGGGTGTGCCGCACGTCAGACCCTCACGTCGTCTTTTCGTCCGACACTTTGGCCGACCCGGTCCCCGC
>DAHVCH010000064.1 GCA_027314165.1 Thermoplasmata archaeon | reverse complement strand
AGCGAGGGCACGTCCCGCGACCTCGCCGAGGACGGGAGGCCGCCGGGGCGTCCGAGGGAGGGGGGACTGCGGTCGAACGTTGAGCCGGAGGCCGAGGACAGCCACGTGCGGCCCGGCGACACGAACGCCCTCCGACCCCGAACGGCCAACGCCGAGAACGGGGGGCAGTTGGGCCGTTCGAGGGAGGCCTCGCCGAGGAGCGGGGGGCAGCGGCCGATCCTCGGGAGGACTCGCCACGAGCGAGTCCGAATCCGAGCCCCCAGCCCCGACATGCCGACGAGGACGAGGCCGGAACGAGCGCCCGCCCCACCCCCGAACGGAGGAGCGACCGTCCCCCGAAGGGGGACCGCGGGCGGAGGGCCGAGCGCAGCTATGGAGGACCGAGGCGAAGGCCGCCGAGCTGGACCGGCGAGGGCTGCGGTAGAGGCCCGAAGCCGAGGGTCCAGCGGTCCTTCGCCGAGGAGCCCAGAGCGAGCCATCCAACAAGAATCCTCCTCCCGCACGGGAAGGCGAGCGAAGGCGATCCGACGCGCGATGGCCCCCGCGAGGGGGGCCCGCCCCCCTCTCCCCGTGGGGGCCCTTCGGGGGCGGGTGACGGAGTGGGGGTCGAAAGGGAGAGGACCATCCGAGGCCCGCGGACCCCCTCCGCGACATTCATCCATTGCGAGTCCTGGGGAAGCGCGTGTCCGAGTCCCGGATGTACCGCGAACTCGCCGGGTACTACGACCTGATCTACGCGGACAAGGACTACCGCAAGGAGGCCTCCCTGCTACGCACGATCGCGCGGAAGGAGTGCCGTTCCGGAGGGCGGGAACTCTTGGACGTCGGCTGCGGGACGGGTCGCCACATCGAGCATCTTCGCAGGTGGTACCGCTGCACCGGACTCGACCTGAGCCCGTCGATGCTCAAGATCGCTCGGAAGCGCTTACCGCGAGTGGCCTTCGAATTGGGGTCCATGGAGGACTTCTCCCTCGGGAGCCAGT
>DAHVCH010000063.1 GCA_027314165.1 Thermoplasmata archaeon | reverse complement strand
TTCCATCGATCTGCAGGACCCAGAGAGGACGAAGGGCGAGGGCCGGGGGGAGAAGTTTCTCGCAGAGGAGAGCGAACCGCACGAGGAACTCGTGCCCCTGCCGGGCGACGGTGGCGAGGGAGGGGGCCACCCCCTCCGCCGCCAGGACGGCCCGGGCGTCCTCGAGGATCAGGTTCTCGCGGTACCGCAGAAGACCGACTGTCGTGGTGAGCGCGTAGTCGCACTGGGCATGGGGAGCGGCGAGGGTCCGCCGCACCGGCGGGGTGTACTCCGACCCTGCGCACCGTTGGGGGCATCCCCAGGTGGTGACGGTGAGGGTCAATCTCCCTTGGAGCGTGAGGGGCGAGGTGGTGTGGGTGCGGCGGGGGATCCGGGTCGCCGCGCAGGTCGGGCACGGGGGGACGGGGCGGAGGGCGAGGAGGTCCAGAGGAGGAGCTGCGTGGAGAGTTTTTTCCCCAGGTCGTAGCGGATGCCCACGGCCTGGAGCCGTTCGGGATCGGGCAGTGGAAGGTGGGGTGCGAGGCCCCGGACGTGCTCGAGGACCTCGTGAGCGGTGAGGGGCTCCTGGGCCATGCGGAGAGCGAGGGTGGCCACGTGGAAGGGTTCGGCGGGGACGGTGGTGGGGAGGAGGCCGGGGGCCGGATGCGGGTGGACGGGATCGACCGGCCCCAGATGCTGGAGAACGTGGGGGAAGGAACGATGCTTCTTGGGGTCCCAGCGGGCCTCGACCAACTGGCGATAGCGGCGGCCATGGACGGTGATCTCCCTCTCGTAAGCCATGGGAAGGGGTAGGTCATCGAGACTATTATTAGTATCGATATTAGTGACCAGGTCCGAAGGGGGCTTTCAGTCCCCACGTCAGACCACTGGAGGACCAGCGAGACCTACGTTCCCCGGAGTTGAGAATCAGAGCACGGGGATGGTCCCCGACGCTGCTTTAAGAGAAGGCAGGTGCTTCTCCGCCCCACATGGCCGCCCAAGCCCGCTT
>DAHVCH010000062.1 GCA_027314165.1 Thermoplasmata archaeon | reverse complement strand
GCGCGCTTCTGCGCCCGGTTCTCCGTCTCGCCGCGGGACATCTGTCCGCACGCGGGCGAGCCCTCGCCGGTCGGGGCCCGCTGCGGCTGGTGCCGCGCGGTCCACAACGGTTTCCACCCCGTCCACGTCGACGACGCGTCCGAGGTGCTCGCGAGCCCCATGGATTGGCTCTCGGAGGTGAGGGCGAGGGAAGCGGCGGTCCTGCCGGTGAGTGAGTGGTGCGACGGCTGAACCCCCGGGTGGGGGGGCGGGGGGCTCCGGCCCTTCGCCTCCCCGTCCCCTTCCTCGTGGCAGCTCGGCCCAAAGCCGATCTTGTCGGGGATAGCAGGGAGCAACTCTCCCTACGCCTGTCGGCTACCCTCTCGCTGGACACGGCCGTTTGGCGAGGGGCCGGCTGACTCGTTGGGGGCCGCGGGCGGCCTCGGGGCGACGCCTGGGGGTCGCCCCTCGGTTCGGACCTGCCCGCCCCTGCCTCCGGTCAGGTCCTCCCGAGGAACGGCGCCTGCCCCCCGCTCCTCGGTTCGGACCTGCCCGCCCCTGCCTCCGGCGTTGGACCTGTCCCGCGCGGAGGCCAGGTCCCGCCTCGGAGCGACCCTTCTCCCTCGCTCCTCGGTCAGGTCCTCGCGGCAGACCCGGGGAGGGTCGCGAGGTCTGCCGCCCGCACCCACGAGAGCTGGCCATCCCCGGGCAGGATCGCGTGAACAGAGTGGAGCTGGGTCGTTCGATCATACGCGCACTCTCCTCTGGACTCGCTCGCGGCGAGTCCTCCCGAGGAACGGCGCCTGCCCCCCGCTCCTCGGTTCGGTCGAGTGCGCGAGAGGGGGGGCTCTGCCCCCCCTGGCCCGCCTGCGGCGGGCTTGGGCCGCACCCCCCCGCCGGTGTTCGGCTCGTTGCAGACATGCCAAGTGATGTCCGCAACGAGCGCGCAGAGCGCCGCTGAGAACGCCACCGCCGACCGAACGACTTGCCCCACCTGCGGGCGCCCCATCTCTGCACAAGGGCCCGCCGGGATTGGCTCCCTGAAGCCGAACACCAGTGCCACGTTCGACGCGACGGTCGCCTCGGTCGGGCCGGTCCGCCACATGGTCACCTCCCGGGGCCCCGCGGAGGTCGCCGATACCGGCCTCATCCTTCGGATGCCCTCGGCCCTCGAGGGGCCTCGGTGAGGCCTCCCTCGGGTCGGGGTCTGCCCCACGAACCTCGGCGCCACCCTCCAGGACGCGACCGTGCCGGTGAGGCTCTCGCCGTGGGGCGCTCAGCTCGCTACGGCCGAGGGCTCAGGAATGGGCGAAAGGCGACCATATGTGAAGGCTGGCTCTCGCCGCCTTCACGTACGGCTGGAAAGACAAGCTCTCGGACGGCCATCGGGGTCCCGACGTGGTCACCTCCCTCCTGCGCTCCCGCCCCGAGACCCGGGAGGTCCGCAACGTGGAGGAAGACCCCGAGTGCCAGGTGCGGGGCTACGACCTCGTCTGGATTTACGCCCGCCCCGATGGGGCCGTGGACCACACCCGTATCGAGGTCAAGTGGGACCGCTACCCCCAGACGGGGAACTTCGCCTTCGAGACGCTGAGCGTGGTGGAGGAGAACGTCCCGGGCTGTTTCCTCACGAGCACGGCGGACGAGTGGTGGTATGGGTTCCCCGCCATCGGGACCATTTACGTCCTTCCCCTGGCCCGCACCCGGGCGTGGTTCCTGGCGCGGGGCGCTCACTACCCACGCAAGGTGACTTCGAGCTGGGACGGGAATCGGCGATGGCACACGGAGTTCGCCCTCTCGCCAATCCGCGACGTGCTCGCGGCCATCCCGAAAATTGAGGTCGTGAAGTTTGCGGAGGAGAAGGGAGA
>DAHVCH010000061.1 GCA_027314165.1 Thermoplasmata archaeon | reverse complement strand
CGCTGGTCCCGGCCTTCACCGTGACCCGCACGATCGAGATCCCCTGCGCCTTCCTCCTGAGCGACCTCACGACCCTGGAGAGCCACCCCTGGCCGTACATCCACAACATGACGTTGCCCCTGGGACACATCCACTTCGAGTGGTGGAGCGGGACCGACGTCTACCTGCTGGTGGGGCAGCTCCCGGTGGGGCTCGCCTACCAGAACGTACCGCTGAACACGAGCGCGGGCTCGCTCCCAACGGGGCTCACCTCCTCGGGACAGGGGAACTACACGTCGTTGGGCGGCGACTCGTTCGCGGTGTGCATCTCCCTCTCGTCGGGGACGACCGTCTCGATGGTCCTGAGCTACTCGGCACCCCTGGTGTGGGCCTGATTTCCCAAGCCCACCTTCCGACCCTTCTCCGGGGTCTCTGACGGGTGGCGAATTGCGGGGTTGGCGAGGCCCTCCTGCGAAGCGCAAAGCACATGAAGGCGGCCGGTCGCTCGGTGGGTCGAGCAGGGGTCGCCTAGCTTGGTCAAAGGCGCCAGATTCAGGGTCTGGTCTCGTAGGAGTTCGTGGGTTCGAATCCCTCCCCCTGCATTTCCATTTAGGTTCGAATGGATCACGTACGTGTAGGCCCCTACCTCGGAACATGCCCCGGCCCCCTGGACCCGGCGCCGCGCTCCTGAAGGACGTCGATGGGCGCCGGTGGCACGACTCTGTGGCCACCCGTTCCCAAGCGACCGCGGACGTGCGGCTCCGCGACCTGGGGGCTTTCTCTCTCCGAGCCGAGGTGGCTCCCAAGGACCTCACGTCCAAGCCTTGCTCCGTGATCATGGTCTCGACTTCGAGCTCCTGGTCAGGCTCGACCCAACCACCGAGCAGCTCCACGCTGTCGGGTACGACGGCGCCCCCACCCGGTACCTGCAATGTGTCCCGCCTGAGGGGGCCGGGCCGGAGGGCAAGCCGGGATAGGGTCCCCCGCCCCCGGTTCCGCCGGCCCCCTCCCCCCTGTTGATTGTAGGGGGGGGCTGGCGGGCTGGGCGGAGTTCATCCGCCTGGTTGTCCATCAGTACGTGTGGACGGATTCGCCCCTGACCTGGGGTGGGCACGGCTGGTGCGTCGCATCGTTCCCCTGACCGTGGCAGCAGCGGTGCTCCCACTTCCGGTCAGTCTCCTCGTCGGATGGGTCGTTGCTCAGCACCCGTACCTCCAACTCGCACCGTGGTTCCTTCCCGTCTTCGTCATCGTGGACTGGGGAGGGGTCACTGGCATCAACCTACGGTACCTTCTCACACATGAGTTCGTCACGGGGTATAGGATAGTGGAGGGGGGATTCGAGCTTCGCATCTCCTACCGATCCCTTGGTCGGGTGGTCTTCGTCCCCTGGGCGAAGGCAGGGCGCGTGTCGGACCGTCCCGGACGCAAGTACCCCGGGATCAAGGTTCGTGTCGAGGTTGACCTCATCCCCGGCTCCTGCGAACACAAGTTGGTCCAGCGATGGCCGGGCAGCGGAATCGCCGTCCGCATCGCGAGTTCGGACTGGGAGCGCATTCGCGGGAGGGTCCCGGAGGTAGCCGGACCCCCACCCGCGCCACCGGTGGGGTAGCGCCCCTCCCTCGGGGTCCGCCGAGGCTTCACCGGGCGGCCCGGTGCCCTGCAGTTCTTCCGGTTCGCACCTGACCCCGCCTTCGTTCGGGACCTCCCGTGTGCGCTAAGGGCATCGCACTCCCGGTTCGGGTCCTCGCTTCGGCGGGTCAGATGCTCGCACTCGGGACAAGGGTCGCTGGGTGCACGGAATTTTCCGGTTCGCCCGCGTCCCGACGCCCCCTTCAGATCCTCTCGCGGCCTCGCTCAGTTCAGCCCTACGGTACTCCTTCGCTTCGGCCGCGGCTCGACCCCCCGGTGGGCCGGTCCGCAGGCTCCCTCCGGGACGGGGGGGAGGTAGTAGGGTCACTCGCTCGGCCCGACCGGCCTTCTCGCGGCGAGTTAGGGACGTACGAAACGCAGCGCCGTCTGCTCCCTCCCCCTTCCGCTTCCCCGCGCGGGTCCGGGCTGGGGTACGGGCAGGGTGTAGAACGTCGTAGAAGATTGAGCAATTCTCGTCGCGAAGGGCGGACCACAATTCGACGCGAAAATGAAGCGCCGCCTCCCGCGGAATCC
>DAHVCH010000060.1 GCA_027314165.1 Thermoplasmata archaeon | reverse complement strand
CCGCGTTCGCCGTCGCGGGCCTGGGCCTTCTCACCGCCGGGTTCGCCGGCGAGCTCCGAGCGAGGAGACGGAAGAGCTCGACCTGGACAGCCGGGGTGAATCTCCGATAGGAACGGTGTAGCACCTGTACGCCGGCACCCTCGGCCTCTCGAGGAGAGCTTCTCACTCCACCGAGGGGATGAACCGCCCCAGGTTCAGCTTCGAGAACACTAGGGCCTCCTCCCGATCCATCTGCTCTAGGACCATCTTCGGCGAGCCGTCGGGGCTTCTCACCAGGACCACCCGGATGTGCTCCAGCAGGCCCACCAGCTTCGGCATCGACAGTTTGAGCTCCCGCAGCTCCCACTGGAGGTAGCGGAGCAGCAGCAGCCCCATCACACACAGGAAGATGTGGCCGGGCACCGTCGCGTCGTGCCACAGGTAGAACGGCTTGACCGACACCACATGCCGGTCCTTCAGCCACCGGAAGTCCTCCTCGACCTGGGCCCGCGCCGTCATCCCTTCCACCAGCTCGGCTTCCGAGAGCCCCTCCGCCGGGAGGTCTGTGATCAGCGCCGCCTTCCCGAAGGAGGCAATCAGGCGCGCCTCCGCCCCCTCATCGACCCGGACCACGGGGAGGTACCCCTTCGCCGCCTTCCCCTTCCTCATCACCTTCACCTCCTCGATCTTCACCTCGAACTCGGACGAGTAGTCCCTCGGGACGAGCTCGGTGAGCTTCCGCCAGAGCGCCTTCTCTTGGAACGCCGGGGCCTTCCTCAGCCTCTCCGCGCCCGCGAGGACCCGGGCCCGGATCTCCTCCCATGTCTTCCGGTCGTGCTCCGCCTCCGCCTTGCGGTAGACCACCAGCACCCTCCATTCCTGCCCGAACCCCTCCCAGCGCGTGGCGAACCCCCGGATCGGCCTCTCCTCGCGGTCCTTCGACACCTCACGGAACCTCTCCAGGGGGACCTCGAAGAGCTTGCGGGCATGGGCGCGGTTGAGCGCGGCGATCACGTGCATCGCGCCGGTGACGAGCGCGAAGTTGTCCTCGGAGTTGATCCCCCGGTCGAAGACCATGATGAGCTTCTTCGTGGCCACGTCGAGGTCCACCAGACGCTTCACGAGGGTGTCGAACACCCGGGCGAAGACCTTCGGGTCGGCTTCGTTGGCCGGGTAGACCTCCGTCAGGCAGGGGAGGTTCCCCAGGGTGACCATCCCGAGCCCGACGTGGAGCTTGTCGTAGCGCTTCTCCTTCCCGTGGGCCCTCCTCCAAAGCTGCCCGCCCTGGTGGTAGGCGAAGAAGTTCGTCGTGTCGAAGAGGAGGAAGCGGGGGTCGATCCCCTTCGAGAGGAGGGTTCGGAAGACGTGCTCCTCGATCCGTCGGGCGACCGCTCGGGAGAGGACCCCCTCGCCCCGCTCGGGTCCCTCCTCCCTCCCGTAGAGGCGCTTGAGGTAGCGACGGAGGGTCCGGGAGGAGGGATGGCCCATGGAGGGGACCAGCAGGTCGAGGGCGGAGCGGGAGACCCAGGGAGCCATCTCCTCGCGCGAAAGGGGCTTCTCGACGCGGCCGACGAGCTGCAGAAAGAGGACGTTCTCGACCCGGTAGCCATCGAAGAGGCTACGGGGCGTGCACCGGGCGAGCCCCTGTTGGAGCCCGGTGGCCAAGAAAGCATGGTAGAGGCCGGCCCCCAGCCCGAACGGGAAGGAACGGAGGGGAGTGGAGGGGGGGCCCTGCAGCCTCTCGAAGAGGGCGTCCGCGGTCCCGAGATAGATCTGCTTGACGTTGCGAGGACCCTTCGGGGTCCGCTTCTTCTGGACGAGGCACAGGTAATGGCGGCCTCGGGAGTTCTTCCGCTCGAAGGACCACGTCATCCATGTGCTACACGCCGTCCGGCTATATAGCCGGCTCGGTCGAAGTGACGTCCGGAAGTCGCCCCAACACCCTCGATAGTCGCCGGGCCGACGAGGGGCCCTCGAGGGAGTCAGGGGCCGGACAAAAACGTATGTGCTACATATTTCTCGTCAGAAAACCCGCCGGCTGTCCAGGTTGAGTTGAGCCAAGAGGCGTGCGTCGGGGTGAGGTGAAGTTGGAACCTGGGGTGGCGCCGTAACCACCGCTGGACCTCCTCGGTGAGGGGAGCGCTGAGGTTGTCCATGATCACGTGAACCTCGTACCCCTTGGCGGCCTCCCGATCCAAGGTGCCGAGGAACGAGAGGAACTCCTGGTGGCGGTGCCGACGGTGGAACTCCACGACCACGTCCCCAGTGAGGATCTCCAGGGCGGCGAACAGTGTGGTGGTTCCGTGCCGGACGTAGTCGTGGGTGGCCTTCTCGGGCAGGCCGGGCCGCATCGGCAGGATCGGCGCGGTGCGGTCCAGGGCCTGGATCTGGGACTTCTCGTCCACCGACAGCACGACGGCCTTGTCGGGGGGGTTCAGGTAGAGCCCGATGACGTCGCGGACCTTCGCCTCCAGCTGCGGGTCGGTGGA
>DAHVCH010000005.1 GCA_027314165.1 Thermoplasmata archaeon | reverse complement strand
CACTGGGGGTGAGGATGTCGGGGGCATTCCTGTTGGCATTTGACCGCCCTTTCGCTTCCGCGCCAGGAGCACGGCCACCACCACTGCGGCCACCACTGCCACGATAGCCACGATGAGGACATAGCCCTCAGACCCGGGGAGTCCGAGGAACCCCGTGGTCTGGTTGGTCTGGCCTGTTGACGACGAGCCAGTGAACGTGAGCGATTGGTCGGCTGGTCCGCCATCCACCCTGACGGTCCCGTACGAGGGGCTCACAGCGTATCCGCTCACGGTTCCGACCGAGAAGGTGTAACTTCCGTTCAACTCCTGGAGGGTGATGGTGGGCGTGGTGGAACTGAGAGTGTTCCCGCTCAGGGTCACCGACCAAGAAGTTCCGGACGTTAGGCCACTCTCGCTGAATGTCACCGCGTAGGTGGTCCCGACATGGAATGCTGGCGTGAATGTGATGGAGCGAGAGACCGGCCCACCGTTAACAGGAACCGACCCTGAGGTGATATTGGCAGTGTAGCTTGCCACCCCCCCCACGGTGAATGGATAGCTTCCGTTCGGTTCCGTGAAAACGAGGCTTCCCGTTCCTGCCTGTGTGTTCCCGTTCAGGGAGACCGACCAACTGGTGCCGGGGGGCAGACCGCTCTCGCTGAAGGTCACGGCGTAGGTGGTTCCTGTAATCGACTTGGAGAAGGTCACAGCCAGAGTCTTCGCCGCCCCGTTCACTGTGACGCTCCCTGAGGATGGTGCGGAGGTGTACCCACTCACCGCACCGACGAAGTAATGATACGTGCCGTTCATCTCCGTGAAGCTGACCGTGCTTGCCGTGGAACTGTGGGTCGTGGAGCCCACCGTCACCGACCAGTTCGTCCCGGCAGGGAGACCAGTCTCGGAAAAGATGAGGGAGTACTGACCCTGGGTCAAAGCGGTGAAAGTGATGGACTTGGAAACGGCCGCCCCGTTCACCGGAATGGACCCGGACGAGGGGGCGGCCGTGTACCCTGCGATGGCTCCCACGGAGAAGGGATAGGTGCCGTTCGGGTCTGTGAAGGCTACATTTCCTGTGCCCGACTTCGTTGCCCCGTTCAGGGTCACGGACCAAGATGTGCCCGACGACAGACCGCTCTCGCTGAAGGTCACTGCATAGGTAGCTGCCGTGGACGGAGTGTACGTTATCGAGACGCTCTTCGAGGCCCCGCTGATGGTCACGCTGCCGGAGGTTATGTTGGCGGTATAGCCTGCCACCACACCAACCGTGTAGGTGTAGGTGCCATTCGGATAGTTGCTAAAGACGATACTCGTGGTCGTGGAGGATTGGGTCTTGCCGTTGAAGGTGACCAACCAGGTGGTGCCTGAGGACAGGCCCGATTCCGAGAATGTGACGGAGTATCTACCCGACTGGAGCGGGGTGAAGGTGACAGGCTGGGTCGTGTTCGCACCATTGATTGTGACGGACCCTGAAGATGGGGTGACTGAGTACCCGGTGACAGCACCCACTCCGAAGTTGTAGGTGCCATTGAGAGCGTTGCTGAACACGATACTGGTCGTCGTGGAAGATTGATGAGTGCCGTTGAAGGCCACGGACCAGCTCGTCCCCGAGATGAGACCGCTCTCCGTGAAAGTGACGGAATATGTTCCCGGCAGCGGGGTGAACGAGATCAATACGGAAACCGGCCTCCCGTTCACCGTCACACTCCCCGACGACGGCGACACCGTGTAGCCCGCCACCCCTCCGACCGTGAACGCATACGTCCCGTTCGGCTCGGTGAACACGATCGTGTTCGTGGTCGAACTCCGCGTCGCGCCGTTCAGCGTCACCGACCAGTTGGTGCCGGACGGCAGGCCGCTCTCGCTGCATGTCACCGCATAGGTGGCTGCCGTGGACGGAGTGAACGTGATCGAGACCGTCTGCGGTGCCCCGTTCACTGAGAGGGAGCCGGACGATGGTGTGGCCATGTACCCCGAGACCGCCCCTACCCCGAAGACATACGTCCCGTTCGGCTCCGTGAACCCGATGCTCGCGGTGGTCGAACCGTTCGTGCTTCCATTCACCGCCACCGACCAAGACGTGCCTGAGGGAAGGCCCGACTCGAAGAAGGTGACCGGATAGGTGACTGGAGAGAATGTGATGGACCTTGAGACTGAGGCTCCATTCACTGTCAGGCTCCCGGACGTGATGTTGTCGGTGTAGCCTGCCACCGCCCCCACGGAGAAGGAATATGTGCCGTTCGGGTCGTTGAACAGGATTGTGCTGGAGGATGAGGTTAGTGTTTGGCCTGCGAGTGTCATAGACCAATTGGTTCCCGAGGCAAGCCCGGACTCTGAAAAAGTGACAGGGTAGGTTCGTGGTGCCGGGCCACTGGTGATAATGGAAAGCGACCCAGCCGCAAAGTTGGTGACGTAGAGGTACCCGTTACCACTGTCATATCCCACACCGTAGGGATTGTTTCCCACTGGGACGGAACCGACCACGGTGCCCGTCACCCCGTTGATCACGCTCACGTTGCCTTGTCCGCAAGGTGATGAGGGGCAATTCGAGTTGGCCACGTAGAGATATCCGTTACCACTGTCATACGCCACACCCTCGGGGGTGTTTCCCACTGTGACGGAGCCGACCACGGCATCCGTCGACCCGTTGATCACACTCACGGTGGAGTTACTGATGCTGAAGCCTTGGTTGGTGACGTAGAGATATCCGTTACCGCCATCAAACGCCATGCCATCGCCTTCTGACACCGAAGTGATGGAGCCGACCACGGTGTCCGTCGCCCCGTTGATCACATTCATGTTGTCGGTAGCTTCGTTGGTCACGTAGAGATACCCGTTACCACTGTCATACGCCACGGCGTCGGGTTGAACTCCTACTGGAATGGAGCCAACCACGGTGTCCGTCGCCCCATTGATCACACTCACGTTGCCCGAGTTCATGTTGGCCACGTAGAGATACCCGTTACCACCATCATACGCCACACCCCAGGGATAGCCTCCCACCGGGATGGAGCCGACCACCGCATCCGTCACCCCATTGATCACACTCACGTTGGAGTTACCAAGGCTGGAGCCCTGGTTTGTGACGTAGAGATACCCGTTCTGTGGATCCCATGCGACCCCTGTGGGTCCGTAGCCACTAGGAAGACAGACGGCGTTCCCGGCAAGAAGCTGACCATTCGACAGGCAAAGCGTCCATGTGACGTTGCCGGGACCGGATGCTGAAGGTCTGGCGGGCATACTGCCATCCGCTATACCGGATGATGGACCTTGTGTTGTTTCCTCTATCGTAGAGTGGGCAGCGCCCTTCCCCTGTCCGCCTGTCGATGTGGGCATTGTTCTGGACCACATCATCCCAGTTGGAATCAGAAAGAGACTCACGATGAGTATGGGCAGAACTGCACTCAACCCCGGTCCAAGTCGACGTCCGACCGCGACTCCCCGTGAGGGTTTCATCATCGAGAGGTCTTGCGAGGACGGGGTTTCGCCACTCATGATGCACCACCACATTTCTGCCACTCCTGAGCCCGTTCGGTCACGAGGTTCTTCGGAAGTACACCATACTTAGAGTGGCTTCCTACGGGTGCCTAGGTGCGCTGGGTACCGCTGCCAAGCGGCCCCTCGGGGACGAGGGGTCCGTGAGGTCGCGCCTTGTGGTGTCTCGAACTCAGCGGCATCGGCGAAATCCACCGACGAGGGCCGCGCGGGCTCCGGGGTCCGCGGCGGGGTCCTAGGTCCTCCAGGCACGGGAACGGGCACAGGCCCGTAGCTGAGAGCCCCGCCTCGGGATGGGGTGGCCATCGAGTAGGCTCCCGGCACACCGCAAGGTCCACGGGGAAATCCTTGGAAGATGTAGTTCTCTGGGGGGTACGTGGTAGGCGCGGGGGCCATCGCTCGGTTGCCGTAGGTTGGTGGTGTGGAGGGATCCGTGCGCGGGGAGCCGCCGGGCGACACGGGTCCCCCTCCTCCTCCAGCGTACGGGGCCGGCCCGGCGGGAGGAGTGACCGAAGGAGGGGGCCAAACCGCTCGGGGGGCCGGGGGATGGCCGGCGGCCCTCTTCCGTCCGCGTGTGATGACCAGCAGGGCCACCGATGCGGCCGCGACTGCCGCCACAATCAGCCCCAGGAAGAACGGCGACCCGAGCAGGCCCCCGATGCCCCCCAGACCGTTCCCGTTAGAGGATCCGCCGGACCCCAGGTCCGAGCTGGGGGAGCTCAACGTGACCCCAGTGGCCTGCGCGTTCCGTTGGGCCTGGGCCGGCGTCTGAGGCTGCGACTGGCTCTTGGACATATGGGTGGCCGCCGAGCTCGACGCGGTCATGATCGACCGGACCGAACCGAGGGCGGGGGAAGCGGTGATCGAGGAGGAAGAACTGCTGCTCTCCTGCGCCTGCCCTCCGAAGTTGGTCTGAGAGCCGTCCGGCGCGGGCGCGTTGTCGCTCTTCGGGAAATCCACCTGGCTCGTGGAGGCGCTCTCGCTCCCTGTGGCGTTGGCGTTCCCTCCAGGGTTGAGCCCGCTCGAGCCAAACAGGTCGAAGCCTTGCGGCAAGAGGATGATCCCTTCAAGATCCTCCAGTGGCGCGCTGGTGGTGATTCCCATGGAGAGCGCGAGCGAGGCGGTCCCGTCCAGGAAGTCCAGGAGGAGGGCGACCTCCCCGGTCGCGGTCACCGACCCGCTCGAGGGCACCGTGAGCGGCGCGGTCCCGGTCGCGGCCTGGGGCGCGACGCCGGGCATCCCGCTGTCCACGTAGGAGTGGTAGGGCATCGTGCCGCTCCCCTGTCCCGTGAACTGGCTGGTCGCGGACCAGGGCTCACCAAGGGTGATGTTGGTGTTCCAGGGCAGGAGCCCCAGCGCCGGGGAGAATGAGAGCTGGCCGAAGCCCCCTTCCGTCGCGCTCACGAACATCGTCTCCTCGATTGTGGAAGAGCCGCCCAGCCCGTTCGCCATCGGCATCTCGGTGGTGGAGTTCATCGTGGCGTTCCCGCGGGAGATGACCCCGGTGCTCTCCAGGCCCAGCGCCGGCAGCGAGGCTCCACCCTGGGTGACCGTCGCCGCGGTGGTGAAGTTCGCGAAGAGGGTCTCGACGCCCCACCCTGCAAAGGAGACGTTCTCGAGGATGTTGCCTCCGCTCGAGTTGCCGAAGCCCCCTCCGCCCGCCATGGTGATATTCATCTCGACGTAGAAGGCCCCGACGAAGGCCCGCTGGACCTCCACCTCGAAGGTGGTCGCGGAGGTGTTCGCGACGGTGATGATGTCCTCGACCGTGGCGTAGGCGTGCATGTCCATGAACATGCCACCGCCCCCGCCGGTGAGGTTGCTGCCGCTCATGGCATAGGTGAAGCCACCCGTTCCCCCGTAGGCCCACTGCCAGGGATGGACGGGCCCGCTGGTGGAGGCGTCACCCTGAGCGAGGGGGGCCGCGGTCGAGATGAGCGCGAAGGTGAGCACGCCAAGCGCGAGCCAGGCCGTCCACGACGCGCCCGCGCGACCGCTGCGCGTCCTCGGGGGAGCCCCCAGGGTCCCTCGGAGGGGAGCATCGTTCGGCGCATCGCTGTGATTTCTGGCGGGAACCAGGTTCATAGTGGCCTCGAGGGGGACCTGGGGCGGGCAGGGATAAGTCTCGACTGCATGTATGGCCCTCGTACGGCGACGTGGACCCCAGCGGTCCGCGCCGGGGCTCCCCCCGACCTCCCATTCACCCCGTCCTCGGGACCGTCCTCCGGAGATCTTGGGCCATGGCGCGTCCGAGGGAGGTCAGTCGGTAGATGCGTCGACGGCGCAGGGAACCTACGACCACTCGGCTCTCCTCGGAGACGAGGCCCCGCCTCACTAGGCCTTGCAGCGTCTTCGCGAAGACGTTCTGGGGCCGCCCAAGGGCCCGGGCAATCCCTTCCTGGGTCTGCCCCAACGTTCCGGGCCGGTCAGGACCGGGCTCCGGTTGACCTAGGAGATGGACGAGGATCCGCTCGGAGAGGCTCTCTCCTCGCGCTTCAGCAGCACGTCGGGAAGGCCCGTACACGGGGGCCCCTTCCCTTGGCCCGTCGGCCGCCCGCGGGACGAAGGCGGCAGGGGACGTCGTGGGCGCGCCTCCGCTGGGGATCGACGAAGGCAGGGGCCAGAGAACCGGGAATCGTTCGGGGTCCGGGGGGTTCATCCCGAACGCCGCAACCCGCCGAAGGGCCATGCCCTCCCACCGGCGGGCGGCCCCTCCATCGCCGTGGGCCTTCTCCAGGTGCGCGAGGGCCATGAGGATGGACACTTCGAACTGAGGGTCGGGCCCGTCGGAGGTGGTCCCAGCCCCTTTGACCAGTTGGTACGCGTGCCGGTACTCCTCGCGGGCCGTGGGGAGGTCCTCTCGGAGCTCCGCCAGTCGGCCCCGCGCTGCGTGGAAGGTCACCGCGTGGCTCTCCCACTCCTGGGGCCGCGGGCGAAGCAACGGGTCGTCAATCGCCCTCAGGCCGCCCTCAGGGTCACCCATCTCCCCGCGCAGGAGGGCGCGGGCCACCAAGATCTCTCGGTAGTTCACGGTCCCTTGGAAACCCGCTTCCTCCAAGAGCTCCTGCGCGCGCTGGAAATGGCGGTCCGAGTCCCTCCAGCGTCCCCCCACGCGGAGGAACTCGCCGCGCAGAGCGAACAGGAAGCCGGGCGCGAATCCGCCCCGGAGGTTCTCGAGCGCCCGGCCGATCATGTAATCGGCCTCGTCGAGGGTCCGACCGACCTCCTCCAACTGAACCAACTTCAGACGGTAGAGGGCGATGGTCGCCAGAGTCATGCAGAGGCCCCCGACCGAGCCGATACGTCGCTGGACCCGCGCCGCCTCCTGGTGGTAGCGCAGGGAGGCCGGGAAGTCGTTGCGTATCCAGGCCAATCTTGCAGCGTTCAGGAGCGGAAGGATGAGCGCGTAGTCGTCGCCGCTCTTCCTCGCGGCCTCGAGGGCCCTTCGCCCGTCCCTCTCCGTCTCCCGCACGTTCCCCGTCCGCAATTGACATTCGGAGCCTCGTGCGAGGAAGCGTGCGAGAAGGGCGGGGTCCCCGGACCGCTCGACCCGTGCGCGGGCCTCACGGAAGACCTGGAGGCCCTTCCTATAGTCCTCGAGAAAGACCTGGACCGACAGGTTCAGATAGGCGGTCTCGACCCTCAGTCGCTCGGGGGGGGCGGCACCAGCCCGGGTCGTTTCGCGTTCCAGACGGGTGGCAATCCTCTGGGCCTGCCGGACGTCGCGGCTCAGGAGGAGCTCGCCGTGGACGACCTCCGCCCGCCATCGCTGCTCCTGGGGGAGGGGTAGGTCGAGGACCCGGAGGAGGAGACGGAGGGCCAAGTCGGTCTCGCCATGGTAGAGGAGCGTCCTTGCCAGCTTCACCTCCTCCTCGGCCTCCACGAGGGAATCGCCCCCGCCCTCTTCGGCGAACTCCCTCATCCATCCTGCATAGCGGTCCGCCAGGGAGGCCGCCCTCCTCTCCGCTGCTTGGAACATCGCGCGGTGGACCCAGGGCCAGGCCTCCCCCCGTTGCCCGCTCCGGTGGTAGAGGTAGGCGATGGTGTCCAGCTCCTGGCCACGCTCCCGCACCCACCAGCGCGCGAGATGGAGGGCCATGAGCCGAGAGAGACCCGTGTCCATCCCTTCGAGCACGACCTCGCGCATCAGGGCGTGGGCGATTGCGTAGCTGTCCTTCGTGCCCGGGACCCTTTGCAGGATCCCTCCCTTCCGCTCGATCCGGTCCAGGCGTTGCTCGCTGTCCGCGAGCGTCAGTTCCGACGCGGACGCCGCGGCCGCCACCGGGAACTCCATGCCCACGACACTGCCGGCCTGAAGGACCCGAAGGTCCACCGGGTCGAGCCCCTCGAGCCGACGGGCCAGGAGGCGCTGGAGGGAGGGGGGCAGGGGCGAGGGGGTCACGCGGGAGTCCTCGGCGCCCGGCGGAAGGCGAACGCTCGCTCGCCCTCCCCGTCGCTGGACGAGCCCCTGGTCCTCGAGATGGCGGGTCACCTCGAGGAGGAAGTAGGGGCGGCCGGCCCCCAGGCGAAGGACCTCTTCCCAACGGGGGTCCCCCTCGGGGTGGGCGAGCGTCGCGCCCAGCCTCCCCTCTAGGAGACGCCGGGCCTCCAGGGGGTTGAGCGGCCGCAGAGGGAGACGCCGGAGCGAAGCCTCCCGATCCAGGACGTCCATGACCTCCATGACCTCCGAGGGAGAGGTCGCCCGTCCCTCCGTCGCGGTCGAGGACCTGCGGTCCTCTTCGTCCCTCCAGGCGCAGGCCAAAAGTACCGGTAGGCGTCGGAGGTTCCGTCCAAGGAAGCGAAGACCGGTCAGGGAGAGAGGGTCGGCCCACTGCAGGTCGTCGACCAAGAGAAGGCATGGGGTCTGGGCGGAGAGCTTTTCGAGCCTGGAGAGGTATCCCAGGAGCCTCAGCTCCGGGGACTCCCCCGCCTCGCTCCCGTCACGCTCGGATTGGTCCTCGTCGGTCCCCCGGGTGCGAGAGGTGGGTGGAGGGAGGGACCGTGGCGGGCGGGCACGAGCGAGGTCGGTCCCTCCAGGCAGGGCAGGGGTAGGTCCCTCGCCTCCTCCGGGGGAGCGGAACACCTGTTCCCAGAGGAAGAGGGGAGCGGAGACCCCCTCCAGGGCGTTCCCGCTGAGCGTGCGGAACCCGAGCCGTCTTCCCTCCTCTTCCAGCCACCGAAGGATGTGGGTCTTGCCGATTCCCGCGGGGCCAACGAGGACCACCACCGAGCCTTCGCTCGCCTGGGTCCTTCGTAGGAGGTCTCGTAGGGTCTCCAATTCTCGATGGCGTCCAACGGTCCGGATGGGTCCGACCAAGGGGTCCTTCCGGCCCTTCGGGCCCTGATTCCCGGACCAACGAACCATGCCGCCCTCGCTCCGCGGAAGAAGGGAGGACCGGTCCACCTCTTGGAGCCTTTGGCGTGACGCAACTGGTCAGCGGTCCGAACTCGTGTGTCGTGAGGGGAGTTCCCTCGTCCCCGGGACGACCCGAAGGGGACCAACCCTACGTGGCCCGGACCGTGCTACACCAGGTCCTGCCGCCTCGACGGTAACGTCTGGACCACACTCGCGAGGGCCTCGAACATTTTCCCTCCCCGCCAGCTCCGGCTACCCCCACTGATCTTCCTCGCCACCACCATCGGGCGGAGCGAGCCCTCCGCCCGAGGGCATGTCCCATCCACCGTCGGGTTCAGCACGAACTCGAACAGCCGAGCCCGCAGCGACAGGACCTCGTCCGCGAAGTTCTCACCCCTCACCGACGTCCCGGCCCCGGTGCGGTACTCCAACCCCCCTCCAGCGCCTCCCAGAGCTGTTCCACGTCCACGATAGTTCCCCGATTCACCACCTTCCTCGCCGACTCCCGGTCCTTCTTCTCCAGCTCCTCCCTCGGTCGGAGGAGCTCTTCGAATCCTTTCTTCGAGAGGATGATCTTCTCACCTGCGTCCGGTGGGAGGGGCCAGGCAGGTAGGTGCCCGAGGTCCAATTCATCCTCGAGCTGTGGGTCAAGGTGTTCCCTGTTCCCGGATGTACAACCATGGGCGCGTGGCGCGACAGCCCTCGACAGGAGTCCCGACTACCGCCGGCTTCAACCGGGTGACCTGTCACCCTTGACCGCTGGGTTCATGTTGTAGCGGCGCCCGGGAGTGCACGTGCAGGTCCGCTACACGTTCCTGGAACGGAACCACCCCAGTAGCATGAGCCGCGTGGCGGAGGACTGCGCCCGAGCGGTGAACCAGGCGGGGGTGCAGGCGGAAGCCCACGCGGTCAAGGGGCGATACGGGTCGAGGGTCGGTGGTCGAGTGCTGCCGGCCATGAAGTTCCTGCTCTCCTCCTACGATGGCAAGCACCTCTACCACGCGGTGGAGCCCGAGGTCGCCTTCCGAGGGGTCTCGGTCGTGACCTACCACATCCTCTACCCCTTCTTCGACCGGACGATGAGCCCGGCGGACCGCCGATGGGGCTGCTGGCGCTACCGCAAGGCGGCCGAACGGGCGCGCCGGATCGTCGCGATCAACCCTGCCATCGCCGAGGAGGTGCGCGAGATCCTCGGAGAGCGCGCCTTCCAGAAGACCCGGGTCGTCCGGTTCCCTCTCAAGATCCCTCCGCTCCAACGGCTGCCGACCGACACGGACGTGCTCTGGACCGGGGGGAACCACCCCCGAAAGGGTCCCGCGCAGTTCCTGGAGTCCCTGCTCCACGTGCGGCAGAGGCTCCGGGTCTCCATGGTGCTCCACCAGCAGCCCGAGTTCGTCCAGGAGAACGCCAAGATCGCCTCGCTCCTTCCCAAAGTGCGGGAGCGGCACACCTTGTCCATGCCCAAGTTCCCGGTCCCGTTCGAGGAGCTGGACCGGCTCTACCGTTCAAGTCAGGTCTACGTCAACAGCAGCTACTACGAAGGGTTCCCCGCGGCGGCCTTCGAGGCCTATGCGAGGGGGGCGAGGCTCGTCGTGCCTCGCGCACTGAACTACACGACGGACTACGGGAAGGCCCCAGGGGTGTTCTACTACGACTACGATTGCCGGAGCGTGACCCGCGAGGGCAAGGAAGACCCCGGGATGCCCGAACGGCTGGCCTCGGCGATCGAGTCCGCCCTCGCGGCCGGTCCGGTCCCTCCCGAGGAGGAGGTCCTCGGCCGCTACCGCGAGCCCCACGTGGCGGCCGAGCTCGCCCGGGTGTACCGCGAGCTGGACTGAACGCCGGGACGAGCGGCCGGCTTCGGGTCCCTGGGCGCCTCAGGCGTCTCAGGCGCAGCGACCAGAGGTGACCCCCGCGCTCGCGTGCATCCGCCCAGTCCTGGGCCGTCGCCCGCGAGGTCCGGCTCTTCGGAGAGGTGCGCCCAAACCTTAAACCGCCGGTCGGGCAGTGCATCGGAGATGGCCTCACGGTCCCCGGTGACGTCCGGGGTGCGAGGGGAAGCGGACGGCAGGGGCGGCGACCTTCCGGAGCGCGCGCCACTGACCCTCATCGACCCCCTCTCCCACCCGTACGTCACGATGTTCCGGCGGTGGCCCGAGTTCCTCCTGGGCTCCGTGGAGTCCCCCCGCGGAGCGATCGTCCGCACCGTCGCGAAGCTGATGGGGATCGGGGGCGCGCGCCCAGGGACGCTCCGGTTCGTCCCTCCCCTCGGAGAGAAGCGCGCCGCGAACGCCGACGCGATGCGGTTCTTCCTGCAGGCCGCGGGGGGCCTCCGCGTCATGCTCGGGGCGCCCTCCCTCGACGACCTGAGGACGCTCGTCGACCTGTACGAACCGACCGCGTACGCGGAGAGCAATGCCCGGTTCAAGGAGATGCTCCTCTACTCCATCGTCCGGAAGTACCGACCGGAGAGCCTCGTGGAGACCGGCGTGGCCCACGGCGTCTCCTCCTCCTACATCCTGAGCGCCCTCGCCGCGAACGGGAAGGGTCACCTCGAGAGCGTCGACCTGCCCACCTACGACCCGAAGGGCTTCGTCGACTCCTCGGGGAAGGTCGACACGATCCACATCCCGAAGGGAAGGTCACCGGGATGGCGGATCCCGGACCGCCTCAGGGACCGGTGGACGCTCCACGTCGGGGACTCCAGGACGTTCCTGACCGCCCGTGGGGACGGGAAGGTGGACCTGTTCTTCCACGACTCCGATCACGGCTACCCCAACATGAAGTGGGAGTTCGACTGGGGATGGTCCCACCTCGTTCCCGGGGGATGGATGGTCTCCGACGACGTGCTCCGGAACTCCGCGTGGGACGAGTTCCTGCGGGCTCACCCTGAGGGACGTGTGCTGTGCAGCACCCGCATCGGGGCGGTCCAGAAGCCTGAGCACTGATCACGGCAGGGTTGCGGGGTGTCCCGCCCTCCGGGTCCGGGACTCGGATCGACCCCCCTATCCTCGGCGGGATGGACGGGCGGCCACAGGTCCCGGACCGTTCGGAACACGGGCTGGTGTCGCTCGGGAACGGACGTGGAGCGAGGCGTCTGGACCGAGCGCATCCACTCGGCCCAGGGAGCTCGCGAGGTCGCCAAGGCGCCTGAGCGAACGAACCTCGCTCGGAGGGCATCCAACGCCCTCCCCTGCGCTATTATAGACGGTGCCGCTCCAGCGCCCGCCCAGGAGCGTCCGCGGGCCCCGCATGGTTCGGATCCTCTTCTTCCGGGACTTCCCGCCCTGGTCCCCTTCCCACTACCTGCAGCGGGCGCTGGAGAGCATCCCCGACGTGGACGTGATGCCGGTCTACGTGGACCGGTCCTCCGCCCTCTTCACCATCCCCTACCGGCTGCCGAGCATCTCGCGGTTCTGGTTCAACCCCACCTTCCGCCACGCGGCCCGCCAGTACGACCGCGTCGGCCCGTTCGACCTGGTGCTCGTGGGGGAGTGGCTCAACGTGCCCTTCCGGGTCCGGGGGCTCGGGAAGAAGAGCGCGTACTGGGCCTGGGACACCCCGCTCGGCCGGGAGCAAGGGCGGTACCGCACGCTCGACCGGGGCTACGACCTGATCCTCAACGCCCAGCCGAAGGAGTCCGCCTGGTTGAAGGAGGACTTCCCTTCCTCGCGCGTCGTCACCTTCCCGTTCGGGGCCGACCGCAGGCTCTTCCAGCCGCAGGGCGAGACGCGGAGCGTCGACGCCTCCTTCGTCGGGGTGGTCAAGGCGGGGAAGCGGACGACCTTCCTGCGCGAGGCCCAGAGGCTGATGCCCACGCTGCAGGTGACGGAGTCCTTCGCGCCCCCCTGGGGGTACTCGCGCCATCTGCGTACGAGCCGAAGCACGCTCCATCTCTCGGAGAACGGAGAGGTGTCGATCCGCCCGTTCGAGGCGGTGTGCGCGGGATGCCGCCTGGTGACCGACTCCGTCACGGACCTGAAGGCCTGTCTGGGAGAGATCGCCGAGGAAGTGGTCACCTTCCCGGACCGAGGACGCGAGGGTGCGAAGGAAATGGCCGCGGCCGCCGTGGAGCTGGCGCGTTCCGCGACCCCGCTCCCCCCCTCTGTCCAGGCCAGGGCGCTCGAGCTCCACTCCTACGACGCCCGGGCGCGGTCGCTGCTCTCCATGATCTAACGGTCAGGTCAGGGGGCCGGGGTCAGGACGAACAGGACCTCCCCCGGGCCCGGAGGGGGCCCCGGACGGGCGGGCGTGGAGGCCCGGGGGGAGCGGTCGGCTCCCGAAGGTCAATCCGGCTGCACGCGCACCTTACCCCTCTGCGTTTCCGTGGTAAGGTCGCGCGGCCCGAACTCTCGGGTCGCAGGTCGGGGAGCTTCGTGGAGAGGCTTGGAGACCGCGCCGGCGCTCGGCCCTCCGTGCGGGCGGTCCGTCCCCTCCCGGTCCGCCCGGCGGGGGCGGGGGCCCCAAGGGTCTCCGCGCTCGCAGCCCTGGCTGCTCTTGTCGCGCTCACGCTTCTCGCTTGCCCCCTGGTCGGCGCCCATGCCCCCTCGCCCCAGGGGAGCCCCCCCGCCTTCGACGTGCGCATCGCGGCGAGCCCGAACTCGGGCAGCTCTCCGCTCAGCGTGAGCTTCGACGCCGCGGAGTCCGGGGGGGCGGCCCCGGTGAACTTCTCATGGTCCTTCGGGGACGGGGCGACCTCGCAGGTCCGCAACGCCTCGCACGTGTTCTCCTCGGTCGGGGTCTTCGAGGTCGAGCTCCGGGCCAAGGACGCCCTGGGGGCGGTCGCGACCTGCTACGTGAACATCTCCGTCAATCCTGCGACCTCCAACGCGCCCTTCTGGGCCTCCTGGGCGTTCCCTGGACTGAGCTTCGGAGAGACGGTGATCCTGGTCACGATCGGGCTCGCGCTCCTGCTGCTGGTGCGGCCCGTGCTCCGACTCTCCCGCCTGGAAGCGCTCGCCGAGGGCTCGGACACGAAGTCCCGCCGACGTGGTGGAGCCTCCGGCGACGGGGACGATCACGGCGGACCCTCCGGGGGGCCCGGGGAAGGGACACGTCCGGAGAGACCGCTGCCCCTGGCCTTCCTCCCTTTCGACCCTCCACCCTCCTCGTCCCGCGCCACCGGACTGCCACCTGCGACAGGTCCCGCAGGGGAGACCCCCCAGGTCACACTCTCCCCGGCTCCTTCCGGGTCCGAGTCCCCCGCCGAAGCAGGGGCCGCCTTCCCGAGGACCCTCGGGAGGTCTTCCCACACCTACGTGGCCGACAACCTGCGCGAAAGCCCCGAAGGGGTGGTCTGGCTGCGGTCGAGCGATGGAGAGTGGGAACGCGTCGGGTCCGTCCCTTCGGAAAGGGTGGGAGAGGACTGGGTCCGGAAGTACCGTCGCGTGAACGGCCTCGGCTCGCAGACCTGGCTGTCGATCCTTCCCCCGGACGCGGTGCCCAAGATGCTCGCGGAGCGCCAGCCCGCGGTGGAGCTGCTTCCTCCCGGGTGGGGAGAGGCCCGAGAGGAGCGCCGAAGGGCCGTCCTGCGGGGGAAGGGGCGCATTTAATCCGTACCGGCCATGCGGAGGGGGCCCGGGCCGCCGTTCGGTCGACGGCCGCGGAGGACGAGTGGCGCAGGTACTGGTCACGGGTGGAGCGGGGTTCATCGGGGGACACCTCGTCGATGCCCTTGTCGCCCGAGGCGACCGCGTCCACGTGGTGGACTCCCTGGTGCCGCAGGTCCACCCCACCCGGCCCGATTACCTCAACCCGAAGGCCACCTACCACGTCGTGGACATTGCGGACCGCGAGACCCTTGCGAAGGTCCTTCCCGGGACGGAGGTGGTCTTCCATCTGGCGGCGGCCGTCGGGACCGCCCAGAGCATGTACCAGGTGGACAGCTTCGTGCGGACGAACACCCTGGGCACCGCCACCCTCCTTCAGTCCATCATCGACCAGAAGGTGCGTCTGCGGCGGTTCGTGGTGGCCTCCTCCAACACCATCTACGGAGAGGGCCGCTACGTCTGTCCGAAGTGCGGTCCCATCGCTCCGGACCTCCGACCGGACTCCCAGCTCCTCCAGCACGACTGGGAGGTGCGCTGCCCGGTCTGCGGGGCCACGGCGCGCCCCGCGCCGACCGAAGAGACCAAGGCGATCCAGCCGAGCACGGTGTACGCCCAGACGAAGCTCTCGCAGGAACAGCTCACCCTCATGCTGGGCCGGGCCTACGACATCCCCAGCGTTTCCTGCCGATTCTTCAACACCTACGGGCCCCGTCAGGGGCTGAGCAATCCGTACACGGGGCTCACGGCGATCTTCCTTGCCCAGATCCGGCACGGCCACGCCCCCATCGTCTACGAGGACGGGCTCCAGACCCGTGACTTCGTCTCCGTCCACGACATCGTCGCGGGGCTCCTCCTCGCCATGGAGCGCCCGCAAGCGACGGGCCAGGCTCTCAACCTCGCGTCGGGAAAGGCGAGCACCGTGCGGGAGGTCGCCCGCATCCTGATGGAGCTCGAGGGCCGGGAACTTCCTCTCGACCAACCCAACAAGTTCCGCCCGGGGGACGTCCGCCACTGCACGGCCGACCTGACCCGGTCCCGTCAGCTCTTGGGATACGAGCCGAAGGTGAACCTGCGGGACGGGCTCGCAGAGCTCCACGCCTGGAGCCGCGAGCACGCCGCCGAGGACCATGTGAAGGCGGCGCACCAGGAGCTGGAGGCCCGGGGCATCCTGAAGGGGTAGGTTCCTCCGGGTGCGCGAACAACGGTCCATCGGGTCTCGGGAACGGAGAGGGAAGGACGTGGAGGATCACGGGGCAGGGGCCGCGCGACGCCCGCGGGTCACCGTGATACGCGGGACCCAGCTCGCGAACCTCTCCGAGCTGCAGATCTACGCGCACCTGAAGGATCATGGGTTCGACCCCGAGCTTCTCGGGGCGCGACGAACGTCGTACACGGACCGGGAGGTGCCGATGCCGGTGCGCCGCCTGCCCGTGCCCCCCATCGCCGGCCGGATCAGCCGGACGATGGCCGGGGGGTACCTGATCGGCCAGGTCTCCTCCTACCGGTACTACCACGAGTACCTCGTGGGGTTCGACAAGGCGGTCCGGGGCTCGGACATCCTCTTCCCGGTCGACTTCGGGCATCCGACGAGCTACCAGTGCCTGAAGCACAAGCCCCGGGCCAAGGTGGTCGTCCAGGTCTGGGAGAACATCCCGTTCAACTGGCCGGAGGACCGGCCGCTCGCGCAGCACTACCGGGCGGTCCTCGACGGGGCGGACCACTTCGTGCCCTTCACCGCGAGCGCGGAGGCCGCGCTCGACCGGATGGGGGTCTCCCGCGAGAGGAGGACGCTCGTCTACTGCGGGATCGACGTGTCGGAGTTCCGCCCGCCCAGCCCCCCCGAGCGGGAGGCCTCCCGCAAGGCGCTCGGGGCCGGAGCGGAGGAGGTCGTCCTCACCTTCGTGGGCCGCCTCGGTTTCTTCAAGGGAATCTACACCCTGCTCGAAGCTCTCCCGGCGATGGACGCCCGGGTGAAGCTCCACGTCGTGGGGACGGGCGAGGAGAAGCGCGTCGCTCGGCGGGCGCGCGACCTCGGGGTCGAGCGCCGGGTGAAGCTCTGGGGTTGGGTCCCCCACGCCGAGCTCCGTTCGAAGGTGCTCGCGGGGAGCGACATCGCCGTCGCCCCCTCCATCCCCACGGACCAGTGGCGGGAGCAGTTCTCCCAGTTCATCGTCGAGAGCATGGCCTGCGGCCTGCCCGCGATCGGGTCCCGGACCGGCGCCCTCCCGGAGGTCATCGAGGAGGGGACGACGGGGCTGCTCGTCACTCCGGACGATCCGACGGCCCTCGCGGCCGCGGTGGACCGACTCGCCACCGCCCCCGCGCTCCGGTCCCGGTTGGGCGAGGCGGGCCATCGGCGGGCCGTGAAGCTCTTCGACGCGCGGAGGAACGCCGCGACACTGGCCGAGGTGCTGAGGACGAAGGTCCTCGGAGCTTCCCCTTGAGGGGAAGGTCGTCCGGCTCGCGAGGGCACTCAGAGGGCCCCGCCCGCCTTATCTACGGGGTGCCGGCTGCGCGACGGGCGCTCTCGGGGACGGCCGAGCCATGAAGATCGGGGCGCTCTTCCACTCCCATCCCTCCGACCCCACCTGGAGCCACACGCGCCTCCTTCGGGAGGTCCTGCGCTTCCTCGCGGCGAAGGGGGACAAGGTGGTGGCCTTCGTGCCGGAGGCCACCGTGGCGCTTCGGGACCCCTGGGAGGGGATCGAGGTCCGGGCAGTACGTTCCCCCCTGGAGGCCCGCAACTCGCGGCTCGGAAGCTGGGAGTTCCCGCGGAAGGTCGGCAACGCGCTCGACAGCTCCTTCGACGCGATGATCTCGAGCGGCGACCTGGGAGGCGGGGGGATGTTCGAGCGCGGGCGCCGGAAGGGGGTCCTCGGCGTCGACTGGGTCCAGGGCGTCGCCCCCCGGTACTTCGACTACGCGAACCGAGAAGGGCTCCGAGGACGGCTCGGGTTGTCGTTGGAGCGGATGCTGATCCCGCCGTTCGAAAGGTCGCACCTGAGGCGGGCGGACGTGGTCATCGCCGCCTCGAAGCGGAACAAGGACGACATCCACGAGCTGTACGGGCTCCCTCTCGAGGCGATCTACGTACTGCCGAACGGCGCCACGCCGGTGCCCCCGGTCACCCCAGAGGAGCGGACCGCGGCAAGGAAGGCCCTCGGGTTGGAGGAGGGGCGGCACTACGCCTCCTTCGTGGGCGTGGACTGGTACCGGAAGGGCCTCGACGTGCTTCGCAAGAGCGTGGAGATGCTCCAGGCGAGCGGAAAGCCGTGGACCATCCTCAACGCGGGGAACTCGAAGTCCCAGAGCCCTCTCGAGATCGGCTACGGGTTCATCGACGGGCCGACGAAGCGCCAGATGATGGCCGCCTCCGACGTCTTCGCGTTCCCGACGAGGTACGAGGGGTCGCCCCTGCCCCTCCCCGAGGCGGCGGGGCTCGGCCTCCCGATCATCACCACCGCGGAATCGTCCGTGGACCGCGGGGCCCCCGGGACCGATTACGTCGAGGTCCCCGCGGGGGACGCCAGGGCCCTCGTCCACGCGCTCGAGTGGGTCGCGGACCATCCCCAGGAAGCGAGGGCCATGGGGGAGCGGGCGAGGTCGACCTTCTTCAAGTGGACCTGGGAGGACCAGGCCAACGAGCTTCGGCGGATCCTCTCCACCGAGCTCGACCGCCGACGGACCCGCGCGGGCTGAGCGCGCGGACGGGCCCGCAGGGCCTCCGGGGCCGGTCCAAGCCCCATGGTTCGCTTCGAACGATCGAAGAACCCGTATCTCCCGTGCATCGCATTGGGTATCCGATCGCTCGGTCCGATCGAGAACCGAGCGGGATCCGAGGGACTTCCCCTCGTGAGCCCGCGCGCGACCCGCGCGGGCGGGTCTTCGTGAGGCAAACATTACCGACCTCTTGGGGCTGGCCGTCGTCTATTGGGTGATCATCCTCGTTGTCGCGCTCGTGGCGCAGTCGGAGGGGATACGCGACTCCACGGTCAACAAGGCGCAGGGGGAGGCGCAGGCCACCGTCGCCGTAGGTGAGGCCAAGGCGCGCGCGTACCAGGCGCAGACCATCGTGCTCGGCCCGGACAAGGTCGCCCTCATCCAGGTGATCGACCGCATCGGCCAGGACAACGTGAAGATCACCCCGGAGATCCTGGTCACCGGTGGAGGATCGGACGGAGGGGCGACCTCCCTCTTCTCTGCCTACCTGGCGACGCTGCTCTCCCAGTCGAAACCCCTCGATGGGCGCACCGTCGCCCAGACCCCCGCCGCCCTTCCCGCACCGGCCCCCACACCTGCGGCCGCCACGACCGCCACCCCGACTTCACGGGGCGGCTCCCGGACCGCCTCGTAGCCCCGCTACGCGGGTCCCACGGGCGCCGGACCCTGGAGCGGGACCTGGCCCCTCAGCGTCCGCGCGTACGCCGCGAGCAGTCCCCGCAGATGGACCTCGGGCCGGAAGCGCTCGTGGTAGCGACGCCGGGCCGCCTCTCCCCACCTGGCAAGCCTTGCCCGGTCGCGGAAGGCCGCCACGATACCTTCGGTCCACGCGCGGACGTCCCCCGGAGGCAGGAGCAGCCCCTGCCCTTCGTGCTCGAGCCAGTCGGGGATGCCTCCGAGGCGGCTCCCGAGCGCCGGGCGGCCCCGGACGAAGGCCTCCAGTCCGATGAGCCCGAAGTTCTCGTACCCCTCGGACGGCACGGCCAGAACGTGGATCCGAGAGAAGAACGCCTCCTTGGCCGCGCCGCTCACCCATCCGGGGAGCTCGACCGCCGCTTCGACCTCGCGCCCATGGCGACGGACCTCCTCTCGGAGCCGGGCCTCCGCGGGCCCCCGGCCCGCGAGGATCAGCCGGAGCCCCGGCACGCGATCTCGCGCCCGCTGGAAGGCCTCGAGGAGGGTGAACGGCCCCTTGTACGTCTCGAGGCGTCCGAGGAATCCCAGCGTCGGCGGCCCCTCAGGAAGAGGCGGCGGGGAGCTCTCCACGACCGAAGGGACCTCGATGAACGGGGGAAGCACCTGGACGGGGGACAGACCGTGGCGTTCCAGGAACTCGCCCGCGGCCCGGCTGGGGGCGAGGTAGAGCCGCACGCGGGGCGCGACGTAGGTGCGGAAGACCCGGTCCTGCGTGAGCTTGTACCCCAAGCCAAGGCCCACCGCGCATCCGGTGAACTGGCACCGGGGAAGGATCCGACCCGTGCAGAGGCCCCCGTCGGGGAGCACCAGGGTCCCGATGGGGCAGACCAGCTTCGCGTCGTGGGCGGTCATCACGAGGGGGACCTTGGAGGCGCGGAGGAGCCGTGCGAAGGGAACGAACCAGCTGTCGTAGTGGTGGAGGTGCACGATCTCCGGTCGGAACTCGTCGATCGCCTCGACCACGCGCCCGAACTCCCGGGGCTCGGCGCCAAGGTCCTCCGCGAGCCGGCGGGGTCCCATCGGTCGGAGCGGGACGATCCGTTCCCACGGCTCGGCCCGGTATTCGGAGACGGAGGGCGCATCGGTCAGGCTGATCGTGCGCTGGGGATGGCCCGCCTCCTCGAGCGACCGGGCCACGGCCGTCACGTACGACTCGGCCCCCCCGGGAGGTCCCGTCCAATCGTTGAGCCGGAGGATGCGCATCTTCCTTCGTCCGTCGGCGTTCCCGAGGATGGCCGCACGCGCTATATGTACCGCGGGCTCGAACGGAGAGCGAGGGAGCTCGGGTCGAGATGCCTTCGGTCGTCGTCCTGGGGCTCGATTCGGTACCGCCGGAGCTCCTGTTCGACCGGTTCCTGCCGCACATGCCCAACTTGAGGAAGCTCCTCGGGCACGCCACGTGGGGGCCCCTGCGCACCTGCGAACCGCCCATCACCGTGCCGGCCTGGGCGGTCTTCTTCAGCGGCGTGGACCCGGGGACGCTGGGCGTCTACGGCTTCCGGCACCGCCGGCCGGGCACCTACTTCGACCAGTACACCCCGACCCCCTCGACGCTCCAGACGGCCCCGATCTGGGACCTCCTGTCGCGCCGCGGGCGGAGGGTCGCCATCCTGGGCGTGCCCCCGGGGTACCCTCCCCCGCCCGTGAACGGGGTCTACGTCTCGGACTTCCTGACCCCCGACAACGCTCCCGACCCGGTGTACCCGGCCTCGCTGCGCGCCGAGCTCGAGCGGGTGGCCGGCGCCCCCTTCGTCTTCGACGTGGAGTTCCGCCACGACGCGCGCGAGAAGCTCTTCGAGGAGCTCCTGGCCATGACGCGTCAGCGCTGGGCGATCGCCCGGGACGTCTACCGGCGGGGACCGTGGGACCTCTTCGCCCTCCACGATATCGGTCCGGACCGGTTCCACCACGCCTTCTGGAAGTACTTCGACCCGACCCATCCCTCCTACGACCCCAAGGGCCCCTTCCAGGGCATCGGGGAGCGGTACTACGCTCAGCTCGACCAGGAGATCGGCGCCTTCCTCGAGCTCGTGCCTCCGGAGAGCCTCGTGCTCGTGGCCAGCGACCACGGCTCGAAGGCGATGGAAGGGTGCTTCTGCATCAACGAGTGGCTCATCGAGCGGGGCCTGCTCGGCCTGAAGGGGAAGCCTCCGGCCCCCGGCACGCCCCTGGAAGCTTGCGCCGTGGACTGGAAGCGGACCTCGGTCTGGGGCGCAGGTGGCTACTACGCCCGGCTCTTCTTCAACGTCAAGGGTCGCGAACCGCAGGGGCGCGTCAAGGCCTCCGACGTCCCCGAGCTCGAGGCGCGTCTGCGCGCGGAGCTCTCCCAGGTGAGGCGGCCGGACGGAAGCCCCCTGGGAGTGCGGGTGACCCGTCCGAAGGACGCTTACCGCAGCGTCCGGGGGGACGCTCCGGACCTGATGGCGTACTTCGGGGAGCTGGCCTGGCGCTCGGCGGGGACCGTGGGGCACGGGAAGCTCTTCCTCAGCGAGAACGACACCGGGCCGGACGACGCCGTGCACGGCTGGGACGGCGTCTACGCTCTCGCGGACCCCCGGCGGACCTTCCCTCCGGGAGGACGGCACGGGGAACGGGAGGATATCCTCAACGTCGCCCCGACGCTCCTGCGGCTCCTGGGGGAGACCCCCCCGAGCTTTATGCAAGGGAAGCCCATCGATGCTTGGGTCCCTAAATGACCTCGGACACGCAACCGCACGCCCCCTCGCACTCCGCCGCACCGAACGGCCACCCGGGCTTCGTCCTGTGGATGGAAGGGCTCTCCGGCTCCGGAAAGTCCACGCTCTCGAAGCACCTCTCCGAGCACCTGCGAGGGAAGGGCTGGAAGGTCGAGATCCTGGATGGCGACGAGGTCCGCAAGGGGCTCTCCCCCGACCTCGGGTTCAGCCGGAAGGACCGGGAGACCCACGCCCACCGGGTGAGCTACGTGGCCAGGGTCCTCTCCCGGAACGGGGTCGCGGTCATCGTCGCGCTCATCACGCCGTACGAGACCTCCCGCCAGGCGGCGAGGGCGTCGATCGGGGAGCGGTACACCGAGGTGTACCTGCGCGCTCCGCTCGAGGTCTGCGAGGCGCGCGACGTGAAGGGGCTCTACAAGGCCAACCGCGCGGGACAGGTCAAGCAGATGACCGGCGTGGACGACCCGTTCGAGGAGCCGAAGAGCGCCGACCTGGTGGTCGACACCGGCACCGCCCCCGTCACCACCTGCACCGACACGATCCTCGGCCACCTGAGGTCGAAGGGCTTCCTGGCCAGCTGACCTCCCGCAGAGGTCGACGGGGTCCGAGGCCCCCGAGCGCGGGGCCCGGGCCACGTTCCGGGTAGGACGCGCGCTGGAGATGGGTCAAGGGGCTGGGGGGGCGCGATCGGGCGCCTACGAGTACTTCCAGCGGAGGATCTCGACCACGAAGGCCGCGATGAGCCCCATCGCCACCACGACCTCGGGGGGGATCTTGATCGACTTGGTCTCCTCCATGTCGTAGTACTGGATGAGACCCGCCGCGGACTGAAAACCGCGGTTCTTCTGCTCGGCCATCGCCCGGGACAGGCGCGAGGAAGGTAAAAAAGGCTGACGGACCGGGGGGTCCCCCGGGAACCTCCTCCCGTCGGGGTCCCGGCGCTACTTCCGGGCCGAGACCCGTCCCTGAACGGGAGAGGTCTCGAGCCTGCGCTCGAGCTCGGTGAGGCGGGCGGACTCGGCCGCCAGGACCGAGAGGTGGCGCTGGAGCGCCCGCTCGAGAAGCATGCGGTCCCTGGAGACCTCCACCCACGCGCTTCCCCCCGAGGTCGTCCGGCGTTCGGGCTCCTGATGCGGGGCGGGCGGGGACCATCCCCGGCGTAGGAGCTCGGGGAACGCCTGGCCCCACGCGTCTTCCGTGAGGTCCCCCCACGACCGGTGAGCGCGCTCGAGCTCGACCAGGAACTTCGCCACCCGGCGGTGGGCCTCCCGGAACGGCACCCCGCACCGGACAAGCTCGTCCGCAAGCTCGACGCTCGCCGTGGGCGACGCTCCTCCTCCGTGGGTGGCGGGCGAGGTGTGGAAGCGCGCGGTCCGGATCATCGGCGCGAGGACCCGGAGCGCCCGCTCGGCGCGCCGGACCCCCTCGAACAGGAGGGGCTTCAGCGTCTGGAGGTCCCGGTTGTAGGCGAGGGGGAGCCCCTTCAGGGTGACCAGGTGACCCGTGGCCAGGCCGATGAGCGGCCCCGACTCTCCCCGGAGAAGCTCCGCCATGTCCGGGTTCCGCTTGTGGGGCATCAGGCTCGAGGTCGTGACGAACGCGTCATCGAGCCGGAGCCGGCCGAACTGCGGCGTGGACCAGAGGACCCACTCCTCCGCCAGGGAGGAGATGTGGACCCCGAGCAGGGCGAGGGCGCCCAGCGTCTCCGACGCCGAGTCGCGGTCGGAGACCGCGTCCATCGAGTTCGGGTGGGGCTCGCGGAAGCCCAGGAGGCGGGCGGTGAGGTTCCGGTCCAGGGGGAGGGAGCTCCCGGCGATCGCCCCCGCCCCCAGCGGGCAGTAGATCATCGACTCCCGGACCCGACGCAGGCGGCTGGCGTCGCGGACGAGCCGTCGGGCGTGCACCTGGAGGACCTGCGCGAGGTAGACGCGCTGGGCGTCCTGCAGGTGGGTCATCGCAGGGACGACGTACCTTCCCTGGGGCCCCGCCGCCTGGGCGAGCAGCGCCCCCGAGGAGGCCACGACGAGCTGCTCCAGACGCAGGAGCGAGTGGCGCAGGTAGAGCGCGAGGTCGGTGGCCACCTGGTCGTTCCGGCTCCGCCCCGTCGGGAGGCGCGCGCCCACGTCCCCCAGCCGGGAGGTGAGCGTCGCCTCCACGTTCATGTGGACGTCCTCGAGGGACGGGTCGAGCGGGAAGCGGTCGGCCGCGGCCTCTCGGCGAAGGCGTACGAGCTCGCGGACCAGCGTCCGACCCTGCTGGAGCGGAAGCAACCCCTGCCGGGTCAGCATGCGGGCGTGGGCGAGGCTTCCCAGCAGATCGTACGGCAGGAGGACCCGGTCCTCCTCGACGGAGGAGCCGAACTCCGCCGCCTCAGGGTGGGGTGGGCGGCGAAACCTTTCCCGAAGCAGGGAGGTTCCCCCCGTCCTCCGTTTCGGTGAGCGCTTCTCTCCTGCGGGCATAGGCCAACCGGTTGGACAGACCGAAGAGGTGGATGAAGCCCTCGGCCGCATCCTGCCGGAAGGTGGACCCCCGGTCGTACGTCGCGAGCTCCCGGCTCAGCAGGGAGAAGGGCGAGCGCCGGGAGACGACCCGGGCCGACCCCTGGAAGAGCCGCAGCGTGACCTCGCCGGTCACGGTCTCCTGGGTGCTCAGGGAGAAGGCCGAGAGGGCCTCCCGGAGCGGGCTGTACCAGAGACCCTCGTAGACCGTGTCGGCGAACCGGCGGTCCACGCTGGCCTTGAAGGAGAGGAGGTCGCGCGGCAGCACGAGCGCCTCCAGCGCCTGGTGGGCCTGGACCAGGGCGACCGCGGCGGGACACTCGTAGGTCTCGCGCGACTTGATCCCCACCACCCGGTCCTCCACGTGGTCGATCCGGCCGACGCCGTGCGCGCCGACCTTCTCGTTGAGGGCACGGATCAGCGGGACGGGGTCCATCGCCGCTCCGTCCAGGCTCACGGGGAGGCCCCGGGAGAACCCGACACGCACTTCCTCGGGGGCCTTCGGCCAGTCCGAGGGGTGGCCGGTCCACTGGAAGACCTCTTCCGGCGGGGCGGCGGCGGGGTCCTCCAGGCGGCCCCCTTCGATCGACCGGCCCCAGAGGTTCTCGTCGACCGAGTAGGGGGACTCGGGCTTCACGTGGATCTTGAGCCCGTGGGCCCGGGCATACTCGATCTCGTCCGTCCGGTTCATGTTCCACTCCCGGACCGGGGCGATGATCGCCAGGTGGGGGGCGAGCGTCTGGACGCCCACATCGAAGCGGACCTGGTCGTTCCCCTTCCCCGTGCACCCGTGCGCCACGGCGTCCGCCCCCAGCCGTAAGGCGGCGGAGACCAGGTGGCGGACGATCAGCGGGCGCGCGAGGGAGGTCGACAGCGGGTAGATGCCCTGGTAGAGACAGTTGGCGGCGAGCGCCGGGAAGAGGAACTCCTCGGCGAAGGCCTCCTTCGCGTCGACCAGCAGCGCCTCGCGGGCCCCGTTGAGCGGAGCGCGCTCGACCGCGTCGGAGAGTTCTCCCTCCTGCCCCACGTCGATCGTGAGCGTCGTCACTTCTGCGCCGTAGTGTTCCTTGATCCAGGGGATGGCGACGGACGTGTCGAGTCCCCCCGAGTAGGCGAGCACCACGTGTTTGAGCTTCCCGGCCATCTTCGTTCGTACCTCGTTGCTATCCTGCCCCCGCCCCCAGACGGAGCGGGAGGAGAGGGTAGGTGGAGGCGGCGGCCAGGGGCCGGCCCCGGGGGGAGGTCGGGCGCGCGCGGGGAGACGGTCCGTCGAGGGGAATCCCCTCGGGGACGAACCACGTCCCGCCGCGGAGCCCGCCGTGGAGCGCGGTGGGCCGGAACGGCCCGATCCAGACACGCTTCGCCCCGTTCGAGAGGACCCGGAGGGCGGCCTCGACCTTCGGAACCATCCCGCCGTGGACGGTGCCGTCCGCGACGAGGGCCCGGACGCCGGAAGGCGTGAGGCGGCCCAGGAGGCGGCCCTCGCCGTCCAGGACCCCGGGGACGTCCGTGAGCAGGACGAGCTCCCCGCCGAGCGCCTGGGCGATCCCCGCCGCGAAGAGGTCCGCGTTGACGTTCAGCACCCCTCCCTCGCCGTCAGAGGCGAGGGGGGCGAAGACGGGGACGATCCCCTGGAGGAGCAGCTGCTGCAGGAACGCGGCGTCGACCCGGGTCGGTTCTCCGACGCGGCCGAGCAGACCGGCCTGCGCGTCCCGGGCCTGGACCATCTCGCCCGAGACCCCCGAGAGCCCCAGCGCCCTCAGGCCCGCGCGGTTGAGCGCGGAGACCAGGCGAAGGTTCACGGGGCCCGCGAGGACGCCCTCGACGAGCGGCAGGACCTCGGGGGTGGTGACGCGCTGGCCGGCGACCTTGAGGGCCGGAAGGCCCAGGCGCTCGGAGAGCGCCGAGACCTCGTCGCCCCCGCCGTGGACGATGACCAGGGGCCCGGAAGTGCGGTGCAGCTCGCTCGCCCAGGAGGCGAACGCCTCGAGCTCCGGCCCGGGACGGATCTCCCGGCCGCCCACCTTGACCACGCGGGGAGGGCGGCCGGTCCGGGTGCGGCCCGTCATGTCGCTCCTCTCCCTCCTCATGTCCTGTACTGGGCGTTGATCTGGACGTAGCCGTAGGACAGGTCGCATCCCCACGCCGTCGCCTGCGCCGGGCCGTGGCGGAGCTGGACGTCCAGGACGACCTCCTCCATCCGTTGGAGGATGGCGTGCAGGCGGTGCCCCTGCCCGTTGTCGAGCCCGGGGGCCGGGGTCCCACGGAGGATGAGCGGCCACTGCTTCTGCCCGTCGACCAGGCGGACGTCCAGGTCCCCGGTGTCGAAGGTCGCGCCCGAGTAGCCGAGCGCGCAGGCGATCCGGCCGACGTTCGGGTCCGCGCCGAAGAGCGCGGTCTTGACGAGCAGCGAGCTCGCGACGGCCCTCGCGGCCTCCCGGGCCTCGTGGACGTCCGCCGCCCCCTCGACGTGGACCGTGAGGAGCTTGGTCGCCCCCTCGCCGTCGCGCGCGACGGCCCGGGCGAGCTTCTCCAGCACGAACCCGATCCCCCGCGCGAGGGCGGGGTCGTCGTCGGAGAGCGCGCCTCCGGCGGCTCCGTTCGCGAAGGCGAGCACGGTGTCGTTCGTGGAGGTGTCCCCGTCCACGCTGATCATGTTGAACGTGCGGTCGGCCTCGCGGTTGAGCAGGCCCTGGAGCCCGGTGGGGCTCACGCGGGCGTCGGTCGTGAGGAAGGCGAGCGTGGTGGCGTGGGGAGGACCCACCGAGGGCGCGATCATGCCGCTCCCCTTGGCCATCCCCCCGATCCGGGCGCGCGTGCCGTCCGCCAGCCGGACGGAGACCGCGGCCTCCTTCGTGCGGGTGTCGGTGGTGAGGATCGCCGTCGCGGCCTTGGTCGCGGCCTCCCGGTCGAAGCTCAGAGCCTCGATCGCGCTCGGCAGGTGGGAAGCGACCTTCTCCACCGGGATGCGCGGCCCGATGACGCCCGTCGCGGCGTGGTAGACGCTGCCCTTGGGCACCCCAAGCCCCTGCTCGGAGAGCTCGATGACCCGGCGGGAGTCCTCGAGCCCGGCGGGGCCGGTGAGCGCGTTCGCGACGCCGCTCACCACGACGAGCCCGCGGGCCTCGGTGGGGCGGGAGCGCAGGAGCTCCTCGCAGATCTCCACCGGGGCCGCCCGGACCCGGTTGGTCGTGAAGAGCCCGGCGACGGAGGCCGGGAGCTGGGAGGTCACGACCGCGAGGTCGGGGCGGAGGGACCGCTTGATCCCGGCGGCGGTGCCGGAGGCCCGGTAGCCCTTGGCGAAGGTGATGCCGTGGTCGGAGACCGAGAACTCCCCGAGGCTCATGGGCCGAGCCCTCCCAGCGGGAGCCCCGTGGTCTCGGGCAGCCCGAGCATGAGGTTCGCGTTCTGGATGGCCTGGCCGGCGCCCCCCTTGACGAGGTTGTCGATGGCGCTGTACACGACGCCCGACGGAGGGGCGAGCTCGGTGGCGAGGTAGCAGCGGTTCGAGCCGACGGCCCACGGGAGCCGGGGGACCGCGCCGAAGCGGACGAACGGGGAGGAGGCGTAGGATCCCTGAAGCGTCGAGCTCCAGGCCCCGAACCCCGCCTCGTCGACCCCCGGCGCGTAGATCGTGCAGAGCAGCCCGCGGACCACGGGCACGAGGTGCGGAACGAAGGTGACCTGCGTCACGGGCTCGGTGGGGCCGCTCCCCGAGAGCTCCGAGAGGGCCTGGCGGATCTCCGGCCCGTGGCGGTGCTGGCCCCCGCCGTAGGGGTTCACCGAGGCTCCGGCCTGGGGGTGGTGCGTCGCGGGGGTGGGCGAGGAGCCCGCCCCGGAGGTCCCGCTCTTCGCGTCCACCACGACGTGGGGCGGGAGGAGCCCGGCGCGCGCGAGGGGGAGCAGGGCGAGCAGGGTCGCCGTGGGGTAGCACCCGGGGTTCGCCACGAGCTTCGCAGAGGCGATCGCCTCGCGGTTCGCTTCGGTCAGCCCGTAGACCGCGTGCGCCAGGCCGTCCGGGTCGGAGTGCTCGCGGCCGTAGGTCCGGGCGTAGACCTCGGCATCCTTGAGACGGTAGTCCGGACCCAGGTCGACGACGCGGGTGCCGCGGGCCAGGAGCTCAGGCGTCCACCGCAGCGCCTCTCCTTGAGGGAGGGCGAGGAAGGCCAGGTCGACGTCCAGGGAGGAGGGGTCCTTCTCCAGCACGATCGCCTGGCCGTCGGACAGCCAGGGACACACCTGGTCGAGGTTCTCCCCGGCGTGACCCTGGGAGATCGCCTGCTTGAGCTTCAGAGAAGGATGGGTCAGGAGAAGGCGGAGCAGTTCGCCCCCGAGGTAGCCGCTCGCCCCCACAACCCCGACCGTGTGTTCCGTCATCTCGGGATCGTTCGGGGGCGCACCCTTCGGGGCCCTTGGAAGAGAGCAGAGCCGCCATGGGACATCCCCTTCGCGTCGCGTGAGGAACGTCGGGAAGGGCCGACGCTCCGTGGGGACGAAGGAGGTCGCGCGAGGGACGTCGAACGTCCCGGCTGTTCCGTGGGGACTACGGATGTCCCACGGGCGACTCGCGCCGCACTCGCTCGTCGGCCGGCTGCGGATGCGGGTGGACGAGGTCTCCCAGCACCTGGAAGGCGCCGAGCAGGTCCTTCTCATCGAGGACGAACGTGCTGTCGGTGTGGGAGCTCACGATCTCCAGGCAGTTGATCCCCCTCCGCGCGAGGGCGTTCGCGAGGAACGCGAGGACCCCGGGCGTTCGGACGATCGTGGAGGGAGAGCGGACGGTGAGCGCGGCCAGGCCCCGGTAGATGTCGATGACGTACCCCTTGCCGAGCGACGGGACGACGCTGTTGAGAAGGTCGTCCTCCAAGAGGATGGTGAGGGCCCCCGGGCCCTGGAGGAGCTGGAGGAGGTGCCGCCGGTCCTTCAGGAGCTCTCCGGCCGCCTCGTCGACCCGGAGGAGCGCCTCCCAGTCGTTCCGCGCGGCGATGATCGCCACCCGGGTCCGCACCTCGATCCGGCTGCCGCGGATGACCTGGAGGATCCTCTCGTCCTGGGCGACCTCCTGCTGCATCTGCCGCTGGTAGCGGCGGCAGGCGACGGTGACGGCCTCCTCGTTCTTGAGCCCCTTCTCCTCGAGGATCTTCCGTGCGAGCGCCGTGAAGTTCACGACGTCCCACGCGAGGCAGTCGCGGATCGACGGGTGCTCGTCGATGTAGCGGCGAGTGATGTCGGCCGCCGTCGGTCCTTCGGGCTTGGGCGGGATCCGGGGCATGACGACGCGGGAGGAACGGCTTCCCCCCTTGAAGGTGCCGCTCGGCTCAGGCCAGGCTCAAGCGGGCCCGGAGCCCTCGGGGCTAGCGGGAGCTCCGCCCGTAGAGGAGGAGGTCCTCGAGCGCGTCCTGGACGGAGGACTGGAACCCCTGCGCGAGCCCGGACCCGAGCGACGCGACCGGGCCGCCCGCCAGCCGCTCGAAGAACGGCCTCGGAGGGGAGAGCTCAACGGTGCGCCGGGAGGGGACCCCCGCGGCGTGCGAGAGGTCCTCGAGCGCGGCTTCCCGGTCCCCGAGCGCGTCGATGAGACCGAGGGCGAGCGCCTGCTTGCCGCTCCAGAACTCCCCCGTCGCGAGCGCCAGGATCTGCTCGCGGGGACGGCGGCGCTCCCGGGCCACCACGTCCACGAAGGAGTTGTAGCTCACTTCTCCCACCTTCAGGAGCTTCTCCCGCTCTTCGGGCGTGAGCGACCGGAGCCCCTGGTAGGCGTCCTTGTGCCGCCCCTGGTGGAGAAGCTCGACCTCGATGCCGATCTTCTGGAGCAGGGCCTGGACCGCGACGTGGGGCATGATGACGCCGATGGAGCCGACCGCGGACTCCTCGTAGGCGTAGATCCGGTGGGCCCCGAGCGCGGCCATGTACGCGCCGGAGGCGGCCATGGACCCCACCGCCGCGACCACGGGCTTGACCTTGGCCACGCGCTTGACCGCGAGGTAGAGGTCGGTCGAGGCGATGTCCTCGCCGCCTCCGCTGCTGATGTCGAGCAGCAGCCCCCGGAACTTCGACTTGTCGCGGACGTACCGAAGGATCCGCAGGTACGGTTCGACCGAGCGCTCGCGAATGGTGCCGCGGAACTTGACCCTGGCCAGGACCGGACGCACCATCGAGCTTCCACGCCAGCGGGTCGTATATATTGACGAGGTGGGGGAGCTCCCCACCTCGTGGAAGGCGACCCGTTCAGGTCACGGTGATCGTTCCGGACATGAAGCCCGGCTCACCCATCGACCAGCCGTCGCACGGCGCATCGCACTGCCAGGAGACCGTGCCGGTGGTGTTGAGGTACATCTCGAAGGTCACGGAGTACCCCTGGGGCCCGTCCGACTCGTGGATCGGGACGTTCCAGCCGGCCGTGGTCTTCTGCGGGAGCGCGCTGAACGTGTGCGAGACGTTCGCGACCGGGATCGAGGTCGCGGGGGTCCCCCAGGAAGCGGGGGGGGCGGCGTTCTGGTAGGCGATCCCTCCCAGCACGCCGAACACCTGGGCCACCGCGGAGGGGACCGGGTTCTGCCCGTTGTCGAAGTTCGTGATCGTGAAGATCAGCAGCGTATGCGAAGGCACGGTGAAATTGGCCGGAGTGTACTGGTCGCTCCCGTTGAACGGGGCGGCGCACCAGGCGCATCCTCCCTTGATCGCGAGATAGATGTAGTCGGGGGGCGCGGGCGGGGCGGGCGCCGTCGTCGTCGGAGCGGGGGCCGGGGCCGCCGCGGCGTGCGGGGCGAGACCCCACACCACGTAGGAGATCGCGATCGCGAGGGCGACCACGAAGACGTCGGCGAACAGGTGGTTCCAACCACGGGCGCTCATCCGGGGCTTGGAGCGCGAAACTGGTCGGGACGTGGAGCTGCGGAGGCTGCGAGACATGGCGGCACCCGGTGGGGTTGGGGTAGTTAGAGCGGAGGTGAAGCCGGATTGACCCCGGAGGGCCGGGGACGCCCGCGGGACGGGGGGGAGAGGCCGGGGCGGGGCACGCGCGTCGGGCCGGGGCTCCCGCTTCGCGTCCCTCCGACTCTATGAATAGGCATATACGCCGGTGTCCCCCGGGGTCAGGGAGCGAGGCCCTCCACCTTTGACCGAACCGAAGCAAGGCGAGATCTGGATCGAGAAGTACCGGCCCCGCCACCTCGGGGACATGGTGGGACAGACCAAGATCGTCCCCTTGCTGCAGGCCTACGTCAAGAAACGGTCGCTCCCGCACCTGCTCTTCGCCGGGCCCCCGGGGACCGGGAAGACCACCGCCGCGCTCTGTCTCGCCCGCGACCTGTACGGCGAGGACTGGAGGAGCTCCTTCCTGGAGCTCAATGCGTCGGACGAGCGGGGCATCGACACGGTCCGGGGCACGATCAAGAACTACGCGCGCAGCGCTCCGCTCGGCGACATCCCGTTCAAGATCCTGTTCCTGGACGAGAGCGACAACCTGACCGCGGAGGCCCAGGCCTCGCTGCGCCGGACCATGGAGCGGTACTCCTCGATCTGCCGGTTCATCCTCTCCTGCAACTACTCCTCCCGGATCATCGAACCCATCCAGTCGCGGTGCGGGGTCTTCCGCTTCAAGATCCTCCAGCCGGAGGAGATCCGGACCTATCTGGAGCGGATCGCGAAGGCCGAGAAGAAGACGGTCCTCCCCGAGGCGTACGAGGCGATCCTCCGGCTCTCCGAGGGGGACATGCGGCGGGCCACCAACATCCTGCAGCTCGCCTCGACCTTCTCCGACAAGGTCGAGCCGGACACGGTCTACGAGAGCGCGGCCACCCCGCTCCCCCGGGAGGTCGAGGCGATGGTCAACGCGGCGATCTCCGGGGATTTCTTGGGGGCCCGCGACCGCCTCTTCTCGCTCTTCACCGAACGCGGGGCGAGCGGCGAGGACGTCGTGAAGGCGATCCACGGGTACCTCGCGACCCTCGCGATCCCCGACCTTGAGCGCGTCCGGATGGTCGACGCGCTCGCCGAGATCGAGTACCGCATCGTCGAAGGGGCCTCCGAAAGGATCCAGCTCGAAGCCTTCCTGACGCGCCTGTGCCTCCTGCGAAGCTCCCTGGGGAGCTCGGCTCCCTCGTCGGCCGCCTCTCCCTCGTCGCGATGACGCCCCGACGCTCGGTCGCCCGGGGTCGCCCCGCCTCCCCTCGCGCGGGCGCTTCCCGTTCCACGGCCCAGCGCGACATCCTCCAGAAGCCGGTCTCGTACCGACGCGCGGAGGTCGAGGGGGAGCTCCGCCTCTCCCCACGCTCCCGGCGCGCCATCGCCGAAGGGCGGGTGGAGAAGGGGGACCCTCGCGTGGCCGGGGGGCTCGCAGGCATGTCCGCCATGAAGCGGACCGCGGAGCTCATCCCGCACTGCCACATCGTTCCTCTGACCTCGAGCCGCGTGGACCTGGAGCTCACCCCCAAGGGCGTACGGGTCCGCGCCGTGGCCGAAGCGCGGTGGTCGACCGGCGTGGAGATGGAGGCCCTGGTGGGAGCGACGGTGGCGCTGCTCACCGTTTGGGACATGGTGAAATACCTGGAGAAGGATGAACGCGGCCAGTACCCGGGCACGGCCCTCGGCCCCGTCCGGGTCGTCCGCAAGATCAAGTCACCGTCGCATCCCTGAGGTCCAACATGCCCTCCCCTAGTGTGAACTCCGCCGCCACTTCCCACGTCGCGGCCGTCTCAGGATCATCCTCTTCCTCTTCCTCATCCTCATCCTCTTCCTCCTCGAGCCCCTCCGGCGCCCAAGGCGCTGGTCCGGGCGCGGGGGCAGGGTCCGCGCAGCGCCATCACCTCGGGGCCACCCGACCGCTCGTCTTCGGGGTCCTCACCACGTCGGACACCCACACCGAGGACGACGACGATTCCGGCAAGCTGGTGAAGCAGCTGCTCGGCGAGGCCGGCCACCTGGTCCCGCACTACGCGCTCGTCGCGAACTCCGTCGCGGACATCCGCGAGACGGTGGACACGTGGCTGTCCGACCGACGGCTCGAGGCCATCATCACCATCGGAGGGACCGGCGTGAGCTCCCGGGACGTGACCATCGAAGCGCTGGCCGGGATGGGGGGGAAGGCGCTGGAAGGTTTCGGTGACCTCTACCGGATGCTGAGCTTCCAGGAGGTGGGCCCGCTCGCGGTCCTCTCCCGTGCCTCGCTCTTCGCGATCCAGAACCGCCCCGTCTTCGCGGTCCCCGGCTCGGAGCGCGCCTGCCGCCTGGCGCTGAGCCGTCTCGTCCTGCCGGCCGCCGAGCACCTCGTCGAGGAACTCGCTCGCTGAGGGGTCCCCTCGCTCGCTCCTGACCGGAGGAGCAACGACCGCGGTGGCCGCAAAAGGGGTTTATCTCCGAACGGCGTGCGGAGTCCTGGGCGTGAAGGCATGGGTGTCAAAGATCTCGACATGCAGAGCTTCGAAAGCTTCCCGCAGGAGAACACGGTGGCGCTGGTCGACGTCTGGGCGCCGTGGTGCGGTCCGTGCCGCATGGTCTCTCCCATCGTCGAGAGGCTCGCGAAGAAGTACGACGGCAAGGTCGGCTTCGGCAAGCTCAACTCGGACGACAACTCCGAGACCGCCCAGAAGCTGGGCGTGATGAGCATCCCCACGCTCCTGTTCTACAAGAGCGGCAAGCTCGTCGACCGCATCGTCGGGGCCTACCCCGAGGACGTGATCGAGGAGCATCTGAAGAAGCTCCTCTGACTCCCCCCTGCGGGCCCCCCCGGGGACGGGGGACGCCGGACGCAGGACGGCCGGACGGCGGAGTTGTCGGGCGCGAGCTTTATCCTTCCCAGCGCGGGAGCGGCGCGCCTCGCGTGACCCATGCCGGCGGAGAAGAACCCCGAAACGAAGGACCCGCAGCTCGTCCGCTACGAGTTCCGACGGATGCTGGAGGAGCTCGGTGCGATCCGCGGACGCGCGACCGAGCTGGTCACGCTCTACGTCCCTCCCGCCCGCGCCATCGCGGACGTGTCCAACTACCTGCGGAACGAGTACGCCCAGGCCGGGAACATCAAGAGCCGCACGACCCGGAAGAACGTGCTCTCTGCGCTCGAGACGATCCTGAACCGGCTGAAGCAGTACCGGGTCCCCCCGGAGCACGGGCTCGCCTTCTTCGTCGGAGCGAAGCCGATCGGGGCGGACAAGTACGAGATGGTCCAGTACGTGATCGAACCGCCGGAACCTCTCAACACGTACATGTACCGCTGCGACTCCGAGTTCGTACTCGAGCCGCTCAAGGAGATGGTCCATGAGCCCGAGCTCTGGGGGCTCATCGTCATGGACCGGGCCGAGGTCACGCTCGGCTGGCTGAAGGGCAAGCGGGTGGAGGCGGTCCGCAACAAGCAGTCGCTCGTGCCCTCGAAGCACGGGCGCGGCGGGCAGTCCCAGCACCGTTTCGAGCGGCTCATCGAGCACGCGGCCCACGACTTCTTCGTCCGGTGCGGGGAGATGGCGACCGAGCTCTACCTGCCGGTGAAGGACCAGCTGAAGGGGCTCCTCATCGGCGGCCCCGGGGCGACGAAGGAGTACTTCGTCAAGCAGAACTACCTCCACTACGAGCTCCAGAAGAAAGTGATCGAGCCGCTCTTCGACGTCGGCTACACCGACGAGTACGGGCTGAAGGAGCTGGTCGAGAAGGCCACGATCACCCTCCACGGCCTGGAGCTCACGGAAGAGAAGCGCGTGGTGCAGCGGTTGCTCCGGGAGGCCCGCCGGACCGAGGGGAGCCTCGCCGCGTACGGCGAGGGGGAGGTCAAGCGCGCGCTCGGGCTCGGCGCCGTCGAGATCCTGCTCATCTCCGAGGGGCTGCACCGCCGGCGCGTGTCGCTCAAGTGCTCGAAGTGCAACCACGCCTTCGTCCGGGTCCTGGACGACGCCCAGGTGGACGCCGCCGTCCACGCCTCCTGCCCGAAGTGCGGCGGCACGAACTCCCTGGAGAGCGAGGGGTCAGAGGACCACGTGGGGGAGCTCTTCCGGGAGGCCGAGGGCTCCGGCGCGACGGTCCGGATGATCTCGACGGAGAGCGACGAGGGGTCGATGCTCCTCAAGGCGTTCGGAGGGGTGGCCGCGATCCTGCGCTACGGGCTGCCCTCCCCCGCTCCCCCGGCCCGGGCCTGAGGGGCAGGCCCGCGGGGCGGCGCGACCTAGCCTCTTATCCTGGGTGACGTAGCGCCCCTGTCCGTCCGGGGACGCGCGTGCGCCGGTGGCTCAGCCTGGATAGAGCGTTCGGTTCCTAACCGAAACGTCGTGGGTCCGAATCCCACCCGGCGCGTCATCCCCCCGGGCGGTGCCGGGCATCGCGCGAAGGAGGAGAGTTGGCGCAGGGTCGGGACCGGCGAGAGAGGGCGCGATCCCCCGGCCCAGGCGCGTCGCGCCCCCAGGGCGCGGCCTCCTCTCGGGCCTCCTACCGGGGCCCGGCGCGGTTCCGGCACGCGGGGGCCTACGAGGTCGAGCGGGAGTGGCGCCGCTACGAAGGGACCCCCCAGCGGGAGCTCCTTCGTGGGGTTCGGGAGCGCTTCCTGGAGCGGGCCCTGAGGACGGCCTCGGAGGAGGTCCGCTGGGCCGCCGAGGTGGGCCCGGGGCCGGGAAGGTTCACGCCCCTGGTGGGACGGGGGGCCGAGCGACTGCTGCTGGTCGACCTCTCCACTCCAATGCTCCGGGCGGCCGCGGAGCGTGCGGAGGCCGGGTCGAGGCCGTCCTCCGAGGGGGGAGCGGACCTCGTCCAGGCGGACGCCTCCCGCTCGCCGCTGAAGGAGAGGTCGCTGGACCGCGTCGTGGCCCTCGGGAACCTGGTGGGGTTCGCCGGAGCGAGGGCCCGCTCGGTCCTCGAGGGCCTTGCCCGCGCGGTGGCGCCGGGGGGAGCGCTGGTCCTCGAGACGCAGGCGGTCCTGACGTCCGTGCCTCGCTTCCTCGATGAGGCCGGGCCGCTCGAGCTCCGCCGCACCTTCGTCGCCGACCCCCGGCACGAGCTCCCGCGGCTGCTACGGGAGGGCTGGAGACCCGTCCCACCGTCAAAGCCGGCGGGCAGGGAGGGGTCCGGGGGCGGCAGGGGCATCGGCGGCATCGGGGGCTTCGGGGGCTTCGGGGGACCCGGTCCCACGTTCCGATTCATGGCCCGGAGCGAGGTCTCTCATCTTCTCTCACGGGAGGGCCTGAACGTCGTTGACGAGCTCGTGGCCGCTCCGCTCGTGGGCGGGAGGCCCGAGCTCCTGGAGACGCTCCTACGCTCGGGCGGGCCCGGCCTCCGTGCGTTGCTCCGGTGGGAGGAGACGGTGGGAAGGGAGAGGGAGTTCCTCGAGGCGGGCGGCCATCTTCTGACCTGCGCCGTGCGCGACTGAGCCTGGCCCTGGAGGGGCCGATTTAGGGTCCTCGGACCGCTCGGCTCCCCTCCGGTCTGGGGGCCCCGGGCCGCCCATTTTGCTCGTCGTGGGTCGCTTCGTCACGACGAGTTCCGAGAAGGTCTATTATGCGGGTCTGGATGAGGCCGCCGTGAGCGGCGCCAGGAGAGCTCTTTCTCCGTGGGCACGCCTGCTCGGGACGCGGCCCCGATCGCACGCCTTCGTGCCCTGTGGCCGGTGCGGTCAGGACGGTCCCGAGGCGTCCGTCGAGGAGTAGGGACCCATGCCGAGCCCCGCTGCCGAGCTCCGAGCCCCGCACGGCCGCCCGGACCTCCGCGAGGCACTGAACCCCGCGCTTCGCGCGGAGACCCTCGAGCTCCACGGGTCGGTCCCCGCCTCCCTGGGCCCTGTCGTCAACGAGGCCTCCCTCCGGTTCGTGGCCGCGCTCACAGAGCGCTTCGAGTCGCGCCGGAACGCCCTCCTGGAGGCGCGGGAAGAGTACCAGGTCTCGATGGACGGCGGGGCGCTGCCCTCCTTCGACCCCTCCACGAGGTCGGTCCGAAGCTCCTCCTGGCGCGTGGCGCCCCCTCCGAAGGAGCTCCTCGACCGGCGGATCGAGATCACCGGGCCGACCGACCGCAAGATGATGATCAACGCCCTCAATTCCGGGGCGCAGGTCTACATGGCCGACTTCGAGGACGCCCACGCCCCCGCGTGGAAGCTGACCCTGGAGGGGCAGCGGAACCTGTACGATGCCGTCCGAGGCTCCCTCGAGTTCCGGAGCCCGGAGGGAAGGTCCTACGCCCTCCGCTCCCCCCACGCCGTCCTCATGGTCCGCCCCCGGGGCTGGCACCTGGACGAGGAGGGGCTCACCTTCGGCGGCGAGGCGGTCCCGGCGAGCCTCTTCGATTTCGGTCTCTACTTCTTCGCGAGCGCCCAGGCCCTGAAGGCGGCCGGCTCCGGGGTCTACCTCTACTTGCCCAAGCTGCAGAGCGGGGCGGAGGCGGCGCTCTGGAACGACGTGCTCGGGTTCGCGGAGGAGACGCTGGGGCTCCCCTCCGGGAGCGTCCGCTGCACCGTGCTCATCGAGACCCTGCCGGCGCTCTACCAGATGCACGAGATCCTCTACGTGCTCCGCGAGAGGGTCCTGGGGCTCAACCTCGGCCGATGGGACCTCTTGTTCAGTTTCATCAAGACGCTGCGCGCCCACCGCGACCGGGTGCTGCCGGACCGCTCGGTCCTGACCATGGACACCCCGTTCATGCTCGAGGCCTCGCGCTACCTCGTGCGCACCTGCCACGAGCGGGGGGCCCAGGCGGTCGGGGGCATGGCGGCCGACATCCCGGTCCGCGATGACGTGGAGCTCAACGGGGAGGCGATCGCGCGCGTGGTCCACGACAAGGAGCGCGAGCTCTCCCACGGCTACGACGGCACCTGGATCGCCCACCCGGGGCTCGTCCCGGTCGTGCGCCGGGTGTTCGAAGCCCCCCGACCGGCCCCGGTCCCCTCCGAGCCCGGCCCGGACCCGGACCCCCGGGCCTTCCTCCAGGTCCCTCCCGGTCGGCCCACCGTGGCGGGCATGCGCGCGGACGTCAACGCGGCGGTCCAGTACCTGGAGTCCTGGCTGCGCGCGGTCGGCGCGGCCGCGATCCGCTACCGGATGGAGGACACGGCGACCGCGGAGATCTGCCGCGCGCAGCTCTGGCAGTGGGTCCACCTCGAGGTCCCCCTCGAAGGAGGGACCGCGGCGACGCCCGGGCTCTTCCACCGGGTGGTGGAGGAGGAGATGGGGGCGATCCGCCGAGAGGTGGGGGAGGAGCGCTGGGCCCGTGGGGAGTACGGTGGCGCGAGGAAGCTGCTCGAAGAGATGGTCGACGGCGCGGAGCTCGAAGAGTTCTTGACCCTCCGCGCTGGACCCTGGCTGGACGGATCCCCCCTGGGGCTCGGACACGGAACATGATGCGCGAAGCGATGAAGGACTCGAACCAACTGGCGGCGAGCTGGCGGAAGGAGGAGAAGTGGCGGGGGATCGTCCGACCCTACAAGGCGGACGACGTCGTCCGGCTGCGCGGCACCCTCCCGATCCGGTACACGCTCGCGGAGCTCGGGGCGGAGAAGCTCTGGCACCAGATCGCCACCCAGCCCTTCGTTCCGGCCCTCGGCGCCCAGACGGGGAACCAGGCGGTCCAGATGGTCCAGGCCGGGCTGCCCGCCATCTACGTCAGCGGCTGGCAGGTCGCGGCGGACAACAACGAGGCCGACGAGACCTACCCTGACCAGAGCCTCTACCCCTCCGACAGCGTCCCGCACCTGGTCCGGCGGATCAACAACGCGTTCAAGCGCCAGGACGAGCGCAAGCACGCGCTGAGCGGCGAGCCCATCGACTGGTTCGCGCCGATCGTCGCCGACGCCGAGGCCGGCTTCGGGGGCCCGCTCAACGCCTTCGAGGTGATGAAGGACATGATCGAGGCGGGCGCCGCCGGGGTCCACCTGGAGGACCAGCTCTCGAACGCGAAGAAGTGCGGCCATCTGGGCGGGAAGGTCCTGGTCCCGGCGCGGGAGTTCCTCTGGAAGCTCACCGCGGCCCGCCTCGCGGCGGACGTCATGGACGTCCCCACGCTCCTGATCGCGCGCACGGACGCCCTGAACGCGCGCATCGTCACCAACGACGTCGACCCCGTCGACCAGCCCTTCCTCAACGGGAAGCGGACGTACGAGGGCTACTACGAGTACAAGGGCGGGATCGAGTGCGCCATCGCGCGCGGCATCGCCTACGCCCCCTACTCCGACATGGTCTGGTTCGAGACCTCCTCGCCCGACCCGGACGAGGCGCGGGCCTTCGCGCAGGCGGTCCACGCCAAGTACCCGGCGAAGCCGCTCGCCTACAACTGTTCGCCGTCGTTCCACTGGAAGAAGAAGCTGAGCGACGAGCAGATCGCGCGGTTCCAGAGCGACCTGGGGGAGCTGGGCTACAAGTTCCAGTTCATCACGCTCGCCGGCTTCCACTCGCTCAACTACCACATCTTCGAGATCGCCCGCGCCTACCGCTCCCAGGGGATGACCGCCTACGCCAAGTTCCAGGAGCACGAGTTCGCGGCGGTCCCGCACGGCTACAAGGCCGTCGCCCACCAGGCGTTCGTCGGAACGGACTACTTCGACGAGATCGCCCAGGTCATCTCGGGCGGAGAGGCCTCGACCCTCGCGATGGAGGGCTCGACGGAGCGCGAGCAGTTCGACGCCCCGCACTCAAGGCCCGCGGGAGCCGGGAAGCCGACGCTCCCGGCGACCGCGCGCTGAGCCGGTCGGGGTCGCGGGCGAGGTCAGGGTCGGGGCGTTCGGAGCGGCCTAACGGCCCGACGGCCCAACCCCGCCCCCCGCCCCGCGCGAAGGGTCTTCGAGGTCGCCGCCGCTCGGAGCGACCCCCACGTCGGGGGCGGCCCCCGCTCAGCCGAGCACGTCAAGGAGCCGGGAGCGGCGTCGGCGCGCCGCCTCCGCCAGCCGCGCGGGGACGTAGGCCGCGACGGCCCAGGGGGTGATCGGTCGTGAGAGGAGGGTGGACCATGCCCCATCGGTCCGGAAGAGGTCGACCACCTTCCCCGCCTCCCAGATCCAGAGGGGATCTCCCCCGGTGGTCGGGGCTCCGGCGTGCGGAGCTCCCCGGTGGGTCGAGGCGAGGTCGAGCAGGACCTCCCCGGGACGCGCCCCCAGGCGGCGAGCCATCTCGTCCTCGATGCGCCGCCGCTCGGAAGGCACCTTCGCCAAGCGCAGGAAGCGGGGATCCGCGGGACCTTCCGCCCCCCAGGGGTGCGTGAACGCCCGCTTGTAGAGCTGGCGGACCTCGAACCGCCGGGCGAACTCCCCCGCCCGCCCCCCTTCGCGCTCGAGGAAGGCGAGCAGGGCGGCATCGGTCAGGGTGAGGAGCGGCGCGATGTCCGGGAAGGAGGGCAGCCGCTCCAGCGCGGACTGCAACATGATCTCGGCGATGCGGACCGTTTTGTTGTAGTAGACCGACGAGTACATCAGCGATCGGGCGAAGAGGAAGCCCTCGACCGCGGGGCGACCCTTCTCCGCGAAGACCAGGTGCCCGCGCTCCTGACGGACCGTCTCGAGCAGCCGGTTCGCGTCGATGAACCCGTGGGCCACTCCCGTGTAGTGGGCGTCCCGCTGCAGGTAGTCCAGACGGTCGGCGTCGATGGACCCGTGGAGCATCTCGCTGCGGAAGGGACGCGCCCGCGGACGAGGGGCGCGGAGCAGCTCGACGACCTCCCGGGAGGAGAGCCCGTGCCGCTCCAGGACCTCAGGGATCGTACGGGGGTGGAATCCGTCGACGCCTTGCTGCGGGACCTCGTACGGCTCCGGTACGTCGCCGCGGACGAGATGCGCCGTGACCTCCTCGTGCGAGGTGCCGCCCACCTCCTGGAGCACCCCTTCGAGGGTGTGGGAGAACGGGGTGTGGCCGAGGTCGTGGAGCAACCCCGCGATCTCCAGGGGGAGCGCCTCCTCGGAGGAGAGACCGAGCCCGGTCGCCATCGCCCGCGTCACCCAGAGGACCCCGAGGGAGTGCTCGAGCCGGGTGTGATTGGCCCCGGGGAAGACCAGGTTGGCCAGCCCCGTCTGGCGGATGCCCCAGAGGCGCTGGACGAGAGGATGGGAGAGCAGCTCGAGGGTGGGCCCCGTCAGCGGGACGGAGCCGTGGACCGGGTCGTAGATGTACTTTCGATGCCCCGCGGCGCGTTTGGGCAGATCCGGTCACCCCTGCTCGCGTCGTGGGACCCGGACGTGCGACATCAACCTATCTGCCTCCTCGGGAAGCGCGGGGTGGGGCCCGGTCGCGTGGTCCGGGCGACCGCACCGGCCGGGGCCACGTGCCGCTCCCCCGGCCCCCTGAACGGGGGGGGTCCCGAGCCTCCTCCGCGGGCGTAGGGTCTATCGGCGGTGGTCGAAGCCTTAATCTCGTATCACTGAACTGCTGGAGACGAGATGGTTCAGCCCGCGGGCACGCCAGCCACGCCTGCCCTGGCCAAGGCGCGGCAGTGGTTCGAGTCGGCCGAAGCCGCCCAGCAGGTGCGGGACTTCAACCGCCAAGTGGACGCGCTCAAGGAGGTCCTGAACCTCGCGCGCGACCGGTTCAACGAGCTCTCCTACCAGCGCCAGGAGGCGGGGGACCTCCTCGACCGGACCGCGCTCGGGTTCTACCGCCTGTCGATCGGCGACCAGGCGCTCCAGGCCGTGGAGTTCGCGCTGTCGTTCTCCCCGAACTCCTCCTCGGCGCTCCAGCACAAGGCGATGATCCTCCTCTCGATGAACCAGAACCTGGACCAGGTGCTGAACCTCCTGGACCGGGCCTTGTCGGTCAACCCGCATGACAAGGCGATCTGGGCGAGCAAGGGCGACGCGCTGAAGATCCTGGGCCGGCCCCAGGACGCCGTCGAGTGCTACCTCCAGGCCCAGCAGCTGGACGCGACGAGCACCCAGTACGTGGACCGGGCGCTGAAGCTCATCCCGGGACACCCGAAGGCGCTCCGCGTGAAGCTCGCCCTCGCCATGACGTTGGGCGGGGTCAAGCAGGCCACCGAGACGTGCGACCAGCTCCTGCAGTCCAACCCCTCCGACCCCGAGCTCCACTTCACGAAGGCCAACCTCCTCGCCTCCTCCGGCGACCTCGCCCCGGCCCTCGACTCGCTCGAGAAGGCCATCCAGCTCAAGCCGGACGACCCCCGCTACCTCTTCCTGAAGGCCCGGGTCCTCCTCGCGCTCCAGAAGAACGACGAGGCGTTCGCGCTCTACCGCTCCCTCCTGGAGAAGCGGGCGGAGGTCGACCCCGCGCTCCTGCTCGAGCTCGCCTCGACACTGGAGACGATGAACCTCCAGACGGACCTCCTGGTCGACGTCCGGCGGAGGATCAAGGAGCTCGACCCCCGGAACCTCGCGAACCTGCAGGCGTTGAGGACGCTCGCGCTCAAGCAGGACCGCAAGGACGTCGCGATGGAGGCCTGCGAGGCGCTCCTCGTCCTCTCCCCTCACAACCTGGAGGCCGAGCGGACCCTGGGCGAGCTGCTCTCGGCGACCGGCCAGCTCGAGGGGGCCCTACGCGTCTACCAGGAGATCGTCCAGGCCCACCCCACCGAGGTGGAGGAGTTCCGCAAGGGGCTGCGCCTCGCCAAGCAGAACCGCAAGGCCCCCTACGTCGTGTTCTTCTCCAGGGCCATCCTCGCGCAGAACGCTTCCGACACCTCGGCCGCCGAGGAGCTGGCCCAGGCGCTCACCTCCCTGGGGCAAAGGGACGAGTCGCTCCAGGTCTACGACCACATCCTCCGGATCACTCCGGACAACATCGCCATCCTGCTCCAGAAGAAGGCCCTCCTCCAGACGATGGGGCGGACCGACGAGATCCCCGCCCTCCTGGACCGGATCTTCGAGAAGGACCCCTCGCGCTACGACGTCGCGCTGGAGCGCGGGAACCTCTACCTCTCGCGGGCGTACCGCACGGCCGAGAAGGCGCCGGAGAGGAAGGGCCTCGCCACCGAGGCTCTCCGGAGCTACGAGCGCTCGAGCCTCTCCACCGAGTTCCGCAACGTGAGCCTGCTCGGGGCGGCGCGAGCGGCGAAGCTGCTCTCGAACGTGGACCGGGCCGTGGACGGGTACAAGGAGTTCCTGGCCGACCCCGCGAACGCGACGCGCGGGGACATCTTCAAGGAGCTCGGCCACACCCTCCGCGAGATCTCCCGGAACGCCGAGGCGGAGCAGGCCTACGCGAAGTCCATCGAGCTCGGTCGGGAGGACACGGACCTCATCTGGGGGATGGAGGAGGTCCTCGCGGCCCTCAATCAGGACGCCAAGGCCCTGCACTACGTCGAGATCCTGCTGCAGCGCGAGCCGCAGAACCCGCTCTTCCTCCGGCGCCGGGGACGGCTCCTGCTCCGGCTCGGACGGAAGGCCGAGGGTGTCCAGGTCCTGAAGAACGCGCTCTCCCCGCAGGAGCGCGACCCCGTCGCCTACTTCGAGGTGGCGGACGCGCTGAAGGAGCAGGGGGCCTACGCCGACGCGCTCCCGTACTACCAGAAGGGCATCCAGCTGGACCCGCAGAACAAGCTCGGGACGCTCTCGCTCGCCGAGACGCTGATGCTCGCGGGACGCTTCACCGAGGCTGCGACCGCGGTCGACACCCTGCTACGGACGGACGCCTACGACCTCCGGCCCTGGAAGCTGAGGGCCGACATCTACCGGTCGCTCCAGCGCGACACGGAAGTGATCTACTCCCTCAAGGCCATCCTGCTGCTCGAACCGGACAACAACACGGTCTGGGAGGAGAAGTACCGCGTCCACCTGGCGCGCGGGGAGAAGATCGACGCCTACGAGTGCCTGACCAACCTCCTCTCCCACCCGCCCGAGAAGGGGAGCTTGGCGCAGCTCTGGCTGAGCCACGGGGACCTGGCCCTCGAGCTGGGCAAGACCGACGACGCCCTGCAGAGCTACGAGAAGGCCGTCGCGGCCTCTCCCGAGGTGAAGCTGGAGGTCGCCTACCGGAAGGCGGGCGTCGAGGAGAAGGAGAGCCGCTTCGCGGACGCGGTCGGGACCCTCGAGGTCTTCGGGAGCCCCCCCTTCCCGGCCGAGGTCGGCCAGGAGCTCGGGAACCGGGTCCTCCTCATGCGGGGCCGGATCGCCTTCCGCCTGGAGCGGTTCCAGGAGGCGCTCGACATCTTCCAGGACCTCTCGCAGAGGAAGAGCGGGGACACCGAGATCGCCCTCTGGTTCGTCCGGGCCCTGCTGGAGATGGGGGAGCACGCGAAGGCGCGCGACTTCCTCGAGCAGAACCTGACCGCCCTCTCCGCCCAACCGGAGACCTACCTCCACCTCGCCGAGGCAGGCGGGCCTGGGGTCGCTACCCCGCGCCGTCGACGCCTGCATGAAGGGGCTGGAGAAGCACCCCGCGAACGTCCTGCTCCTGGTGCGCCTGGGAGAGCTGCAGAGCAAGCAGGAGAAGTGGAGCGAGGCGGCGGACGCCTACGGCCGGGCGCTCTCCGTCGACAGCCAGAACGCCGACCTGTTCATGAAGGCCGGGAGCGTCCACGAGAAGCTCCAGCACTCCCACGAGGCGCTCACGGCCTACGAGCAGGCCTTGCGGATCGCCCCGGAGAACAAGTACGCCCTCGCGAGCCGGGGTCGCGTGCTGCTCGAGCTGGGACGTCCGGAGGAGGGGCTGCAGAGCTTCGAGGCCGCGCTCAAGGTCGACGACGGTTTCGAGGCGGCGAAGGAGGGCCGCAAGCTCGCCCAGCAGAAGATCCGGGACCGCCAGATCGAGGGGTTCGGGCGCGAGGCGCTCCTCCTGGAGGCGAAGCTCAACCGTCCGATCACCAAGAACGACCTGTTCCTCACCCTGCACATCCCCTTCGACCTGCTCGACCCGGTCACCCGCGCCATCTCCCGCAACGTCGACGTCGAGGTCCGGGACCTGCCCGAGCAGGAGCTGAAGGACCTGGAGAGCGCGAGCTACCACCTGATCAACGCCGCGCTCGAGCAGCGCGCGGAGATCGTGGAGAAGCGCGGGCTCACGCTCGCCGACGTGGCCATCCTCTCCCCGCCCAACTACACGCTCGCCCAGCTCCAGCGGCTCTTCGGCTACATGCGGGCGGTCCTGGAGATGGACATCCGGCCCGAGAACCTCTCGCTCACCCCCGATGTCGAGGAGCTCGCCCGCCGGGCCCTTGGACTTCCCCCGGAGGAGCGGACCCCGTTCCGGCTCGTCCGGAACCTCCGCGTCGGGCTCTACAAGGCGCGTCTCATCAAGGCCGTGGAGAGCGTCGGCTCGGCCGTCCACGCTCCGCTCCCCTCCCTGCGGATCACCGAGTACGGGGCGCGCCCCGCCCCCCCTCCGCCCTCGACCCCCCTCCCGCAGCAGCAGAGCTCGCCCTCCTCCCCTCCCTCCCAGGGGAACCCCCCGGGGAGCTCCTCCTCGTACTCCTCCTCCTCGTACTCCTCCTCCTACGGCACGACGCCCTCCCAGGGAGGCTACGGCTCGCCCCCCGCCCCCTACTCGTCGCAGCAGGCCTCCTCCCAGTCCATGCCGCCGTCCGGGGGGCCCGCGCTCCCGAACACCGCCGCCCCCGTCGCCTCGTCCGTCGGAGGACCCCCCCCGTCCCCGCCGTCCGGCCGGCCGTCGGGCCCGGTCTCCGACCTCAGTTCCGCGTCCCAGGGAGCCCGGTGTTCCGGCTGCGGAGGGCTCGCGCAGTACCGCCACACCTGCGGCGCCACGGTCTGTCAGCACTGCGTGGTGCAGTTCGGCAGCTGCCCGCGCTGCTCCCTGACGCTCACCCTGCCTTCCGCCCCCACGGTGCAGGAGGCCAGCATCCCGGGCGGTCAGGACCGGATCGAGATGCCCCTCGCGCTGCTCGCCGTATCCTCCCGGGACGACGACTCCGGGACCGTCTCGACCCGCGGGAAGCACGGGGGAGGCCGCAGCGGCGGCCGGGACTCCCGACGCGAGTCCCGTGACGAGGACGCGAGGTTATAGGGGTGGACGCTCGGCCCGGCCCCCTTCCCTCGCGACACGCTCGACCCGAGTACCATTATGAAGGGGTGAGCCCCTTACAATCGGGTCAAGGCGGGTTTCGATGAGCAATCTCAAGGCCGAGGCCGAGGTCGCCAAGACCGGGGCCACCATCAGTGGCTTCGCCATCGCCGGGGTCCTGGTCGCGATCCTCGTCCTGGTGGGCATCGCCATCTACATCTCCTTCCCCGGGGTCAACAACCACTTCCTCGGGCTGGTCGCGATCGGGTTCCTGGGGCTCATCGTCTCGGTCCTCGCGGTGTTGGTCCAGTCCATGAGCCGGGATCCCGCCATCTCGCGCGCGGCGTCGGCCGGCTCCTTCTGGTTCGGGGTCGCGGTCCTCCTGGGCGCGGGCCTGGTCTCGCCCGACGGGGCCTTCCACGGCGGGAGCTGCCCGGCGAACGGCACGGGCGGGGCGGCCTGCCAGGTGACCTTCGACTCGATCCGGCTGGTCTACATCATCATCATCCTCTTCATCGCCGTGGCCGGGCTTCTCTACATGCGCTGGCAGCTCCAGGGGCGGGCGAGCGACCTCACCCGGGAGTCCAACCGCGCCGCGTGGCGCGCGAAGACCGGCGTCACGACCGGGGCCACGGGCGCCCCTTCGGCGAACGACCCCCGTTCCAATCCCCCCGCGAGGTAGGAGATCTCTCATGGCCATGAGCAAACCCGAACTGTCAGCGACGACCGGACCGAAGTTCTGCTCCCAGTGTGGCGGCCCCCTCGGTGCGGGCGCCAAGTTCTGCCCCGGATGCGGGAGCGCCGTCGGGAGCGCCGCGGCGCCCGCGCCTGCGGCCCCTTCCGCGGCCGCGGGGACCCCCCCGGCCTCCTCCGCCCCAGCCCCCCCTCCGGCGGTGTCGGCCCCGCAGGACCCGGGCTACGGCTCCTCTCCGCCTCCCCCTCCCCCGCCGCCGCCCGCCGCGGTCGGCCCCTCGGGCCCCAACCCCTACGGCGCTCCGCCCGTCGCGCCCTCCTCCCCCGCGGGCAACGACATCCGCGGCCGGGTGGACCAGGACCGCGGGATCCTGAAGAAGCTCCAGCTGCTCATTCCCGGCTTCCGCGGGTACCGTCAGGGCGAGGACATCCGGGCGGCCGATTCGCTCCTGCGGATCCAGGTGGCCGACCGGCTGGTGACCGCGATGACCCAGATCGACAGCCTCCGCTCCGGGATGGCCCGGGACGGGGTCATGGCCGGACTGGTCGCTCTGGGAGGGCTCCGCAGCGAGTTCCAGCGACTGGAGGGCCAGATCCGCCACGCGGAGGGGGGCTACAGCGGCATCTCCTCGACGATCAAGGTCACCCCGCAGACGCTGGACAACCTCTACCAGCGCGACTGGACGTTCGTCGCCTCGGGCGACCAGGTCCTGCAGACCCTGGCCTCGCTCCAGCAGGCCGTCTCGACCAAGGACTCCGGTCAGATCAACAGCACGTGCGACACCCTCCGGGCCAACCTGAAGGCCCTCGAGGTCTCCTTCAGCGAGCGGATGGAAGCTGTGGAGGGGATCCTCCAGTAGGAGGATGGACCGGCCCCCGCTAGGACCGATCAGGACACGACAGGAAAGGAAGATCACCAGTTCGAGGAGGAAGAAGAGCACCCATGTTCAACCGCAGCGCACCGCCCCCCGCCACGGGAGGGAGCCTCTTTGGGTCGACCACGATCATCTGGGAGGACACGTTCAAGGGCCCCAACGTGATGTGGCGGGTCCCCCGCAACATCCGGCTCAACGACAACGTCGTCGTCCGCGAGGACGAGTACGCGGTGTTCTTCCGCGACGGGAAGGTCCTGGCCTACATCGACCGCCCCGACCGGTACGCGCTCACCTCGATCAACGCCCCGGTCGTCGGGACGCTCGTCCAGAAGCTGTCGGGCGTCCAGCAGCAGGCCGAGGTCTACTACCTCCAGCGCCGCTTCTTCGACGCGAAGTTCGGCTCGAAGGAGCCCTACGTCTTCCGCGACAAGGACTTCGGCCTGGTGAACCTGCGGGTCTTCGGCGACTACCGCTGGCGCGTCTCCCATCCGGACAACTTCATCACCCAGTTCGTCGGGACGTTCGGGAGCGAGTCCTCGGCCGACATCGACGACCGGACCCGCGACCAGATGGTCCTTCTCGTGTACGCCGCCCTCGGGCAGGCGAAGGAGCAGGGCATCGGGGTCGCCGACCTGGCCGCGAACCTGCAGACCATCGAGCAGCTGGTCCTGGGCAAGGCCCCGGACTACTTCGACGCCTACGGGATCGAGGTCAACCGCCTCCAGGGGCTCTCGATCAGCGTGCCCGACGAGGTCCAGAAGGCCATCGACACGCGGAGCACGATGGGCGTGCTGGGCGTGAACTACATGCAGTACCAGGCCGGGCAGGCCATGACCACCGCCGCCGCGAACCCGGGCGGCGCCGGCACCCTGATGGGCGCCGGCGTCGGCATGGGGGCCGGCATGGGCATGGGGTACGGGATGGCGGGCGCCATGGGCCCCGCCTACCAGGGCATGGCTCCGGGCGGAGGCATGGGCGGGCCGTCGTCCCCCTGTCCGAAGTGCGGCCAGCTGATCCCCGGCGGGACGAAGTTCTGCCCCTCGTGCGGCTACAGCCTGACCGCCCCGCCACCCGCCGCCGCGGGCCCCACGTGTCCGAAGTGCGGGCAGCCGGCGGGCACGGGAAAGTTCTGCATGAACTGCGGCGCGCCGAACGCTCCTCCCGCCCCCGCCACCCCAGCGGTCTGCCCGAAATGCGGACAGCCGGCGGGGACCGGCAAGTTCTGCCAGAGCTGCGGGGCCCCCCGCAGTTAGAGAACAGGGTTCGGAGGGGGACCGGCCATGTTCTGCAACTCCTGCGGGTCGCCCAACCCCGACGGGGCCGCCTTCTGCGCGCGGTGCGGGCGTCCGCTTTCCGCGGCCGGTGGCCCGGGTGGGGCCCCCGGTGGCGGCATGGTCCCCCCGCCCCCGCCGCCCGCGGCGGCTCCCACGATCGACCTGAAGAGCCTCAAGTGCAAGCAGTGCGGGGCGCCGCTCAATCCCTCCGGGAACGACGCGGTCATCACCTGCGAGTACTGCGGCACCAGCGTCACCATCTCCGGCGCCGGCCTCAAGGCGATCCAGAGCCACTCGATGCTCGTCCCGCAGGTGCTGGACCAGCAGCAGGCGATGGAGGCCGTCCACAAGTGGATGAACAGCCAGGGCCTCTTCCACCGGCACGACTTCGAGACCTCGAAGCTGCTCGAGGCGAAGGTCCACATGGTGCCCTTCTGGATCATCCCCTCGAGCGCGGTCACCCACTACACCTACGAGGACGCCGGGGTCGAGGCGGCCGAGATCGGAGGCGGGCTCGCCGCGGCCGCTCTCATGGGCGGCGGCGGCCGGGGAGGAGGGAACTCCGGGGCGCTCTTCGGCGGCATGATGCTGGGCGAGGCGATGGGAGGCGGAGGCGCGAACATGGCCCTGCGGGCCGGGGAGCTCTCCGGAGAGTACCAGTTCCCGATCATCGCCGTGAAGGGGCTCGGGGCCTACCAGCCCAAGGAGTACCAGTTCGACCTGACCTCGCGCATCCCCTTCGACAAGCGCCGCGCCCCGAACGGGATCCCCGTGCTGAACGGGGACGTGAGCGAGGATGACGCCAAATTCCAGGCCAAGAACATGGTCGTCGAGCTCCAGGCCGTCAAGGCCCGGCACCAGCACCGGATGATCCAGAAGCTGAACACCGACGTGAACGTCGCCGATGGCGAGCTCCTGCACGCCCCGGTGTGGTACCTGAACTACCAGAAGAAGAACGGAACGCAGGAGATGCTGGTGGTCGACGCGGCGCGGAACGCCGTGATGAACGCGCAGAAGCAGGGGTAGGGCCCGACCCGGCTCGCGGGTCAGTCCTCGTCGTCCGCCTCGCGACCGTTCCGCTCGAGGCCTCCCTCGTCCTTGGAGGGCTGGTCGAGCGTCCCCGGGTGGAAGGTCGCGCGGAAGGTGTACTGGGCCGGGACCCGCCGCTGGATCGGGGTCCAGAAGGGGCAGACCGTGCATCGGTACCCCACGATGACGGAGTCCCCCCACAGGGTCGAGTTCTGCCGCGGCTTCAGAGGCGCGAAGCAGACGGGGCAGGCGACGAGCGCCCCCCGGGTGGGCCGACGGGAGTACCGGACGTCGAGGTGGACCAGGCTGGAGGTCGCGAGCAGCGCCCGCATCCTCTTTCGGCCCGTGCGGAGCGGGGGGTCCTGCCGGCGCAGTTTGGAGGCCACCTGGCGCCAGAGGGCGTCCTGGGTCGGGACGAGGCCGCGGTGCCGACGGAGCACCTGGAGCGTCGCGGACTCGATCGCGACCCGGTCCGCGAGCTTGTAGCCGGCCGCGGGGGCCGTGGGAACGAACCTGGGGCCGTGGCCCGGCCCCTTACCACGCCGCGAAGCTCCGCCCTTCTCGGGCGGAGATCTCCTGCTGGTAAAAGAGTCGAGCGAGGGCCTCCTCGTCCTTCCCGACCGGAAGGGTCGCCGACGCCTTCTGCTCATGCTTGAAGTACCCCACCAGCGCGCCGGCCGCGGCGAGCTTCACCGCCCGGCTCTTCAGCCGGGGGGAGAACTTGGGGCTCGCGGTCCGGGCGAGCGCCTTCTCCGAGACCTCCCTCAGCGTCCGGTAGAGGCCGGGCTGCAGCGCCACGCCCTTCGCCCGCCACCGGCGGACGAGGGGATGCTGGGTCTGGATCGCGTAGACGAGCGACAGATGGTCCTGCACCTGGCGGGCCAGGTGGAAGTCGATCTCCCCCAGCTCCAGCCGCTCGGCGCTCTGCTCCACGGCCCGGAACCGTTCGCGGGTCATGAGGTGGAACCGGAGCAGCATGCGGTCCTCGAGCGCCGCAAAGTTCGGGTCGCCGATGGTAGACTCCCACGCGTTCCCCAACACCCGGACGTTGTAATTGACCGTGAAGTACGAGCGGAACACGTAGGGTCCGACGGTCCCGTACGTCGTCTCCCACTTGACCTCCCGCTGCTCCATGACGAGCTTTAGCGGCTCGACCATCCCTTTGTACTTGAACCAGTCGTTGAACTCCGGGACGATGAAATTGAACGTCCTCCCCCGGTAGAACGAACCGACGCGGAGGAACTGGGCCGGGGTGATCCCTCCGCAGTAGCGGTTCCGTCCGGGAAGGCCGTGGGGAGGGACCCCGCTCCGCGAGTTCCCCCGGACCAGGTCGTCGATCGCGAAGGTCTTGCCGGTCCCCGGCGGTCCGAAGAGGGCCAGGTGGAAACCCGTCGTCCCCGTCGCCCGTCCGCTCGGGGCGATGAGCGGCACGTCCGCGAGGGCGTACTGCTGGAGGAGCGCGAGGGCCGGGTCGAGCCCGAGCTCCTCCCCGAAGAGCTGCCGGGTGTAGGCGAGGAGGGCGGCGAGGTCGAAGCCCCTCGCGAACTCCAGCGTCTCCTCGAGCCGGTCCTGGAGCACGTCCCTCAGGTGACGGAAGAAGACCGAGTCCATCTCGCGGATCTCGAGCGACTCGTCCGGGGGCGGCTGCAGCGCCACCGGAGGGGGGGCGGAAAGACGCTCGACCCCCTCCCGGAGCAGCGCGAGAAGGTCGGGAAGGTGGGTCGCGACGAAGACCTTGTCGCCCCGCGGCGCGAAGCTCTCGTCGAGCAGCCCGCGACGCTTGAGACGCACGAGCAGCCGTGTGGGGTCCTGGAAGACCCGCGCCTTCAGCAGCTCCGCGCGAAGCTCGGAGAGGCGGAAGCTCGCAGGGACCCCCGGCAGGTGCCGGGCCTCGAGCCTCTTTCGAGCCTCCTCCAAGACCACGAGGGAGGCTCGCGCCACGGGCAGGTCCTCCGTCTCGAGTTCCAACGACCCGGAGGGGGTGGCCATGCGGAGCACCGTGGAGGAGGTCAAGTGCAGAGCATCGTATATCTATCCCGAGTACACTCGCAGACCCGTGGCGGGGTCGTTCTCCGGGTACGAGAGGGAGCTCAAGGGCGTCCTCCAGGGGGAGCCCGATTCCCTGCGCCGCTACCGCAAGTACGCGAAGACCCCGGAGGAGCTCTCGCTCCTCCGGTCGATCGAGGAGCGCCCGTTCCTCGTCGTCCGCGCCGCGGGTTCCCAGGGGTTCGACCTGGTCGCCCTACGCGATCGAGTGATCCTTCCCATCGAGGTCAAGTCGTCCGGCCAGCCGAGGATCCCCTTCGCATCCTCGAGCGGCCGCAGCCAGGAGCAGTACGTGTCGCTCAGGGCACAGACGAGGAGGTCCGGCCTCCTCCTGCTCTACGGTTACCGCCTCATCGCCGGGGGCGAGCGCGACCCCTGGAGGTTCTTCCGGGTGGAGACCCCGATCGAGGACCACAACCCCTACTCCCGGATGATCGCCGCGCAGCTTCCCCCTGTGGGCGCGACGAACCAGGGGAACCAGGTCCTCCGATGGGAGGAGGGCAAGCCCCTGCTCGAGTTCTTGAACTGGGTGCACTCGGTCCTCCTGGGGACCTGATGACCGTCGCGATCCTGTCGACCGGGCTCACGCCATTCGGCAAGCGCCCGGAGCGCCTGGAGGACCTATTGGCCGAGGCCGGGCGGCAGGCGATCGAGTCCGGCCCCTCCTCGTCCTCGGCCCCCGATGCGCTCGTGGTCGGGTCGATGTCCGCAGGCTCGCTCGCCGGGGTCGAGAGCCTCGCCCCGCGCGTCGCCGACCGCCTCGGGCTCTCTAGGGTCCCAGCGTGGCGGGCGGAGACCGCCTCCGCCACGGGAGCGGGGGCCTTCCAGCTCGGGGCCCACCTCGTCGCCTCGCAGGCCTTCGAGCGGGTCCTGGTCGTGGCCGGAGAGAAGATGACCGCCACCTCCACGGTGGAGACCACCACGGTGCTCTCCCGGTCCCTGTCCCCGCAAGAGGTCCTTCACGGGGCGACGATGCCCGCGATGGCGGCCCTGGTCTCCCAGCTCTACTTGTCCAGGTACGGCCTGCCCATCGAGGAGGTCGCGGAAGTGACCGTCCGCAACCGGGCGTGCTCCGCCCACAACCCCCGCGCCCAGCTGACGTCCCTGGTGACGAAGGAGGAAGTGAACCGGAGCCGGATGGTCGCGAGCCCGCTGCGCCTCCTCCACGTGAGCGCGATCAGCGACGGTGCGGGAGCGGTGATGCTCTCCCGTTCCCACGACCCGGCCGAGGTGACCGTGCGGGGGCTCGGGCAGTCGACGGAGGTGCTCGAAGTGGTCGCCCGGCCCCTCGAGCCGGTGGGGTTCCGAGCCACCCGAAGAGCGGCCCGGCTCGCCTACGACCAGGCGGCCATCGGGCGGAAGGAGGTCCAGGTGGCGGAGGTCCACGACGCGTTCGCCCCGTTCCAGCTCATCGACCTCGAGGACCTCGGGTTCTGCGGGCCGGGTGAGGCGCTCCGATGGACCCTGGAGGGACGCGGCGACCCCAACGGGGTCCTCCCCGTGAACCCTTCCGGAGGGCTGCTCGGTCGGGGCCACCCGGTCGGGGTCTCCGGCCTCGCCCAGATCATCGAGGTCCACCGGCAGCTGCTCGGAGAAGCGGGAGCGATGCAGGCGGGACGGCCGTAAGTTGGGCTCGCCCAATCCGTCGGAGGACTGGGTTCCCACAATTTCGTGACCATCCTTGGGAGGGGCGCGTGATCGTCCTTGGGTCCTGCCTCAAGTGCGACCTCCGGTTCGTCGAAGCGGCCGCGGTCTGCCCGGAGTGCGGGGGGGCGTTGACCCGCGAGGAGCGGACCGGGCGGGGACAGGTCATCGCCGCGACGGAGATCTCCGTCCCCCCCGCACCGTGGACCGCCCCGCACCGGCTGGTGGTTGTGGAGCTCGAGGGAGGAGGCCGCGTCCTCGCGGTCCCGAGCGGGCCGCTCCCGGGGCCCGGCGAGAAGGGGGCTGTCGAGCGAGGTCCCCAGGAACGGCTCACGTGGACGGCGGGCGCGGGAGCCCCGACCCGCGGGGCTCGAGCCTCGCGGTGCCCCCGTAGGAACGGGGCGGCCACCGTGCGGTGTGGGGACCTTGGTCCCACGCTCGGGGCCTCGTTCGAAGGCGGGCCGCCGCCTCTTCTGCTCAGGAGCGGACCAAGAGCGAGCTAGGGCGAGAAACACCCACCTCGGGGTGGAACGGGAACGCGGGGAGGGGGAAATCCCGCCCCGCGGAGCGGTTCCGCGGCGCCTTTGAACCCCCGAGGTGCAAGCACCACAGGATTAGCAATCCTGCGCCGTACCGGGCTGGGCCATCCCCGCGCGGGTCCGCCGACCTTTGCCCACCATTTAAGCGTGCGCCTACGAGGAGGACCGCACGACCGAGAATCCCGCGAGCGCCAGGACATCGAGATGGTTCCTGCCCACCTCTTGGGGGTCGAGCAGGATGGGGTTCTTGAACGAGAGCTCCCGCCACGGAGCGGCGTGAAGCTGCCGTCCGACCGGCCACTCTCCCCGGTACACGAAGGAGAGGTCCCAGTGCGGCCCCTGGCCCACGGGGGAGGGGCGCTGCCAGGCCTCGGACAGGACCTCCGGGCCCCGGAGCGCGAGCGTCTCCAGCCCCAGCTGTTCGCGCAGGATCGCCCGTGCGGCATCGCCGGGCGCTTCGAAGAGGAAGAGCTGCCGCCCCGGCAGCACCCACCGGTCGGCGGTCTGGACGATCCGTTCGCGGTGCATCCCACCGAGGTCCGCCCAGTCGAAGGAGGGGTCGATCCTCCCCATGAGCACGCGGTCCGGTCGGCGGGGCTCGGTCAGGAGCGGGAAGACGTTCAGGCAGAGCCCGTCGTCCGGGACGCTGTGGTAGATCGCGTCGTCCGGCGCGGCCCCGGGGCGGAATCGGCAGACGGTCCGGACCACGGGGACCTCTCCCATGCTCCCCCGGAGCGCGCCCAGCGTTTATCTACCTCTCTTCATGGCAAGACGCGAGGAGAATCTCATGCTCTACGTCAGAAAGGCAGGTGTGGTCGGGGCGGGAACGATGGGGGCGGCCATCGCCGAGGTCCTGGCCTTCAACGAAGTGAACGTCCTGCTGAAGGAGGTCAACGAGGAGCTCCTCGCGAAGGGTCTCGCCCGGGTCAAGGGGATCGTCGACGAGCTGGTCGACTTCCACCAGGGACGCGCGGACAAGGAGATCTCCCGCATCGAGGAGATGGGGCTGAAGCTCACGGAGGAGCAGAAGTCCGCCATCCGGCAGAAGCTCAAGCCGAAGGTCGACCGGAAGCGCGGTGACGAGATCATCGCCCGCGTGAAGGGCACGACCAACTGGGACGACTTCAAGGACGTCGACCTCGTGATCGAGGCGGCCTTCGAGAAGGAGTCGGTCAAGAAGGAGGTCTTCGCGAACCTGGACCGGGTCCTGCCGGACCACGCGATCATCGCGAGCAACACCTCGTCCCTGTCGATCACCCAGCTGGCGCGGGGGCTCAAGCACTGCGGCAGCACGCTGATCGCGCACTTCTTCAACCCGCCCTACACGCTCCCTCTCGTGGAGATCGTGGCCGGGGTGGACACCCGGGACGACGTCGTCTCCGACGTCATGGACTTCTTCCAGGGGCTCCGGAACCACCGGTTCCCGATGGTCCCGATCCGCGTCAAGGAGGTCCCGGGGTTCCTCGTGAACCGCCTGCTCATCCCGATGCTGAACGAGGCCTGCTTCGCCCTCGAGGAAGGCGTCGCGAGCGCCCGCGACATGGACCTGGCGCTCAAGGCGGGGGCCGGCAATCCCATGGGCCCTCTCGAGCTCGCGGACATGATCGGGCTCGATGTGTGCCTCGACGTGGCGGAGATCCTCCACCGCGAGTACGGGGACCCCAAGTACCGGCCCGCGATCGCGCTCAAGCGCATGGTGGCCGCCGGCCACCTTGGGCGGAAGACCGGTCGCGGCTTCTACGAGTACAGCTGAACCGGCCCGGCCGCCGCACGGCGCGGCCATCGATCGACCGCGACGCGGGGGGCCTGCGCGCCCGGGGAGCTCTCTACCGGGGCGCCTGCCCTGGGGGAGGGGCGGGGGGAACAGGCCCGGTGGCGGCGGGCGAGCTTGGCGCTGACCACGTCCCCATCGCGGGCGGTGGCGGGAGCTGCTCTCTCCGACGGACCCTCGCATAGTGCGCTCGGTGCAGGACCCAGACCAGCGCGCCCAGGAACATCAGCGCGCTCCCGGCGACGAAGACCGCCGCGACCGAATCGGTCCGGGGCGCGAGCGCCCCGCTTGCGATGCCTTGCCCCACGGCAAGGCCACCGATGGAGCCGGTGAAGAGCCCGGCGAGCAGCAGGATGGCGGACAGGACGGCTCCCGGCCAGAGCCTGGCGACGGCGCGTCGCTCCCTCTCTGTGAACGCTACTCGGTGCTTCCAGCCGACCCGGAACAGCTCGAGGCCCGTGATCACGACCGTGACCAGGAGCGCGGCGAAGAATGCGAAGAACTCCGCGCCGAGCGTGAAGGCGAAGGGGCTGCCTAGCAGGGTGGTCAAGAGGGGTCCCTGGAGGGACGGCGCGGCTTGGCTGACGACGGTCCCGTTCACGATGCTCTGGCCGTAGAACGACATCACCCCGCCCTGGCTCGTCAGAAGCCCGAACTGGCGTATCGAGCCCGTGATGTTCGCCCCCTGCGGGAAGACGACCGTGTCGTTCGGGAGGATGACCGTGCCGCTGAGAGGGAGGCCGCCGGCCGACATGCCGCCATGGACCACCGTGTATCCCCCGAGCTTCGCCCCGGGGCCGAGGGTCACGTATCCCACGGTGAGGCTGGTCCCCCAGACGGTCGCGCTGCCCGTCGCGACCGTGTGACCGACGATGTAGCTCGGGCCATCCACGAAGTAGCCCGAGGCGTTGGCGACGATCATGCCGGAGGACTTCGTGTAGCCCGTGAGGGCGATCTGCCCCTTGAGGTCGAACTCGCCGGAGCTCAGCGTGTAGTTCCCCGCGACGTCGAGCCCCGGGAGCTGCGTGTGCCCCAGCGTGAAGACCTGGCCCTGGAAGTCCGCCGTGCCCGACAGGTCGACGACCCCGCGCGAGTAGACCCACCCGTCCGCCTGGAGGGAACCGGAGATGGTCACCTTCGCGCTCGAGAGGTAGGCCGATCCCGAGATCGTGACGTTGCCCGTGGTGTTCACGTTCCCGAGGACCTGGGCCGCGTTCGCCAGGTCGATGTCGCCGAAGAGCGAGAGCGTCGTGCCTCCGGCGGTGGCCAGCGTCGAGCGGCCGGTCACCAGGACCGACCCGGTCATCCGGAGGTTCCCCGTGATGACGGAGCTCCCGTTCTCCGCGAACACTCCGTGGGCCACCGTCAACGTCCCGTCCAGCGTGACGTTCCCCGCCACGTCGCTCGTGCCGGTCCCGTTGACCGAGCCCCCGACCGAGGAGAGCCCGAAGGTTCCCGTGAGCGACATGCCGGGGAACGACGCGATCCCGGAGGAGGTGACCGCGCCCGTGAAGGATGTGGTCCCGAGCACCGTCACGTTCCCTTGGGCCTGGACCGCTCCCACGACCTTCAGTCCCGACGGGAAGGAGACCGTGGTCCCGTTGAACGTCGAGGTGCCGTTCGAGAAGGACGCGCCCCGGACCAGCACGCTGCCTTCGACCTTGGAGGTCCAGGGAGAGTAGCCGGCCCCCCCGCCCATCAGGACGGTCGCGGTCAGGCGAAGGGCCCCCCCGGGGGCGGTCAGAAGCTCGGCGGAGCCCGTGACCGTGATCGAGCGGTTGACCTCCACGGTGCCGTTCAGCCAGGCGGAACCCGAGACGGAGTAGGTCGTGCCGTTGACCCACGTCCATCCGACCCCGACGCTGCTCCCCGAGAGAAGGGTGCTGCCGACGCCCACGAACGAGCCTCCCGTCATCGAGAAGGTCCCGTCCATGAACGCGTGCGGGAGCGAGATGAGACCCGAACTGGAGACGTTCCCCGAGAAGGCTGTCGTGCCGTCGGTCCCGACCGAGCCCGACGCGGTCATGGTGCCGTTCAGGGAGAGGTTCCCTTGGATGTGGATCAGCGTCGCGTTCTGGGTCATGGTCCCGGTGATCGTGAGGTTGCCTGAGGCGTTCGTGGTACCCTGGATGGTGACGTCCGAATCGATGGTGGTGAGCCCGCTCGTCAGGACGCCCGCGCCCGGGAAGGTCCGGATGGAGATCTCGGGTCCGAGCTGCAGCTTGTGCTTGAACAGCTGCTCGCCCTGGCTGTCGAGCTCGCCTTGGATCGTGAGCCCTCCGTCGTTGTAGAATGTGCCGCCGTTCTCCACGATCCCCGAGGCCGAGAACGTCCCGTGGACCGTCACCGACGCGTTGAGCGCTTCTCCGTGGGAGACCGCGACTCGACCGAGCGTGGAGACCAGAGCGGGGTAGGTCACCCCGGGCGAGACCGTGAGCTGCGGCGCTCCAAGGTCCGGGGTCATCGAGATGTTCACCCCGGAACCCTCGGGCACCTCGATGTCCATCCGGGAATCCGGCAACGCGGCGGTCATGCCCGAGCCGCTCGTGGTCGTCGACCCGAGGATCGTGAAGTGCGAGCCGGCGGGCCAGGTGATGGAGGAGACCGGGACCGAGAGGCAGCCCAGGAGGACGACGCAGTAGGCGGAGACGTAGAGGGTTCCCGGGGCGATCTGGATGCCCGTCGTGGGGCAGAAGAGGGGGACCGAGCAGTGGATGACGAGGGCGCCGGAGCTGTTCGCGTAGTTCAGCACCTGGGAGGCGTTGCCCACGTTGATGTTCGTCCCGCCCCCGTAGCTGTAGAACCCTCCCGCCTGTCCCGCGTCGATCGTGATGTTCACGCCGTTCGTGGACATCAGGAAGGTGTCCCCGGTCGAGGGGTCCCCGAGGCTGATGTCCCCCTCCAGGATGTTGAAGGCGGTGGCGTTGAGCGGCGAAGGCTGGACCCAGAGGCTGCCTCCTCCGCGGGAGGCGAAGATCGGGGCGCTGTCCCCCGGGAGGCTCACGACGCGCATCGAGCCGGTCACCAGGGTGGCCCCGTACTCCGCCCATCCGACCGTTTGCGTCAGGTTCGAGGTGAGGGTCGACCCCACGATGTGGACGGTGCCGTCAAGGTAGGTCGAGGAGGCGGTGAAGCTCCCGTTGACGTGGACGCTGCCGTTGATCTCGGTGGAGGGGGCTCCCGTCGCGGAGCGAGGGGGAAAGGCTGAGGGTGACGGGTTCCCCGGTCCGGCGGGAGACGGCGGGGAGGGGGTCGGTCCCAACGAGGGCGTGGTCGAGGGCGCGGAGAGGCCGTGCTCGGAGCTCCAGGGTCCGGACGAACGCTCGCTCTGGGGAAGGGTAGGGACGGCGGGTTGGACCGCGGCGAGCGCCGCTCCTGAGAGGACCATGAGGGCGGGGAGGACGAGGGCGAGGAGCTTTCCGTACTCGACCAAGTTTCGGGGCCGGGGTGAGGCCAGACCGTCTGGACATCGCGTTCGTTAAGACGGTTGGCTCGGACGGATCGGGGAGGGCGGGATCCTCCTCAAAGGCAGAGGACGGGGTGACGAAATCCGCAAACTGGTTCCGGTCGACCGACAAATATATACTGTTTGTCTGACAAGTGTCAGCACGGATGACGCCTGTAAAGATCGAGTTGGCGCCGTTGTCCCAAGAGCCGAACCTCCGGCGGTACTTCCGCCCGGTGGACCGCGCGTTCGCTGAGGCGGGGCGGACCCTCTTCGGCCTCGCGGGGGTCTCCGTCGTCATCTTCCCATCCGTCCAGGCCGAGGAGTGAGCGGTGCCTTCCCCCGCACGCTCCCGCCCCCTTCGCGGGGTCCACCTCGGACCCCTCCGCTGCCGGTCCATCGAGAACCCGGGGCCCGGGGAGCCACGGTTCCGATGCTCGCAGCGGGCGGACGCCGCGCCGGACCTGACGGTCCGGCTGCGCTGCCGTGTTCGAAGGTGGCGGTCGAGCCCGCAGGGGAGGGCGCCGCTGTTGAGGAGCTGCCATTGCCGCCGATGAGCACGTTCCCGGCACCCTGGTGGGCGACGCTCTGGCTCCTTCCGCCCGTCGAGCGGGACGCCGCCGGTCGAAGGTGCCGGTGGTGCTCGAAGGGGCAGGTCGCCTGCCCGAGCTGCCACGGCACCTCTTCGGACTGCTATCGGTGCAGCGGGAAAGGCCACCTCGTCTGCATGGTGTGCGGAGGCGCGACAGCGGTCTGAGCCCGGTCGCGCCGCGAGGGGCCGGGGGCCTCAGTTGCCCTGTCCGTCCAGGGTCACCTGGACCTTGCGACGGCGCCGGAGCGGTCCGTCCTCGTCCCCCACCATCGGGGAAGGCTCCCGCTCTTCCCCGTTCTCCGACGGGTCCGGATCCGCTTCCTCGCTATCGGGGGAAGGGTCGACCTCCGCCCGGATCTCGACCTGCTGGGGAGGGTCCAGCTCGGGGTTCGAGGTCAGGCTGTCCCTTTCCAGGATGGCGCTTGTGGAGGACTCGACCTGGCTCACCGCCTCCTCCCGTTCGCGGTGGATGTCCTCCCGCTGCTTCCACATCTTGAGGTGGCTCCTCTTCTCCGTCTCGAGCAGGTCGTGCTCCTTCAGGTCGAGCTGGAGCAGCCGCTTCAGGTTCCGGTCGAACTCGTCGCCGCGAATGTAATCGAAGAGCTGCGACTCCTTGCGGTCGCGGTGGGCCCCGCTCGCCCGGGCGAGGTCCAGCTTGACGATCTGCCGTCGTAGGACCTCGACGAGGGCGACGAGCGCGTTGCGCTTGACGATGAGGATCCCGTCCTCCTCGACCACCAGCCTCTCCGAGGAACCCGAGGGCATCTCGTCGGTCACCACGAGCACGTAGTCGGTCCCGTGGACCTCGCGGTAGGTTCGCGCGCTCGAGAGGTCCTTCGAGGTGACCTTCTTCCCGACCTTGTTGTCGTAGACGATCACGGTGGGGGTGTAGAGCCCCGGGGCGCGCGAGATGCGGTGGACCACGTCCGCCGAACGCTGTCCCGGGCGGGAGATCTTCTGGACGTCGTCGTCCGGGAAGGCGGTCCGCAGCGTTTCGCGAAGCAGGAACTCCCCCGCCTCGCCGACGACGTCGGACGGGCTGCGGAGCACCGACTCCCTCAGCTGATCGACCTGTTCGCGAAGCCGGTTCTCGTTGAGCATGAGCTGCTGGATCTGCTGCTCCTTCTTCGAGAGCTCCTGGCCCGCATCGATCTTCGCGCGCTCCAGCACGTCCTTCTCCCTCTGGGAGAACTCCTGCTGGAGCCGCTGCCGCTCCTCCGCCCAGCCTTTCTGGCGCACCTGGGCTTCGGCGACCTCCTTCTGGAGCTGCTCGAGGTTCCTTCGATGGGACTCCTCGAGCGCGACGAACTGCGTCTTCTGGATTTCGGCCATCTGGGCCTTGAGGTGGGCGAGCCCCTGCTCCCCCTGCTGGCGGAGCCGCTCCAGCGCCTCCTTCTGTTCGCGCTCCAGGCGCTCCATCTCCTTCTTGCGGCGGCCCTCGGCCTCCTGGAGCCGGGCCTCGGCCTCACGGCTGCGGGTCTCGAGCTCCCGCTCGTGCTGGAGCCGGAGCCGCTCCAGCGCCTCCGCGCTGCCCTGGTGAAGGGCATGGAGCTCCTCCGGCTTCAGCACCACGAAGCACACCGGGCACCGGACCGGGTCGCCAGGAGCTTCCGACATGGGGGGTCGCTGCACGATGCCGTTCCGGACGTATGAACGTTCCAGAGGGGGCGCCCCGACGGAGGATGCCCGGGGCGACCCTCCACGGGGAGGACGCGCCGTCCGCGATAGCCCCGCTCGCCGCCCCGTCTTACCTCAGGGGGCAACGTATAAACGGTAGGCCCCCTGAGGAACGACCGAGAGGACCCGCCATGGTGAAGTTCCCAAGCCAGGAGTGGATCGAGCAGTTCAAGGACAAGGTCAACCAGAACGCCGCCTACGAGGACGCGGCGAAGTCCTGGGAGGGAGACTTCATCTTCCTGGTCGAGCCCGACGGCGCGCTCACCGCACCGGTCGCGCTCTACATGGACCTGTTCCACGGCAAGTGCCGCGACGCGAAGATGCTCGCGACCCCCGACGAGAAGTCGGCGGCCTACACCTACCAGGGTCCCTACTCCAACTGGAAGAAGCTCATCAACAAGGAGATCGACCCGATCCAGGGGATGATGACCGGGAAGTTCAAGCTCAAGGGGAACATGATGAAGATCATGCGCTACACGCGGGCCGCGAAGGAGCTCATCAACACCGCATCGACGATCCCCACGGAGTTCCCGTAGGCTGCGCTCCTCCCCCAGCGCCCTCGTGAACCACGGTACGTCAGGTCCAGCCTAGGGGGGTCCCGACGCGTCCATGTGGTTCTTCACCTCCCCCAAGATCGTCTTCGGGTCCGGCGCGGTCGAGTTCCTGGCCTCGCTCCCGACGAAGAAGGCGATGATCGTCTGCGACCGCTTCCTGGCGGAGCGCGGCACGCACCAGGTGGTCGTGGAGCAGCTCACCAAGGCCGGCGCCAAGGTGGAGGTCTTCGGCGAGGTCGAGCCGGAGCCCCACATCGCGACCGTGGAGGCGGGGGTGAAGCTCGCCCGCGCGTTCGAACCCGACATGATCGTCGGGCTCGGAGGAGGCAGCGCCATGGACATGGCGAAGGCCGTCTACGCGTTGTACGAGCGACCCGACCTCACGATCTACGACATCACGCCCATCGTCGAGCTCAACCTCCACCAGAAGGCCCGGCTCATCCAGGTCCCGACGACCAGCGGGACCGGCAGCGAGACCACCTGGGCCACCATCATCACCGAGGGGGAAGGGGGCCGCAAGCTCGAGCTCGCGCACCGCGACCTGGTCGCGGACTGGGCAGTGCTCGACCCGATGTTCCCCTCCTCGATGCCGCCGAAGCTCACGGCCGACACGGGCGCGGACGCCCTCGCGCACTCGATCGAGTCGATCTCCTCCGAGTGGGCGAACCCGTTCTCGGACGCCATGGGCGTGAAGGCGGTCGACACCATCTTCCGCTACCTTCCCAAGGCCGTGAAGGGCGACCACGTCCCTCCAGAGGTCCGCGAGGAACTGCACCTGGCGGCCGCCATGGCCGGGCTCTCCTTCGGCAACGCCCAGGTCGGCGTGGGGCACGCGCTGGGCCACGCGCTCGGGTCCGTCTTCAAGGTCCCGCACGGACGGACCGTCGGGCTCTTCCTTCCGTACCACATCGAGTACAACTTCTCGGCCGCGCGTGAGAAGCTCGGCCGCCTGGCTCCCGTGCTCGGGGATTCGACGGTGAGGAACGGCCGCGACCTCGCCGGCAAGGTCCGTGCGCTCTGGGACCAGATCGGGATGGCCAAGACCATCCCCGAGTGCGCCAAGATCACGGAGAAGGAGTTCGAGGAGAAGCTCCCCCTGCTCGTCGAGCGCGCGGACTCCTCCACGTGTGTCGTTTCCAACCCCCGGATCCCCTCCTCCCAGGAGCTCGAGCGCATCTTCCGCGCGGCCTGGTCGGGGGCCCCGATCGACTTCTGATCCGAAGGGACGGTCCACGGGGGAAAGGAGCGAGGAGAACATGGCCGCATCCGATATCCAAGCGCCGGCGTCGAGCGGGACGAGCACCCCGAAGGTCTGGAAGGCCTTCATCGCAGGAGAGTGGAGGGCCTCCTCCAGCGGCGCGACGTCCGTCCTCGTCGACCCGTCGACCGGCGAGTCGCTCGGGACCGTGCCCAAGTGCACGAAGCATGACGCGAAGGCGGCCGTCGACGCCGCGCGGGAGGCGTTCGACAAGGGCCCCTGGCCGACGCTCAAGCCCAAGGAACGTGCCCAGGTCCTCCAGAAGGTCTCGGACCTCATCACCGCGAACAGCGAGTCGCTGGCGCTCCTGGAGACCCGCAACGCCGGCAAGCCGATCCGGCAGAGCACCCTCTTCGACCTCGGGCTCGCGGCGGAGCACATGCACTACTTCGCCGAGCTGGCGACGTCGATCCGATGGCGCCAGAAGGTCTCCCAGCCGGACTACGAGGGTACCTTCGGGATCGTCCGCCGGGAACCCCTGGGGGTCTGCGCGGGCATCACCCCCTGGAACCTCCCGCTGCTGATGGCGGTGTGGAAGGCCGGCCCGGCCCTCGCCGCCGGCAACACCTGCGTCCTCAAGCCCGCCTCGCTCACCCCTCTCACGACGCTCGAGCTCGCCCGCCTCTTCGAAGAGGCGGGACTTCCGAAGGGGGCCCTCTCGGTGGTCACGGGAGCCGGGGAGGAGGTGGGAGAAGTCCTGCTCACCCATCCCGGGGTGGACAAGGTGAGCTTCACCGGCTCGACCGAGGTCGGCCGCACCGTCCTGGCGAAGAGCGCTTCGACGGTGAAGCGGACCACGATGGAGCTTGGGGGCAAGAGCGCCAACATCATCCTTCCCGACGCGGACCTGGACCAGGCGGTGGACGGCGCCCTCTTCGGGATCTTCCTGCACGCCGGCCAGCTCTGCGAGTCCGGCAGCCGGCTGCTCGTCCCGGTGAAGGACCAGTCGCGCATCGTGCAGCGCCTGGTCGAAAGGGCCCGGCGCATCCGGATCGGGCTCACCCAGGACTTCGAGACCGACATGGGGCCCCTCGTGAGCGAAGGGCAACGCACCCGGGTCGAGGGGTACATCCAGTGGGGGATCGACCAGGGCGCGAAGCTCTCCTTCGGCGGGAACCGTCCGGACCGCCCGGACCTGCGGAAGGGCCACTACCTGCGACCGACGATCTTCTCCGACGTGGCGCCGGACATGAGGATCTCCCAGGAGGAGATCTTCGGACCGGTGCTCGCGGTCATCCCCTACCAGAACGTGGACCAGGCGGTGGAGATCGCGAACTCCACGATCTTCGGCCTCGCCGGGGCGGTCTGGAGCCAGAACGAGAGGAAGGCCGAGCGCGTCGCGGAACGCCTGCGCACGGGGACCGTCTGGATCAACGATTACCACATGCTCACCTGCCACGCCCCACGGGGCGGGTACAAGCAGTCGGGCATCGGTCGGGAGCTCGGGGAGCATGCGCTCGACGAGTACCTCGAGACCAAGCACCTGTTCTTCGGGAAGGGGTCGCCGCTCATCCCGATCGCGCGCGGGCTCGTGATCCCTCCCGACCCGGAGCCCGCCGCACCCTCCGGCGGCGCCTCGGCTACGGGCCCGAACCCGCCCTCGCCGTAGAGCGCGATGGCGCGGATCGAGTGCCAGGTGGTCATCCGAGCGCCGCTCGACCGGGTCTTCTGGTTCCTGGCGAACGGCGACCACGCCGCCGAGTGGTCCGCCTCCGTGCGGGAGGCCCACCACGAGACGTCCTCCCCCATCCGGGTGGGGAGCCGTCTGGTGGTCCGGGCCCGCGCCGGACGCCGGGAGTACGTCTGGACCCAGGAGGTGACCGGCTGGGAGCCGCCCCACTCCTTCGCGGACCGGATGCTCCCGGGTCAGGGCCCGTTCCGGACCTTCCAGGACTGGGGCCGGTTCGAGCCCACGCCGGAGGGCGTGCGCTTCACCTTCGGTCTGGAGTACACGCTTCCCGGCGGACCGCTCGGCTGGCTCGTCGACCGGCTCGTCATCGCTCCGAGGGTACGGGCGGACCAACGGAGGTCGCTCGAGAAGGCGCGTCTGCTCTTGGAGCAGGTGGGAGGCGCCGCAGCTCCGGCCGTGGACCTCTCCTCGCCCGCGCAGGCGGTGAGCTCGTGATGGCCGAGCCGGGCGCGAGCTCGAGGCCGACCGCCCCCACCGCCGTCCCCAGCCCCGCTTCCTCTCCCGCCGTCTCGATCTCGGCGGCCCCGCGGGTTCCGGGAACGGCCCCGACCACCGCCCCATCGGCTTCTTCGCGGAGGGCCCGCGAGCGGACGATCCTGGAGGCCGTCAGCCGCGGTCTCGTGCCGAGCGGGGGGCCCTTCCGCCCCGGCGCGGTCGACCTCGGAGTGCCGGACCTCATCCTGGCCATGGGTGCCGAGATGGACCCGGTGAGCCGCCTCGTCGTGGACTCCCTCCTCCACCTTCTCGAGGTCGCCCCGATCTTCCGTGGGCCGGGACGTCGCCTGTCCGCCCTCCGCGCGGACGAGGCCGAGCAGTTCCTCTCCCGCGCCATCGACCAGGGGACGATGCGCCCGATGGCCACCTGGCTGCTCCGCCTGCTGGTCGAGGCGAACTACGTCTCCACGCCGGAGGTCCGCGAGCACCTGGGCATCGGCGATGGCCCGATGTACACCATCCCTCCGGTGCCGCCGCCAAGACCGCCGGTCCCGACCCAGGGCTATCCCTCGGTCGCGGCGGGGACGGAGGTCCAGTTCGACGCCTGCGTCGTCGGGAGCGGGGCGGGAGGAGCTCCGGCCGCCGCCCTGCTCGCGGAGGCGGGCTGGAAGGTGTTGGTGCTGGAGGAGGGTCCCCCGGTCTCGCGCGCAGACTTCCGGGGGTCGGCCATCGGGAGGATCGGGCGGTACTACCGGGGCAACGGGATCTTCTTCACGCTGGGCAAGCCGCTCGTCCAGATCTCCTACGCGAGCTCCGTCGGCGGCACGACCGTCTTCAACTCCGGGACCTGCTTCCAGCCTCCGGAGTCGACCCTCGAGCGATGGGCCAGGGAGTCGAAGGTCCCCGGGCTCGCCCCAGGACCGATGGAGCCCTACTTCGCCCGGGTGAAGCGCTTCCTTCAGGTCGGGCCGTCCCGCGCCGACATCCTCGGCGGCAACGGGGAGGCCCTTCGCAAGGGGGCGGAGGCCCTGGGAGTCCCCCATCACGGCGTCATCCCGCGCCCCGCGCCGGGATGCCGGGGGAGCGACGAGTGCGTCATCGGCTGCCCGACCGACGCGAAGCGTTCGATGAACCTCTCCTACCTGCCGAGAGCGGTGGCCGCGGGGGCCACGATCTACGCGCGGGTCCGCGTGGAGGGCGTGCGGCCCGGACCGGGGGGCGACCGCCGATGGACGGTCCACGGCCAGCTCCTGGACCCCGCGACCGGGAGGCCGGCGGGCCGCGTGAAGGTCCACGCTCGTCACGTGGTCCTCGCGGGCGGGGCGCTGGCGACCCCCTACCTGCTCCCGGCGGCGGGAGCCCGTGCTTCGCGCGTTCACCGCGGACGGCACCTGCGGGTCCATCCGTCCCTCGATGTGGGAGGGGACTTCCCTTCCGAGGTCCGCGGATGGCGGGGCGTCCTCCAGTCCTACTACGTGGACGACCACGACCACGGGGTCCTGCTCGAGGCGACGTTCCACCCCCGGGGACTGCTCTCCACCTCGGGGTTGACCCCGTTCACCGGGAGCCGGTACAAGGAGTTCCTCGAGCGGCTGCCGCACCTCGCGCTAATCGGGGCGCTCATCATGGACGAGTCGGAGGGGCGGCTCGGGCCTTTCCTCGCGGGCCGCCCCTGGGTGTTCTACAACATGGGCCCGGAGGACCTCAAGAAGGTCGGACGGGCGATCGCGCTCTCAGGTCGGCTGCTCTTCGCCGGCGGGGCCGAGCGGGTCTTCGTCCCGATCCACGGCGGACTGGAGGTCCGGCGCGTCGAGGACCTGGACCGCTTCGAGGAGTCCCCTCCCCCACCGGACGCGCTCCACATGCTGGCGTTCCATCCCCTGGGAACGGCCCGCATGGCGGGAGAACCCGAACTGGGGGCCGTCGACGGGACCGGGACCATCTGGGGCGCCCCCGGATTGCATGTCTCGGATGCGAGCATGCTGCCAGGGTCCCCCAGCGTCAACCCGCAGATCGCGATCATGGCCATCGCCGAGCGGAACGCGGAAGCGTGGATCAAGCAGGGGAAGGAGGCGTGACGCTGGTGGAAGAGATGGGGGAAGGACACGGGGAGGGCGCGGGCCCATCGCCGCATTCGGGCTCCGAGGGGAGCGCGGCGAAGGTCGAGGGCAAGGAGGACCGGGCGGGGAAGCCCCCCTGCGGCCCCAGCTGCCCGTGGGCGACCGGGGTCCTCGTTGTCCTGGGTCTGGTCCTCCTCCTCTTCGGTCTCTTCTATCTCCTGGCCCCCGGACCGTCGGTGGGGTCGATCAACGGGATCGCCACGACCCTCGGACTGCACCTCACCCCGACCCCCTCGGAGGTCCCCGCGTTCCGGGGATGGGTGGGGTTCACTTTCGCGTACATGATGGGCGCGACGCTCTGCTGCTTCATGGCCGCTCGGACCACGGCTCCGGCGAGGACGGCCTACCTCAATGTCCTCCTCCTGCTCAAGGGGACCTCCAGCCTGACGGGGATCGGTCTCTTCCTCGCGCAGGCGGCCTACCCGTTCTACCTGGCCACGTTCCTCACGGACGGGCTCATCTTCCTGGGGGTCCTCCTTCTCCGCCGCCACCTTCTGGCCTCCCACGGGGCCGCGTCGTAGCGGGGCTGGGGCAGCGCGTTCTGGAAGGTCCCCCGAGGGACCTGGGCGGGGCTCTAGGCCGCCGGTCCGGGCGGGCGGCTCAGCTCCACTTCTCGATCTTGTGCATCGTCGCCTCGCCGAGGCCACGGTTCGGTATCCCGCTGTGCCGCCAGGAGATGACCCCGTCCTCGAAGGCGATGACCGTGGGGATGACCTCGATGTCGAAGGCGAGAGGGACCGGCTCGTAGAAGTCGTCCATCACGTACTCGGCCAGCCGCACGCCCTCCGGCAGGTGGGCCTGGCCGAAGAGCCCCCGGAACCTCTGGCAGAAGGGGCACCAGGGCCCCTGGAACAGCACGACCCACCGCCCCTTGAGCGCGAGACGCGAGCCTTCGAACTGCTGGTCGGTCAGGCGCACGATCTCGGTCTCGGTCATCGATTACCCCTCCGTGAGCCCTTCGGCGGACGGACCCAAGTGCAGTATTTGAGAGGCCCGTCGAACCGCGGGCCGGGTGGCCGAGGCGGGCCGGGCCCCCCTTTTATCCGCCGAGCCGATGGGTACGTAGGTTACCGGGCATGCAGGAGACGCCCCAGGAGCTCGCGGCCCGCGCCATACTTCCGGCGTTGCGCGGGCTGGTGGCGAGAGAGCTCGTCCGCGATCACAAGTTCACCCACCAGAAGGTCGCGGACCTCCTCGGGCTCAGCCGGCCGGCGGTCACCCTCTACGCTCGGGGACAACGCGGGCGGGCGATCGAGCTCCGACGAAGGGCGGACGTGCTGATGATGGTCCAGGACATGGCCGGCGGGCTCGCCCGGGGAGACCTTGACGCCCGAGGGCTCATGGGGAAGCTGGACGCCGCGGCCACCTACGTCCTCCGGAAGGGTTACGCCTGCGAGCTTCATGGGCAGATCGACCCGGACCTTCGAGGATCCGGCTGCGACCTCTGCATGACCGCGACGCTTCCCTGCAACTACTTCCATCCGTGGAGGAGCGACCCGCACGAGGTGGCCCGGTGACGCATGCGCCCGAGGTGGTCCTGGACTGCCGAGAGGATGCCTGCCCGATCCCGGTCCTCCGCACCAAGGAGGCGCTGCAGAAGCTCCCGCCCGGCCGGACGCTGGAAGTGATGACGAAGGACCCGATGGCCACGGTGGACATCCCCGCCGTGGTCCACAAGGCCGGTGCGACCCTCGTTTCGATGAAAGAGGACCCCGAGACCGAGACGGCGACCTTCCTCATCCGCCGGGACGTGTCCCCGGGCTCTGGACCCCCAGCATCCCGGTAGGCCCGGTCGAGGGCGACGGGCGGGGAGACGGTCCCGCCCCCGACGCGAACCCCCTGGGTCGGTACTTGCGCCAGAGGTGACGGAAGAACAGCACCGCGGCGAGGTCACCGGCCACCACCGCGAGGAGCCCGATCCCCGTGTGCAGCTGGACGATGATCCCGAAGGGGAGGAACGGCGCGACGAGCCCCGCCCCTAGCGCCACGAGCTGGGGCTCACGGTCCTCACGTCCGATGTTCTTCAGGACCCACACGAGCCAGAGGCCCCCCACGGCGATGACGGAGAGCACCGCCGCGTAGGGTGGGGCGTGGAACGCCATCGGAAGGTCCTCGGCGAGGAGCCAGACCGGGAAGAACGCGGCCCCGACGACGGCAAAGCGCAGCGGAGAGGCTCGAGGACGGGCGCTCGCGGCGGAGAGGAGGTCCGCGGGGGCCCGGTACGCCGCGTAAACGAGACCCCCAATGGCGAAGAAGCTCCCCGCGAGGAGCACCGGCCCCGCGTAGAAGTGGTAGAGCTCGCCGACAAGGAGAAGGAGGAGCAGCACGTCTGCGGCGAGAACGACCAGCGCCACGCGGATCCCCCGCGGAGTGAGGAGGCTCTTCCCGCGGGTCTCCGGGAGCGCGAGCCCGAGCAGGAGGATCGGGAGGGCGATGCTCCAGAGCGCATGCACGATGAGCAACCCCGCCGTCCAGACCCAGTTCACCCCCGCCCAGTGGCCGTAGAAGCCCAGGGCCCCGACGGGGCCGGCACGCGAGTCGAACAGGGTGTTCAGCGCGACCCCCTCCTCGAGGATGGCGTAGGCCGCGCCCATCAGCAGCACGGAGGCCCAGCCCTTCTTCCATCGGACCATGGCCTCGCGGATGAGGAGGACCCCGGGACCGTAGAGCGCGAGGTTCAAGCCCAGGAACGCGAAGAACGCGGGGGGGAGGAGGATGAGGAGGCTGAGCGAGCTCGACCCCGTGAGATACTCCACGATCCCGGGCGTGAGCAGCAGCAGGCAGAGGACCGGTCTTCTCTGGAGGAAGGCCCGCACGCGCCCCACCGAGGACGGGGGTGGGGACGGGGACGGGGAGGGGGACGGGGCCGGGGGTGGGAGAGGCGCTGGGAGCGAGGGTGCGGGTGCTAACGCGGAAGGAGCTGGCGTTGCGGCGACCTGGATCGGGCCCGACACGGTCGAACCTCCTATCGCCGAACTCTCTTCGACTCGTGCTACTTGAATCCCTCAGAAGCTTTCGGCGGGCGGTCCCGGTCGCCGGGACCTGCGTCGGACCCCCGTCAGAGGGGATCGGGCGCGGGGGGCTTTCCCATCAGGTGGATGCCGCACTCGCGCTTCTCGAACCCCGACCAGCGTCCCGCTCGCTCGTGCTCTCCAGGCCGGAGCTTCCTCGTGCACGGCGCACAGCCGATGCTCCCGTACCCCTGGTCCCAGAGGGGGTGACGGGGCAGGTGATGCTCCTCGAGGTACCGCTCGACCTCCGGGCGGGTCCACTGGACCAGGGGGTTGATCTTGAAGACCCCCGTTCCCCCGGGCTCGAGCTCCTGCCACTCCACCAGCGGCGCGTCCTTCCGACCCTCATGCTGGTCCCTCCGCAGCCCCGTGAGCCAGGCGTCATACCCCACCAAGGCTCGGCGGAGCGGAGCCACCTTACGGTTCTTGCAGCATGTGTCCGGGTCCCGGGCGAAGAGGTCCTTCCCGTACTCCGCGTCCTGCTCGGCCACCGTCTGCTGCGCGCGCAGGTTCTGGACGTTCAGCCCCCACTCCTGGACCAACCGGTCTCGGAAGGCAAGGGTCTCCGGGAAGTGGTACCCCGTTTCGAGGAACAGGACGGGGACCCCCGCGCGGATCCTCCGCAGGTGGTCGAGGACCACGAGGCCCTCCTTCCCGAAGCTGCTCCCCACGGCGAGCCGGTCGCCGAAGCGGTCCACCGCTTGCGCGAGGAGTTCCGGGAGCGACAGTGCCGCCCACTCGATCGAGAGGTCCCTGGCGTCCGCCGCACCGTGGAGGACGCGTGCAGGCTCCTGTGGCGCCGCCACCGGAAGGGCCATCGCTCTAGCCACCATCACGGCGTATATACCCCCCGAGTCCTGCGTAGAAGAGCCAATGCAAGGCGCAGGTCCTGCGGGCAACGGCCCCGTTCGTCGCTCGACCGCCCATCCTACGCTGGAGGGCCGCGAGGCGACCGGGGCCCCGTTCTTCCCCGCGAAGGCCCCCGGCCGACCGCTCGCTCCCGGTCGCGGTCTCACGCACGTGCTGGACCGCCTCGCCCCGTTGGACCGTGACGGTCTTGCCCACCTCGGGCCCTACGTGGACATCGTCAAGGTCGGGTGGGGGTTGCCGCTCCTGGTCTCCCGGGAGACCGTCCGTCGGCGGATCGCGCTGTTCCATCAGCTCGGCTGGAAGGTCTCCACGGGGGGGACGCTCCTCGAGCTTGCCCTGGTCCGGGGGAGGTCGGACCAGGCCATGGACGAGGCCCGGTCGCTCGGGTTCGACATCCTCGAGGTCAGCGAGGGGGTGATCGACCTCACCACGGCCCAGGTGGAAGCGCTGGTCGGGAAGGTGCGGTCCAAGGGGCTCGAGGCCCTGGTGGAGGTCGGGAAGAAGAACCCGCACAACCAATACTCCCTCCGCGAGACGCTCGAGCGCGTCGCGCACGCCCGGAGGCTCCGCCCGCTCAAGGTCATCCTGGAGAGCCGCGAGAGCGGCCGGGGGGTGGGCATCTTCGACCCGGACGGGGCGATCAAGTGGGACTGGGTCCACGCCCTCGTGGCCTCCCACCCGATCGACGAGCTCCTCTTCGAGGCCCCTCTGGAGGGCCAGCAGATCGGCCTCATCACCGAGCTCGGGGCCGAGGTGAACCTTGGGAACGTCGCGTTCGATTCGATCGCCCCCCTCGCTTCCCAGCGGCTCGGGCTGCGCGGCGACACCTTCGGGCTCTCGCGAAGGCATCGCGAGGTGCTGGGCTCGCCCGCCGCCAAGTTCGTCTACTACCTGCTCGAGACCCACCGGAACCTCGACCAGGGGGAGCTCGTTCGGCTCTCCCGCTTGCCCCGGCGCACGGTCCAGAGCGCGCTCGAGGAGCTCAAGCGGCAGGGACGCGTGCAGGAGCTGGTGAGCTTCTCCGACGCCCGTCGGAGGGAGTACCGCCTCAATTAGGGCCCAAGCGTCCTACGTGGTCCGGTCGACCTTCGAGAGCTGGGTCGGGACGTAGAATCCCTCTTCCACCGCGTGCGCCGCGGCGGCGGCCTTCCTGCGCGCTTCCGCCACCGTCGGGGCCTGGGCGAGCGCGATCCCCATCCGCCGCTCGGGGTAGGCGGAGGGTTTCCCGAAGAGCTGGACCCGGACCCCGGGGACGCGGTTCGCCTCCCACAGCCCGCCGAAGCGGGGCCCCCAGCCTTCCTGGGGCGCCAGGATTACGTGGGCCGCGCCCGGGCTCAGGAGCTCGATCGAGGGGACCGGGAACCCGAGGAACGCCCTCGCATGCAGCGCGAACTCGCTCTGCCACTGGGTGGCGAGCGTAACGAGCCCCGTGTCATGCGGTCTCGGGGAGATCTCGGAAAAGTACACCTCGTCGCCCCGGATGAACTCCTCGCACCCGAAGATCCCGATGCCCCCCAACTGGTCCGTGACCGCCCGGGAGATCTGCTGCGCGGCGGCGACGACCTTCGGGGAGAGCTCGGCGGGCTGCCAGCTCTCGTGGTAGTGGGTGCCGGGCCGCTCGTGGGCGATCGGCGGGCAGAAGCTCGTGGTGACCTTCCCTTCGGGGTCGTAGTGGCGCAGGGTGAGCAGCGTGATCTCCTGGTCGAAAGGGATGAACTCCTCGATCATCACTCTCGGGTTCACGACACGCCCTTCCTCCCGCGCCGTTCGGTAGGCCCTTTCCACCTCTTCGGGCCTCCGGACCACGGTGCTTCCGAGGCCCGAGCTCGACATCATCGCCTTGAACACCGCCGGGAACCCCAGCTCGCGGACCGCCACGCGGGCCCCTTCCACGCTGTCGACGAAGGCGTAGCGGCTCGTCTTCACGTGGGCCTTCTCGGCGGCGAGCCGGCGGATGTGCTCCCGGTTCATGGTGACGAGCGTCGCCTCCGCTCGCGGGACCACGGTCCAACCCTCCTCCTCCAGTTTCAGGAGCTCCGCCGTGTCGATCTGCTCGATCTCCGGGACGATGATGTCCGGGGCCTCGCGCTGGACGAGGGCCCGAAGGGCCCGGCCATCGGTCATGGCCATCACGTGGTGACGGTGGGAGACCTGCATCGCGGGGGCGTTCGCGTAGCGGTCGACCGCGACCACCTCCGCGCCCATTCGGATCGCCTCGAGCGCGATCTCCCGCCCGATCTCCCCGCTCCCAAGGAGCATCACCCGGGTGGCGCCGGGGAAGAGCGGAGTGCCGATCTCCTTTCTCGGGAGGATGCCGTGCTTGCGCTCCCTCGGGGACATGACCGACCGAAGGCGGGCCGGAGACTATGAACCTCGCGGCAGACGGACCGGCCCGCGGCGGAGACACGGGAGACCCGAGCTCCGACCTGGTCGCCGTCTCGCCGCTCGGGTCCTTCCCGCCGGTGGGAGGGCAAACTCCCGGTCTCTCCAGATCCGGGAGTCAGGGGACCGTAGCCGGTCCGCGCGCGACCGTGCCCCTTCGGCGAGCAGGCATCATGGCGCAAGGGTCGGCGCCGCCTGGAGCTCAGAGATGCCAGGTGGGCTCACGGTAGCCTTCCGGCACCCCTGGAGGGAAGGGATCCCCGAAGGGGTCCGGGCGAGGAGTCGGTCCCCGACCCCTCTTCTGGGCCACGTAGGCGTCGATCGAGTCGGCGGCCTCCGCCCCGGCGCGCATCGCATGGACCACCGACGAGCCTCCGGAGGCGAACACCCCGTCGGTCAGGGTCATGAATCGGTACCTCGCGGCCCCGGTTCTTCGGTTACGGGGCACACCTGTCTGGGAACCCGGGATGCCGGCGGAAGTATCGGGCTCGGCCCCGATGGCGATGATGATGGTGTCGCAGGGCAAGGTGGTGGCGACAAGGCTCCTGGGACTCGGCGCCAGACGTCCCCTCCCGTTCGGTGACGTGGCGTTCGTCGGCCACACGACCAGCCCTTCCACCCGGCCGTTCCCGACGATCTCCACCGGTGCCCGCTGGAAGAGGAAGGCGATCCCCTCCCTCTCCGCATCCTTCTTCGCCTCGGGGCTCGAAGGCATGTCGCGCTCCTTCCGCCGGTACACGACGGTCACCCCACCGGCGAACGACAGTCGACGGGCGGTCCGTGCGGCGTCGAGGGCCGCGTCCCCTCCCCCGATGACCACGACCCGCCTCCCCCGACGGCCGAACGGATCGGACCTGGGAGGTCCCTTCTGGGCCGCGGAGAACGCCATCGAGTAGGCCAGGGAGCCCCCCGGTGCCCGGTTCATGGCCGTCAGGAACGGGACCGCGTAGTACACCCCGGGAAGATCGACCCCGGGGATCGTGAGCACGCGAACTCGAGAGCTCCCTACCGCGACGAACACTGCGGCATATCCCTGGTCGAGCAAGCCTTCCGGGGAGAGGTCGGAGCCTGAGTGCTTTCCCCCGTCAAAGTGGATGTCCAGGCCCCGGAACCTCCGCAGGTCCTTCTCGAGCTCATCCTGAGGCAGCTGGAACCGCGGGATGCTCTGGATGAGACCTCCCGGGTCCGCCTCTCCGTCGTAGAGGTCGACCGAGTAGCCCCGCAGCGCGAGGTCCCAGGCCGCCATGAGCCCGGACGGTCCCGCGCCCACGACCGCGACCCTATCTCCGTTCGGCGGCCTGGGCACGTAGGTCAGATCCGGTTCCACGAACTCGAGCGCGGTCCGCTCGAGGTGACGGATCGCGATCGGCTCGCCCTTCTCCCCCTTGGGGCAGTCCTCCTCGCAGTAGTGGTAACAGGTCTTGCAGACGACACAGGAGAGCGGATTGTGTCTCAGGACCTGACGGGCAGCCTCCGCGAACCTCCGATGGGCCATGAGGTCCACCAGTCTGCGACAGTCCTGGGTGAGGGGACACGACTGGGCGCAGTACGGCATCGCGCACTGCAGGCAACGCTCCGCCTCCAGGACCGCGGCCTGCTCGGAGTAGGGAAGGAGGGTCTCTTCGAAGCCCGGTTCGCGTCGAGCCCCGTTGACCTCAGGTAGCGGCACTCGCGCTTGATGGAACGCGCACACGGACAACGACCTCTTGCGAGGTTCTGTTACAATACTTAGTCTAATTTACAACAAATAGATTGTGCTGAAGAGGTTCGAAACTCGTAGAATCTCCCGTTCATTTGACGAAGTCACCGACAAAGAATGACGTGGCAAGGTGGGCTTTCATGGTTCGAAGTGTCGTGACCCTGCGTGCGATACTCGGCGGTCGCCTCTTGTCCTATCCTGGAGACGGATCCCACCGACCTCGACCTCTCGGCGGGATCTTGGATGGCGACCATGTCGCCATCCTGTGAGCTTCGAGAGCGAGTCGATCACGCGGCGGACATCTTTTCCATCGCCCGTGGGTCGATAGCTGCGCCGCGTGGTCCTCGAGCTGTTGGGGGGAGACGCTGGGCGGTCGATCGGTCGACCCTCGGGGACGACATGGCGCGGTGGGAAGGCTTCGCCGGCGCCCAGGTCAGCGACCGGAGGCGAGCGCTTCACGATACGTCGAGAGGTAGCGGTCGACGACCAGGTCCCAGTCCCACTTTCTCGCCGTGCGCCTGGCGGACTCGCTCATCTGCTGCCGGAGCCCGGGACGGTCGAGGACCTCCCGGACGTGGGATGTGAACTCCTCCACGCTCCTCGCCACCCGACCCCCGCCGTCCTCGGCAAGATGGCTCGCGGCCCCCGCCTCGAAGGCCACGAACGGCAACCCGGACGCGGTCGCCTCCAGAAGCGAGATCCCGAACCCCTCGTACTGCGACCCCTGGACGTAGACGTCCACCTCCCGATAGGCGGCCCGGACCTCGTCGTGCAGTAGGTATCCGAGGAAGCGGACCTCCACCCCCAGCTCCTTCGCGAGCGCCTCCACATGCGCCCGATCGTAGCGGGTTCCCGGAAGGTCCTTTCCACCGACGGCCAGTGCGACGCGGTCGCGCAGCGGCGCCAGAGCGCGGACCAGCCGGTCGACCCGCTTGTTCTCCCACAACCCTCCGATGTAGAGCGCGATGTGCGGACGGGTGAATCCGAAGCGTTCCCGTAGATGGATCGGGGAGGTCGGTCGAGTGAGGTCGGCGAGGTCGATGCCCTCTCCCACCAGTCGCACCCGCCGCTCGGGGAACCCGAAGGAGGTGATCTGCTGCTTCTCCCGCTCGGTGAGCGCCAGATACAGGTCGAAGGCGCGCAACGCCCTTGGCAGGTACTTGCCGAAGTACCAGCGGTTCTGGAGCGAGGGATCCATCTCCCACTGATAGAAGCCGTGGGGTGTGATGACCTGGGGTCCATCGAAGACCCCCGCCACCGGGAAATAGAAGTCCGCGCACCAGATGCGGTTCCCGCTCATGTGCAGCAGGTCGAAGTCCAGGTTGCGGAGGGTCCGCCAGTACGCGCGCGGGACACGGAAGCCCCCGACCTTCCGCATCGGGATCCGGTGGACCTCCATCCCATCCATGGCCTCCTTCGCCGGAGCGCCCGGTTCGGCCTGCGTCAGGACGGTGACCCCGTGGCCTTTCCTGAGCAGGGCGCGGCCGAGGGCGAGGGTCCACCGCTCCGTTCCCCCGTCAGCGGGGAAGAACCGGTGGTTCACGAGCAGGACACGCACGGCCCCGGAGGGACGAGGGTAGTACAAAATCTCCTGCGTTGGACGGGAGGGCCCCTGGAGGGAGGTTCGGGGACCGGACAGTGCCCGGCGGCGCCCCCGGGCTGCGGCCCACCGCTCGGGACGTGCTCTTCACTCCCCCTTCGAGGTTTCAAAGGATGCCGCGCTGTGGCCAGGAGGTGCTCGGGCTCTGGTCGGTCCTCACCGCTCCTCCGTACGCTTCGACCCCGGCACTCTCGTTCCTCACGTCCGCGCTGGTCGTCGCCTGGGTGCTGTCGGAGGTGGCGCTCCGCGCCTACGCCAGGTCTCAGGGAGCCCCGAAGACCGTCCCCCGCGGGAAGGACCGGGGGTCCTGGCTCCTGCTGAGCTCCTGCGTCGTGCTCCTGCTGGGGGTAACGCTGCTCGACCGGCTCCACCCGCGGCTCGGTGCGCTCCCGATCGGCCTCCTGCTCTTGGGCGACCTCCTGATGGCCGGAGGGATCGTGCTGCGCCTGATCTCCGTCGGCTACCTCGGTCGGTTCTTCACCCCCCGGGTTACGGTCCAGGCCGGCCACGCGCTGGTGAAGCGAGGTCCCTATCGGTGGGTTCGACATCCCACCTACACGGGAGCGGTCGTCACCCTCCTGGGGTTTCCGCTCGCCTCGGGGAGCCTGCTGGGGCTCCTCGTCGCCCTGCTTCTGATCGCGATCGGGTTCGGCTACCGGATCCACGTGGAAGAGGAGGCCCTCGTCGCCGCGTTCGGTTCCGAGTACCTGGAGTACCGGCGGACCACCCACCGGCTCCTGCCTGGCCTCTACTGAGGTTGCGCGGGACTCCGCTCCCCCGTGCCGGTGCGCCCCGTCCCTAGGTGGAGGACTTCCAGGGGTAGCGAAGCACCGCCCCCACCCCGCCGAGCCCCGCGAGCTGCTTGCCGGCGGCCCCATCCCCCCGGACCACCAGAAGCGCGGTCTTCGCGTCGCGCGCCGCGGTCAGCAGGGCGGCGGACGTCGGGTCCCGAAGCTTTCCGTCCAGGATGAGCAGGGTCTCCACCGCCCCCGCCTCGATCGCCCCCTTCAGCTCATGCGCTCCGAGGGCCGCTCCTCCCTCCTTGCCCAGGGCATGCACGAGCCGCTCCACCTCCACCGCCTCCCGGGCCGCCATGCTCGAGGCAAGGACCTCCTCCGCCTTTCCGGACCGGAGGAGCTCGTGGACCCCGCTCAAGCCGGCCTCCGCGGTGGGGAAGATCGCCACCCGGCCTTTGGGCGGGGGCGACAGGGAGGCGATCCGTTTGGCGAGCTCCTCCTTGAAGAACCCGGGCCCGGAGACGACCACCGCCTGAGAGCGGGCCAGCTCCGGCTGGAGCACCGCCAGGACCTCCTCCAGGAACGACTCTCGGTCCTTCTCTCGGGAGGAGGACCGGACACGGTCGTACTTGCCGCCGCCCACGCGGCTCCGTTCGTCCACGACCGAGAAGGAGCGCCCTCGGACCCGCACCACGGCGGAGTCGCTCCAGTCGGCGCAAACGATGAGCACCTGCGGCTCGTCCACGGCACGCTTCCCCTCGTCCAGGATGGTCCTGTCGGACGCGGTGAGCTCGTCCTTGGTCAGGGCGACCTCCGAGCCCTCCTCCAGGTCGAGCGTGTGGTGGCGCCCGATGTCGAAAGGGCCCTCGACGATGGGACCCATGACCCTCACGTGCCCGGTGAACTCGTGGAACTCGACCGCCTCGACCCGGACGGTCAGGAAGATGGTCCTTCGGTCCCTCTGACCCGCGGGGGTGTCGGAGGGAGCCTCGGGATCCCTGCGCGAGGTCACGGAGCCCACCCGGTCTCCCGGGAGCACCAGCCGCGAGACCCGCCACAGGTCGCTCGGGGTCTCGAGCCGGAGCCGGAGGAGCCCCGTCTTCGGGTCCTGGAAGAGGATCCTCACGGAGAGGCCCTCCGCCGGGAGGCCCCGGTGGGGACCGCGCGACGAGGACGCGCCTCGAGGTCCTCGTCCGGGGCCGGGAGCCACCGGTCCACCTGGGCCGCCAGGGAAACGCTGCCCTCCCGAGCCAGGGCCCGCTCGTCGCGGCTCGGGATGAGCCAGACGCGCGGCAGACGGACCAGGACCCAGTTGGCCAGGGGGTCGCGCCCCGCCGCCCGCCGAAGGTGATCGTGGAACCAGTCGACGCAACGGGTCGCCGCGTCGCGGTCCTCTCTCCGCAGCAGGGCCACCGGCACGCTCAGGAGCTTGCGACGGTCGCTCGCTGGGGCCGCACGGGCTCCCCAGACCTCCTCGAGGAGCTTTCGCGCGGGCGCCGAAGGAGAGGGGCGGGCCCTCTCGCCCAGGAGGAGCAGCGCCCAGAGCGCGAGCGCCCGCTCAGCGAAGAGGGCGTCCTCCGCCGGCACCTTCTCCGCAAGACCCGGCAGAAGGAGGGGCGCCCCATCTCCATGGGCGAGGAGACCCCGACCTCGGGCGGCCTTGCCGAGCAGTTCGACCTCCGCCGCGCGCGCCGGCTCTCCCTCGATGAGCCTCATCGCGACGCGGACGGGGTTCTGGGTCCGGGGGCGCTGCGCGGGGTGACGGGTCATGGCTCCTTTTGCCCCACACGCTGGGACTTTGGGTCGTTTTCGGTCGACGCCCCGGTGGGCTTCACGGGGACGATATATCGATGTCGATATATTCATCGATGGCCCTCTCGGTGCCCCATGCGGTCGACGGCACCTGGCGCGGAAGGATGGAGGCGGGGGATGCTCGGGATGTACGCCCTCACCCTCATGGAGAAGGAAGGGCACGTCCACGGGTACCGGGTCACCGAGAGGGTCGCCGAGCGGACCGAGGGGGCCTGGCGGCCCGGGGCCGGAGCGGTCTACCCCGCGCTCCGACGGCTCGTCGAACGAGGGCTCGCCCGCCCAAGCTCCCACTCGAGCGCCCGCCGACGCGACTTTGAGATCACCCCCCAGGGACGCGCCCTCCTCCACCGGTTCCGCTCGCGCGGTCCCTGGATGCAGGGCCGTTCCGGCCTCGACCTCACGCCGCTATGGGCCGAGGTGACCGGGGTCGAGGCGACGGGAGACTTCCTCCTCCTGCGGCTCCGAAGGGCCCTGGATTCCCTCGACCTCTACCTCGCGCGCCCCTCCCTCCCCTCCGACAGCGCGAACGAGCTGCGAACCAGCCTGGAGACCGAGCTCGATCGGTACCTCCAGCGCCTCCGCCGGCCCGCACGGCGGCCGCTCGCCGTCCCCCGGGGCGGGACCGGAGGCGGCGCATGAGCGACGAGAACGGGGACGCGATCGTCGCGGAGGGACTGACGAAGCGCTACGGCGCGATCACCGCCGTGGACCACGTGAACTTCCGGGTGCCTTCCGGGTCGGTCTTCGGGCTTCTGGGGCCCAACGGCGCCGGCAAGACCACGATCATCAAGGTGCTCACCGGGCTCTCCGACATGACGGAGGGCACGGCGAGGGTCGCCGGATATGACGTCCGAAAGGAGCCCATGCACGTCAAGGAGAGGATCGGCTGGGTGGCCGCCGAGGTGATCCTCGACGACGACCTGTCCGGGTGGGAGAACCTCTGGCTGCAGGCGAAGCTCCAGCGGCTCTCGGGCTGGACCGTGCGCGCGGAGCAGCTGCTCGAGTACTTCGAGCTCTCCGACCGGCGGAAGGACAAGGTGGGGAAGTATTCGACCGGGATGCGGAAGAAGATGGAGATCGCGCTGGCGTTGCTCCATCAACCCGCGATCATCTTCATGGACGAGCCCACGATCGGGCTCGACCCCAACGTCCGCCGGATGCTCTGGAAGCTCATCACCGGGGTGAACCGGGAGTTCGGGGTCACGGTCCTCCTCACGAGCCACTACATCGAGGAGGCCGACAGCCTCTGCGACCGGGTGGCCATCATCGACCACGGGAAGTTCGTCGCCACCGGCACGCCGAGCGAGCTCAAGTCCCGCGTCCGGGCGGACTTCATCGAGCTCGAGACCAAGGGCGACGTGTCGGAGGAGCGGCTTCGGGCGGTTCCCGGGGTCTCCGAGGTCCGCAGCCAGGGCAAGGCGTGGATCCTCAAGGTCTCGTCGGCCGAGGACGTGCTGCCCGGCCTCTTCGCCGCGCTCAAGGGGGACGTGATCCGGAGGATCAACGTGGAGAAGCCGAGCCTCGAGTCGGTCTTCATCGACATCACCGGCAAGCGGATGGACCAGGCGGGAGGAGGGGACGTGCAGGACTTCCGGAAGTTCTACATGCAGGTCAGGAGGGCCCGGCAATGAGCGGAGAGACGAAGGTCGCCGCCCTGCCGTCGGTCCATGCCGTCCGGCACGGGCCCGCGTGGGTCCCGCAGGGGAGCCAGTTCTCGGGGCTCTACCTTCGGGAGATCATCAAGACCTTCCGCAACCCGTTCGTGATCGTCATCACCATCGCCCAGCCTTTCATGTGGCTCGCCTTCTTCGGCAGCAGCTTCGGCAACGTGGGCAACAGCGCGTTCTTCGACCAGACGGTGCTCCACGCCCCGGTCGGGACGACGTTCATCCAGTTCCTGCTTCCCGGGGTCCTCTCCACCTCGATGCTTTCCATCGGGATGTTCGGATCGATGAGCACCATCCAGGACAAGCGCTTCGGATTCATGAAGCGGGTCCTGATCACGCCCACGAGCAAGGCGACGGTCTACCTCACCAAGACCCTGGGCTCGGCGACCCGAGGTCTGGTCCAGATCCCGGTCATGCTGGTGGCCGCCTGGGCGTTCGGCGTGCCTTTCTTGGGCGGCGTGCTCGACTGGCTGGGGTTCATCCTGGGCCTGACGCTGCTCGGGGTCGGCTTCTCGGCCTTCTTCCTGGCGATGACCGCCTCCAGCACCGACTGGCAGACCCCCGGGGTCATCTCGAACTTCATCACCATGCCGTTGATGTTCGCGAGCGGCGCGCTCTTCCCCGCCTCGAACTATCCGCGCTGGATGCAGCTCATCGCCAACTACAATCCCGTCGGCTACGCTTCGCTTCTCGGTCGCCAGGTCGTGGTCTACGGTTCCTTCGACTGGACGTACCTCGGCTATCTGGCCGTCTTCGCGGCCGCGATGCTCATCCTCGGAACGGCCGTGGCCTCCCGTTACCTGAAGGTCGAGTAGGGATGCAGGGGGGGCGGGCGGGAAGACCCGCGGGGGGGCGACCTCGGCCGCCTCCGACGGGGTCTACTCGAGGTGCGCGCTCACCGAGATCTCGACGTTCCCCATCAGCGCCTTGGAGATGGGACAGCCCGACTCGCCGGTGCTCTTCGCGATCTCCTCGAACCGCTGGGCCTCGATCCCCGGCACCTTGGCGTTCACCGTGAGTTCCATCTTGGTGACCTTGAAGCCGTCGCCGACCTTCTCGAAGGTGCAGGCCGCCGAGGCGCGGACGAGGGTGGCGGGCGTCCCGGCCTTGGCCAACCCGTTGGAGAGGGCCATCGCGAAACAGGAGGCATGCGCGGCCGCGAGGAGCTCCTCGGGGCTGGTCATGCTCCCGGGGTTCTCCGCTCTCGCCTTCCAGGTCAGGGCGGTTTCGGGAAGGGCCGGGGATTCGGTCTTGACGGTTCCCTTGCCGTTCAGGAGGTCGCCTTCCCACTTTGCGTGCGCACGCCGCGTTACTGCCATGGCCCCGGGAGGGCGGGACATTAATCAACCTTCCGGAATACCCTACCGGTGAGGTCAATCTGACTTCACCTTCGCCTCATATCTCGTCCCCTGGGTTGGTGGCCTCGAGGGTGAACATGACGAGCGACGTGAAGGGGCGCAGCTCCAAGGATGCTCCGTCGGCAAGCGTGGGATGGACGGCGTTGGGGGCCATCGCCTTGGTGGGAGTGACCCTTGTGGTCGGATGGTTCGGCTTCGCGATGATGTACGACGTGGGGGTCGGCAATCCCTCGGCGCCCGCGGCGACCACTCCCTCGACCAGCCCTTCCAGCTCCGGGCCTGTCGCCATGTACCTGACGATCGTGACCACTCCTGGCGGTATGGACCAGTACCTTCCCGCGAACTTCTCCGTCCCGGCGAACACGCAGATCAACTTCCAGGTCATGAACTACGACAACGGCGTCAACAACGTCTCCTCGAGCATCTCCCAGGTGATCGGGACCCTGGACGGCACCGAGACCGTCTCGGGCGGTGTCCCTGGAGCACCTACGGGCGCCCTTTCGTCGCTGCCGGCGGGCGACGTCTCGCACACCTTCAGCATCCTCAAGGGACAGGTTCTCAACGTCGTCATGCCCCCGGCCGTCGGGCCGAACCAGCCGACGGTCATCACCTTCAGCGTGGTGTTCACGACGCCCGGCAGCTACACCTGGCTCTGCCAGGCCCCGTGCGACATCAACTCGATGGCGGCGCCCGGGTTCATGAGCGGCACCATCACGGTGAGCTGAAAGGCGAACCACGGCCCGCCTCGAACGAAGGCGGTCGGGGGAGGGGCAATCCTCCCCCCGTCCCCCCGTCCCCCCGTCGCTCCGATCGCTGGAGACCGCGCTCTCGAGAAGCTCGACCCGCGGGTCCGTAGCGCCGTTGGGCTGCAGGTGCGGGTTACCTCAGGGCCGAACGCGCGACCATTCCGACCAGTCGGCCTTCGCGGAGCACCGGTAGCCGGTGGATCCCGCGTGAGTCCATCCGCTCCGCGGCGTGCGCCTGAAGGGTCTCCGGAGCCACGGTGAGCACCTCGGAGGTCATGACCTCCTCGACCTTGAGCGCCGCCAGGCGACCGCGAAGCACCCGGAACGCCCCTTCGAGGTCCACGGGGGAGCTGCCCAGGAGCATGTCGAGCCACTTCCGCGGGTCCTCCATCATCAGTCCGGCCAGGGCGGCTTCGACGATGTCCCGCTCGCTCAGCACGCCCTTCAGCCGCCCGTCGGCATCCGTCACGGGCGCCCCGGAGATCCGGTTCCTTCGCAGTGTGGCCGCGGCAGACCGGAGCGAGGCGGTCTCGCGGAGGCAGATGACCTCGCGGGTCATGACCTCCTCGACGGTCGAGGGGAGCGGGACCCGAGGAACGGACAGTTGCGCCATCAGACCTCCTTGCCTCCGGTGATACTTGAACGGCGAGTGAAGACGGATGCACCGGATGGCTCAGCCCTTCTCTCCCAGCGGACGGGCATCGCCCTCTCGCGCGCCGAGATCCTCTCCTGACCTCGAGCGAACAGGGGCGGAGGGATCGGGCGACCCCGCGTCCGCGCCGGAACCCCCGGGCCGCCCGTCAAGCCGGCTTCACCATCCGGGGAAATACTGCCTATCGGGTCCGCCGGACATGCACGAAAAGATGGTCACCGATGCCATGACCCGCCCCGTGCGGTTCGTGCGCCCTTCCGACACGCTCGCGACCGCGGCCGGGATCCTGCGGGAGCACCACATCTCGGGCCTTCCGGTGCTGAACGCCGATGGGGACCTGGTCGGCATCATCAGCGAGCGCGACATCATCAAGGAGCTTCACCGGGCCACGGGCGTCGGTTCTCCCCGGGGATTGCTCGACCTCCTGCTCGAAGCGCCGTCGGCCGGCGGCGTCTCCTCGTTGGAGGCCACCCGCCGGCGGCTCGAACACGCGCGGGTCGAGGAGGTCATGTCGGCCCGTCCGGTGACCATCGAGGCCGACGACACCCTCGAGGAAGCGATCCGGGTCCTCCGCCAGTTCGGGGTCAACCGGCTTCCGGTCCTGCAGAAGGGTCGGATGGTGGGGATCCTGACCCGGCAGGACGCGATCATCGCGCTCGCCGGCGAGGTGCGCCGCAGTGCGAACCTCCCGGCTCGCCTCATCCCCGCGGCCCACCCCGGGCGGCCGCGCCTCGTGACGACCGAAGGGCAGCGTTAGCTCGTGGGAACGACACGAGGTCGAACGAGAGGATCCACAGAAGGTCAGAGGAGTCAGGGAGGCGAGGTCGATGGTGAAGAGCATCGTCGTGTGCGTGGACGGATCAACGTCGGGCGAGGATGCCCTGGACCAGTCGGTGGAGCTGTCCCGACAGCTTGGGGCGGCGCTGCGCGTGATCAGTGTCGTGCCGATCGTCAACATCTACTATCTCACCGGGCCGGTCCCGGCGGTCCCGGACGAGCAGCAGGTGCGTTACCACTGGGAGCTGGTCACGCGTGACGTCGAGCGCGCCCGAGCCCGCGGCGTGAAGGATGTCGGGTTCGCCGTGCTGGACGGGAGCCCGGTCGACGCGATCCTCGACTACCTCGATAGGGAACCGGCGGACCTGCTGGTCGTCGGGGCCCGGGGGCTGTCGCGGACCCAGCGTCTCCTGCTCGGCAGCGTGTCGACCGCGCTGGTCCAGCAGGCGAAGTGTTCGGTGATGGTGGCCAAGGCCCGGACCCACCCGGTCTCGGCAGCGGTCGCGGCCCAACGACAGGACCGAAAGGTCCCGGTCGCGGGCGCTCCACCTGCTTGAACACGTGGTCGCCGCTCGCGCATCCGACCCGATCTCGGGCCGCGGGCCGAGTGCGCGCGCGCCCTGTCTCGGTGCGACGTGACGGGCACCGGCCATCGACCTCGAGCGGAGACCGGAGGGCCGAGCTGGCCGCTACGTCCTACTGAGGGGCCAGTGCCCGAGGAGGTCGCGGCGGGTCAAGATGCCCACGAGCTTGCCGTCCTGAACGACAGGAAGCCGGTTCACCCGTCGGAGCTTCATCCGTCGGACCGCCTCCCCCAGCGGGGCGTCCGCCTCCACCGTCTCGGGGGGAGTGGTCATGGCGTCCTCCACCAGGAGCCCTTGTAGACCTTCCCTCAAGCTCCGAAGTGCGTCGGGGCGCGCCCAAGGGGAACCGGGGAGCACCAGGTCCAGCACCTCCAGGGGTCGGGAGCTCAGCCAGCGCGCGCCGACGGCCTTCGCGATGTCTCGCTCGCTCAGCACACCGAGGACCTGACCGTCCTCGGAGACCACCGGGCCCCCGGTCACATCCGCGTTGCGTAGCCTCGCCAGGGCCACCGCGAGAGCGTCGTGCGGCGCAAGCTGCACGACGGGGACGGTCATGGCCTCTCGCACGCGAACGGGCCCCGTCGGCGGCTCGGTGACACGTGCGGCCGAGGAAGGATGATGCCCCGCTCTCGCGGAGCCCACGGCCGCCCTCCGTGCGCGGTGGATCCCGCCGGGGCCATGCGTCATGCCGCCATCCCCTGGCCCCGCGTTTGAGGCCTGCCCACGGGCTCGTGGACCGGGGGATAGGGGAGGGGGTGAGCCACGGCCTTGACGATGTCCGTCCGAGTGATGATGCCGAGAAGCCTTCCCTCGCCGACCACAGGGAGCCGGTTGATCCCTTGGTCATCCATGATCGCGGCCGCCTCGGCAAGGGAAGCGCCCGGAAGGATCGTGACCGCGGGCGAGGTCATGCACCCTCCTGCGCGGAAGTGGTGCAGCCGGTCCCGGAGGACCTTGAACGGGTCGCTGGACTCGTCGCGCGGAGCGCGCAGGAACACCTCAAGGAAGCCGGGGAAGGACTCCACGCCCTTCACCGGTGAGATGCTGCGGGCGATGTCGATCTCGCTGATGACCCCGGCCAGCCGGCCGTAAGGGTCCATGACCGGGAAGCCGGAGATCCCCAGCGACCGCATGCGAGAGACGACAAGGTCGAGCGGGTCCGAGACCTGCACCACGACGACCTTCTGGGTCATCCGGTCCATGACTCGCTCGGCCAGGAGCGTGGTCTCTCCCGCGCTCTTCATGCTCCTATGCTCCCCCGCGGGCCCGCCGGTCGGGGGACCTGACCCGGAAGGTCGGTGCCGTCATGGGCGACGGGGGTCTCGTTGGCCATGTCGGTCGGAGCGGAGATCGCGAGGATCACGGCGAGGAAGCGGGCCACGTTGAGGGGAAGATGGACGACGTGCAGGAGCCCCTTCGAGCGGAGGCCGGGGTCTCGGGACCCGACGACGACCAGCGGCACGGCCGAAAGTCGCCCCTCCCTCCAGCCGTTGACGGCGGGACTGTAATGTCCGTTCGAGGCGGCCACCAAGAGCGGATGTTCGCTCTCCGAGATGTCCGAGAGCAACCGCTCGGCATCCCGAAGGTCCTTCGCGCAGCAGACCCTGTACCCCTCCGCTTCGAAGAGGTCGGAGAGCCCCGCCGCCAAGGAGGGGTTCTCGTTGATGACCACCAGCGTCGCCCCTGGAGCTGCCTGCATCCCTTGTATTGACCCGCATGGTGGGGAAGAACACCTCGTCAAGTCGGCTTCACCCGTCGCGGAGGCGGCGCCCTCTGACCCCGGCCTCCTCCCGTCCCCGTTCGTCATGTTCAAGCGTGAGCGGCGTTTAGCACCACGCGGTGGGTGGATGCCCGGTCACGACCTCCTACGGACCGTGGACAGCCTCATGGGCCCTGCTCCCTGCGGGGTCTGCGTCGTCCAGGCACCCTGCCGCCTCGTCTGGGCGAACGCGGCGTTCTTCCGGACCACCGGAAGGGCCGAGAGCCTGGTAGGGAAGGACCTCACCGAGGTCGAAGGTCTGCGCGACGGCCCCGTTGTGGCCGCCATCGTCAAGTCGCTGAAGGCTCGGACCCCCGCCGCTCTCCGTGACGTACCTCTGACCTCCAAGGGACTCCATCGGTACGCCCACGTCGACATCTGGCCGCTCCTCGAGGAGGAGGGCCATCCTTCGATGGTCGTGGCGACCTTCAGCGACGAGACAGAGAAGGTCTCGGACCGAGAACGGGCGAGGCTGTTCTACGAGGCCTTCCTCACCTCGACGAACGCCATGGAGCTGACCGACCCCACCGGGACGCTGGTCGACGTGAACCCGGCCTTCGAGCGCACCTACGGCTACTCGCGGAGCGAGTGCCTGGGGAAGAAGCCCAACCTGGTGCGCAGCCGGAAGACCCCCATCGTGGTGTACGAACGAATGTGGAAGGACCTCACGAACCCGGAGCTCGGGCACTGGTCCGGGGAGATCTTGAACCGGGACCGGAAGGGGAACGAGCGACCGGTCTTCCTGACGATCACCGCGATCCGGGACGAGGATGGGAAGGTGACGCACTACCTCGGCGTCGCGGTGGACCTCACCGTCCAGAAGGCCTGGGAGCGAGGAGCCGCGCATGCGGAACGCCTGGCGTCCCTGGGGCGTCTCGCGGCGGGGGTCGCGCACGAGATCAACACCCCCCTGGCGAACGTGCTCCTCGTGGCCGAAAGCATCCGCCGCAGGAACCCGGACCCCTGGCTGGATTCGAGGCTCACCTCCATCACGGCGCAGGTGGAGGTGGCCGCGAAGATCGTCCGGAACCTTCTCGAGTTCTCTCGGAGGAGCGAACCTCACATCCAGGACCTGGACCTCTCGCGAGTGGTGAAGGACGCGGTGGAGTTCCTCCGGGGGAAGCAGTCGGCCGAGGTCGAGCTGGACGAACGGTACCCCGACGCCCCGGTCCCCATCAGCGGCGACCGGGGACAGCTCGTACAGGTCCTCACGAACCTGCTCAACAACGCCTACGAGGCGATCGAGGGGGTCGGGAAGATCTCGATCGAGGTCCGCGAGGACCACGGGATGGGGGTCGTCGAGGTGGCGGATTCCGGCAAGGGCATCGCGCCCGATGCCCTCCCGCACATCTTCGAGCCCTTCTTCACGACGAAGGAGGAGGGGAAGGGGACCGGCCTCGGCCTCGCGATCTGCCACGGTATCGTGCAGGGCCACCAGGGCACCATCACGGGCCACAACGCGCCGCGGGGAGGGGCGGTCTTCACGGTGAGGCTTCCCCTCCGCGTGAGCCTGCCTCCGCAGTCGGCGGAGGGCATGTCCCCGGCCGGTTGACCCCCCCCGCGTCGGGGGCCTGGCGACTTGCCCCTTTCAGACGTGAAATCAAGTCCACCTCGCGAGGAAATAGTCGCCCTTCGTCCATCGGAATTGACATGACGTCGTCTACGCCCGCTCCGGTGCCCGCCGGCTTCGGATGGGCGGTAGCCCGGGGGGACCCATCTCTGAGAGGGCAACGTGTCGAGGACCCATGACCGTCGAAGGTCAGTGGCTCGAGCGCCGGACGGTCGGACCTCCGCCCGCCCAGGTGGCCCCGCCCGTAGCCCGGCCGACCGGAAGTCTTAATCCTACGGTCCCCGGTGCGGCGCGCGTGCAGGTCCTCGTCGTGGACGACGACAGCATGTTCCGCGAGGAGCTCGCCGAGCTCCTCCGGGGCGAGGGCCACGCCGTCCACACCGCTCCTTCGGTCCAGAAGGCCCTCGAAGAGCTTGAGCACCAGGACTTCGACGTGGTCTTGACCGACCTCAAGATGCCCCGGCACAGCGGCATGGAGCTGCTCGAGCAGGTGCGGCAGCACTGGCCGAGGACCCTCGTGGTGATGATCACCGGGTTCGCGACGGTCGAGACCGCGGTCCAGGCCATGAAGGCCGGCGCGTTCGACTACATCCGCAAGCCCTTCCAGATCGACCAGGTCCGCAAGGTCCTGGAGCTCGCGGGACAGGAGCTGCAGTTCCAGGCGGGCGGGCTGGAGGGTCCCGACGTGGATGACCTGGCCCGAAGATGGGTGCGCAAGCGTAGCCTGGAGGTGCTCATGGTCACCCCCCGGGCGATCCAGACCCAGCCGGGGATTACGGTCTATTCGGCGGACCTCAAGGACCCGGCCCGGATCCGAGAGGTCGTCGAGTCGTTCGCCTCGCAACGCGACAAGGTCGCCGTGGTGATCGAGGGAGTGGACCGGCTCCTCGTCGGGCACCGCCGTCAGGACATCATCAACTTCCTGAACGACATACGGGCGAAGCTCGAGGACCGCGGCCCGTTCGTCGTCACCTTCGATCCCCGGCACACCACCTCGGCCGACCTCAAGGACATCCGGGCGGCGGTCGTCGCGCCGAACACCCACTCGACGCTCGAGGCGCTCGGGAACCCGCTGCGTCGCTCGGTCATCCGTCGCGTGGCGCAGGGTCCGTGTTCGTTCACCCAAGCGATGCAGGCCGTGGGTCTGGACGACTCGCCGAAGCTCTCCTTCCACCTGCGGAAGCTGGTCGAGGAAGGGCTGATCGTGCACCACAACGAGGAGTATCGGATCACGCCCAAGGGATCGGAGACCGCCCGACTTCTGGCGGAGGTCGACGATCTCTCGACCATGTACACCGACGGCAACTCGGTGATCCCGGCTCGTGCGGTGGACTGATGGACCGCGACGCTCCCGGTGGTACTGCCGCTCTGCAGCTCGCGGGTGCTGGGTCAGCCCAGCTTGACCGCGATTACTAATGCCGCGCCCTGCGTCGGCCGGCGAGGAAGCGAAGATGCTGGCCGAGGGCCTGCTTCACACCCCGGCATTCGAAGATCGCCACGAGGCCGGGCGTTTGCTCGCGAACATGGTCCGCCACCTCCGCGAGGAGCACCCGGTCGTGCTCGCCCTTCCGCGAGGGGGCGTGCCGCTCGGGTACGAGGTCGCCCGGGTCCTGCGCGCCCCCTTGGACCTCCTCCTCGTGCGAAAGCTCCCCGTCCCCCGCCACCCGGACATCACCATGGGGGTCATCGGAGAGTCGGGGGCCATCCGGCTGGACGGTGACGTGGTGCGGGCGCAGCGCGTGAGCCCGGGCGACCTGGACGAGATCGTCCTGCACGAGCGGGAGGAGCTCGAGCGCCAGGCCTGGCGCTATGCGCTCGGCCGTCCCCGACTGTCGGTGGAGGGCCGAGTGGTGGTGCTGGTGGACGATGGCATCGCTACTGGGGAGACCGCCCGTTTCGCGGTCGAGACGCTGCGCAAGGAACGCCCGGCGAGGGTGCTGCTCGGCGCGGGCGTGGTCTCTCCCGAAGCCTACCCGACCCTCTTCCGGACCACCGACGGCGTCTACAGTCCCATGGTCCCCGGGATCTTCCACTCCATCGCGGAGTGGTACCGTCAGTTCGCCCCCGTGAGCGAGGCCGAGATCGAGCGGCTGCTGCAGGAGGTCCACCACATGCACGACGAGGATGCGCTGCCCTCCGCTTCCGGATGAAGCGCACCCTCGCTGCGGCCCCCGCGTGAGCGGGACGGCCCGGTCGGATCCGCCGGCGAGATCGCCCCTCAGCGCACCCCGGTGATCTCTCCGGAGGGGGACAGGTCGATGTCGAGCGCGGCGGGGGCCTTAGGGAGCCCCGGCATCAGGACGATCTCGCCGGTGGTCGCCACCAGGTAGCCCGCCCCCGTCCGTGGGAGGACGCGGTGCACCCGGATCACGAACTCCTTCGGTCTCCCGCGGACGTGGGGGTCATCCGACAGGGAGAGGGGGGTCTTGGCGATGCACAGCGGGAGCTGTCCGTGGCCCAGCGACCGGATCTCCTCGAGGTCCTTCTTGGCCTCGGGAGCCAGCTCGACCCCGTCGGCCCCGTAGACCTCTCTTGCGACGCGGTCAAGCTTCTCCTCGGCGGTCGTGGTCCCCGGATCGTAGAGCGCGTGCCCCTCGGCCCCCCCCTTTCGTGTGAGGTCCAGCACGATCTCGGCCAACTGGAGCGCGCCCGCGCCTCCTTCCGCGTACGCCGTGCTGTCGGCGCAGGCCACGCCTTGCCGGTCGCAGAAGTCTCCCACGAGGCGAACCTCTTCCGGCGAGTCGCCGGGAAAGCGGTTGAGCGCGACGACCGGGGCGAGCCCGAGGCGCCGCACGTTGTCCAGGTGCTTCTCGAGGTTCGCGAGGCCCTTGGAAACCGCGGAGGTGTTGGGTTCCCGGTCCTTCGCGAGCTCCACTCCCCCATGGTACCTCAGTGCCGGGAGGGTCGCGACGACCACCACCCCGTCGACCGAGAGCTTCGCCACGGGACTGACGAGGTCCATGAACTTCTCCAGGCCGAGGTCCGAGCCAAACCCTGTTTCGACGAGGCAGATCTCGGAAAGCGCCCGGGCCATACGGATCGAGAGGAGGCTCGCGGTGCCGTGGCCCAGGTTCGCGAACGGGCCGGTGTGCACGAACGCGGGGGTCCCTTCGCTCGTCTGCACCAGGTTGGGACGGAGCGCATCACGAAGCAGGGCCGCCATGGCCCCGGCCGCCCCCAGGTCCTCTGCGTAGATGGGGTGGGAGTCCCCGGTCCAACCCACGAAGATCCTTCCGAGCCTCTTCTTCAGGTCGACGTGGTCCTGCGCAAGGCCAAGGATCGCCATCACCTCGGAGGCGGCGGTGATGATGAACGACTCCGCCCGGGCGGGACCGCGACCCTTCCCCTCTCCGACCCCGACACGCACCTCCCGAAGGGCCCGGTCGTCCATGTCGAGCGTTCGAGGCCATTCGATCCGCCCAAGGTCGGGGATCGGGGCGACCCGATGGTAGAGGTGGTTGTCGATGAGGGCCGAGAGGAGGTTGTGCGCCGACGTGACCGCCGAGGTGTCTCCCGGGAAGCCGAGGTTGAGGAGCGCCGCCGGCTCCACCGTCGCGCGCCCGCCTCCCGCGCCCCCGCCTTTGAGACCGAGCGTGGGCCCCAAGGAGGGTTGACGGAGGGCCACCGTGGACCGGTAGCCAAGCTTGCGGAGCGCCATCGCCAGCCCGATCGAGGTGACGGTCTTTCCCTCGCCGTGGGTGGTCGGGGTCATCGAAGTGACCAGCACGAGCTTCCCCCGTCGCGGGGAGTTCCGTTCGATCGTGGACAGGAGGTCCACGGGGAGCTTTGCCAGCCCCTCTCCGTAGGGCAGGACCTGCTCCGCATCGAGCCCGAGGTCCCGGGCCACGTCCGCGATGGGACGGACCCCCCTGCCTCCCGGTGGTGACTCCTCCTTCAAGGGCCGCACGCTTCCCTCTGACCAACCCCTGGGTCCGTGGCCGCGTTCCTTGGGAGGCCCATGAAGGTGGCCAAGGAGGGCTCGGGCGGGCCAGCGGAAACGCACCAGCGCGCGGTCATCTTCCCGACCGGCGACCCCCGAGCTATGGGGTCCCCGCTAGTCATGCGGGGTCGCCTCGGGCGGCGAGGACAGCAGCCACGCGCGGCTGCTGGTGAGGAACCCCTGCACGGCGGCACGAAGGCTGAGGAACTCTCGTTTCGCGACCTCCATCGCCTTCTTCCAGTCCTCGACCGCCTCGGGGGACAGGTGGGACGGGATGCAGGTCTTCGCGTAGTCCTCGGAGTACCCCTCCCAGGAGAGCTCCGCGATCGACTCGTTCCGCAGTTCGAGCCCGAGGAGGTGGTCGGATCCGTGCAGCCCCGCCCTGTAGCTCGAGAGGAGGGCACGCACCGTCGCGATCCTCCGCTCGGCACGCTCCGGCTCGCCTTCGATCTGGGCCATGGGGAGGAAGCATAGCTCCTCGTGCTGGCGGTCGAGCCCGGCCTCCGCGAACTGACGGATGTGAACGTCGTAGAGCTGTCGGACGTACCGGTCCAGGAGCGCGAGCCCGTCGTCCATGACCTCGGGAGGCACCCGTTGGCCCGCACGAAGCGCCTCACCGAGTTCGGAGAATCGGTGAAGGAGCGGCTCCAGGATCTCGGCACGTTCTCGGCGTAGCTCGGTCTGCAGCTCACCGACCAGCCGTTCCAGCTCTCCCCCCCCAGGCTCCAGGGTCTGGTGCGCGGTCGCTTCGGAGCGGGACCTCCTTCGAACTTCACGAGCGCTCTGGATGCCCAGTTCCTTACGGAGCCGTCGCACCGAGATCGGCCTTCCCGACCCCCCCGAGGCCGCCCGGCGATCGGCCGTGTCCTGAGGCTCCGGGGTCGTCTTGCCGGTCTCCGTCGTCATGGCCGCTACTTCTCGTGGTCGGGGGTTAAACGCTTGGTCAAGGGCGGTTGACGGGTCTCCGTGAGACGAGGCACGGGGCCAGCCCACGCTCCAGCCCCGGGGTGTCGAGGGCCCAAGGTCAGGCCGGGGTGCTGAGAGGCACCCGCGCAGCGGAAGCGTTGGCCTGCTCAAGCGACTGGGAGGTGTACCGCGCGAGACGCCCCTCCTCCTCTCGAGTGAGAGGGGCGACCGCGAGCCCCCAGTGGATGGCCCAGCGAGAACCCACGTCCATCTTGGGGGCAAGCCCGGGATCGGTCCGGACGTGGGCGGGTCGAGATGCTCCCAGGGCAAAACGGCCCTTGGAGTGGACCAGGCTGGTCCTGAGGAGGACCGCTCGGTCCTCTTCCACGGACAGCACGGTGCCCCAGGAGGGTCGGCACGACTCGATGTTCTCGAGGGTCGTCTCCACGTGGCCCGTGACCTGCCCGACCCCCACGAAGCCGACGTGGAACATGTGATGCGGGAGCGGATGCGGGGGCAGCCGGTCCTGAAGCTCGTCCGCGACGGGTCGTGGGAGGCCGCGGAGCACCAACGCGTCGAGGACCCGAGAGAAGTCCTCGGGGGTCCAGCCGTCCAGGAGATCGTTCCCGATCCAGTACGCCTCCATGACCCGCCGGTCGAAGGGGTCGAGGCCGGCTCGGTCCGCGATCGCTTCCAGGTAGGGCATGAGCGCTTCGAACCCGCGCAGGGCCCCCCGCGCCTCCCCGTGGGCCTCGTGACGGACCGCCGCGCGATAGAGCGCCTCGGGAGCCCCGGGTGGACCGCAGTAGCCCAGCTGACTGCTGGGGAGGCTGAATCGGCATCCGAGCTCGGTCCCGTCCTTCATCTCAGCTCTCACGTTCTCTCCTTAGCGGTCGTGTCCCTCTCCGGAGCGACTGGGCGAGCCATCCCGCCATCTCGCGCCAGAGGGCGAGCCCGACCATCAGGACGACTCCCAGGACGACCGCCAGGGCCCCGAGAGCGACCATCTCCGTGGGTCTTGCCGACTGGAGGAGGACCGACAGAAGCCAGGTCACGGGGAAGCCCAGGACAAGCACGGAGGTCGCAACGCTCAGGTCGACGTGCTTGAGCCCCGAGTACCAGGTCGTGACGAAAAGCGCGAGCATCAACGCGCTGATCCCGACCCAGGACCATTGCGAGACGGAGAAGGACCCCACCTGGGCCATCTGGCCGCTCAGGGCGAGGAAACCGACCAAGAACACCGCACCGAAGCCCATCCGTCCCAGCGCGACGGTGCCGGCGCTCAAGGTCGTCAGCATCCGCTTGGACAAGGCGTACTCGACCGCCCACATGCCGGTGGCCGCGAGCACGTACAGGCTCCCGTCCGACCAGACGGGGGAGCTGAGCGACATCAGGAGGTAGTTGCCCCCCAGGAGCAGCCCTGCACCCAGCGCCATCCACCATCGGAAGCGCTCCCGGAGCCAGAGCACCCCCAGGACGCCTGCCATCAGGAATAGGGTCCGGTAGAGGAAGGAGGCGGTGAGCCCGCCGTGAGCCTGGCTCGCCATCTGCAGGCCATGGAAGAAGAGCAGGAACGGGACCGCGCCCCCGACGAGCCCGATCGTCACGAGCTTGAGGAGGTCGGAGCGCGACAGTCGCGAGAACCCTGACCGACCGGCCGCCAGGGCCCACGGGGCGATCATGATGGCCACCGAGACGTTGCGGACGGTCACGAACGCGTCAGAGCTGGTCCCCTGGACGGCGAAGGCGTTGAGATAGGTGGACACGCCGCTCACGACCGCCGTGAGCAGCACGAGCAGGAGGCCGGGCCCCAGGAAGCGGCGAGCGCTGGCGCTTCCGTCCCCCGTCATCGTGTCAGTCCGCCGAGGGCCCCAGCTCGGAGGCCCAGACCAGGACCGCGATCTCCGCCGCGATGCGGGGAGCGTCGAACCGGCGGATCTGGTTCAGCAAACGGGTCTGCTGGGCCGGGGTCAGGGCGTCGTTGAGGCGACCGTTCAACATCTCCTCTTCCCGCGTCAGATGCTGCTCCATACGGTCCGCCTCGTCCCTCAGCGCCTTGGCAAGGGCACGGTCGGTCTCGTCGGTCGCGGTCCCGGCGGTCCGCAGGAGCTCGTTCGTCCTCCTCTGAAAGCCCTGGGCTCGAGCATGCTCCGCTTTGCACTCCACGAGCGCGGCGGCGACCCGGGGATCCGCCTTCGCTTCGAGCGCCCCGTTCACAAGCTCGACGTCCGGATAGTGGACACGGACGACGTAGTCCCGATGGACCTCCAGCGCCCGCTCCACGAGGCGCAGGTCGGGTCCCCGGTGGTCCGGGGTCCCTTCGGATGAACGTCGCAGGCAGGTCCCGAGGATGACCAGGAGGGTGTGCTGCCGGTAGAGCTCGAACCCGAGGTCGCCGTCGGCGGCTGTGCGCCGGAGCTTGGAGGACCCCACTCCCGGTCGTGGGACACGCGGTGGGTCCGTTCGTGAGATGGTGGCCATCGTCGGGGACCGGGGACGTGCGGCCATGACGCGCATGGGAGTCGATGGTCGCGGCCAGGGTGTCAAAGGTTCGTGAAATCGAGTTGACCAGAATGGTCAACGGAGCGCGGCGGTCCGCGGAGGGTTGGACGGTCCCGGGGCGAGCGGCCTCTCCCCCCGCATGGCCCTCGCGAGCCTCCAGGCTTCCCGAGCGTCCGCCGGGCTGACCTGCCGGGTCGCGAATCCCGCGTGCACCAGGACAAAGTCGCCCACCTGGGTCTCCGGCAGGTACACCAGCCGGACGGTGCGCATCACCCCGTCAAAGTCCACTTCCGCGGTGCGAGAGGCCTCCTCCCGCCCATCGATACGCCGCACCTCGCCTGGAATGGTCAAGCACATCGTTCGGGCCCTCCTACGTTCATGTTCGTCCTCCGTCGTGCACCCCGCCGACCGACACCGGGGGGTCCTCGTCGGGCGCGAGGTCGACGCTGGAGAGGATGACCCGGTCCGCGTGGGTCCCTTCGAGGTCGGTGGAGCCCTGGGTGACGAGCGACGCGCCCTCGGCGGCCGTTCCCTGGACGATCTCGGCCCAGGCTCGCTGCAGGGTCGTCGGGTCGACATGCGACAAGGGCCCGACCCAGACCCGCACACGCACGATGCGGGAGTTCGGGTGCCCCCCGGCGACCTCGACGAGCTTTTCGCGAAGGTCCCGGAAGAGGACCTTCTCATGCATGGGCGGCCCCCTCCTCTTCGGGCGCCTCGGAGGACCCCGGGAGGAACGCCCGCACCTCGGACAAGACCCTGGAGACGAGCTCCGGGACCTGCTCTTCCACCTCGGGGGACAGCGCGCGTCCGTTCTCGAAGCTGACCGCTTCGATGCCGTAGAGGACCAAGCGATGCGGGATCTGGCCCAGCGCACGGCCAAGTCCGATCAGATCGGGAAGCGAGACCCCATGGGACGACACCATGCCGCTGCCGGGGGGGACCGGATCGGTCCCGACGACCAGTCGGTGGATCGTCCCCGGCCGTGCCTTCGAGCGCACGGCATCGACCACCAGGGCAAGGGGAGCGCCGTCCCACAGGTGCAGGAGCTCGGTGGGTTCGCCCGTGCACGTTTCCCACCGCGCCGCGTCCCCTCCGGAGGTCCGGAGCCTCTGGAGCACCTCGATGCCCACTCCGTCGTCCGAGCGGTAGGGATTGCCCACTCCGATGACGACCGGACGCACGGTAGGGAGGGTTCGGGCACGCTCGGTCAAGGACGGTCCCCCCTCAGTCCCTTTGGAGGTCGAGCTGAAGGAAGTGCGTCGCGCAGGAGATGCACGGGTCATGATTGCGGATCGAGCGCTCGCACGCGTCCTGAAGCTCCGCATCGCCCAGGCCGGTCGAGCGCTCGACGAGGTGCCGGACGTCCTGCTCGATCCGGGCCTGGTTCTGGGCCGTCGGAGGGACGATCTTCGCCTCGCGAATGATCCCGTCCGCTCCCACCTCATACCGGTGGTAGAGGAGTCCGCGCGGGGCCTCCGTGGCCCATCGGCCGACGCCCCCGCGGAAGGGGGCTTGGGGTGAGAGGAACGGCTCGGGAGGTTCGTGGTAGCTCCGAACGACGCGGAGCGCTTCCTCGACCGCGACCACCACCTCCAGCGACCGTACGAGGATGGCCTGGAAGGGGTTCCGCACCGGCTCGGGGACCTGTAGCTCCCGCGCCAGGGCGGCGGCCTTCGGGGTCAGGCGGTCCCGGTTGAGCGCGAACCGTGCGAGAGGTCCCACCAGGTAGGTCCGCCCCTCCTTCGTCCGCGACTGGAGGGCGTTCGACCAGGGGACCTGCTGCTCGTGGAACTCCTCCTCGAAACGCTCGAAAGGCACGTCCAGGCCCGAGCTGGAGACGATCCTTCCCTCGTTCATCGGGTACTCCTCCGGGTGCCGGAGCGAGACGAAGTCGTAGTCCTCCTCGACGTTCGGGAAGGGCAGCGTCGCGACGAAACGTGCGGTCGCTTCCGCCAGGGCGAGCGCCCGCTCCAACGGCGCCTCCAGCCCCTGGACCTCTTCCCGGTTCGGGCAGCGGTAGAACCCCCCGATCCGGGGGTTGATCGGATGGATCGCCCTTCCCCCGAGGACCTCCATCACCTGGTTGCCGACCCGCTTGAGCTCGAGTCCCTGTTTCACGACCTCCGGATGTTTCTCGGCCATGTGGACGGCGTCCGGGAAGCCCAGGAAGTCCGGAAGATGGAGCAGGAAGATGTGCAGCGCGTGGCTCTCGATCCACTCCCCGGCGTAAAGGAGGCGCCGCAGGTTGCGGAGCGGTCCTCGGACCTCGATCCCCGCGAGGCTCTCGAGCGCGTGGCTCGCGCTCATCTGGTACGCGACCGGGCAGATCCCGCAGATCCGGGAGGTGATGTCCGGGGCCTCGAGGTAGGAGCGACCGCGCAGGAACGCCTCGAAGAACCGGGGGGGTTCGAAGATGCGGAGCTCGACCTCCTTGACCGCTTGCCGCTCGATGCGGACCCGAAGCGCTCCCTCCCCTTCCACGCGGGCGATGTAGTTGACCGTGACCGTACGTTCCGTCACGCGCTTTCCCCCTCCCGCTCTTCGCCCTCGCTCGCACGCCGGAACTCCGGCGACGCCGCGTTGAACGTCCGGAAGACCCTCGAGACCTCCGCGCGCGACATCCCCAGTTCGTGGAGTCGGTGGGTCATCGAGGGCGCGTTCGGGGTCCCCTGGGGACCGAAGCAACCGTAGCAGCCCCGGTCGAACGCGGGGCACACCGCGCCGCAGCCCGCTTGGGTCACCGGGCCCAGGCACGGGGTCCCTCGCGCGACGAGCACACAGACGTTCCCGCGGCGCTTGCACTCGACGCACACGCTGTCGTGGGGAAGGTCCGGGGCCCGGTGGGTCAGAAGGGCGGAGATCAGCTCCAGCAGCTGGTGCTTGGAGATCGGGCAGCCCCGGAGCTCGACGTCAACGGGCACGTGGTCCCGGACGGGGGTCGAGGTGGCCAGCACCCGAATGTACTCCGGGCTCGGGTAGATGTTCCTGCGGAACTCCTCCACGTCCGCAAAGTTGCGGAGCGCCTGGATGCCCCCCGCGGTGGCGCAGGCCCCGATCGTGACCAGGTTGCTGGAGGAGGCTCGTATCTCCTGGATCCGCCGCCGGTCTTCCTCGGTGGTGACCGACCCTTCCACCAGGGCCACGTCGTAGGGGCCCTCGATCACGGCGCTCGAGGCTTCTCGAAAGTCGGCGATCTCCAGGTGTCGGGTCACTTCGAGCAGCTCGTTCTCGCAATCGAGCAGCGTGAGCTGACAGCCGTCGCACGACGCGAGCTTGAAGACGGCGAGCCTGGGCGGAGCGCGGGGGGGCGACATCAGAGCTCCCGGAGCGCGAAGTAGCGCTCCACCGACGAATAGGGAAGGACCGGCCCATCCCGGCAGAGGAGGTAGGGACCGAACTGGCAGTGGCCGCACTGGCCAAAGCCGCACTTCATGTTTCGCTCCATGGAGACGTAGACGCTGGACCTCGACATCCCCCGGTCCACGAGGGCCTGCGCGGAGCCGCGCATCATGATCTCCGGACCGCAGAGGAAGGCGACCGCGGAGCTTGGGTCGAACCGCATGTCCGGGATCCTTTGGCTCACGATCCCCACATCCCCGTACCAGTCGACCCCTGCCCGGTCGACGGTCACCTGGAAGCGCAGGTCCTTTCGAGCCCTCCAGGCCTGGATCTCGTCGTAGTACACCAGGTCCTTCGGGGTCCGTGCGCCGTAGGCGATCTCGACCCGGCGGAAACGGTCGCGATGGGCGAGCACCTCGTAGAGGACGGGCCGCAGCGGAGGGAGCCCCAGCCCCCCCACGACGAGCAGGAGGTCCTTCCCCTCAGCCTCACGAAGGGGCCATCCCCGGCCGTAGGGACCGCGCAGGCCCACCACGTCCCCCACGCGCGCCCGGGTCAGCGCGTCCGTGACGCGACCGGCCGAGCGGATGGTGTGGACCCTGCGCCGCGGGTCGCTCGGGGCGCCGGAGATGGAGATGGCCGCCTCCCCGATGTCGGGGGCGTAGAGCATGTGGAACTGACCCGGCACGAAGCCCGGGGGAGGGGCGGGCTCGACCGGCTCGAGCGCGAGCGTGGCGGTGTCCGCGGTCTCCTGGGCCCGTTCCACGACCCGGTACGGGGCCGGCGCCCAAGGCGAGGCGCCCCCTTCGTGGGAGCCAGGGGGAGCCGCGGTCTCAGACCCCATGGATGTCCATCACCTGGATCCTGGCGATCTGCAGCCGGCGGGAGATGACCGGCACGAGCCGCAACATGAACTGGTACGCGTCCTTCGGGCGGTCCTCCAGCACCGCGCGCAAGGACGCGCCATCGATCGCGAGGACGCGGGTCGGTTTCAGCGCGCGCCCGTCCGAGAGCCAGATGTGAGGCGGGATCAACCACGACCAGCCGACGATCTCCCCCGGTCCCACCGTCAGGAGGGAGAGGCGCGGTCGGTCCGGCGCCACCAGCTCGAGACCGATCTTTCCCTGCTGGACGAGGAGCATCTCCTTCGCGGCTTCCCCCTCGCGGATCAGAGGGTCGCCCGTCCCGAAGCTGCGCTCCTGGGTGGCCCCTTCGATCGCTTGGAGGAACCCCGGGTCCATGCCGCGCAGGAAGGGATGCTCCCGGAGCTCCCCGCGCAGGTCGGGTTTCGGGGACCTCATGCCGGGACCCCCCCGGCTCTGGAGCCGGTCGAAGCGGCCTTCGTCCGGAGGGCGGCGAACTCCTCCGTAAGGTCGATGCCCACGGGACACCAGGTGATGCAACGTCCGCAACCGACGCAACCGGAGCTCCCGAACTGGTCCCACCACGTGGCAAGCTTGTGGCTCATCCACTGACGGTACCGCGAAGGAATGGAGGACCGGACCGAGCTCGCGTGGAGCTGGGTGAAGCCCAGTCCGAAGCAGGAGTCCCACCGGCGATACCGCTGGGTCTCCTCCCCCGAAAGGGACGGCACCTCCTCCGTGGTGGAGCAGAAGCAGGTCGGGCAGACCATGGTGCAGTTGGCACAGGCCAGGCAACGCCGGCCCACCTCCTCCCACCGTGGATGCTCGAGGTTCGCCAGGATCACGCCTCGGGCCTCCTCCACGGGCAGGGCCCGGTGGATCCCCTCCCTGACCCGGTGCCGCTGGGCTTCCAGGTCCGCGAGGTCCTCCTCCGCTGCCGCGCGAAGCGGGAGCGGCTGGAGGAGCTCCCTGCCCCGGTCCGTTCCGGCCTCGATGAGGAACCGGTGGCCCCAGGGGGAGAACAGCTCTCGCAGGACGATGTCGAAACCTTGCGTCACCTCCGGTCCGGTGCGCATGGACGGGCAGAAGCAGGTGGGGGCGGAACTGGAGCACTCCACTGCGACGATCAGGAGCGTGGCTCGGCGGTCCCGAAATGTCGGGTCGGGCACCCCCCCTTCGAAGACCCGTTCGCTGACGCGCAGGGCCGCCAGCTCGCAGGCACGGACCCCGAGGAACGCGAGCGGGCCGCCGTCGGTGGTGGCCCCTGACTCGACCCGGAAGGTCCCTCCGTCCTTCCGCGCGGTCCACAGCAGATGGTGCGGGGGGAACAGGTACGGCTTCCAGCCCTGAGGTCCAAGATGGAAATCGAAGACGCGGAGGTCCTCCGAACGCTGGAGCCGGTAGGTGCCGGCCTCTTGTCGGTCCCGCCAGCCGATCGGGAGCTCGCCCTCCTCCTTGACCTCATCGTAGAGGATCGCTCCGTCACGGACGCGGGGCCCGATCACCCGGTAGCCGGAAGAGCGGAGCGACGCGAGAAGGAGCCCGAGGTCCTTCCGGTCCAGGACCCAGGGGGGCCCTGCGCTCGGTAGCGGCACCGACCCCTCCTAAAGCGCATCCAAGATAAGGCCCGAGCCCTCGTCCTCCGGAGCCTGGCACGCGCGGAACGAGGTGGGGGCCTCGGGCTCCTACATCCCTCGTCGGCCGTCGCCGGTCGGAGATGGGAGACCCCCGGCCCCGGCGCCGTGTCCGCCCTTGGCCGCGATCGTGTCGTCGATCCGCAGGATCATCACGGCGGCCTCCGTCGCGCTCTGGATCGCCTGGCGCCCGACCCGGGGGGGCTCGATGGCGACCGCCGACATGTCGGCGACCTTCGCCCCGATCACGTCAACGCCCGTCGACTTCTCGCCCAGCTTGTGGCGTCGGCGGAGCTCGATGAGGGTCCCGACCTTGTCCATCCCGGCGTTCTCGGCCAAGGTCATCGGGATCGTCTCCAGCACATCGGCGAAGACCTTGACGGCCATCTGCTCACGCCCGCTGACGGTGGTGGCGTACTCCCGGAGGTCGGCCGCCATCTCCACCGCGGCGGCGCCCGCGCCCGTGACGACCGCTCCGTCCTCGAGCGACAGGCCCACGGTCGAGATCGCGTCGACCAGAGAGCGCTCCGCCTCGTCGACCACGTGCTCGGTGCCTCCCCGTAGGAGGAGGCTCACCGCCTTCGCGTTCTTGCATCCCAGGACGAAGGTCAGGCGGTGCTCTCCGATCTTCCGCTCCTCCACGCGCTCGGCGTGGCCGAGGGAGCCCGGATCGAGCTCCGACCACTGGGCGAGGAGGTCCGCTCCGGTGGCCCGGGAGAGCAGCTCCATGTCCGAGCGCTTCACGTGGCCCACCGCGAGCACCTTCGCACGGGCGAGGTGGGACTGGGCGACGTCGTCGATCCCCTTCTCGCAGACCACCACGTTCGCTCCGGAAGTGACCACGGAGGCGACCATCGACTGGACCATCCGGTCCTCCTCGGCCAGGAACGCCTCGATCTCGGCGGGGGCGGAGATATGGACCTCGCGTGAGATCTCTCCCTTCCGGACCTCGAGCGCCGACTCGAGGAGCGCGATCCGGGCCCCCTCTACGTGCCGGGGCATCGCCGCGTTCACGATCTCCTTGTCGAGGATGAGCCCTTCAACGAACTCCGTGTCCGTAAGGGCCCCTCCTTGCATCTTCACGAGCTGGATGTTCTTGCGGTCGCAGCGCAACCCTTCACCCGAGGGCTCCGCGACCTCCCGTACCGCCCGGACGGTGAGGTCGGCCAGGAACGCGCGGTCCACGGCGACCCCCTTCGACATCATCGAGGTCATGGCGACGAGGCGGAGGGCCGGGGTGTCCTCCCGGGAGACCTTGCGCTGGAGGCCTTCTAGCACGGTCGCTGCGCGCTCGGCGGCGAGCCGGAACCCCTGGCAGATGATGGTCGGGTGGATGCCTTCGTCGAGGAGCTCCTCGGCCGCCTTCAACAGCCCCCCGGCAAGGATGACCGAGGTCTTCGTCCCGTCCCCGCAGGACTCCTCCTGGGCCTTGGCCACTTCGACCAGCATCTTCCCGGCGGGATGCTCGACCTCCATCGACCGCAGGATCGTGGCGCCGTCGTTGGTGATGATCACGTCTCCCGAGGCTTGGACCAGCATCTTGTCCATGCCCCGCGGGCCCAGGGTGGTGCGGAGCATGCCGGCCACCGCCTTGGCCGCGTCGATGTTCGCATGTTGCGCGTCCTTCCCGGTCTCTCGTGTCGTCCCCTCCCGCAGGAGGATCACCGGAGTGCCACTGAGCATGTTCTTGCCTCGGTCCTCTGTGGTGAGAACGGCACGATAAGCGAGCGGTCAAGCCGTGTTCACCCCTGGGCCCGCGCAGGTTCCGGGGGGAGCCCTGGGGAGGCGGCTGGACCGCCGGTTCAGCTCACGAACGTGAGCCACGAAAGGTGCTTTGGCGACCGGCCGTGGATCACCTCGTCATAGAGCCGCTGGATCTCCCGCGTGACCGGGTAATGCCCATCGCCGACCGCACGTCGGTCGACCTCACGGATCGGGGTGATCCCCGCCGCCGTTCCCGTGTAGAAGAGCTCGTCGGCGGTGAAGAGCTCCTCTCGGGTGAAGTCGGTGCGCTGGAACTCGATCCCCCGCTCCTTGGCCAGCTGGATGACCGTGTCGCGCGTGATCCCGCGAAGGATGCCCGAGCTCGCCGGAGGCGTGCTCAGGATCTTGTCCCGCACCCGGAAGACGTTCTCGCCGGGCCCTTCGGCCACCATTCCGACAGAGTTGAGGAGTATCGCCTCGTCGTATCCCCCGGCGAGCGCCTCCATCTTGGCCAGGGCGGAGTTGGCGTAGTTCGCGGTGCATTTCGCCTGCGGCGGAAGGCTCCGGGCGTCGTTGCGCACCCAGCTCGACACGGTCGCCCGCACCCCCTTCTCCACGCCCTCCTGTCCAAGGTACGCCCCCCACTCCCAGAGGGCGATCGCGACCTGGACCGGGCTCCGGGTCGGGTCCAGCCCCATCTCCCCGTAGCCCGAGAAGGCGATGGGGCGGATGTAGGCGTCCGTGACGCCGTTCGACCGGATCAGGTCGAGCGTCGCCTCGGTCAGTTCCTTCTTGCTGAACGGCAGGTGCATCCGGTACGTCTTGGCGCTGTTCAAGAACCGGTCGAGGTGCTCTTCGAGCCGGAAGATGGCGGGGCCCTTGTCGGTCCCGTGGCACCGGATCCCCTCGAAGATCCCGAAGCCGTAGTGCAAACCGTGCGTGAGAACATGGACCTTGGCCTGGTCCCATGGCACGAGCTTCCCGTCCATCCAGATCTTCTTCTGGGGTCGGATCGGGACCATGGTGCAGAGGGGGGGTTCATGGGATTAATCCTCATGGTCAACCGGCATTCACGAAAGGCATAGTCCATCCCTGCGGGTCGAGCGGGTGGACATGCAAGCGGTTACCCGGCCTCAGGGCGTGCTCGTCTCCCATGCCATGACCGAAGGCGTGGTCGTGGTCCCCCCGGACGCGACGCTGTGGGACGCGGTCCGTGTGCTCCGTCAAGCCGAGATCTCCGGTGTTCCTGTGGTGGACCGCGCCAACGTGCTCGTCGGCGTGCTGAGCGAGAAGGACATCGCCCGGACGATGGGCGAGGTGACCGGCCAGGGGAACGTCTCGCGGCTGCTGGACGTCCTGGTCGCCGGTCGCAGAAGCGGAGGGAGCCTGGGGGACCTCGCCGCCGAGACCCTCCAGCACACGACCGTCGCGGAGGTCATGAGCCGGGACCCGGTGGTCACCTCACCGGAGACCCCGCTCGACATGGCCGCGAGGATCATGCTGGAGCGCGGGATCAACCGCTTGCCGGTCCTGGCAGGGGGCAAGCTCGTCGGGATCCTGACCCGGCACGACGTGCTCGCCGCCTTCGTCTAGCCGCCCCGCAAGGTCGGCAATCTCGGGGGGCGTCGCCGCCCGGGCAACCACGCGCGTGTCCCGCCCGGGAGGCCCGGGGTGAGGGCGGGTCCACCGATGGCCCATGTATGCGACGGAGGTACCTCAGTCTGCGAGGGCCACTTCCATGAAGGGTCGTCAAGCGGAGTTCGAAACCGAGCTCGGATACGCGCGGCACCGCCTCCCCATGGGAGCTTTCTCCGACCCCAAGGACCCCCCGGCGGTACTGGAACTGGAGGCCGATGGGGTCATCGAGCACTTCGAGAGAGAGGAGACCCCGCGGAAGCCGGAAGGCCCGGGGCTTCCGCCCGTCCGAAGCCGATCGGTCCTCTTCATCTGCCGCGAGCCCCCGAAGTACGCGGTCCACTCGCTCCACGCGCCTCAGGCGGAAGGGGAGCGGTGGACCGCGTGGATGGACCGGTACGTCGGGTGGTCGGAAGTGGTCGAGGGCCATCCAGAGTTCGCGCACCGGGACGTGCACGGACGCAGGCCCTCCGCGAAGACCAAGGGCACGTCGGTGGAGGTCCACACGCGGCCGCGCACGGCCGCCGACGCGTCGGCCTCGTTCTTCTAGGGCGAGGCCCCGCTTCTCCGATATCGTCCTCCTTTCGCGTGGGGGCGAGCGGACTCGTCCGAGGCCGCGCGGTCGCTCCTCGAGGTAGAGCTCCGCTGCGAGGATCCGCCCCCGGTCCGCGTACTCGCGAGTGAATCGGGGGGATATCCGACCATCGCGATCCCCCGGTATCCGGGAGGTGCTTGGCCCGGGGGAGGGGAGGGGAGGGGAGGGGAGGCTCAGGGTTGCCTCATCACGGGGTCGACGCTCGCATGCCTCGCACGGCGCAGGAGTTCCAGGACCTCGCGGTCGTCCACGGGGTCGAAGTGCCGGTAGAACTGGCCCACGGCCGAGAAACTCCCCGGGGTGGCCAAACAGACCCACTCCTCCACCGTCCTTCGGAGCTCCCTCGCGACGTCGGCGGGAGCCACGCCGACCGCCACGGCGATCCGGCCGACCCCGCGGAACCGCAACGCGGCGATCGCGGCACGGAGGGTGTTCCCCGTAGCCGTCCCGTCGTCCACCAGGAGCACGATGCGCCCCTTGACCTCCGGGAACCCGCGCCCCTCTCGGTAGACCCGCGCCCGCCTGGCGACCTCTCGCTCCTCCTCCATCAACTGTGGCTTGAGGTCCGCCGTGGTGACCCGCAGAGCTCGAAGGACCTCCCGGTCCCACATCGGGGCCCCTCCTTCGACCACGGCGGCGACCCCGAACTCCGGGTTGGACGGGTGCCCGATCTTCCGGACGACCAGGACCTCCAACGGTAGGTCGAGCGCGGTGGCGATCTCCGACCCCACCACGACGCCTCCCCGGGGGAGCGCCACCACGATCGCGTTCGAGCCCGCGTAGTGACCCAGGCGGGAGGCCAGCCGTCTTCCGACCTCGCTCCGGTCCTGGAAGAGCGGAGCGGACTGTGCGAACACCTTCTCTCCCCTGGCTGAGAGCGGTCGGCCCAGATTCAAGGCGCCCGTGCACGATAGTTCACGCTCGGCGTTACACGACAGGTTTGTGGCCGGAGCCGCGCCCGCCTCTCGATCAGGCTGGGAGCTGCCTCACCGCGGACCTCCCCCGGTCGCGGGGCTCCCTCCCGGCATGACCGCGAGCTACAGAACTGCCGGGTCACCGGGGGCGCGAGAAGGCCCCCTGACGGATCGGTCGGAACGCCTTGGGAGATGCGTGGGGCCGTGAGGCCCTTCACCTGTTCGACGGCCTGACCCGAAGTTCAGTCGCCCGCGAACCCGGGGACGCCCTGAGCCTCGCGTCGAGCGAGGACCTTCGTCAGCCCTCGACGGAGCAGCTCGAGCGTGGTGGACCGGCTGACGCCCAAAGCTCCGGCCACTTCACGAAGACCCGCGCGGCGCGGGTGGTCAAAGTACCCCATCCGGAAAGCGGTCTCGACCGCGCGTTCCTGCCTCGAGGTCATCTCGGCCTCGGGGGCGATCCCTCCCACGCGGAGGAGCGCAGAGGCCCCATCGTGGGGGCCGAACACCTTGAGGAGCGCCTTGGCGCGGGGCGACATCCTGGGGAGCAGGAGGCTCCAGTCCTGCCCATCCTCCGGCGGGACGTCCGCTCGAGGGAAGAGCGGGCAGGAGGCGCAGACCGCGCCTGCGTGGAAGACCGCCGCGCAGGCCGGAGGAGTTGGCTCCACCACCCAGAGCATGATGCGGTGGGCCGCCCGGGCATCGATGGTCATCGTGCCCTTTGAGGCCGAGCGTCGGGCAAAGCGCACGATGGCCTCCATCTTCTCCGGGGGCGCGGAGACCTCGACGACCCGGAGCATCTTCCCTTCGCCAGGCCCCGTAGGCCGGCACAGAAGCACCCGAGCCCGGCCCCCAAACTTCTCCACGATCTGTCCCATCCAGTGGGTCGAGGGGGGTGAACGTAGTCGGACCTCGACGAAGGAACTGTTGGTGTCCGGCCTCGAGGTGACACGTCGGCTCCGTTTCGGGCGGGATTGGATCGGGACCGCTCGGGGGAGCGACAGGGTGGGGTGCATCGGCATGGGGGCCTCGGCCTCCGCACCCGTATGGGAGCTAATCATGCCTGGGTGGAGCCGGATTGACCTGACAGGTGAGGCACGGGCTGGTCGTTTCGACCTGGAGAGCGCCATGGGCTTGGTGTCCTCCCCTTCAGGCACGGCTCTCCCGACCCCGGACCGCGGTGCTCCCGGCGCGCGCCGGGCGTACTCGGAGTCGAAGGCGTTCCTCCTCTCCTAGGGTCGGGCGCTCCATGTGCAAGCGCTTGCCCTCCCGCACGAGCAGGAGCAGCACCTGCTCGACGATCTCCGGTGCGATCCCGTTCGCGAGCGCCCAGTAGCGCGCCCGTCGGAGGACCTGACGCTCCTGGGCCCGGTCCTCCCCGGGCACACGATGCTCCCGCTTCCAGCGCTGGACCTCGGCCACCTCCTGGAGACGGAGGGCGATCGCCCCGACCAGGAGGCGATCCGCCTTCTCGATGCGAAGCCGGCGCTCCTCTAGGGACGCCCCCTGCTCATCCTCGAGCTCTGAGGCGCGCACAGGGCACTGACCCCTCTGAGGACAAGCCTCTCGCACCTCACCGGTGAGGCCATTTTGTTAGGAGACACGTCCGCTCGACGCCGCATGGAGCTCGTTCTCGCGACGAACTTCGACGACCACCTCGTAGAACGGGTCCGCGACCTCCCTGTGACGACCTTCTTCGGGGGGTTCCCGGTCTCGCTCACGGGCGGAGGTCGTCCCCCCTACATCCTCCCCCACATCAGCGAGGAGCGCTTCGCCGAGCATCTCGAGGTCATCCACCGCACCGACCGGAAGTTCTTCGCGACGCTCAACTCGAACGATCTCGGTCTCAAGGAGTACGCCCCGGACTTCCTCCCGCGATTCCGCGAGGAGGTGGACCACCTGATCGACCTGGGGGTCGACGGGTTCGTCGTGGCCCTGCCCCTCCTGCTGGAGGTCATTCGCTCGTCCCATCCGAACGTCCCGGTCTCGGTCTCCACGTTCGCACGACTTCGGACGGTGAACCAGGCGATGTACTTCCGGCGCTTGGGCGCGGAGCACGTGATCCTCGAGGAAGGCAACCGGGACTTCCGCTTGATCAAGGGCCTGGCCAGGGCCAAGGTGCCCGTGGAGGTCCTGGTGAACCAGACCTGCATCCGCGACTGCCCCTACCGGGGACACCACCTGAACACGAGCTCGCTCTGCTCTCAGGAAGGGGGCGAACAGCTCTGGTTCGAGCACCCCATCCTCCAGTGCGGCCTCGAGGTCGTACGGGACCCCACGAAGCTGGTCTCGTCCATCTGGGTCCGCCCGGAGGACCTCGCGGTCTACGAAGAGGCCGGGGTCGAGCGGTTCAAGATCTCGGGGCGCAACCGCAGCACCGACTGGCTCGAGAAGGTCGCGCGCGCCTACACGGAGCGGAAGTACGAGGGCAACCTTCTCGACATCCTCAGCTTCGTCCAGGTCAAGGCGCCGAGCCAGGCGCTCTCCGCGATCGGCCATTCCCCGAAAGCTGCGGGCGAGCCGATCTCCGCGCTCCAGCGCGCCTTCCGCCCGCTCCAGGACGTGAGGATCGACAACCAGAGCTTCCCTCCCGGGTTCATGCGACGGATCGCCGAGACCGACTGCGAGCACATCTCCTGCGCTTCGTGCGGGTACTGTGCGCGTGTGGCCGAGAAGGTCGTGCACATCGGTGGACACCCGCTTTCCGAGTACCGCCCCCCCGAGGAGATCCCACCCTCGCACGCGGCGCTCGCGGGGTTTGGAGGAGCGATGCCTCCGTCGGACCCTGAGAAGTGACCGCTCGCTTGACCCTCCGACGAACTGGGGCCGGGCCTCGCGCTCCGACGGGCGCGGTTCGAGCGGCGCCGGAGACCCCTCCTTGTGCCAAGTGGTCCGAAAGGCCGCACCGGTCTGGCGAACTCCGTATGCCACGCCTCCCGATGAACGGGAGCAAAGTCATGGAGCTCGCGTACGACCCTATCCGCAAATTGATGGACGAGCACCAGGTGTTCTTGTCCAGGGTCGAGTCCGCCCGTCAGCTCTGGCGGCAAGGTCTGCGCAGCCCGAGCCGTAGCGCCGAGCTCGCTCGGAACGTGCTCTCCTTCGCCGACTTCCTCGGACGGGACGTGGACGGGCTCCATGACGCGAAGGAAGAGCGCGTGCTGTTCCCCCTGCTGGTCCACCATCTCCCCGAGCAAGAGGGAGAGGTGAGCGCGGTGCTCACGGAGCACGAGGTGGTCCGGGAGCTCCACGTCACTCTCGAGAAGAGCGGCGAGGCCCTTCTGCAGGACATTGGTGACGAGAAGGCGTGCGGGAAGATCTCTCGCACCCTGAACGCGATCGAGGCGCTCCTCTCCGAGCACATCGTGAAGGAGGATTTCGTGCTCTTCCCCCTGGCCCAGGAACTCCTCTCCCGGAGGGAGATGATGGAGGTCGCGCAGGCCTGTCTCGAGATCGAGCAGAGCTACCGGGAGCGCTACGGGCAGAACCCGCACCTCTTGTCGACCGGGGTCCCGCTGAGCGTGGCCTGAGGCCCGGTCACCCCGCGCCCGGCCAGGCGGCCGCACTTGGACGATCTGGGGGGTCAACCCGGGTCGGTCGACGGCCGGTCGGGCGTGGGCAGGGCGCCGGTCAGACCTAACCTGTGCGGTCGAATCGGGATTCAGGAGGGGCTCCTGAGGCTCCGGGAGTGTGGGTGATCAAGGCGTGACCGCTATGGCGACGAATACGGTTCCCCGGACCAAACCGACCAACCCTCCCCCGGCCTCGGGCCCCGCCTCCGCGGGTCCCGCTCCGGACCGGGTGCTCCACGATGTCCTGTACACCAAGTCGAACGGGGTCGCCCGCATCGCGCTTAACCGGCCGTACGCCTACAACGCCTACACCACCGAGACGCTCCAGGAGATCTCCTGGGCGGTCGAGAACGCGGCGTTCGACGACGCCATCGGGGTCGTCGTGCTGACGGGGTCCGGCGAGCGAGCGTTCTGCACGGGTGGGGATGTCAAGGAGTACAACGAGCGGTACACCCGGCGGCCCCACGACTACTGGAAGTACATGGCCCACTTCGCGCGGGTGGTAGAGTCCCTCCTCACCTGCGGGAAGCCGACCATCGCGCGCCTGAACGGGATGACGGTGGGGGGAGGGAACGAGCTTCACCTGGCCTGCGACATGTCCGTGGCCGCGTCGCACATCTACATCGGACAGGTGGGAGTGGGCGTCGGCTCGGTCGCTGCGGGCGGCGCAACCCAGTGGCTGCCCCTGGTGGTCGGTGACCGCCGGGCCCGGAGGATGCTCTTCCTGAACGAGCGGATCTCTGCGCACAAGGCGGAGGACTGGGGGCTGGTCTCCCAGACGGTCCCGTCGGTGCGCCAGGGCGACCGTCTCCTGGAGGACCCGACCCCCGCCGAGCGCGACGCAGCGCTCGCCGGGAAGGACGGTTTCTCGATCGACCTTCGGCCGCTAGACGAAGCGGTCGACCTGCTGGCCCGTCAGCTGCTCGAGAAGTTCCCCGAGTGCCTCCGCTTCACGAAGGCCCAGACGAACTTCTGGAAGGAGCTCGCGTGGCACCAGACGTACCCCGGGGTCCGCGAGTGGCTCGCCCTCCACTTCAACTCCCTGGAGGTCCACGAGGGGATGGGGGCCTTCGTCCAGAAGCGCCCGGTCAACGTGGCCGAACTTCGTCGGCGTCGGGCCACGGGGGACGGTGCGGACTACTTCCACGGACCCCCCACGCGTTCCTGTTCCGGCTGCGGGGCTACGCAGCTGCCCGAAGCGACCAAGTTCTGTGGCTTCTGCGGGGCTCCGCTCGCAACGGCCGGCGGCCCCGCCAAGGCCTAGGCACAGGAGTGGAGATCTTGAGCGGTCCCTCCTCGGTCACGCCTCACCCGATCCCCCCGACCCAGCCTTCGGGTGACAAGGCCGGGCCAGCGTCGTCGGGCTTCCTTCGCGACGCGCGCGAAGAGCAGCGGCAGATGGTGGAGCGGTACTACCTCCAGCTCGCCGAGGCCGAGAAGGCGAAGCGTCCTGTCGCGTACATGCTGGTGGGCGGGAACCTCACCGAGATCGTCCGTTCGTTCGGATACGAGGTGGTCTTCCCCGAGATCGTCGCCCTGAACTGCGCGATCAAGCACAAGTCGCTCGACAACATCCTTCAGGCGGAGGCCCAGGGATACGGGCTCGACGTCTGCGGCTACGTCAAGAATGACCTAGGGCTCCAGTCCCTGGGAGGCGACACGCCCTTCGGCCACATCCCTAAGCCGGACCTGCTCGTCTGCAGCTTCTCCGGGTGCTACGTTTACATCAAGTGGTGGGAGGCGCTCGCGGAGACCCTCGGCGCGCCGTTGTTCAATTTCGACGTTCCCTACCAGCGGACCGAGAAGCCGCTCAAGGAGGACGTCGAGTACATGGTGGCCCAGCTCTGGGACTTCATCCACCTTCTCGAGAAGCAGACCGGCCGCTCCTTCGACATGGCCGAGCTCAAGCGCGTGCTCGAGCGGAGCCGCCGAGCGGAGGAGCTCTGGGTCCAGTACCTCGACGCCGGTCGGAACGTCCCGTCCCCGATCGAAGCGTACTTTGAGGCGGTGTTCTACATGTTCCCGATCAACGTCCTTCGCGGGACCGAGGAGGCGGTGCGGTTCTACGAGACCGTCAACCAGGAGGTCAAGGTCCGCCTGAAAGAGGGGAACTACCCGGTCCCCGAGGAGAAGGTCAGGCTCGTGGTCGAGGGGGTGCCCCCCTACACGAACTACCGCACCTTCTGGGACTTCTTCAGAAAGTGGGGCGCGGTCAGCGTGGCGGCGACCTACCCGAAGGTCGGGGGCCTCTTCGACCTGGGCTTCGTCCACGACCCCGCCCGCCCGCTCGAGAGCATCGCAGAGTACAGCCTCGGGGCCTACGTCAACCAGAGCTGGCCGCTTCGGCGCGAGCTCATCAAGAAGTACGTCCACGACTTCCAAGCGGACGCGGTCCTTATCCACGGCATCAAGTCCTGCCGGTCGTTCACCGCGGGGCAGGGAGACCTGAGGGACTGGCTCATCCACGAGACGGGCACCCCGACGCTCTACCTCGAGTCGGACCACGAGGACCCACGGTACTTCGCGCCGGCCCAGATCAAGAACCGAATGGACGCTTTCTTCGAATCGCTCGAGCAGCGGAAGAGCACCGCCGCCGCGGGGGCAGCAGCGGTCTCGGGGGTGCGGGTATCATGAAGGCCGCCGCAGGCATCGACGTCGGATCGACGACCGCCAAGTGCGTGATCCTCCGGGACGGCGAGCTTCTTGGCAAGTCGCTCAATCCGGTAGGGGTCAACATCGTGCGCGATGCGGAAGAGGCGCTGCGTCTCGCGCTGGTCGACGCCCGGTTGGACCGGTCGGAGGTCGCGTTCGTGACCGGGACCGGATACGGCCGGTACAAGATCGCGTTCGGTCAGCTCACCGTGACCGAGATCTCCTGCCATGCCCGAGGGGCGCACTTCCTCTTCCCCAGGACACGGTTGGTCATCGACATCGGTGGCCAGGACACGAAGGCCATCCGCGTGAACGAGCGCGGCGAGGTCGCCGACTTCGCGATGAACGACAAGTGCGCGGCCGGCACCGGTCGCTTCCTGGACGTCTGCGCCGGGGCCCTCGGCTACGATGTGGCCGAGATCGGGCCCCTCTCGCTGGAGGCGCGCCACCCCGTCAAGGTCACGAGCACCTGCACCGTCTTCGCGGAAAGCGAGGTGACCTCCCACGTATCGCGAGGAAAGGACCCGAAGGACATCCTCGCGGGACTCCACGCGAGCATCGCGAACCGCAGCCTGTCGCTCCTGCAGCGCGTGGGGATCGAGCCGGAGGTGACCTTCACGGGCGGGGTCTCCCGGAACGAGGGGATGGTCCGCGCCCTTTCCGGACGCTTGCGCATGCCCATCAACGTCAGTCCGCTCTCCCAGTACATGGGCGCCATCGGAGCTGCCCTGGCGGGGGCGGACCGGCTGCGAGGGGGGACGGCATCGTGATCACCTGCGGGCTGGACCTCGGCTCGGGCGTCGTGAAGGGCGCCCTGATCGAGGACGGACGGAAGATCCTCAACACGGCCTCGCGCCCGACCCGGGGGAACCCCTCGTCGGCGGGCCAGCAGGTGCTGGAGGACCTCGCGGAGGCGGAGAACCTCGTTCCCGGGGACCTCGCGTACCTCTGCACCACGGGGTTCGGTCGTTACATGTTCCCGAACCGGCAGCTCCAGGTGAGCGACATCACCTCTTCCGCGAAGGGTGCGAGCTTCCTGCGTCCGGGCACGCGCCATGTCCTGGACATCGGGGCCCAGTCCTCCCGGGCGATCCGCATCTCCCCGACGGGGAAGGTCCTGAAGTTCAAGATGAACGAGAAGTGCGCGGCAGGGGCCGGGCGCTTCGTCGAACGCTGCTCGAAGTACCTCCAGGTCCCGATGGAGGACATGTCGGCGCGGGCGCTCTCCGCTCAGAAGCCGAAGCTCATCTCGAGCGTGTGCGCGGTCCTCGCCGAGACCGAGATCATCAACAACGTCGCCGAGGAGGTCCCGCTCCCGGACATCCTGATGGGGGTGTACCTCTCCCTCGCCCAGCGCGCTTACTCGCTCATGCGCTACGTGGGGATCGAGTCCGAGATCACCCTGGTCGGGGGCCTGGTGCACAGCGAGGCGATGGTCCGGGCCGTCGGGGACACGGTGCACATGGGGGTCAACGCGCAGTCGGAAGGCCACTACGCCGCCGCCATCGGGGCAGCCCTGCTCGGACACCAGAGGGCCCTGCGGCTGTCCGGTCCCGCGGGAGTGAGGAACTGACCTTGACGCTGCTCCAGATCCACGAGAACCGGGGAAGCGCCCGAGTGGCCGCCCCGAACGAGGAGCCCTCCGTCCCGACCATGAACCTCAGTTCGGACCTCAAGGAGGTCCGGGCGACCCGCGACCTCGCCCAGGCGCTCAAGCTCACGATGGAGCTCATCCAGGACTCTTCCTTCCCGACCGCCCGGGCCTGGGTCGCGGGAGGCGGGCACGCCGCCGCCTTCTTCCCGGTCTACACCCCCCAGGAGATCGCCCACGCCCTCGGTCTCCTGCCGGTCAGCCTTCGCGGAGGGGGCGAGGACCTCGAGATCACCCACGCGGACGCGGCGCTGGGCTCCTTCCTCTGCTCGATCAGCAAGTCCACGCTGGAGCTTGCGATCACGGGCAAGCTCGACCCTTTCGGCGCGTTCGTGTTCCCCTACATCTGCGACGTGAGCCGCAACCTGGAGGGCATCTTCTCCCGCCTGCGTCCGAACGCCGTGACCCACATGCTCCATCTCCCGCAGAACTTCACGTCGGCCTCCTCCGTCCCGTTCCTCGTGGCCGAGTACGGGCGCCTCGTGGAGAAGCTCGAGCGGCTCGCGGGGCAGCGCCTCTCCAAGGACGCGCTGGCCGACAGTCTCCAGGTCTACAACCGGCGGCGGGCGCTGCTGGCGGACCTGGCGGCGCTACGCAGGAGCGAACCCTGGAAGCTCGCCGCGACCGAGCTCAACCTGCTGGAGCGCCTGGGAGACCTGGTGCCACCGGAGGTCCAGATGCCCGTGCTCGAACGCGCGCTCCGCGAGGTCAAGGAGCGCCAGCGTCCGAAGCGGGACGCCGTGCGTGTGATCCTGGTGGGCCCGTTCTGCGAGCAGCCGACCCACGACCTCCTCTCGCTGATCGAGGAGGCCGGGTGCTACGTCGTGGGGGACGAGCTCTCCATGCTCCACCGCTGGATGGGGGACGTGCCCGTGAGCGGCGACCCTCTCGAGAACCTGGCTCGGGCCTACATCCGCAGCCCGGTGGACATCGGCGTGAGGGCCACCCCCATGCCCAAGGGCGTCTCCATCGTCGCCCGGGCGAAGGAGGCGGAGGCGCAGGGCGTGCTGTTCTTGACGGCGAAGTTCTGCGAGCCCGCGCTCGAGGACGTGGTGCTCTACCGCAAGGGCCTGGACGACCACAAGATCCCCTACCTTCACTTGGAGTTCGAGGAGAAGTCCACCTCCTACGAGCAGTCCCGGCTCCAGATCGAGACCTTCGTCGAGTCGGTCCTCTTTGACTGAACATGAAGAAGAAGGATGAGCCGGTCCCTCCGCAGGACCTACGCGGACGGGTCAAGGTCGAGCCGGGCGAGGGCGCGGTCCAGGTCCGGTGGCAGCGCGGTCCTCTGAACATCTTCGACTCCCGCCTCCTGCGAGACCTCGCCCAGGCGCTCAAGACGCCCGAGGTGCTCGAGGCCCGCGCGGTCGTCCTCCGGGGTGACGGCGGCTGCTGGAGCGCCGGGTTCGCGGTGGAGGACCATCTCCGACCGAAGGTCCGCGAGATGATGTCCGCGTTCCGAGAGGCCCTCGCGGGACTCCGAAGCGTGCCCGCCCCCACCATCGCCGAGGTGGAAGGGCACTGCCTGGGAGGCGGACTGGAGCTGCTCATGGCCTGCGACCTGGCCCTGGGGGCGAGCAGCGCCACCTTTGGACAGCCGGAGATCCGGCTGGGGGTGTTCCCGCCCTTCGGGGTGGCCACGTACGAGCGGCTCCTCGGCCCACGGCCGGCGCGGGAACTGCTCTTCCTGGGGTCCACCGTGGACGCTCAGGATGCGTTGCGGCTGGGTATCCTCAACAGGGTCGTGCCCGACGGCCAGCTGGGGTCGGAGGTCGCCAAGATGGCCAGGACGCTCTCGTCCTACCGTCCGGCCACCCTGCGGCTCCAGAAGAGGCTCATGGGCGAGGACCAGATGAGCGCCCTGGTGCGGGCCGAGAGCTCCTACCTGAACGAGCTGATGGCGGCGCCGGACGCCGAGGACGGGCTCAAGAGGTTCCTGGAGAAGCGGGCGGCCGCCCCTCCGTCCACGCCCACCGCGCGTAGCCCGTAGAGGGGGAGGACATGCGGGCGGCGGTGTTCACGGGTCCGGGACAGCCCCTGGCCCTGAGGGAGGTCCCCGACCCGGTCCCGGGGAAGGGGGAGCTGCTCGTCAAGGTGGCCGGTTGCGGCCTCTGCCACACCGACCTTCACTACCTCGACCATGGTGTCGCGACCGCGCATCCTCCGCCGCTCATCCTTGGGCACGAGATCTCGGGGACCGTCGTGGGCGAGGGAGAGGGCGCGCGCGGCCCGAAGCCGGGCTCGCACGTCCTGCTTCCGGCGGTGATCCCCTGCGGGGAGTGCACGCTGTGCCGGACCGGTCGCGGGAACATCTGCTCGAAGATGCGGATGTTCGGCAACCACATCGACGGAGGGTTCGCCGAGCTCGTGGTGGCGCCCGCCCAGGAGGTCATCCCCCTCCCTCCAGAGGTCCCCCTGGTCCGTGGGTCCATCATCGCTGACGCGATCTCGACGCCTTACCACGCGGTCGTGAACCGCGCGGCCGTGCGCGCGGGAGAGTGGGTGGTCGTGGTGGGCTGTGGAGGCGTGGGGATCAACGCCGTCCAGATCGCCGCCGCGATCGGGGCGCAGGTCATTGCCGTGGACCTCAGCCCGACGAAGCTCAAGGCCGCGGCCCTTCTGGGGGCCGTCGAGACCATCAACGCGGCGCAGACCCCGGACCTGGCGAAGGCCGTCCGATCGATCACCGGCGAGGGCGCGGACGTGGCCTTTGAGGCCGTGGGGACCCCGACGACGGTCACGAGCGCGGTGAGCACGCTGCGCCGTGGGGGCCGGCTGTGCCTCATCGGGTACAGCGCGCAGAGCGCGCCCCTGCCTCTGAACAAGATCATGTTCCTGGAGTACACCATCATGGGCTCCCTGGGCTGCCGGCCCGTGGACTACCCGAAGGTCGTGGACCTCGTGCGGCGCGGCAAGGTCCGCCTCGACCCGGTCATCTCCTCGGAGGTGCCTCTCGCCAGGATCGATGACGCCCTCCGCCAGATCCGCTCAGGGGAAGGGTTCCGGACGATCGTCGTCCCGGCTCCGTAGGCCCGGCCCCACCCCTCCGACCTCGGGGGATCCCGGGGCCCGGGAGCTCGGACGGACCCCAGCCGTGTTCGGAGGAACGTCCGCCGTCGGTCTTCCGGCCCAGCCTCGCGCAAGCCATATCCTGATCCCGGGATGCGTGGACCGGATTCCTCATGGCGGCATCGAACACCTCATCCACGGCCCTGCTCGTGATGGATCTTCAGACCGGCATCGTGAGCCGGTTAGGGTCGGACGCGGTCGTTGAGCGCGCGCGAGCCGCGCTCAATGCGGCCCGGAGCGCGAACCTTCGCGTGATCTTCGTCCGCGTGGCGTTCCGCCCGGGAGCTCCCGAGGCGTCTCCTCGCAACCGGAGCTTCTCTCAGCTCCGGGAGCGTGGGGGTTTCCTGGAGTCCGACGAAGGGTCGCAGATCGCCCCTGCCCTGGGAGCCCGGGAGGGCGAGGTCACCGTGACCAAGAGGCGCGTGAGCGCCTTTTCCGGGAGCGACCTGGAGGTCGTGCTCCGTGCCGGAGGGATCACCCACCTGGTACTGAGCGGAATTGCGACCAGCGGCGTCGTGCTGTCCACGCTTCGGCAGGCCGCCGACATGGACTTTGAGCTGACCGTCCTCTCCGATGCGTGCGCGGACTTGGACCCAGAGGTCCACCGCGTGCTGTTGCAGAAGGTCTTTCCCCGGCAGGCGTCGGTCGTTTCGGTCGAAGAGTGGGCCCGGTCCCTGGTGGGGTAGCGGCTCCCCCCGGCGCCCCCGAGGGCACCGAGGTTAGTGGCCTCTAAAGAGGAGCCCGACGCTCGGAGGGCTGAAAGGTAGGCCGCCAGTCCTCCGAGGACGATCCCGAACCCAACGATGACTGCGAGGAGTTCCGACCCACCCGCACGCGTTCCCAGCGCCCGCCGTTCCTCGGGCGTGAGAGGACGAGCGTCCATCGTGGAGGGTTCGAAAGCCTGTCCCCCAAGTGGGCCCTTGTAGGTGACGGGGACTTACGTGGTCGCCACGCCCTGCACCGGCCTGACCAGAATGCACCGGGCCCGAGAGTGGTCCGCCCGGGGGGCGCTCCGCGTTGTTCCTGGGGCTAAACCTTCGGCGACGGCGCGGTCCCCTATCCCGCGCCGAAGCGCGAGCGGCCGCCCGCGCGCTTGAGGAGGGACCGGCGACCCTCATGCGAGGTCGCGGAGGCGCTGCCCTCCGAAGGACGAACGCGGAATGGGGACGTCGAACGCGCGGCCTCCACGTTCGCGGGCGGGTCCGTGCCGGGCCAAGGCGCACGGTGGTCAAGCTCCATGTACCAGATGGTCCCTTCGCTGGCTCATGGCGCGGGCGCGTGACGGGATATGGTCAACGGCGAGGGAACCCATGTGGCGATCGGGAACCATCCATGTGGCCCTTGCCGTGTGCGCCGTGTTCCTAGCCCTGCCGCTAGCCCAGAGCCTCGTCCAGGGCAATGACCAACACGCCATGTCGTGGGCCCCTATGCCCCGTTCAGAACCCCCAATGGGGGAAGGCATGGTTTCGTCAGCAACCCATGTGGTCTCCCCGACCTCCGGAGTTGGCCAGGTGAATGGGACTCTGTGCCTCTCGAGCGACCGCCTCTGGCCCGGGAACGACCCAAGTGCGTGTGATAACGGGGTTGGCCCGGTTGTCGCGGTATTCGATCCCGCGAACGGGGACGTCTACGTCACCAACGATGGGTCCAACAACGTGAGCGTGGTGTCGGGAGCGAGCAACACGGTCGTGGCGACCGTCCCCGTGGGAAGCACTCCATATGGAGCGGCGTATGACCGTGCGAACGGGGACATCTACGTCACTGATTTTGATTCGGGAGCATTGTCGATCATTGGCCCTGTGACAATCACATCAACCCCAACCATCAGCTCGTTCACTGCGACCCCATCCACAACAAGTGTGGGTCAGACCACCACCCTGACGGTGGTCGCTAGTGGGGGCACCGGCACTTTGAGTTACGTCTACGCGGGCCTCCCCCATGGGTGTGCCAGTGCGAACAAGGCGAGCCTCTCGTGCACACCCTCGGCGACCGGTTCCTACACCGTTCGCGTCTATGCGAACGATACGGCAGGGCACAGTGCGAACGCCACCACTTTCCTTACCGTGACACCTGCATTGGCCTCCGTGACCCTGACTCCTTCCTCGGACACCCTACAGGTCGGGTCAAGCGCCGTCTTCGCGGCCACCCCCGCCTGCACGGGCGGCCCCTGCCCCAGCACTGTCCAGTACAACTGGTCCGCGACGAACTCGCTCGGCACCGTGAGCCCCATCCACGGGAGTTCCACCGTCTTCACGGCGGGCGGCGCCACCGGGACCGACACCATCTATGTCAACGCGTCCGTGGGCTCGAAGCAGGTGACAGCCTTGGCGACGGTCACCATCTCCACCACCGTCCTCACCGGGGTCTCGGTCTCCGCCGCCTCCTCCTCGGTCACCTTTGGGACCACCGACGCCCTGACCGCCTCCGGTGTCTGCTCTCCCGCCCCCTGTCCCGGCGGGGTAACGTTCGCATGGTCGCTCAACAACACGCTGGGCACGGTTGCTCCCACCACGGGGAGCTCCGTCACCTTCACCGCGGGGTCCGCTCCAGGCGTCGTGGCGGTCTCGGTGGTCGCCACGCTAGGCAGCGCCTCGACGACCGGAGGAACGAGTCTGCAGGTCCTTCCCGCAGGGAGTTCGCCGACGATCTCGTCCGTCTCGCTCTCCCCCACCTCCGCGACCGTTGCGACGGGCGGCACCGCCACCTTCACGGCCACCGCCGTCTGCAACCCCTCCCCGTGCCCCTCCTCGGGGCTCACCCTCGTCTGGTCCGTGAGCTCCAACCTCGGGGGCGCGAGTCCCACCACCGGCGCCACGACCACGTTCACCGCGGGGTCGAGCGCGGGGACCGGCACGCTCACGGTCACCGCCACCCTGAACGGCGGCACGCCCCGGACCGCGCAGGCCACCATCACCGTCACGTCCTCGTCCAGCTCGGGCGGGGGAGGCGGCGGCTTCCTGGGCCTACCCGGGATGGAGGGCTACCTCCTCCTGGCAGGACTCGCCGCGGTCATCGTGGCGGTCGTTGTCGCGCTCCTGTTGCACAAGAGGAAGGGGCTGTCGACACCGGCGCCCTCGGCCGCTCCACCTCCGGCCACCGCCCCGTCAGTTCCAGCGGATCCGGCGCCCACGCCGCCTACCAACTTCGACCCCACACCTCCCGCCGTAGCCCCGGCATCACCGGCGGCATCTTCCCCGCCACTGCCCGCCATCCCACGCTGAACTCACCGGAAGGGCCGACCGGACGCCCTACGCTTTCCGGGTCCGCGAGCGGCGGGAGCTCGGTAGGGTCTTCGGCCGCAAGGAGGGGGAAGGGAGAGATGGAATGGAGGTGCGGACCCCCGTCGTCTCTCCGGGGGGGCGCCGAGGACGGGCGGCAGTGGCCGTCCGAGGGGGGCCTCACCGAGGCCGCGCGGCGGCCGAGGGCATCCGAAGGATGAGGCCGGTATCGGCCACCTCGGTGGGCCCCCGGGAGGTCGCGATCTCTCGCGTGGGGCCGACGGAGGTGACAGTCGCCTCCAGGCTCGCTTCGCGGTTGGGACGAAGGCGAGCGATCTCTGTCCCGACCGACGAGATTGCGAGCGAGGACCCGTTCCCTGACCCAACGGGTCCGAACGAGGCGATTCCCTGCGCGGCTGGAGCCGCGCTGATTGGGCGCCCGCACGTGGGGCAGGCCGAGAGAGCCCGATCCGACGGGAGAGACCGAAGGGCCGGGGCCCGGCGGTCGAGGTAGGACGCGTCCCGAGGGCGACCCCAGTGGGATGCGTCGCCCCGGGTTCGACCGCGTATAATGCTCCTTCAGCCGGGGGTCGTACATCGCCACAGTGTCCACCATCATGGAGAGAGCCATTCTCGCCTGGCTGGGTCCATCCTTCGACATCCTACCGACCCGCTTGACAGAGGAACTGCTCCTCTCCGAGGGTACGATGCCAAAGTAGCTGGCCAGGTGATCCGCGTCAGGGAACCTGCGGGCGTCCCCGATGTAGGAGCTCAGGCGCGAGGCCAGGTAGAACCCGACCCCTGGGATGGACATGAGGAGCCGTACATCCTCATTCTCCCGCGCCCGAGCCCGAATCCGGGTCTCCACTCGTCCAGACTCCCCTAGAGGTGTCCGCGTCCGGCAAGACGCGTTCCCAGAACCCCTCGTCAGGCGACGGCGCCCAGGCTCAGTAGCAAGCTCGTCAATAGGACGGCCCAAGATGTGTGCCAGGCACCGTGGGCTCGGGGCCACACCCCTGGAAGGGATGCACGACTTAAGGGGAGGATTCCCTCGGGGTCTCCGTACAGTACCACCCTGGAGCCAGCGACCCACGCCCGGTTCTACCGTGGCAGCTCTACGGCCACCTGTCGACCCTTCCGAACCTGGGGAGACAGGTCGCACGGTCGGAGGCGGGGAGTTAGCCCATCTTGCCACACGACGGATCCGCTGTTCAGAACTAGGAGCTTGTAGCACTACTATCCCTCGCTCCTGACGAGCTCTCGAGAGAAAGTACTATACCGGAACGCGTTCTACGGGGTGCATGCCCACCCCGAAGAAGCCGGTCTTCCGCAAGTACGATCCCCACCAGACCCTCATCCTTCCTCCCGACCTCAACGACTGGCTCCCTGAGGAGCATGTCGCGCGCGTGGTCGCTGACGTGGTCGACGAGCACCTCGACCTGGAGCCCCTCCTCGCCACGTACCAGAACGAGGAGGGAGGCTCCCCTGCCTTCGACCCTCGCCTCCAGCTGAAGGTTCTCCTCTATGGGTACTCCGTTGGAGTCGCCTCCTCCCGTCGCCTGGAGAAGGCCACCTGGGACGACGTGGCCACCCGATGGCTCGCCGCCGACCAGCACCCCCACTTCACCACCCTCAACCGGTTCCGCCTGCGGAACCTCAAGCTCATCGACGACCTCTTCCTCCAGGTCCTGCAGCTCTGCCAGGCGGCGGGGTTGGTCCGACTCGGCCGCGTGGCACTGGACGGGACCAAGATCAAGGCCAACGCCTCCAAACACAAGTCCAAGACCTACGCGACCGTCGTGGCCAAGGAGGACGAGCTCCACCGTCAGGTGAGGAGGATCCTGCGCGAAGCGGAGCGGGTCGACCGGGAGGAAGACCAGCTCTACGGGAAGGACCAGAATCCCCTGCTCAACGCCCTCCCTCCCGATTGGAAGGAGCGACTGAAGAAGCTCAGGAAGGCCCGAGAGGAGCTCGAGGACCGTGAGAAAAAGAAGGGGAAGAAGGAACCCGACCCCAAGACCCAGTACAACTTCACCGACCCCGACTCCCGCATCATGCAGGACAGCGGGAACAAGGGAGCGTTCATCCAGGGATACAACGCCCAGGCCGCGGTCGACGCGAAGAGTCAGGTCATCGTCAGCACGCTGGTCGCCCAGACCAATCCGGACAGCCAGCATCTGGCTCCGATGATGTGGGAGATGGAGCGAACCCTGGGCACGCTCCCCAACAAGGTGCTGGCGGACGCCGGCTACTTCAGCGAGGCCCAGATCCGTCAGCTGCAAGCTCGAGGCATCGACGTCTATTGCCCTCCCGAACCCTGGAGGGTCGCGGAGACCGCTCCCTGCCAGCGGGGGAGACCCCCACTGGACGAGCGGTTCACTGCAATGATGAGACGCAAGGTCCGAAGTCGAAGAGGGCGGAGAGAGTACCGGTGGAGGAAGGTCAGCGTGGAACCGGTCTTCGGCCAGATCAAGCAAGGGAGAGGCCTGAGGCAGTTTCTGCTGAGAGGGTTCGAGAAGGTGAGCGCGGAGTGGAAACTGTGGGGTCTCACCCACAATCTGCGGAAGCTACACGTCGCCTGGACCGCTTGACGCCGAAGAACGAGAGAGGAATGGAAGGGAGGGGGTAGGGGAACCCCCTCGATCCGCTGAGACGGAACACCCTCCTCGGAGAAAACTGGTAGTGCTACGGGCTCCTAGTGGATCCGGCGGTTCCAGTCCGGGTCAGGGACCTCGAGCCCGATGCTCTGGAGGAGGGGCGTGAGCTCCAGGAGGTACCTCGCGCGGGCCTCCTCGTTGGTCCACCGCTTGATCCCCCATCGGATCGCGTTCTCGCTCGTCGCGGACTTCGAGTGCCCGAACATGTCGAGGGCCCTCGGGAACCACTTGTTCACCGCCTCCTGGGCCTCCGCCTTGGTGCCGTAGTACTTCGGGCCGTCGCGGCTCATCCTCCGGAGCACGTTGAACCCGAAGTTCAGGTGGAGCTGCTCCTCGCTCAACATGAGCGGCATCGCCCGCGCGAGCGGACCGTAGGCGCACTCCTGGAAGGCGCGGAGTTGGTAGACCCCCACGCGGTCGACCAGACAGGTGAACGCGCCGACATCCGCCCAGGAATCGAAGGGGATGTTGAAGGCGTCCAGCTTGTGGTCGCCCTCCTTCGTCCGGAGCAGGTTCGCGATCCGCGCCTCTCCCTCCTCGCCGAAGTCGCGGAGGATACGGCAGGCCTGGAGACCGTGCCGCGCCTCATCGGCGACGATGCGGGCCTGGACCCAGCGGTCCTCGAGCGACGGAGCCTGGTCGAGCCACGGCCGATGCTGCTGGATCGAGCCGTACTCGGTGTCGGCCTGCACCACCATGAGACGCATGATGAGGTCCGCCATCTCGGGCGGGAGCTCGTCCGCGGTCTCGTACTTGTGGACCCCCGTGCTGTCCCCCCAGAGGATCTCCCTCACCGGGACGACCGTGCCCCCCTCCTTCAGGCTCCGCTGCATCGGGCCCTTCTTGGCGGTGGGGGAGGGCGACGGGGGGTCCTTCATGCTGTCCTCGGCCGGGCCCGCTCGCCCGCTCAGGCGCCGGCGAAGACGGCCTTCCGCTTCTCGATGAAGGCGGCGAGGCCTTCCTTCGCGTCCTTGGTAACGAAGAGGCGGTTCTGCAGCTCCCGCTCCAGGGCTAGGCCCTGGGTCAAGGACATCTCGACGCCCTCCTGGACGGAGCGCTTGATGAGGCCGACCGCGCGGGCCGGGCCCTCGGCGAGCCTCTGCGCGTAGGCCATCCACTCGGCCTCGAACTTGTCGGCGGGGTGGAGGTAGTTCACCAGCCCGACATGAAGGGCCTCTTGCGGGCTCAACGTGCGACCGGTGATCATCATGTCGAGGGCGATGGACTTGTTGATGAGGCGCGGGAGGCGCTGCGTCCCGCCGGTCCCTGGAAGGACCCCCAGGTTGACCTCGGGGAGGCCGATCTGGACCTTCGGGTCGTCCACCATGAACCGGATGTCGTGGGCGAGCGCGATCTCGAGGCCGCCCCCGACGGTGTGCCCGTTCAGGGCCGCGATGAAGAGCTTGGGCGTCGACTCGAGCTTCGAGAGGGTCTCCTGGCAGTTCAGGCAGAACATCGCCTTGAAGTCCGGTTCGGAGGCCTTCAGCATCTCGATGTCGGCCCCTGCGCTGAAGAACTTGGGGACCTTCGACGTGGTGACCGCGACTCGGATCTCGTCGTCGAAGCGGACCTCGTCGATCGCGTTGCCAAGCTCGAGGACCATCTTGTGATCGTAGGTGTTCGCCTTCGGCTTGTTGATCTCGATGATGCCGACCTTGCCGACCTTGCGCAGCGAGACGTAGTGTCCTTGCATGGCCCTGACCTGTGCGGCTCCCGAGGGGGGCCTCTGGGATAAAGATGGCGCGGGAGGCTTTTCAGGGGAGGGAGTTCGGCGATCGCCGAGTGGCCCCGCGGACCGCCCACGTCCCGATTCGTTGATTGCCGTATTGTCGTGAGGCTGGGGGGCTCACCGCTCCCCGGCGGACGCGGTCTTGCGGCGCCGCCCAGGGCGTCGTGCCTGCGCCCTCTTCGCTGCCGCTTTGGGCGCGGTGAGCGGGGCCGCCCCTGCGGCATCCTTGTCGACGATGACGACCTCGATGGGAGGAGGGAGGGGGCCGGGACTGGCCCCAAGCGCTTCCTCCATGATCGAGGCCGGGAGCGGGTGGTGCACGACCTCCCGCGGCCGCAGCTCCTCGACCCGACCGTCGGGGAGCCCCACCAGGACAAGATGGGCCATGTTGACGAAGAGGCCGGTCTCGATGACCCCCGGTATGGCCCGGAGCTCGGCGTCCCACAGGGCCTCCTCGCGGAGGTCCGTCGGGACCCGGCAATCGATCACGTGGTTGCCGTTGTCCGTCACGAACGGCAGCGGCTCGCCCTCGAGGGAGCTCGCGGACGACATCCGGAGCGTGGGGAGGAGCTTTCGACGGGAGAGCTCGCGGGCCACGAAGGGCACGGCAAAGGGGACGACCTCGATCGGGAGCGGGGAGCGGGTCCCCAGCCGGCGCACGAGCTTGGTGTGGTCGACCATGATGACGAGGCGTTCCGACATCCGGGCGAGCAGCTTCTCCCGGAAGTGCGCGCCGCCGCCCCCCTTGATGAGGGTGAGGTTGGGCGCAACCTCGTCGGCCCCGTCCAGCATGAGGTCGAACCTCTCGACCTCCTCGAGCGAGATGATCTGGAGGGCGTACCGACGTGCAAGCTCCTCGCTGCGTCGGGAGGAGGCGACGCAGCGCAGACCCCCGCCTCCTGGGAACCGGGCCGCCAGCGCTTTGATCGCGTGGTGGGCGGTGGAGCCGCTCCCGAGGGCGACCGTCGCGTCCTCGGGCACGAGCTGGGCGGCGGCCCGGGCCACCCGGATCTTTTCGTTCTCGAGTCCGTCGGACTGCATGGCGTGACGGTCGGCGGAGCTACCCCCATGCATAATGGTGCCGTGAGGCCCGCCGGAGGAACCGCAGGGAGGGACGCCTTCCCATCTCCTGGCCCCGGCCCCTCCGCCGAACATCTTCATCTGGAGGGAAGGTTCGCGCGGACGTGCCCGCGCCCCGGCGACCCGTGGTCCTGTCGCTCGGTGGCTCGGTGCTCCTCACCGGAGAGCACGACGAGGCCTACCTTGCGGACCTGACCACCCTCCTGCACGAGGTCGGGGAGAAGCACCCCCTCGCGGTCGTGGTGGGGGGCGGTCGCACGGCCCGGGAGTACATCGCGCTGGGACGGGCGCTGGGGCTGAACGAGAGCGAGCTCGATGAGCTCGGGATCGACGTGACCCGGCTCCACGCGCGGCTGCTGGCCTCGCTCCTCCATACGGCCGCCCCTCCCCGGCCCCCGCTGACGGTGGCGGAGGCCGTGGGAGAGGTCGGCCGCTGGCCGGTGGTCGTCATGGGGGGGACCGAGCCGGGGCACACGACGGACGCGGTCGCCGCGCTCCTGGCCGAACGGCTGAGGGCGGAACGCATGGTCAACGCCACGAGGACCGCAGGGGTCTACGACAGGGACCCGAGGAAGTTCCCGGAAGCGAAGCGCTTGCCCCTCCTCGAACTCTCCGTCTTCCGAAAGATGGTCATCGAGGGCACCGACGGACACGCCGGACAAGAGTTCCCTTTTGACCGCCTGGGCGTCGAACGTCTGGCCCGCGCGAGGATCCCGCTCGCCGTCGTGGACGGCAGGGACCTGCCCCAGCTCCGGGCCGCCCTGGAAGGCAAGTCGTTCGAGGGCACCCTCGTACAGCCCTGACCAGGGGCCTTGGCCCAGCTCATCGCCGGAAGGGCCGAGGAAACCTGCTCAGAACCGAAGCTCCTTCAGGCTCGCCCAAAGCACGACCCCGACCCCGCTGGTGAGGAGGAGACCGAGACCGATCACCTCGGCGAGCGCCGGGACCAGGAGGGTCGTGGCCAGGCCCCCGAGCGCCAGCGAGCCCAGCGCCCTCGCGCTCCCCCGGAAGAAGAAGACGTTCGAAGTGGTCCGCGCCACCTGGGAAGGGGGAGAGGAGGCCTGCAGGTAGACCATGTAGCAGACCTCGAAGCCCAGCATGCTCGCACCGATCGCGAACCAGATCCCCACGCCCGCGAGGAGGGAAGGGAGGAGGTGCGGGACCAGGAAGATGAGGACGGCGGAGGCCGCCGGCGTGGCCACGAGCCAACGGCCGACGCTCCTTCGCGGGTCGAGGTGCCCGAGCAGCATCCCGATCGCGGAGCCTCCGAGCACGAACCCGGTGAACAGCACGCCGTAGGTGAACTGCGAGGCCGCCCCGCCGCCGCTCGCGATGTCGGTGATGAGCAGCACCGCTCCCGGCGCGAAGAGGCCCTGCAGGGCGACGAAGAGACTGAGCGCCCGCAGCGGTCGTCCCCCCGGCCCTCCCTCCGACCCCTTGGACCAGGGCTTCCATCCCTCGACCATGGCCTGCCAGACGGAACCGGTGGCGACCGGCGAGCCCCGGGTCGAGACCCGTAACGCGAGGACCATGGAGGCCGCGTTCAGCGCCGCGTAGAGGAGCATCGCGCCTCCGGGGCCGGTCGCGAGGATCAGCGCTCCCCCGACGGTGAACCCCGTCACCTGGTTCCCGCCGGAAACAAGGCCCGCGAGCCCGCCCGCACGGAAGAGGTCCTCCTGGGAGAGCAGCAGCGGAGGGATGGTGTTGTTCGCGGACCAGGTGAAGTCCCAGACGACCGAGATGCCCGAGACCAGCCCGAGCAGGAGGGGGAAGAGGAGGTGGCCGGTGAGGTAGAGCGCACCGAGGGCCCCCGCGGCGACGGCCTGGAGCGCGTAGCCCCAGAGAAGGACGCTGCGCTTGTCCTCGGTCCGGTCGACGAACGGAGCCGCGACGAAGGAGAGGGCGTAGAGGCCGAACTCGGCCGCCAGGACGGCCCCCACGTCGAAGAAGTTCCGGGTGACCTGGTAGGCGAGCCAGGGCGCCGCCACCGCGTAGACCGCGTAGCCGATGTCCCCCGCGGAGAGGGAGGCCAGGAAGAAGAGGTAGCGTCGGTTGGCGAGGAGCGCCCGCCAGGTCGTGGCCGCGGGGAGCCCCGAAGCGCTCGACACGGGTACCGGGCCGGTGCGGGAGATTATTAATGGACCGGGGACCGGAGGGGGCTCACCATGCGGATCGCGTTCCTTGGCCCGCCAGGGGCGGGGAAGGGCACCCAGGCGAAACTGCTCGCGAGCGAACTGCGCGTCCCCCACCTCTCCACGGGGGACATGCTCCGGGCAGCGGTGAAGGAGCGGACACCGCTGGGGCTCCAGGCGGAGAGCACGATGAAGGCGGGCAAGCTCGTCCCGGACGCCCTCGTCCTGGACCTTCTCCGGCAGCGCCTTCAGCAGCCGGACGCCGCGAAGGGGGCCCTCCTCGACGGGTTCCCGAGGAACGTGGCGCAGGCCGAGGCGCTGGCGACCTTCCTGCCGCTCGACCGCGTGATCTACTTCGAGATCCCGGTCGGAGAGCTGCTCCCTCGTCTCACCGAGCGGCGCAGCTGCCCCTCGTGCGGCACGATCTACAACCTCCTCAGCCACCCGCCAGCGAAGGCGGGGCGATGCGACCGGGACGGCACCGAGCTGGTGCACCGACCGGACGACCGGGAAGAGGCCGTCCGCATCCGGCTCGAGGTCTACGACCGGGAGACCGCCCCCCTGCTGGAGTACTTCCGCTCGAAGGGCCTGCTCTCCACCGTCCGTGCGACGGGGAGCGTCGAAGAGGTCCAGGTGGCCGTCCGGGCCGCCCTCGGCAGAGGGTCCTAGGGCCCGCGCCCGCCCCGAAGGGCATTTCTACCTCGTCCATGTGCTTCCGACCACCCGGCTTAGCTCAGTGGTAGAGCGGGGGACTGTAGTCCGGTCCGCCGACCGAGAGCTCGGCGGTTCCCCCGAGGCAGAGATCCTCAGGTCGCCTGTTCGAGTCAGGCAGCCGGGACTACCCCCAGCGCGAGCCCGCCCCCCGTCACGGATCGCCGACCGAAGAAGGGGGAGCGAAGAGCATGGACGCGTCCACTTCCCTCAGGCTCCGGCGCCCGGCGATCCGCATCGAGGTCTCGAGCTCCGTGCCTAGCAGGTCGAGGAGCTTTCCGACACCGGCCTCCCCGCCGCAGGCCAGGGCCCACAGCACCGGACGACCCAGGCCCACCGCCCGGGCCCCGAGGGCGAGCGCGGCTAGGACATCGGAGCCGCGTCGCACCCCGCTGTCCATGTAGACCTCGACCTTCGACCCGACGGCCCGGACCACCTCGGGCAGCGCCCAGAGGGCCGGGGGCGCCCCGTCCAGCTGGCGACCGCCGTGGTTGGACACGACGACCCCCTGCGCTCCGAGCTCCACGGCCCGGGCGGCGTCCTCCGCCGTCAGGAGGCCCTTCACGACGACCGGAAGGCGCGTCGTCTCCCGGACCTTTCGCACCGTCTCCCACGTCGCGTCGCTGTCCGTCCGAAGCGCCTGATGAACGGCTTGCGGGAGGCTTGCCCCCGCCGAGGGGGTGACCTCCTCCAGGTTGCCGATAGGCATTCCCGGGGGGAGACCGAACCCCAGGCGGGCCTGGCGGTCCCTCTGCCCGAGCACCGGAGCGTCGACGGTCAGCACGATCGCCCCGTAACCGGCCGCCTCGGCGCGGCGGATTAACCGCTCGGACGTCGCCCAGACCTTCTGGAGGTAGAGCTGGAACCAGCGCGGGGCCTGAGGAGCGGCCTGGGCGATCTCCTCCATCGAGAGGGTGCTCACCGTGCTGTAGACCCCCAGCACCCCTCGGGCGCCGGCGGCTCGAGCCGTGGCGGCCTCCGCGTCGGGGTGCAGGAGACCGTGGAAGGCCGTGGGGGCGATGTAGAAGGGGAGGGGCACGCGCGTGCCGAGGAGCGTGGTGGAGCTGTCGACCGTACCGACCCCTACGAGGGCCCGGGGCCGCAGGAACACGCGCTGGAAGGCCTCCCGGTTCGCCCGGAGGGTCCTCTCCTCTCCCGACCCCCCCTGAACGTACGCCCACGCCGGGTCGACGACCTTCGCTTTCGCCGACTCTTCGAGGTCGCTGAGGGTCATGAACCCCGAAGGGTCCTCGGGGTCAGGGGACACGGTCCCTCCTCACCTGTAGGGTCCGGACCCACGGGATTTCCTCGGAGCGGGAAGACATGGGGCGCCGACCTCGCATGGCCCTCGGGAGCTCAGCGCCTCCCGCGAGCCCTTCGTAGCGAGGTTCGCGAGTTCGACTACGTAGAAATAGCCTCCCGCATTCCTCGTGACGTGCGAGAAGGGGTCAGGGCCTCCTTCGTGGCCGTCCAGCTTCTCGTGATCCTTCTCGTGCTCGCCTTCTCCTGCGGGGGCGCAGCTCAGGTCCAGCTCGTGAGGCTGGGAGGCCTCCATCACCCCACGCCGCGCAACCGCAGCCCGACCGACGAACGCCTCGTCTCCGAGCGGGCCATCTCCCGGGCCCGTAGCTTCATGCTCCGCGCCCGCGCGAGGCTCGGGAAAAATCCCCGAGAGCGGACCCACGATGCCCGCACCGCGAAACGTGCCCGTAGCTCCACCAGCGACCTTGGGTCCTCCCTTAGCGGCTCTCCCACTTCCACCCTCGCATCCAGCTCCGACTCCGCGGCTGCTGCCGCTTCAGGTTCGTTAGTCGGTCGCACCGCCTTCGCCAGAGAACCTCGACCCGCTCTACCGCCTCAACACCCTCTGCATCCCTCGTATCCACGGGCACCGCGGTCTGCGCGGTCCCTCGTCGCCCCTCGCTCCCCCGGCGCCGCTGCCGGGAGCTCCGCGGTCGCGCGCGTGCCGCCGCGCCCTTCGCTCTCCTCCACTCAGAGGGAACGAACATGAAACAGGACAACCCGACGTACGAAGAACAGGAGGCCTTCCTCCGACTATTGCGACTGTGCTACTGGCGATCGATGGAGTACCTCGATGGCCGCTCGAACGATGTCGAGCTCACGGACCGGCAGCTGCTGATGCTCAGGGCCTTGCAGGAGCAGGGGCCGTCCCCCCCGCGCCTCATCTGCCCGATCCTCGGGGTCACGCCCGCCGACGTGACCGGCATCTCGGACCGGCTCGCCAAGAAGGGCCTGCTCCGAAAGGCGCGTCAGGACGAGGACCGCCGGGTGGTGCTCCTCAGCCTGACCCCCCGGGGCGAGCGGATCGCGGAGGAGAGCCTCGGTTGGCGCGTCCGACGAATGACGAAGCTCTTCCGGGTGGTCGCCAAGGACCAGATGAGCTCGATGACGACGGGCATGACCACGATGTTGAAGGAGATCGAGGCCTCCCGGGGCCCGGGATCGTCCGGCGGGGGGCGGCGCCGCCGCGCCCCCTCGGCGCCCGTCATGAAACCGGAGTCCGCGACCTCGTGACCCCTAGGGCCGGGAGGCCATTCGAAGATCACCGGCGTGAGGACCGACCTCTCGGTGCCCTCACGGAGCGGAGGCAACAGGTGTCGGGGCGGGGTCGGCCGTCCTCTGGACCAGAAGTGACAGCGACAGCGCGCCAACCACCCTGTCGCGTTCGGGGAGACCTTCCCCGAGCTCGCCGACGCGAGAGGGACTTCGCTCGTGCGATGTTCGTCCCTTCAGGACCGAGGAGGGGATCCCGCCATCGGCGGGATGCGGACACCGGCTTGCACACCGATTTGGGTTTGCAACCCTTCGTCGCCCTCCCCAGGAGACCTATCTGGAGGTCACCCACTTGCATCGGCTTCCTGTGACGAGGCGACCCCCTCGGTCACCGGGGCCTCGAAACGGGTTCAAGAATCAGCGGGGCGTCCCGTAGCACTCGTCGAACACGCGAGCGACGCTGGGAAGGTCGAGAAGGAGCGTGCGTGTCTCCTGAGCAGCCTTGCGCAGCCCCTCCGTGAAGCCGCTCCGGGAGACTAGACCGAAGCGGACAGTCCTTCCGCGAAGCCCTTCGATCAGGCCCGCCTTCCGTTGCAGGTCGGCGAGCAGATCCTGACCCACGGGCTCCCGAGTCCACTTCACTTCCCCTAGAAGCACTTCGCCCTTCCCTTCGGCCACGATGTCCACCTCT
>DAHVCH010000059.1 GCA_027314165.1 Thermoplasmata archaeon | reverse complement strand
AAACAGGCTCCACCTTCATCCCTCCGTTCGGAGCGCGGAAGCGTGCTCAATCTTGGAGTCATGGTGCGGGGGCGCGGGAGGTTGGCTGCTGATCGAGTGCTCGCAGGAATCCCAGTCACGTCAAGAGGATTGCCATTCATCGGAAGGTAGGGGATGAGAGAACTCGGTGCCCCGCGCTGATTACCCCCGGGGTGAGTCACCATTCGACCCTGAGCTTGTTCCTCACCAATGGCTCGGTCGCCTCTCCTTGTCCGAGATGCTTCGCCGCTTCCTCTGGCAGCCGCTCCCAATGTCAATCACGAGGTCAGTGATCCCCAGTCCCAGAGAGGGCACGTTCAGCGCTGTGGCCGCGGGATGGAGGGCCGGCGAGACATCAAAGTCGTACTCGCTGTTGGCCGCATCACCCCCTGCGCTGCGCTCCGCTTGGGTCGCCCCTCGGTTCGGACCTGCCCGCCCCTGCCTCCGGTCAGGTCCTCCCGAGGCGTGGCCCGATTGCCCCCCACGCCTCGGCCCGGCCACGGGTCGGTCTTCCCGCCATTCTGCGGAAGACCTTCCCGTGGATTCGGACGGGCAGGGACCGTGTTGCCGCCTGCCCGTCCCCCCTCCAAGCCGGTGTCGGTGGCACTTACAGGCCTGAGAACGGTCCATCAGACCTGAGTTCCCGCGGCTTTAGGTAGCAGGTAGGGACTCGGTCGCTCCGAGGGCGGTAAGCAGATCCTTCTGGTCCTTGGTGAGCCGGGTGCACCACTCCCGGACCTGTTTCCCGGCGCCGAACCGCACCCACGAGATGCTCTCGAGGGTGCGGAGCACCTCCGAGAGGTGCCGCTCGGGGTATTTCTCTCGCAACCTCCGCTCCGCCCAACTCCAGAGCAAGTAGGCCATGTAGACCACCGTGGCGTAGGCGTCCAGACGGTCCTTCTTTCGATACCGCACCGGTCCCAGGGAGAGTTCCCCCTTGCTCGTGCGGAACGCCTTCTCCACCGCATCCTTGGCGAAGTAGGTCTGGTACATCTCCCGCCCGTCGAGATCGAGGTCGGTGCTGAACAGCATGAATCGCCCATCGAGGGCTCGCTCCCGTTCCACCGCGGCGGCGTCCACCCGGAACCCCCGACGGCCCACCGAGGAGACGATCACCTCACCCAGCTCCGCTCGGATCTCCTTCAACCTCTCGTCCGGGACCGGCCCCTCCAGCTCCTGGAGCAGGAGGTCGCGTGCTTGCCGGTCCTCCGCTTTCCGAGAGAGGTTCTCTACCACGGCGATCCTCAGCCGCTTGATCTCCATCAGCGGGGCGGTGAAAGCACGAGCGTACACCGCGCCCCCGTGCGAGGTCCCCACGACGTGTTCCGACCTCTCCAGTTCCTCCCCGGGCCACTTCGAGGCGTACGCCATCGCCTCCTTGCTCCACCCCTTGACCGATCCCACCACCTCGTAGCCGGCCTTCATCGCTTGGGCCACGTTGGCCTTCGAGGTCATCCCCTTGTCCATCACCAGGGTCAGGTGGCGCAGCCCCTGACCCTGGAGGAACTCCAGGGTGGGAGCCACGCTAAGGAAGTCGTTCTGCCCCCCGTAGAGGGCCCGGCAGAGGATCGGATGGTGGTGCTCCTTGGAGACCACCATGCCAAACCCCACCACGACCGCGGTCCCGCGCTCGTCGTGGCCAAGCTGGGCGTAGGGACAGTGGCTCCCGTAGTACGCTTGCTTCGTGATGTCGTAGTACGCCCCGGCCGGCTCCCTGGAGGAGCCGCGCCAAGCGCGGGTGAGCTGCTGCTGGAGCAGGAGCCCGCGGTCCTCCCAGGTCCGCTGGGGCGTGAGGTGGCAGAGCTGGGAGAGGGCCAGCTCGAACGAACGTGGGGAGAGCTCCTCGGCATCGAGGGAGAGCCAGCGCGGAAGAGGGCTGGAACGCACCCACGAGGCGAGGTGGAGGAGGGGGACCCTGGCCGCAGCCTGGTTGAGCCCCAGAGCGAGGAGGGTGGAGGCCTCCTCCTCGCTCACCTCCAGGACTTCGAGGATGTGCTCACGGACGCGGAGCTGCCGAGCCGCGGCGAAGAAGACGGCGAGGGAGCCCACCGGGAAGGCGGAGTGGACGCTCTCGAGCCGGGTCTTGGGTTCGCTGAGGATCCTCCCCTTCCTGTCGCAGGGGCCGAGGTAGCGGACCATCCGCTGCCGGGTCCGCCCGAGCCGGGCATCCCAGAAGGACTCGTACTCGTAGGCGTAGCGGTGGCCCCCCGCGACCTTGTAGACCCGGTGCGTCAAGACATATGTAATTACGTATGCTTCTACAAGAACCTGCCGGTGCTCGGAATGGTGGATCTACGAGAGAGACAGGGGCGTTGGGTAGGCACCTGCTACCCAAAAGGCCGGGAACTCAGGTCAGATACCCTGTTGTCGATGCGAGGCGTGCGACCTGTGGAATGACCCGTACACCGATGCTTGCTCGAAGTGTCGTGGCACCCGTGTCTTGGCGCCCCCCCTCACATAGACGAACGTCGTCCGGGAGGTCCTCCGTGGGCCGCATGACCGGCGCGCGGAGGCGCGGAGGCCCGCGCGAGCGCGGCCCTCCGGGGTCATACGAAGCGTTCGCATGGGCGAGGCGAGGGGTTCATGGGCTCCACCACCCATCCTCGGGGGGATGGGGGGCGTTCGAGATTTGCGCGCCCCCCTGCCCTTCGGACTACTCATCCTTCTGGGGCTGGTCATCCTTTGGATAGTCGACTACGGGTGGCTCTACTACTATGTCCCCGTCCTCGCGTTCCTCGCTATTACGGCCCTCGGCTTCACGTCCTCCATCGGCGGGTTCGCCGGGCTGGTGCACGCCCTCCCACGAACCACAGGGTGGAGTCTCCTCCTTTGGGTGGGAGGCATCGCCCTCGCGTTGCTGCTGCTGGGACTGGGATACG
>DAHVCH010000058.1 GCA_027314165.1 Thermoplasmata archaeon | reverse complement strand
CGGCCTCCCTCAGAGTCGCCCGGCTGCCCCCGACTCCTCGGCCAGCTCCAGATCTCCCTGGGCCGTTCGGACTCGGCCTTGACCATCGTGGGGGCCAGTCCTCCCTAGGGCCGAGTCCTCGCCCGGGGTCCCGTGCCCCTGTCCTCCGGCGTGTCCGCGAGGATGGGGGACCCCGGGCCAACGCCTCGATGGTCGTCTTGGGACCCTGAGGCAATCATGGGCCCGGCCCGAGCCCCTCGGCGAGGAGGGACGCGGGCGAGGGGGCGTAGGGAAGCCCAGCATGGGGGTCCGAGGGTTTCAACTGTGCTGGACGTTCCAGCCGCCAGCGTAGTCCCCCAACATGGTCCCAACGACCACCATACCCGCTGCCCCGGGCTCCCCCTCGTACTCCTCGGTCCTGCACAACCGCAGGTTTCTCCTGCTCTGGGTCGGACGGATGGCCTCGTTCTCCGGGGACGCGGTCTTCGACTTGGCCGTGATCTGGTATGTGCTCGTGTCCACGGGCTCAGTCTTACTGGTTGGCCTCACTGTCGCTCTCACCTACGGCGTCGACCTTGCTTTTGGGCCCATAGCCGGGGCCGTCGTGGACCGTTGGAACCGCCGCACAGTTCTGCTCGCGACCTACTCGGGTCAAGCGTTGGTGGTGGGGTTGGCAGGGCTCCTCTACGCGCTCCACGACATGGACTACGCCATCGCGCTCACCTCGGTCCTCCTGGTCGAGGTTGGCTACCAGCTCACTCTTCCCGCCCACAACGCGATGGTCCCGGTCGCGGTGCGGAAGGCGGAGCTCCTGCCTGCGAATGGGCTCATCTCCAGCACCACGGCGGCCAACACCATCGCGAGCACCGCGCTCGGCGGGGTCCTGGTGGGACTCCTGGGCTTCACAGTCCCATTCGAGTACGACGCGATCTCCTTCCTTCTGGCAATCGGTCTCATCGCGGCCCTCCCCCATCTTCTGGGCGACCCCCGGCAATCGACGGAGGTTTCCGAGAGGGACACCTCCTCCCCTCCTGCTCGAGCATCCCTGATACGGGAACTCCGCGAAGGGGTCGAAGTGCTACGAGGGGACCGGGCCCTGTGGGAGATGACCCTTCTTGGCACCCTGGTGAGCCTGTTCGCGATGGGGCTCCAGGGTCTCTACGCACCCTACGTGCAAGAGGTTCTCCGTGGAGGACCGTCTCTCTACGGATTCATCACCGTGGCCTTTGCGATAGGCTCGATCCTGGGAGGGCTCATGGTGGGGCATTTCGGACGGCGGGCGAGGACCGGGCGCCTGGTCATCTTGGGCCTCACGGGGCAGAGCGCCTCAATCGTGGCCCTAGGTCTCACCCGCGCCCCGGCGGTCGCACTTGGGATCAAGGGGATCGGCGGAGTGAGCCAGGAGACCAACATAGTCCCGTGGACCGCGCTCCAGCAGGCCCGCATTCCCCGGGAGTCCTATGGCCGGGTCTCGACCCTCATCAACACCATCATCAACGCTCCTTCACCGGCGGCCGTGCTTCTCACCGCCTACTTGGCCACGCGGATCTCCGTGAGGACCACCTTCCTCCTCTACGGCCTTGCCATGCTCGCGACGGTGGGAATCGCGGTCGCCCTCTCCCGCGAGCTTCGAAGGCTTGGGCCGGTCGAAAAGGAGGGGGCAGCTGTCCCTTCCCGCTGATAGCGTCGCCCGCGGGTCGGTCTTCCCGCCTTCATGCGGAAGATGCCGGACGCACCCCTCGCTGCGTGAAAAGCCGCTCGGGGCGCGTCCTCCCTCCGACCTGGGCGTCTGCCACCAGGTCTTCGGCCTCCCCGTGGATACGACGACCGGGGCCGGGTGGGGGGTTCTACCCCACTCCGGTTCCGCAGGCCGGCTTCCCGCCCATCTGCAATCGCGCGATGTTGCGCGCCCAGCCGCGCTATCTCCGCGCGGCTGGGGAGGGGGATATCCCCCCGAGCTTGAGCTTCATCTTCTCAAAGAGGGCGAAGCTTGGGAGCGCCCTGCCGTTCACTCCGAGGAGCCAGTACCCGTGGAAGCCGAGGCCTGGGGCGTCCAGGTAATCGAAGGTCACCTCAGTGCGCGCGCCAGGGTACTTCTCCAGGGTCCGGAGCAGACGCACGACGAGACGTGAGTTGAACACGTACACGTTCTGAGGGTCGAAGACCCAGAACCACACGCGGTCGCCGAGGTCGACCAGGGAGCCTGTCCCTTTGAGGCGGTTGACCATCCCGGACTTGAGCGCGGCTCCCGACCGCTGCCTCTCGTCACGGCCCTCGATGAACACAGCGACGCCGCAGACCAGCAACGAGGGTGGGAGGAACCAAGTGACCCAAGCTCCCCGGTAGGTGGCCGCCCCCGGAATTGACAAGGAGGGGATGAAGGGGAGCGCGGTCCCCAAGGCGACAAGCAGCAGAATGGCGCCGATCAGCGGGAGCCGTCGGCCGGTCCTCTCGAGGAGCTTTCGTTCGTCCGAGGTCATCACGACACGTGTGGCAATCAGCCCGCCCCAAGAGTAACCCGACGCGGGAGCGGGAGGAGAGAGCGCCCCCTCGGTCCGAAGGGGCGTCTTTCCGGTGTGCGCTTGTGGGGGCGTGGCCCAGGTGCCCGCCAGGAAGTGGTACATGCACATGCCGTGCGGGGTCCCATCCGGCCCTCGGAGAACAAGCGACCCCTTTCCTCGGCCCTCGTTCCAGGGACAGAACTCGCAGTCCTGCCCAGGCTCCCCCCCCGTCCTCTCCACATCTCAAGGCAGCGACGTGCGAGCCGATGAACGTGGTGGTTCGCTACCCCACCGAGTCTCGTAGGCCTCGGGCCATCCGCGGCCCCGTCGCCACAACGGAGAGGTCCCCACCTTCAGGGACGAGCGGGGGCACAGAGACTCCGGGTAGGACCCGGTGCAGGCCTCCCCCCGCCCGCCAACCTAGAGTGACCTCCCGCGGTCTTGAGCCTTCTGTCGCTCCACCTCGCGGAGCGCTGCGGCGGGGTCCCGCTGCATAGGCCGCCTTCCCCC
>DAHVCH010000057.1 GCA_027314165.1 Thermoplasmata archaeon | reverse complement strand
AGGTTGGCTATTTAGACAGTCCGCTCGAGAGGTCTTTGGAACCGAATCCCCCAAATGGAACAAAATCGAGGTGGAGTGAAACGAATTATGGTCATGGACGGGGGCTGACCACCTCAAGAAGCTTGTGAAATTGAGGCTCTGACGGCAGCCGCGTCCGACAACGGTCGGACACATCCCCGGGTGGGAAGGGAATTGGACAGAGGATAGCTATGATATGCAAGCGAGTCAGTGAAGTCCCGTGAATCCTTGGGTTCGAAAGAGCATCGACCTCGCGAACCGAGATGACTACCTCGACAAACTTCACGCGGTGTATCCCCTTCGGCAGCCAACTTTCCGCACACTGGACCCAAAGGACATCAAGGCAGTTGCTCGTGCTTTCGAATCCAAGAAGCCCGAGGAGCTGATTCGATCCCTGTTTCAACTCGACAAGTTCCCATACGACGACCCGTACGTGTCGTTCTTGCGGAACGGCCCTGCCGCATTCCTCCGAAACCCAAAGACAGTCAGGAGGATTGGCGTTTGGCTCTCTGATCTTGGGCTGGAGCGGGTTCTAGCCCTGGCCACGCAACCAAAGAGGGGGAGTCGAGGCTACGGGAACGCTTTCAGGGACTGGCTCATGGCTCTGCCCTTCACCCGCGTTGATGACGACGGATTCCGAGGAGCTTTTCCTCCAAGGGAAGTGGTCGTTCACAGCGGCAGCCAACAGGAGTGGAAACGATTCGCCGACTCCGATCTCAATTGCGGTCTGACAAAGAATCCTGACCTACTCGTGAAGAAGGGCAGGCAATACGTTGTGGGAGAAGCCAAATTCATCTCGGACTTCGGGGGAGCCCAAAATAACGCATTCGACGAGGCAATCTCTCTCGTCCAGAAAACGCATGGGTCCACGAAGCGAGTCGCAATTCTCGATGGGGTGGTGTGGCTCGCCACTGGAAATCGAATCTGCAAGGAGGTCCGGCGGCAAGAATTCCCGGTAATGAGCGCGCTACTGCTCAAGCCGTTCCTGGACTCTCTCTAGTCGTGTCCTCAGAGAAGAAAGTGTAGGGTTTGGCGCCGCGCACCTCGGCGATTCTCTTCTTAACGACTTCGATTGCGACGCCCGAGCTGTCAATACCAATCCATCTGCGGCCCATCAATTCTGCAGCGAGGAGCGTCGTTCCAGATCCACAGAAAGCATCGAGCACAAGGTCCCCTGGATTGCTTGATGCGTCGATTATGACCTTGAGGAGATCGAGATTCTTCTCAGTGGGGTATTTTGGATTCGGCGGATCTTTGAACTCCCAAAGGTCCTGCCTCTTCTTTCCACGCGCCCTCGCTTCGTCCTGATAGAATTTTCGTCGAGGATTACCGGTGGAAGACCACTCAATTCCACCCTGCCTATCAAGCTCCTCAAGTTCACGAGGTGGCCTTTGCCAGTGCTTCCCCTTCGGAGGAAAGATGTCTCGCGATCCCTTGTGCCAAGCCTGCCCCGTTTCTCCGTTAGCAACCTCATCCTGGGCATGTAGAGGAAGAGTGGTGTACCGTCGTCCATCCTTGTCCAACCTCGGGAAAAGCCGAGTTAGTTCTTCTTCGCTGAATGGCTCGCGGCTCTCGTTCCAAACGCGGTCGTCGGTCTTGGAATAGAACAAGACGGTGTCCTTACAATTGCCGAACCCCTTACGGTTGAAATTCTTCGGGTTCGACTTAATGCGGGTGATTTCGTTGACGAAGTGATTTGCTCCGAAAATCTCATCCATCACGACTCGGACATAGTGGACCATCTTCCAGTCGATGTGAAGATAGATCGAGCCGTCGTCTGAGAGAAGCTCTCTGAGAAGGATCAGGCGTCTTCTGAGGAACTCGACAAATTTCGACCCCTGTAATTCGTCGCTGTAAATCGCAGTTTCTTCTGTCGAGTTCGTCTTTCGCCGGTATGAGTTGCTGAAGAGCAACCCGGTTCCGAATGGTGGGTCAATATAAACGAGTCGAACACGGCCTCTAACATCCTCACGTTCGGCCAGACTCCGCAATGCACGAAGATTGTCAGCGTGGACGAGGATGTTCTTTTCCTCGACCCGGTCTAGGCTCCTTCCTTCCCTCGTTCGTCCCTCGACCAGGATTGCCGGAGGAGTCATCCTGAGCAGCTCATCGTGGCTCCATTTGCCGGCATACTCTAGGGCAATCTGATCGTTCCTCGGGATTGTTCTCAAGCCGCTCATGGTTCGGCTCCTTGCTCTCCGAATGGTTTCAAACCGGACTGAGTGCGGTCAAACCGTGCTAGGTGCAGCAGGCGCAGATACTCCGCCTCAATCACGCGCCTACCCCCTCCCCACCATTTCCATTGGAACCACGCTTAACGGCGAACGGCTCCATCGCTAGCGCGTTGCGGCCCCGGTCCGTGATTTCGTAGCCCTGTTTTTTGGGGAGTTCCAGAACGAACCCCTCTTCCGCGAGATCATGCAGGATGACATTGAGACTGGAGACTCGCTTCCCCAGCTCACCCACGAGCGCAACGTCGAGGACGCTGTAGTGGAGGCGTCCCCCTTCAGCCTTAGAGAGTGCCCTGAGGATGGGGAAGGTATGCGCCCTTCCAACACACGGCCTATGCTGTCTCGCCACCTCTAGCGCCCTCGGTTCAGCCCTTGCGGTCTTGGATGCTGGGGCTCGCGCATTAAGCCTCGCACTCATGGTCATGGGTACTCGACCCAGTACCCGAGGCCCTATTAACAGTGCCTACGAGTTAAGGCACGCAATCGCGTACCACCGCGATGCGGAGACGAAGGGCGCGTCCGTTGATTGGAGCGCGTCAGGCGTCTTTGCTAGACTTCGCCTTGCGGCCCTTGGAAGGCGTAGCCTCGACCGAAACGAGGGCTGTCTTGTCTCCCGACTCAACCGTCCAGACTAGTGTTGATCCAGGCTCGGCCTCCAGCATGGTCGCCACCGTCTCAGGGATTGTAGCGCGTACGGAGGGCGAATCGGGGGTCGTTCGCAGCACCTTGGACCGGAACTCCCGCTTTACCGTCATCCCGCTGGATAGATTCCCCTCCGAGGATATAACGGTTAGGCAACGCATTGGCGCACGCATTGACGAGGGCTATAAGCGCCGGCGGCTTGGATACATTAGCCAACATGTGCGCCAACAGTGGGGGGAAATGAGGCCAATCGCAACCCTGGGACCCGCCTACGAAGAGAGACTCGCCAAGGTCAAGGAGATTGTCTCCCACGAGCAGATCGAGCGAATCGGTGACACCGAGTGGTCGGTCCCCTCCCAGAGCGGCTTCGGGCGCTACCGGGTCCGGCTGGAAGAAGGCGTCTATACTTGCGGGTGCAAGGATTTCGAGGCCCGAGCACCCGAGCCTTGCAAGCACGGCATGGCCGTGATCCAGCTGGCCGTACCCATCCCGTGGCCGCTTCCCGCGCCAAGGAAGCAGTACCCCCAGGACTGGCGGGCCTACGACCAAGGGCAGACTGAAGAGATGCGCCTCGTCGACACGATGCTCCGGGATCTCGTGAACTCCGTCCCAGAGATGCTCGAGGTGCTCTGGCCCTCGTCAGCGGATTCCGTCCTCCCCTTGTCAGACGCGGAGGGGTTAGAGGCGAGAGACGTCCCCGGGGCCCTATCGGTGGGCGGCGTCCCGGCGTCCTGCGGGTCCGAGGTGGGCTCCTCCGAGCTATCGAGAACGCGCCCATCCTCAGAGGGTGAGCGCTCCTTCCCCTCGACATCGCCCTCCTCC
>DAHVCH010000056.1 GCA_027314165.1 Thermoplasmata archaeon | reverse complement strand
AGATTCTCAAAATTCTCGCGCGTTACCGATAGTGGAACGCTTTGAGGTGAACCGGTACTCCCCCAGCAGCCGGATGTGGTCCCACGTGACAGGTGTCGCGCCAGGGATTCGACGTAGCTTCTCGCCATGCTTTTCCGCGTTGTAGAAGATCACAGAGTTCATCGCCAGCTGCATGCAGAGCGCGTTGATCTCACGCCGCTCCGCATCGTTGGTCCTCATGCGCCCTCCCTGGCCCCAGAACATCGCCTCCTCGAAGCTGTTCCAAGTCTCTGCCCGGTTGCATCCTTCGTGGATCTCCCGTCGCAGAGGCTCCGAGGTGGCGTACCTCAGGATGAAGGTCGTCCGCACGGCCTTCCCGAGCTCCCGGAGGGTCTCGGCAACGTTCCGCCCCTCCTCGTCGTACACGTTCCACGCCTCGAGCACCTCTCTCGCCGTCACCTTCCCCGTGCGAACCCCGTCGGCCAGTCGTGCCAGAGAGGGGAGCGCCTCCTCGACGATCCTCCATCGGATGCGCTCGACTCGCTCGACCGGCAGTCGCTCCGACGGCTCGTCCGCGTAGAGCTTCACCTGACCGAGGCTGCGGAACCGTGCCCGGACCTCCATGCCCAGAAGGTGCGCCAGACCCCAAAGGGCCAGGTGTTGGCCGTGGGTGTCCCCAGTCGCCCACTTCGGCGGTCGCCCTCCATGGGGGGCGAGCATGGCGCCAAGAAGGTGCCACGACTCCCATTCGCGGTTCCCGATGACGCCCACACGGGCCGCGATCCAGTCATTGCGGACCAGCGAGTAGACGGTGACCCCGCTGACCCGGTGGCGGTGATGGAACCCGGAGTCGAGCGACCTCTCGGACGCCTCGAAGGACCGCCCGTCCGCCGCCACCCCTTCGCCCGTCCCCCAGCCGAGGCCGAGACCCCGAGCGTCCCATGCATCGAGGAGGGTCCCGTTCGCCCGACGCAGCGCCTCGGGTGTGACGTACCCTTCGTCGAAGTTGCGCAGCTGGCCAAGCGTGTATCTGCGCCCCAGAAGGGACGACATCTGGACCACTCCCACGTTCATGCCTCGGGCCAGGACCACCGCGACCGCCAACGGTACCCGTCGCACCTCGGGGAGACGATGGTGAGCTCTCCGAGGTGGCTGGAAGGCGCCCAACATCCCCGTGGAGCGATGGACCTCCGACAACACGTCGACGATGGATACGGGTCGAAGGCCGAACAGGAACCTTCGTCGTGCACTCTGGAGCCGTTCTTCCTCCTCCTCCTTCCGCTTGCGGGAGAGCCGCCGGCTGACCAATCGCCCGGCCCGGATGATCTCTGAAGTGGCATCCACCTGGCCCAGGACCTTCCAGGCCTCGCGTAGCTGTTGGCGGAGGGTGGGAATGATAGCCCCCAGGGGGGCAGGCGAGGCGTGCCGGTCTCTTGGGGCCAGTCGGGCCCAAGGGTTTCCGAACCGGTGGGAGGCTGGAGAGGTCACCCTACGGGACCAGAGCAGGTCGCCCAGCGTGGTGAGGATCACGGTCTCGAAGATCCGACGGTTGGCCATCTGGGTGGATGGCGCGTCGAGGAAGGCCAGAGGTGCGCGCACCGGGGAAGGAACGGGCTCGGAGAAAGGGGCCAGGCGGAGCACCTCCCGGAACGCCTTCACGACAGCCTTGGCGTGGGGGTCGCGCCCTTCCAGCGGGACGCCACGAAGTCGACGGACGATCTTGCGGGCAAAGGTCCCCCGGGTCGCCAGCAGTTGGAGGAAGGCCTCCCGGGACCGGACAACCTTGCCCTGGCTCTCCAGGTCCCTGAGGAGACGCTGGAAACGGCGGAGAGAGGCCGGCTCTCCTCCTTCGAGGGTGGTGAGGACCGCTCGACGAAGTGGGGCAAGCTCCCCACCACGCCGCTCGAAGAAGGCACGGCTGGACCCGTCCAGGAGATCATCGTACGAGCTCTGGACCCGGGCTCGTAGGATCCGGGTCATCCGCCCGAAGGTGAACAGGATCGCGTCGACCGCCTGTCGGTGGCGTACGGCCAGGTAGAGGGGCCAGGCCCGAAGGACCTCCGACTGTTCCGCACGCTCCAAGGTGCTTCGAGCTCGACGGTCCACGAAGGAGAAGGACTCCTCGGCCTCGGGGTGGAAGAGGAGGGCCGAAAGGGAGTGGTGACGCGCGCTGAGCGCGGCCTCGATCTGCTCTCGGATCCTGTCCTCCGTCTCGAGCTTGGCCACTCCGACCTTCCCTTGGGAGGCCGAGGGGAAGAGCAGGAGGCCCTGGGCGGCTCGCATCCGTCGTACGACCGGGAGCGGGGAGGTGGCGGTTCCCAACGCCTGGGCGAGGATGCGGTCACGGGCGCGGTTGCGGTGGAGACGGGACAGGCGCCGGGCCGTCTTGAGATACCGGCGAAGGACGGTGGGGGCGGGCGGTACGACACGGTGGTGGGCGAGGAACTCGCGGGCTTCGGGAAGGGTGTCCTGAAGGGGAGCGTCGGGGTCCCACCTCCCCTGCGCGAGCCCGTCGAGCAGGAGCCGAACCAAGTGACCACGACGCGGAAGGATCAACCGATGGGTGCGACAGAAGGTCCTCCACACACGGCTATACGTCGCGCGGGACGGGTTTCGGAGGCGGTCCCGGAAAGCCTTGGGTGACCGCCCCCGCCTCCGGTCGAGGTGGCGGACGAACCTCTCGTAGGAGACCTTGGATGTTCCTTCCCAGAGCTGGTTCAGTATCTGCAGGTAGATCGCCCAACGTCGTTCCGGCCGCGTATTGACCACCGGAAGTGGCCACGGCGACCTTGCCCAAGAACACGGGAGGGGGCCTGATTCGCGAGAGGATTTTGCAAATCTTGTCCCTTAATCAAGCGTCAGGCCTTTGGCTCGGGTTGCTCTGACCCCGATTTCCTCGGGGATTCCGCGTCGAGCTGTGCGCGTGGTGCCACACTGGCACGGGCGGGCTCGCCCCGCGGACGTGGCGGACGTCGAGGAGGTCCTCGCGACCCCGTTCGACTGGATGGCCGAGGTCCGCGCGCGGGAGGCCGCGTGCCTCCCGGGGACCGAATCATGAGCCGCCCACAAGTTCAAGCGGAACCCAGTCAATGAGGGGCCTGTGCGTAGAGCCTATGGGTGGGGGGTGGTCGCTCTCCTTGTGGTAGTCGCCCTGTGGTCCTATCTCGCGTGGAGCGCCCCAATTCCCGCGGGACCCCTCGCTCCTGATCGACTGCCGTTCCTTGCCGTCATGACCATCGCGCTTGCCAGCGGGGGTGGGCTGGCGACTTTGCTCGCGTTGGGTCCAAGACGTGAAACCCTCCCTCACTGACCACGACCTGACTACAGGTGGTCCGCGTCTTCTTGGTGGCTTCACCTCCACCGCCGCGCGTGGCCTCGCGCGCGGTCCGAACCTATGGGCCGTCCCGAACGCTCGGCCGGGCGGCCCGTCACGCACGCGGTCGCCCGGGGAGCAGCACGCTCAAGGCCGCCTGTCGCCGTTCCCGGACCTGCCCGTCGGGGGGACCCCTCCGGGACGGTCCTCCCTCGGGGCTCGTGGCCCCTCGGTCTGGACTCGGCCCGGCAGGGTAGGGGCCGAGTCCGCCCGAAGGGGCCCGTTTCCTTCTGCTTGTCAGGACTAGCGAGGCTCCTTCGGTCCCTTCCGCACACCGGGCAGGCTCTCGCCGCAACAAACCTTTCGCCGGGTCATCGGCTGACCCCTCTGCTTCGAATCGAGGCCAGGCGGATCCGACAGGCCTCGCTCAGAGTGTCACTGGACCCGCCGAGATTGAGAAGCC
>DAHVCH010000055.1 GCA_027314165.1 Thermoplasmata archaeon | reverse complement strand
CCTCGGGTCCTGTGCGCGGTGGCAGCGGGAATCGCCCTCGCGGGCGCCGTTTCGCTGGCGTACGGGCGGCTCTACGGCGGGCCGGACACGTTCCCTTGCACCGGGCTGTGCCCCATCGGGGGGATGTCGGAGCCCATCCTCGATCTCCCCGCGTTGGCGCTGATCGCGGCGGGTCTCGTGGCGGCCCTCCTCGCGCTCCGGTCTCGCGACGCGCCGAGGGAAGCCTCCTTCGAGTTCGCGGCCGGGGCGCTATGGGGTGTAGGGGCCCTCTGGGTCGTTCGGACGGTGGTCGCGTTCTTCGGCTCGGGGGAGACCGGCCTCGCTCTGTCGCCCTCCACGGTCGGGCTCCTCCCGGTCTACGTGGGGGTGGGGCTGCTCATCGTGGCGGCAGTTCTCGGCGTGGTCGCGGGGGCATGGAGAACCCGAGCGCGGGGCGACGTGCCGGGGACGAGGGGCTTCCCAGCCCGGTCGGTCGTCGCGCCGATGCTCCTGGTCGGCGCCGCGTTCCTCCTTGTCGGAGTCCGCCTCGTGAACGACGTGGTAGTCTGCCTCACGTCCCCCGGCTGCACCGTTCAACCCGGCCTGTTCGGAGAGAGCCCGTGGACCTGGGAGGCAGGGTTCCTTGTCGCCGGCGCGGTCCTCACGGGCCTCGCGGTCATGGCCTGGCGGCGCGCCCGGGCCACTGAGCTTCGGGCGCGCCCGGCTCCTGTGGTCGCGACATAACCGCGGGGGGAAGGCGGCCTATGCAGCGGGACCCCGCCGCAGCGCTCCGCGAGGTGGAGCGACGGAAGGCTCAAGACCGCGGAGGGCGTTCCCTCTGTGGCGGGCGGGCCGAGGGGACGGGGCTCGTGGTCCCCGAGGGAGGACATGTTCCCCTCCGCCAACAGGTCCGGTAGGTAGAGGCCTGCGAACATCCTCCCCACTCGTCCCCGCTTGGAGGGGTGACGGGCAGGTCGTTGGTCCGGCCTGCCCGTCCGAACCGAGGGACCCGCTACCCCCCGGGGACAAGCCGGAGGACCGGGCCGAGGACGGGGCGCAGGTTCCCCGTCCGAGGTAGGACCGTCCCCCGAGGGAGAGTCCCGAGGGGCAGGTCCGGCAGGCGCGCTCGGGTTGGGGCGCTGTTCGCCATGGCCCGTTCCCCGCCGTGTCGAGGAACGGGCTTGGGGGAACGCTACACGGGTCCCAGACCTTCGCCCAGGGCGATTGCTCCAAGGAGACCCACCGGCGGCGCGCCATGGGCCAGGATGCGATCGTGGAACTGGCGCAGGGACCCGCGAGGGTTCCTTTCGAAGTAAGCTCGTCGCGCTTCGAGGATCCGGAGCTTTCCGAGCGTGTAGACGAAGTAGGACGGGTTCAACGTTCCCCGGCGGGCCTCCCGCTCGGCCGCGAGATGATCTATGTGGGCCTCGCGGGCGAAGAGGTCGGTCGCCTCCTCCAAGGACCTCCCTTGCGCGTGCATCCCAATCGACGCCATCAGGCGACTATCGTAGAGCAACGCGTCTTGGAGCTGAGCGACCTCCTGCCGCACGTCTCCCGCCCCGAACCCCTGCTCGATGACGAGCTGTTCAGCGTAGTGACCCCACCCCTCCGAGAAAGTACCCGAGGGGAAGGCCTTCCGCGTGGGGGAGGTCTCGGTCCGGCGGAAGTGCTGAAACTGAAGGTAGTGTCCGGGATAGACCTCGTGGGCCGTGATGTTCCTCAGCACCGGTCGGTTCATGGAGCGCAAGTGTTGCTCGGCCCTTTCCGGGCTCTCGGTCGGGTCGGGGAGGGTAATCCGATAGGCCGCCCCGCTTGCCCCCTCCTCGAATGGGCCGGCTGACCTCATGCTGGCGAAGGCGAAGGCGCGGTCGGCGGGGGGACTCTCCTCCACACGGCAAGGCGCATCGTCGGGGAGCGAGGCGAGGCCCTTCGCGACCACAAAGTCGCGAAGCTCTTGGACGAACCCCTTCGCTTCTGCTAGGACCTGTTCGGCGGTGGGGTGATCCTCCGCCAGTCTCGCCACGAGGGCGTCTACGCTCGGCGACGGGACCTGGGCGGAGGCGATCCTTCGGAGGCGATCCTGATTCCGCCGCAGGTCGGCTTCGCCCTCTTCGAGAAGAGAGGCCCAAGGGAGCGACAGTCCGTCCGTTACCCAGAGCAGTCTTTGGAAACGCTCGGGGCCGAGACGGTATGACTCGTCCGCCCGGGAGAGCGCCTTTTCGAGGAGGGCACCGAAGGCCTCCAGGGTCCCTAGGACCCGCTCCGTGTCCGCCCTCGCGTCGTCGAGGAGATCGGGGGCAAGTCGCTGAACAAACGCGACCCCCTCTTCGAAGTGCCTGGGAAGTCCTTTCAGGATGTCCAGGCCGAGCGTCACGAACGGGCGCGGGAGTACCGCTCGCAGGCGGGACATGCCGGTCGTGAGATACTCGGGGGTCGCCCGAAGCTGCCGGGCTACGGCCTCCGCCCGCTTGCGGGGCTCCGTGTACTCGCGGGCGACGAACTCGGTCAGTTGGATGGGAAAGAGATAATCGAAGGGTTGGAACTCCCCGGTCGGCCAGTCCACGTTCCAGAAGATACCGGCTTCGAGTCGCAGCTGGAGGATGTGGAGATCGAGTTGGCGGTCGCGCGGGAGGTTCGCCCTGACCACACCTCGGAGGAGTTCGAGGTACTCACGCGAGCTTCGGACCCATTCCTCCGTCTGCCTCGGCTCCACGAGGGAAAGCTGGCCATCGTAGACGTGGAGTCCGCGGAAGATGGCCCGCCAGGTCTCCATGCGGAAGATGTGGTGGAGGATCTCGCGTTCGAGGAGGGCGAAGTCTCGTTCCTCGGGGGGCGCACCCGGCGGGACCGGGTGCAAGGGAATCGCTTCGACGGGAACGTCCGGGCCACCCATCGCCGTCCCCCTTGACCATCATGGTACTTTCTCCCGGCTCATGTACTCAACGCTCCGCCGGTCCGGTCGTTTGGCAATTCCGAGGACGGGGCGCAGGTTCCCCGTCCGAGGTAGGACCGATCCCCGAGGGAGAGTCCCGAGGGGCAGGTCCGGCGCCCGGGTTCCTCGGGAGGACGAGCATGCTCGTCCGTATCCACGGGAAGGTCTTCCGCATGAAGGCGGGAAGACCGACCCGCGGCGGGGGCCCGGTTAGGGTCCGAGGACCGCCATGGACGCGTCTCGTCCCAGAGAGATCTGGAGCTGCCCCCGGTACTCCTTGACCCACGCCCCCGCGAGCCTCACGCGTTGGCCCGACTGAACCTTCGCAATCTGCGGCCCCCAGAGCACGAGCTTGACCGTGCCCGTAGCGTCCTGGAGCGTGGCATCGGCCACCTCGGCGGGACCCCGGGAGGTGTCGACGTCCCTCGTGGGGCCGACGGCGGCCACGGTGGCCTCCAAGCTCGCTTCGCTGTTGGGGCGAAGGCGAGCAATCTCTGTCCCGGCCGCTGAGATTGCGAGCGAGGACCCGTTCCCTGACCCAACGGGTCCGGACGAGGTGATCCCCGGCGCGGCTGGGGCCGCGCCTACTTCGCGAAGAGACGGTCGTAACGATGGTCCAGCAGCACCTTCAACGTGCCCAGGTCCTCACGGAAGATCCTGATCTGACCAAGAAAGCGCTGCAGCGTCCCAAGCACTGACGGTCGGGCGGTTGTCAACGTTCCCGCGAGCTCCAGCGGCAATCCCTTTGCCAAGAGCCCGACGAGGGCGCGATTCCCGTCGTCCGCCAGGAGAAAGGGGTGCGCCATGCACTCCTCCACCAGAGTTGGAAGGAGGCGGTCGAGGGCGGCATCGGGTCGACGGGACCCCGTCAAGAGCACCAATTGACGGATGGTAGAGCTCCCGACGGCGAGCTCCCGGTCCAGCTTCGGGAGGACCCGCCACGCCACATCGTTGTTCGATAGAAGAAGACGCTGGCTCCGGGGCAAGAAGAACGCCCCTGCCTT
>DAHVCH010000054.1 GCA_027314165.1 Thermoplasmata archaeon | reverse complement strand
GAAGCTGGGAGGCATGTCCTCGCGCGAGCCCTGGACCGCCAACGAGAAGCTCGCTGTCGTCCTCGCAGGGGTGGGTAGCTTCGTGGTGGCGTCCCTGCTTACACCCTGCGCCCCTGGACTTGGTCACGGTTGCGGGGATGGGTTCCTCTTCCGTCTGGCCGTCGCGGCCGCGACGGCCGGCGTAGCGGCCGCTGTCGTGGGAATCCGGCGCCGGGCCCGATGCGGGCTGGGCAGGTGAAGCGGCTGGTGCGGTGAAGGCGGCGCGAAGGGGGGCGGGGACGGGGCCTCGGGGCCGAGGGCGGCCCTCAAGGGTTTCGCGTACCATTGCCCTCGGCAGAGATATGGGAGAGTGAGCCGCTGACGTACGCTGTGAGCACTCCCCTGGGCTCCGGCGGGGACCGGACCGAGCGGGCCTACGCCCGTATCGCGTCTGCGTTCAGCGAGATGACCTTGGAACGGTCGCGACCGTGGGTGGGAGCCGCTGTCCGGGCCACCTTCACACCGGACGAGGCGGTTCGGCTGGCGGATGTTGCGGACCGGGAGAGATCGCGAGGCGCCTTCGGTCTCTCCCCGTCGAGCTGGCAAGTCATTCATGCCGCCGCCGTGGCGTTTCCAGACCGGCAGGGGATGGTGACGCGACGCGCTCGGCTTCTGGGAATCCGGTCCGGTGCGCCCGTCTCGGCGGAGGAGGTCAAGGCGCAGGAGCAGCTGGCCAGGAACCTGGAGTTCGACTATGGGCTCACGGCCGTGATTCTTGTTGTGGTTGTCGGGTTCGGGGGGCTCATGGGCCTCGCGCGGTGGACCGGCCGTCTCGTCCTTCCGCCCGCGACCATCGCGGAGAGCCTGGGCGGGGTGGCATTGCTGTTCCTCCCGTTCACGCTCTTCCTGGACCGAAGAAGGGCGCGCAAGAAGGCGGAGCGAAGGGGAACGCTCCGCGACCCGCAGGTCACGGTGGACATCCTCCGAAGGGTCCATGCCGGAGCGGACCCGCGCAGCCTGATCTCGGATACGGGAGACCCCGTTCGACTCCCCCGCTGAGCAAGGGGAGGCACCACCTACCCCCACGCCTCCGAGCCAGGCCCGGCTACTTCTCCGCCTTCCGCAAGTTGGGAGCGAGGTGGTCGCTGATACGTCCCCAATCGTCCGAGGACACCCGGACGGTGACCTTCCTCCCGGCGAAGGGTGCCATGTCCGATTCCCCCCGCTCCGGGAATCGGATGGTGAGACGGATCTCCCTCCCATGTCGGCCCAGGGGGGTCGCACCCACGATGGCCGTCCAGGGCGTGAGGACCGAACGCGACCCCAGGTATCCGGGGAACCACAGCATGAGCCCATCCCCATCCACTGAGTAGGCGGCGGGCCCGCTGGTGCGGACCGAGACATAGAGAAGAGGGGGAAGAAGTACCGCCACACCCACTATCGCGACCAGAAAGAACGTGTTCGACCCGTCCCAGAAGGCCCCCTTTGAGGCGACGAAGATCATGGTCGAGAGTACCAGCGCGCCCAAGGCTGCGTAACCGTACCTCCGAAGGATCTCACGCCGTCGGTCCCCGTCCGACATCGTCATGCCATCGGCGGGCGAGGGCATGAACACGACCGCCGACCCCCTCCTGGGAGGGGGGCGGCGGAAGCGCGAGACCGTAGGGCTCGCGCGAGGACGAGCCGGTGGCGGGCGCGGCTCGTCCGAACCGGGGGTGGGGGGCCTACCCGTTCCTCTACTCGCTCCCCGGGAGGACCGTGCGCGTGGTCGGTACCGCGGCCGAGCGTTCGGGCCGAGAGTCCCCGATAGACCGTCGCAAGCCGATGGAAAGGGGGCTCGAGGGAAGACCTGGCCCGGAGACAGGTCTGATACTGCCGTGGCCGCTCGGGAGCCCGCGCGAGGTGGACGCGGAGGCCGCCCCCGAGGAGGTCCCGGGACGGACGCGGTGCGCGATCTGCGGGCGAGACCGAAGGAGCCTCGCTGACCCCTGCACGCCGAAGGAGAGAGGCTCGCTCGGGAGGCCTCGCCTCCGAGGTGAGTCCGAAGCCGCGGCAGGCCGCGATGAACGGCATGCCGGCGCGGATAACGGGGTGAGGGCGGGGGGGCGGGCGGCCGAGGGTTCAGGAATGTGTGAGACCCCACGTGGTTTCAGATACCCAAATTACTCCGCATCACTGATAGAGGAGAGCTGTCATGAGGGGTCGAGAGCGGGAGCTCGCGCTGTACGAGCTGATGGGCGCGGGAGCGGTGATTAGCCTGGGGTTGATCTTGGCCTTCCACTCCTTCGTCGCCTTCGTTTCTCCCTTCCTTCTCGTGATTGCCGGCTTTGTCGTGGGGATGCTCGTTTGGGCGCGCGCCAAGCCAGAGGACGACTTGCCGGACCCATCGTGGGTCCAACGGCGCAGCGACCGCTTTCGCGCAGCCATCGCCGACCGCTCGGACTCCGACAGAAGTCTGGGGGCAAATCTTCGAAAGGTCGGAATTCTCCACACCTCCGAGGTCGTCCTGGGGAGATGGAAAGGACTTAGCGCGGATTGGAGGACGCGGGCATGGCTGGTCCTGACCCAAGAGAGACTTTTCCTCATCCCTTTCGATGTCGTGACGAGCAGGGTGAGCGCAAGGCAGCCGGAGTGGGAAGTCAGGATCGATGTCGCCACGAACCCCCGGCGGACCGACTTTCGGCTCAACCCGCCAAGACGCACACCGAACTTCAGCGTTGGCAACCAAATCAGCTACCTTTGGGCCTTTTCGATCCAAGAAGCCTCTGAGGCCATTCTCGCTGCCCGTGAACTCTACCCGGCACGGTAATGGGGGCCGCTCGCCCCCGCTCCGTCGGCTTCCCAGAGCGCTCCCCCGGCTTCAAGGCCGAGAGCCTGCCGCCCCTCTCTGCAAGGCTCGCCGTCTGGCCACGACTCTTCGATGGACTCCCAAGTACCATATGGCCGGGAAGACGACGAGTGGAATGACGACGAGGACCGCTCTCAAGGTCCCTTCCTCCGAGAGCCAGGGGAAGATGAATCCCCCGAAGACCAAGAAGAGGGCAGCGCCACCCGTGAAAATGAGAGTAATGACGAGCGTCACCCTATCGACCAGCCGTAGCTGGACATCCAGTTGGTCATGGGGTCTCTGTGCGCTCACGGCTTGGGTCTCGACGCGTTATCACCTAGGCCTCCTCCATCAAGAACTCTCTCTTGACCCGCCCTTCCAGTCGAACCCCTGGGGCTCTTGAGGGGCCCGCCACGCCGGAGGCATGGCGCATCCCTCCAAGTTGACCCGGATCAATCCCCGTCCGAACGTCCCCCTCACCCCGAGGACCGCTACCTGAAGAGGGGGGGTCGGAGGACCCCCCCTCGGGCGAGACGGGACGCCCTGCCTGCCCGGTGTGCGGAAGGGACCGAAGGAGCCTCGCTAGTCCGGACAAGCGGAAGGAAACAGGCCCCTTCGGGCGGACCGTCCCGGAGGGGTCCCCCCGACGGGCAGGTCCGGGAACGGCGGCAGGCGGCCCTGAGCGGGCTGCTCCCCGGGCGACCGCGCGCGTGATCGGTGCCGCGGCCGAGCGGGGCGGGCCGGCCCGTAGGGTCGGACCGAGAGCGAGGCCCCACGAAGGAAGCTCCGCGTTCCGCCAGGTCTATGGCTCAGGGTCCCTTCTTGATTCGGCTCAGGTCCGCGATGGTTACCGAAGCGCATCTCAAGGCCTTCGCGAAGGGGCTAGTCGTCTCAGCCTTCCTGTGCTTTCTCGCTGGGCTCTTCTTCGCGATCTTCACCGTCTCGTTCCTCGGCCCCACGGTCGCGTTCGGGGGCCTTGCTGCACTCATCGCCACGAGTGTCCTGCTCTATGGCTGCGCCCTTTGGTTGTTGGCGCGCCATCGTAAGGCGTGGCGTAGGCTCTTCGAACTGAAGCAGCGGGACCAAGGGGTGTACATCGGAGGTCACTATGGCGACGAGGTGGCTCCGCGGAACCCGCTCCCCTCCGCCGAGCTCCCGACCGTCTGGCTTGAGAATCGGCTGAAGAAGGTGGTAGCGGTGACCGTCCCGAAGGTCGGGATTGGCCCCGCAGGGGTTCACCTCGCTCCGAGGGTGGGGCGAGAGCGGGTGATCACCTGGGAGAGTCTCGATGGGCCACACCACATGACACTCATCAATGGTTGGACGATCTCCGAGAGGGACGTCAGTGGCGCGCCCCGGCCGGGCACCGGGTGCGAGATTTCGAAAGAGGTCGCATTGGCCATCGCGAAGCACCCTTCCTGGAGGAGGCTGGATGTCCTGGTGGGCGACCTAACGGCGCTCGGCTTGACTGCCTGAGGTTCTCGCCGCCGATCCCTTCCTGGGAGGGGGGCGGCGGAACCGGGGGTGGAGGGGCTTCCGGTCCCCCTACTCCGAGCCCGGCAGGCACGCGCCCTCCCGGGCCCTGACCTCGCCCATCCAGTCCATCGGGCTGGCGAGGACCTCCTGGGTGTCGGCCACGCCGAGGACCAGGGGGCAGTAGCTGGTCCGAGGTCCGACGCGTCCGAGTGGGTCGCCCCGAGGATGCGTCTGGATGGATGGGCTGCCAACCGTGCCGCCCCGAGCACCACCCGCACATGCCATCGC
>DAHVCH010000053.1 GCA_027314165.1 Thermoplasmata archaeon | reverse complement strand
AACGCGATGACGTGTGCGGCGTTGGACCCAGGGGAGGACCTCCTGGGAGAGGAACTTCACGAACGGGGGGTAACATCCCAGCTCCCGCGACCGGTCCTTCTGGGTGAGGCTGTCCACCGAGACCATCCAGGTCGGTCCCAGGTTCCCTTGCGCTTGCAGGTTGTCGAGCAGGGTAGGCACGGGGATGACCTCGGTGTGGGCGAAGCCGTCGAAGGCGATGATCAGGTTGGGCGGCCCTCCGGACCTCGCACGACCGGGAGGAGGCTCGTAGACCCAGACCCGCCGTTCGTTCCGGAGGATCCGGCTCTTGAGCCGGTGGCAGACCAAAGTGCCCTTGGGAACACGAGGCCTCGCGCGGGCCAGCGGGTCTCGGGGGGCCCTAGGAAGCTCCACCAAGGAGCTCGCCCACTCCATGCTCCTGCGGTCCCCGGAGTCCTTCGGAAGGACGAACCGCCGCGGGTTGAGCGGGTCGACCCTCCACCCTGACTGCCGCCGCTTCCAGTGCTTCTCCTTGTCGAAGGGGACCAGGCTGTCGTCAGGGGCCAGTTGGTAGGTGCTCCGCAGGTCATCCGGAACCTCCCGTGAGTAGGTCCACACGCGCGACCGCGGGATCCGTTCCATCCTTCCCGCGGGAGGGTCCCAGGAGGTGAGGTTACCCATCACAACGACGTTCCTCGTCTTGCGCTCGCCCCGGAAAACCAGGGTGATCTTGCGCACACGCGGCCGACCGCGGAGGGGGTCGACGAGGGGGTTCCCTTCCCGCCGGGCCCGGCGAAGGAGACGGGACGCCCCCTCACGTCGGCGAAGGGCCATGCAACGCCGGAGGTGACCCGACACTTGATGATGCCGCTCGAGGGTTGGGGCGACGGGGGATGGGGCCGCTCACCGCCCCTGCCGTCGCGGGGGCAGGCCGCTCATCGCGGGCCGCCGGAGCTCGCGCCCGCAGACCGCGCACCGCGCCCCCCGAGCCCACGGGCGGACGGCCAAGTTTCACGCATCGTGGACCCTCGCCGCACTCGCGAACGACTCCCGGGCTACGGACGCGCCTTGTCGGACTCAGCTCCTCGAGGTCGCTTTTCCTCCCGAGGGCGCTTGTTTCCCTCGGTCAGCCGGCGGATGGAGGCTCCCTCGGCGCGGACGAGCGCGCCCGGGCCCGGGTCGAGGCCCAGCGGAGGGCGCGGGTCGCGGCCGCTGAGGCGGCCCTCCAAGCCCATCCGGAGGCGCGCGAGCTCGTCATGCACGACCAGATGCGGCTGCGCATGTTCTGCGGGCGGTTCGGGGTCAGCCCTTCGGACCTGTGCCCCCTATCTCCACCAATCCCCCTCGTCCCCCGGTGGATCGTCAGGGGCCCAGGTCCTCCTTCGGGACCCCTGCCCGGTCCTTCGGTCCCTTCCCTATCAGGCGGGTCCCTCGGTCAGAACCTCCGCCCCCACCAGGCAGACGCTTCGCCCGAGAGGTCCACATGGGGATAGGTCGGGCCTCGGTGGCTTACCCTCGAACCTTCCGGTGAGGGAGGAACTCCCTTCCCGCGAGCGCCTTCGTGAGCCGTGGGTTCGCCGTCCGCTGCGGGCACCGGCCCTCTCCAGGTCGACCTCGCCTCGCGATCGGAATAACGATGAATGGCGCCACTATGCACATATAGCGCAATACGGCGTGCCACGACGATGACCCGAGCCCCCCTCCGTTGGACACCGGGACGAACTGCGCTCTTGATCTTAGCAGCCATGCTGCTCGCAGGCGGGGCCCAGGGGATGGGGGTGACCCATCATGCCCGACCCGCGGCGTGGGTCAACGACTTCACGTTGACCAGTTCCGCCGCCAACCTCACGCTCGCGATCAACGGGAGCGGCGGGTACGACTGGGAGGGGGCCGCGAACCCGGTGCCGCCCGGCGACGGAGCGCTCACGTACGGGGGCGGATCCCCGTGGTCCTCGGACTCCATCTCGGTCAACGACACCAGCCTGAGCGGCCTCATCTACTGGGGTGGGGACTCTACCGGGACTCAGGGGGACCTCTCGAACTACGTGGTCCGGTCGGGGATGATCTCCGCCACGCAGGGGTTCGTCGCGTGGAACACGCCTCAGTTGACCATCAACGAGACCTACACGCTGGAGCCGGTGCCGGGGGCCCCTGGGGCCGGTTACGCGACCTACAACGTGACGGTGACCAACCACGGCCCCGCCTCCGACATTCGGGTCCGCCTCTACTTCGACACGCAGCTCAACGCCAACGATGGCGCACCGTTCTTCGTCCCGGGCATGGGCGAGATCGTCAACGAGACCAACTTCTCGACCCCCTGGCCCTACATCGAGGACTTCGACAACTACACCTCGCCGTCGCTGGAAGGGCTGTTCACCCCTCTCGACAGCAGTCCGGCGCCCTACCTGACGAACATCATGATGTGGCCCACCTCGAATGGGGACAACTGGACGTACGTCACCAGCCCGCTCAACTCCATCCTGTTCGATTCGGCCATCGCCTTCTACTATGACCTGGGCACCCTGGGGACCGGCCAGACCTCCCATGCCGGAGTGAACTACGGCCTCGGAAGCGTCGGAGCGGGTTCGCTCAAGCTGAACTCGGTCACCCCGGACACGGGCCGGTACAACCCGGGACAGGCCTTCACCGATGAGGTCGTCGTGGGGAGCACGGAGAGCCTAGCCTCCACCGGCACGGTGAACCTCGGCATCTGGGGCTCCACAGGCTCCACGCCCGCCGTGAACCTCAACCTCCCGATCACCACCCGGGTGGGCATCGCGGGGGCGCCGGCCTTCACCTCCCTCAACTTCACGGGGAACATGCCCACCCCGACCGGGCTCTACACGATCATCGCCACGCTCATCGTAGGCGGCTTGAACATCTCCACGGCCAGTGCGGTGGTCTCGGTCATCCCGTTCCTGATAGGGGCGACGCATAGTCCCTCGGTCCCGAACGTGAACCAACAGGTCGCGTTCACGGTGACCGTGAACATCGTGGCGGCGAACTACACAACGCTCTACCTGGACGGTGTGGCCATCGGGACCTGGCAACCCGGGGCCGGCACGTTCAACCTGGTGCACGCCCCGCTTACCGCCGGGACACACACGTACAACGCGACGACCCACCAGGGCCCGAGCTACACGCTGGTCTCGGGGGGCCCTTGGAGCTTCACGGTCAACGCCGCGGGCGGTCCCGGCGGACCCCTCTCCGCCTCGCTGAACGCGAACCCCAGCTCGATGTGGCAGGGGAACACCACGCAGGTGACCGTCACGCCGAGCGGGGGTGCTCCACCGTACTCGTACGTCTGGTCCGGTCTCCCGAACGGCTGCTCGGCGGGGGACGTCGCGACGTTCAGCTGCGACCCCTCCTCCACCGGGACGAGCACGATCAGCGTCACGGTGACCGACAGCGCGACCCCGACGACCCACTCCGTGACCGTGTCCACGCAACTCAAGGTGACGAGCAAGCCGGGTAGTGGCTCCTCTCCCGGGGGCCTCTCTGGATTGGGTCCGACCGGGGACCTCATCGCGGTCGCGATCATCGCGGGGGTCCTGGCCCTGGTGCTGATCCTGCTCCTGTTCCGCCACCGCCGGAAGAAGGCGGGCCTCGCACCCCCCGGAGCAGCCGCATCGCCGGCGCCCGTCGCTCCCTTCGCCCCCCCGGCGGCGCCCCCCGCGATGGCCCCTTCTCCACCCCCGCCGGCGTGGACCCCCTCCGCGGCCCCTCCCGCCGCGCCGCCGCCCCCGCCTCCCCCACCTCCCCCGCCCCCGGTCTGAGGCGTACGCGCGGGCCCCCTCCCCGTCCCGCGGGGCGGGGAGGTGGTGCGCGCCTGGCGGCGTGGCTGGGCGCGCCACGGTTACACGACCTCCCAGTGGCGTTCCTCAGCGTTCGATGGAAACTGAACCGGGCGGTGATGTCGATTGGGACGAACCGTTCCGACCTGGACGATGGAGTTTGCGAACCTGCTGACCGTGTGGGAGCGGGAATCCGGGCGATGCCTCGTGAGGACCGCTGATCGGGAGGCCTTCCGCGAACTGACCATCGAGGCCCAGCGCAAGGGCCGGGTCGCCACCGCTCAGGCGGCCCTCGGGGCTCATCCCGAGGTCCGCGAACTTGTGATGCGCGACCAGACGCGCCTGCGCATGTTCTGCGCGCGGTTCTCCATCCGCCCGTCGGACATCTGTCCGAGGGTGGACTCGATCATCGAGCGTTGTGGTTGGTGCCGCGATTGGCACGGCGTCTTCCGCCCCGTGCACGTCGACGACGTGAACGAGGTCCTGTCCTCACCGGCAGATTCGCTCTCGGAAGCCCGGGCGCGGGAGACTGCCTGCCTTCCTGGGACAGAGGGGTAGGATCAGCTTCGGGGGGGCGAAGATCCTCAGTGGGACTACAGCCCCTCCTCCGCATCTTCCCTGGGAACATGGATTGTCCAGTGGCCGAGCCGCTTTCGGGTCCTGGCGAGTAGCGCGATCCCAAGCGCGCTCAACAGGACCCCTATCGCCATCCACTCAAGGTCGCCCTGTTGCTCTGCGACGATGCACTCCTGGGTTGCATGCTGGCAGACCGTGGGGTCGGTTGGACACGCTAGCGCGCAATTCGCTGTCAGGTAGGCTCCGAGCCCGGCGAACGTCACTACGAGTCCTAAACCGAGCGCGAAGCACCCGAAGGAGAGCCCCCTAGGGAGCAGTCGGCGAGTCTTTC
>DAHVCH010000052.1 GCA_027314165.1 Thermoplasmata archaeon | reverse complement strand
GGGGCCCTACCTGGTGAGGAGCCGCCTAAGACCCGCCGGTATCGGTGACGGCTTCCCGGATGCGGCGCGTGGTGTCGCGGTACTTCGCCTCTCGAGCGCGGTCCAGCTCGGCGCGGACTCGGTCCGTGGCCTCATCGAGGTTACGCGCCTTGCGCATGATCCCGAGTGCCATTCCCAGCCCGTCCCCAAGACCGTCCATGTGTTCCCGCTCCAGCCGATCCATGCGGAGTCTCCGGCTTAGGGGATTAAACGTCTAGTCCGTTAAATTTCCACCGGGCGGCCAGGAAGAAGAGAGGAAAACTGCAGCAGAACCAAGGACCACTAGGTACGGAAGGTCGCCTTTCTAGATAATGCCGTGCGCTCGGGCGAGCCGGTAGCGCTTCGTCCGGGTGCGACGGTATAAGAAGCGGGAAGGGCTACTCCCCTTCGGAACCCGCCGGCGCGCCCTGGTCCCACGAGGACCGGCGGGTTCCCGCGCCGGCGCGGTCTCCAACGAGATCGGACGTGGAGAGCGACGGGGGCGAGGTAAGGGTCCGCGACGAAACCCCTGCGGGGTCACGCCTCAGGATCTACCGTGCCCTCGGGATCGAGCGCTTCGCCGACGGCTCGGTCCTGATCGACGTGGCCTGCAACACCGGCAACCCCGCCCGCATCTCGCTCAGCCGAGCCATCGTGGAGCGGCTCTGGCCCACCGCGTCCTCCCTGGTCACGTGACCATGAGCGCGACCACGGCGTCGGTCCCGTCGGGAGTGTTCGGCCTACGGAGGGCTCTACGGGCCCGCTACCGCTGGCCCGAGCTCACGACCGCGCAGCGGCTCGCCGTGGGCGAGGCGTTTCTCGATCGTCTCCGCCAGACGAAGGGGACGGACAAAGCGAACGCCGACGCGGTCGTGGGGTTCTTCGACGAGGTCCAGCTGCGGAAGCCCGGTCGGTGGCACGACGTCGTCCCCCCCGCGTGGCAGACCTCCCTGCTCCGGGAGGCGGCGTGGGCCGGGCTGTCGTTCCCGGACTACCAACCCGAGCCCGTGGGCCATCTTGCGTGGGGAGCCCCGCTCGCGGGACTCGGCGCGCTGGTGGTGGCGATGTCGCTGCTGTACTCGTCTCCGCCCGACTTGGTGATCCCCGCCCTGTCGGGAGCCTTCGTCTTCGGGGTATGCGCGCTCGAAGTCGGGCTCGTGGGCGCGATGCTCCACCCGCCGTTCCGCAAGGCGGAGGGGGAGTGATCACGACCGACGATCCCGGAGCCGCGAACGCGGTCCAGCACCGTCCGTCGGACCACCGAAGGGGCGCTGGGGAGAGGAAGGAGAAGTTCCGCAACGCCTCGAGGAGGCGATGGTACGGACGGATGCTGAACCAGGGCAACTCGGTGAAGGTCCCGATGTCGCGGGACGACCTGAGGTCCCGGCTCGAGAGCGGGGAGAACATCGCTTGGTCCACCCGGGCCAAGGAGGAGGGAGGCCGATGGCCCGATCGCTGCCGGTTCTTCATCGTGCAGCAGGGGCAGCTTCCCCGGGGCGGCAGCACCGTCCGGGTGGAGGAGGACGACGTGGAGGACTTCCTCGACGAGCTCGAGCGTCGTGCGCTCCAGGCCTACTCCGACGCGGCTCACCCGTCGTATCTCACGCTCCGGCTGAGCGACACCATGCGGCGCGCCGGCTACCGATGGACCCGGACCGAGGGTCCCATCCGCACGATGGCCGTGGCGGCCGTGGTCCTCGTGGCCCTCCTGATCTCGGTCCCGGGAGGGGTCCGGGCGGCCGGGTGGACCCCCGTGACCCCGGGGCAGAACACCCCGCAGGCGCAGGCCGCGGTCTCGGGCCTTGGGTTCGGGCCGTCCATCTTCTGGGAGGCGGCCACGTTCGCGTTCAACCAGTCCTACACGCCCCCCACGACGCACACCTGCACCCCGACCTGCGGCTACCTCATGGATGCGGGATGGTCGAACCTCACGTACATCTCGCCCCCGCTTCCCCCCGGCGCCTTCCTCTCCTCCATCCCGCCGGAGCTCACGACCGTCAACGAGGTCCAGAGCTGCGGGCAGAGCTGCTTCCCATCGCAACTCGAGTGCGACGGAGCGCTCTACGGACCGGGGCCCATCCTCGGGCATCCCTGCTTCTCGCTCGAGATCCTGTGGCCGTCGCCCGGGCCGGTATACACGGGCATCCCCTCATTCTTCGTCGAGCGGATCCAGACGTGGGTGTTCCCAGTCCCCGGCGCGTGGATCGTCGTTCCCTGCTCGTCGATGACGGCCTCGGCGAGCCTGGTGGACTACGGCCCCGGCTTCTTCAACTCGGAGTACGTGAACCACATCGTCAGTTGGCAGGTCATCTCGGCGGCGTGGATCCAGCCCTACCCGTCGGGGGAGATCATGCTCGCCAACACGTTCCACGTCATCGACAAGAGCTCGAACACGCAGCTCCCGTCGACGCAGTACCTGGTGGGCACCACCTACTCGCTGCTGGAATGGACCGACCTTCCCTTCCCTCCCTTCGAGGGCACGGGGGAGACTGAGTTCGCTCAGAACCTCACGCAGCCCTACTTCTTCCAGGTGTCCCTGTCGTGCTCGGGACCCGGGGGCATCGGGGGAACCTCCACGACGAACTCCTCGGGGAAGGCGAACTACCCCGGCGGAGGGTCGGGCCCGCAGCTTCCCCCGCAGGAAGTGGTGCTGCTGCTGGGGAACATCACGACGATCAACTCCGGGAACCTCTCGGCCTCGGTCGAGTGGACCAACCCCAACACGTTCAACTTCACCGGGACCTTCCTGCTCGAGGCACCCTTTCTTCCCGGCTCGTCGGACATCCGCCTGTTCGAGGACGGGTCGCCGGCATCGCCGGGAACGTTCGTCGTCGCGAACGACACCATCACGGTGGTGCAGGACACCGCTCCCGTTGCCAGTGGCTCCTCGATCACGTTCCAGGTCGACTACGAGAAGGGGTCGACCTACGCGGCGGGGCAGACGGTCCTCGTGGTGAATGGGGCGGGCCTGAACCTCGGCCAACTGGTGATGCTGGCGCTGCTGATCCTGGCCCTGATCGTCGGGCTCCTGGTCTGGTGGGAACGCGGGTGGCATGACCAGATCCCCGGCGTGGTCGTGGGTCTCGCGGGGATCGGCCTCCTCGCATGGAGCTGGCTCGGAACATGAGGACGGGCTTCGCGGCGCGCGCGCTGCTGGCGGTCGCGGTCTCCATGCTCGCGGCCGCACTGGTGGCGTCCGGCGTCCCGGCAGCGGGCTCCGCGCACGACCACGGGCAGGTCTCGGGAGTCCTCTCGTTCCGCGCGCGCCCCATGGCGGTGCAGGGCGCCACGCAGGCCCAGCTCACCGCCACGGCGTCGCAGGGCTTCTACCGTTTCCAGACCTTCTGGCAGAACAACACGGGGATCTACGGCGGCAGCTCGACGAAAGCCACGTTCCCCGTCAACTTCTCCGCCTACGCCGACTACACCTCGGTGCAGGGCGCCAGCCAGGCGTTCACCCCGTCGGCCTACCAGGGGTACATCCCGCAGCTCAACGTCACGCAGGGAGGGAAGGTCCTCGCGAACGGAACGGCTCCGTTGCCGTTCACCCTGGCGATCAACGCCACGAGCGGTCAGTCGGTGGTCGACCGCGCGGTGGAGCTCTACACCACCCAGAACGCGCTGCCGGCGAGTGGGCGCACCTACGGCATCGCCACGAACGCGACGCAGACGATCCAGTACACCTACCTGTCGAACGTCTCGTGGACGTACAACGAGTCGGCCTACCTGACCAACTACAGCATCACGTCCCCGGCGAGCTACGGCCTGTCGAACGTCCAGTTGTTCCTTCCGTTCCCCTCGGGGGTCACCCCGGACTACACGACGTCCACGCTGCAGTACAACGGGGTCTCCCAGACGGCCTTCCAGGTGGTCCCGAGCGGGTTCTCCTTCGACCCTCCCGACATCGCGGCCGGGAAGACGGCCTACGTGGCGGCGCAGTTCCAGCCCGAGCCGAACCTCGGAGGCGCGGCGCCCACGGTCGTCCTGAGGTCCTACGCGGCGTTCAACTCGAGCTACGAGCTCGCGAACGGGACGTGGACCAACCTCGGGAACCTCGCCTACTACGGGGAGTACGTCCTGACGGCGAACTTCCCCTACGCCATGCTCGCCCCGACGATGAACCTCTACGCCGACGGGGGTCTCCTTCCCCGGACCTCCTACGCGGTCAGCGGCGACGTGGTCACGATCCTTCCGGAGGTCCTGAAGACCCCGGTGGGCGGTACGGCCTTCTTCGACGTCTACTTCCAGTTCGCTGGGGCTCCTCCCTCTCTTTCCCTCACGAAGACCGGCGTCGCGTTCGCCTACGGCGACTTCGTGATCACCACGGCATCCGGGCTCGCGGTCCTCGCGATGCTGGTGCTCCTGGTCACGGTGGTGGCGTGGCTGGTCTCCCCCCGGGCCCGCCGGGATGGGCGCACCGCGTGGGTCGCCATCGCCCTTGAGCTCGCCATCGCCGCAGCCTACGTCCTGGCGGCTCCCGTGGGGTTCTGATGGCCGCGGCGCACTCGGACATCGTCGGGGTCGTCCCGGCCGTCCGCAGGATCTCGAAGCGGGCCGTGACGGCCGGGATCATGACCGCGATGCTGCTCGCGGACCTGTTCTTCGTGCTGCTCGTCTACGCGAACAGCCAGCTGCTCCCCGGGAACTGGTCGCCCCTGCTGACCCCGATGATGATCTACGTGGGCATCGGGACGATCGCGCTGCTTCTCATCGTGGAGCGGGAGAAGGGCGAGCCCTCGGAGGACGTGCGCGTGGACCGTTTCCTCCTCCTGCTGCTGGCGTCGGCGGCCGGGACGGAGCTCCTGATGGCGGCGGCGTTCGGGCGCATCGGGCTGCCGTCGCCGCTGACCGGGGTGGCGCAGCTGCAGGACATCGTGTTCGTGGCGTTCTTCGTGGCCCCGATGGAGGAGTCGCTGTTCCGCGTCGCCCTCCCGCTCAAGTGGGGCTGGGCAGTCCCGGTCGTGCTGTT
>DAHVCH010000051.1 GCA_027314165.1 Thermoplasmata archaeon | reverse complement strand
GCGGTCCTTCGCCGAGGAGCCCGGAGCGAGCCATCCAACAAGAATCCTCCTCCCGCACGGGAAGGCGAGCGAAGGCGCTCCGACGCGCGATGGCCCCCGCGAGGGGGGCCCGGCCCCCCCTCCCCGTGGGAGCCCTTCCGGGGCGGGGGCGAGGGAGCACCGACTCAGCCCCGACCGATAACAAAGGAGAGGGGGCCCCGGGCGAGGCCTTGGCCTCGAGATGATCGGCCGCCACGACCGGTCAGGACGGGGCAGGACGCGAGCAGCCGCGCGCGGGCTTGAAGTGGGGACGGCGGGTCGTGACGAGGTCGCCTACCTCACCGAAAACTCCCGAAGTTGCCCAGGGCGGCCCCGAACGGCTCGCAGCGACCGGACCGGGGGATCCCCAGGGGTCCCCCCGAGGCCGCCCTGGGGAACGGGCGGCAGCTGAGCCGTTCCTTGGGAAGACCTGACCGAAGGGTCGTCAGAACCCCAAGGGCGGGTCTGAAAGCTTGAAGGGAGGACCGGCGGCCCAAACGCGAGGTCGCCCCGCGCCGCCACCGCGGACGCCGAACGATGAGGGGAGAGGCAAACGCACCACCAAGACTAAGAGCCAACAGGCCATTTGCCGGTCTGACATGCCTTCGGTTGACCCGGTTCGTGAAGCCCCACGCGGACATCGGCACGTTCTTCTCGACGGTAATGCACTTCGCAGCAGCGTGCGAACCGGCCGTGAAGGATACCCTGCGGGAATCTCGCATCCCTCCGGGACATCGTCAATCTCGCTCGCCCGCCGGCGGCGGCGTGCACACGGCTGGAGGATCGCCCTTGTGGTCACCCTGCTCACCGCCCTGGCGATGCTCCTTCCCTCGAGCGCTGCGACTCCCACCGTGCGTTCCGGGCCCCTGGCACCAGGAGCGGGCGGTCATGGCTCTGCCTGGGCCGCAGAGGGTGGGGTCCCCGTCTGGAGGGCGGCCGTCTCGTACCACGACCTCACGGTCGTCGGCTCGAACACCACGACGCTCGCCGGGGACGCGGTCACGTTCACGGCGACGGTCTCCGCCACGATCACGAGCTACCAGTGGGTTTGGGGGGATGGAAGCACCACCACCACGACCTCCTCACCGACCACCCACGTCTACGCGTACCCGGGCCTCTACTACGTCTATGTCAACGCGACAGACACCTCCGGGAACTACCACGACAATCTCCGCTCGCTCCTGCACCTTCCGGTCCTCAACTCCTTCGTTCCGGACGCCCTGGGCAACCTCGCCCAGGTCGGAGGCACGGTGGTGGCGAACTCCACCTCCAGCTCAGGGGCCCAGGCCGTCATCCAACCCGGCGGGCTGATCATCGTCTCGAACTGGGTCATCACACGGCCAACCGACCCCCTCTGGTCGGTCCAGACGCCCTCCTATCTCCTCGGACCCCCCGCTACGCTGTACGCATCCACATCGTCGAGCGTCATCAGCACGACGGGGTTGAGCGGCGTGACGGTCTCCTTCTCGCCCTCGACACCGGGGGGCTCGTACGTGCTCAACTTCTCCGTGCCCACGGAGGCGACGGTGCCCACGACCGGCTGGGCCTGGACCAACTTCTCCTTCACGATCTTCGTGGCCCCCCTCGCCGCCCCTTCCCCGGTCGGTGTGCCCACTTCCCCCCATGCGGGGACCCTCATCGTCGATACAACGGACGGTCCGCTCGGCCAGGTGTGGGGTGGAGTCACGGGATCGCTCGACCCTGCGGTCGCCTACAGCAGTGTTTCCACGGCGGTTAACCAAGAGGTCTACCAGACGCTTATCGCCTACAACGGTTCGCACGCGGGCCCGGACCCTCAGGACTTCGTCCCTGACCTTGCAACGTGCGTGCCCGGAAGCGCACAGTGCGGGAGCCTCTACGGCTCGTCGCTCGCTTCCCCACCGTATTACACGTTCGTCCTCGACCCGAACGCGACGTTCTACAACGGCTCGACCGGGGCTCACTGGTCCGTCCACCCGAACGACGTCGCCTTCTCGCTCGCCCGGCTCTGCGCCTTCTCCACATGGCAAGGAAACTTGGGCATTACGCCCGGGTGGATCCTCTGCCAGTCGTTGTTGCCGGGCTCCCGCTCGACGGTCAACCCCCCGAACCAGGGCTGGGACAACGGTTGGCACTTCCCCTTCAACAGCACTCCAGGGAACATCCTGTCGGCCATCACGGTCAACGACAGCCGCTTCTGCACCTCAGCGATGATGGACGGGGTCCATGGGGCCGGCTGCGTCACCCTGGACACAACGCTCTCCTCCCAGGGATGGCCGGAGTTCCTCGAGTTCCTGGCGAACGGCTATGGGACCCTCATCTATAGCTGCGCGTTCGCTACCGAGCTGGGGGCTGGGCTCCCCGGATGGGAGAGCGGGACTAGTTGCCTGCCAGCGCCCCCCGGTCAGAGTGGGAACCCGAACCCGGTGCCGGGTCCCACGGCATGGGACAACGCGGTCGAGTGGCACCTCGGCCCTCCCTTTACTCCCTGGGGGTCGAACCCCCTGCAATGGCAGGCCCTGGGGAGCGGCCCCTACTGGCTCTCCTCGCTCAGCGTGAATGCTTCCTATGAGCTGACGGCGAATCCCTTCTGGGGAGGAACCCACTGCATGGGAGGGCTTCGGGACGGCTGCCTTCCTCCGGCGACACCGAGCGGTGGAACTCCGTCCTATGTCCCGAAGGTCGTGGTCAGCTTTGAGAGCAACCCGGGCCCGGGGCTCCAGGCGCTCGCCGCCGGCCAGGCGGACCTCGTGGACACCTGGGCGTCGAACTCCTCGCAGGTCGTCGATCTCCTTCAGTCCGGTCACATGGGAGCGGCGGAGTTGCCGACGGCGAACATCTTCTTCTCCACCTTCGACATGAACTATGTCCCGTCGAAGGCCGCCTGGTACACGGGGTGGACCCCAACGCTGCCGGCCACCGCCTTCCAGGACCTCAACCTTCGACAGTTCATCGTCCACGCCTACCCGCACCTCTCGAACCAGGTGCAGGGCTGCGCGCCGGCGGGGCTGGCCTACTGTTTCCAGTACGGCGGAGCGCTCCCGACCTTCCTCGACCCCTACACCCCCACCAACATCTCCTGGGACCTGACCGACCCGAACAGCAACTCCTCCCAAGTGGGGTCAGCGGCTTGGTGGTGGCAGCAGGTCGCTTCCGACGGCCTGGTCGGTCCGGTGTGTAAGGCGAGCTCCCCTTGCACCTTCCCGCTCTTCACGACAAACGACTCGACCGGGCGGACCCTCTTGGTGCTCCGGGCCTGGGTCAACGAGATCAAGACACTCTCCGGTGGGGCGATTACGCCCACGGTGGTCGAGGTAGGTATCAACCAGCTGTTCGGGGGGATGCTGTCCGTACCTCCCGGTCAAAGCCCGGCGCCGTTCTTCGTCTTCGGCTGGCTCCCGGACTACTTCGACCCCTCGGACTACATCCTCCCGCAGGTGCTCCCCGATTCCACCTACACCTGGTCGAACTCCGTCAACGAGAGCCTCTCCGCCTACTCAGCGAGCTGCTCGGGCACGTACTTCAGCCCGATCGTCTCGCAAGGGTGCCAAGGCTCCGCGTACTCGGCGGAAGTGAACCTCGCGCGCCAGGGGGGGGCCTGCATGCCCCCGTCATGCTCCTCCTCCCAGCGCGCGCTTGACTACAACATGGTCGAACAGATCGACCAGCAATTGGCCCTCCGGACCACCGTCGACCAACAGGAGCAGTTGCTCGTCTTCGCCCCATGGATCGACGAATCCACGCTGGGCCTCAATCCGATGTCCAACGGGTTCGGCACCATTGACGGTGAGCCCTTCTACCAGTTGAGGTACCTGTCGGACATTCCCCCCGGTTACTCGATCCAACTGACCCAGGTGACGAACCCGGGCAGTGGCGGGTCACTCACCGTGGAGACGGGGACCCACCTGCTCCTTCTTGTGGGGGTCGCGGGCGGGACGGGCATCTACCACTTCATATGGAAGAACCTACCCGGCGGATGCTCCAGCGCGGACACGCCGGCCCTCTGGTGCCGACCCACCGCGGCGGGCTCCTTCAACGTGAACGTACTCGTGACAGATTCCGCGGGCGATGCCGCCGTCAACGCCCCGGTCGCTCTGACGGTGGTTTCCGCCCCGACGGTCACCTCCTTCGCCGCGACCCCCGCCGCGATCACCTTGGGGCAGAGCACGAGCTTCTCCGTGGTCGCCCAGGGGGGGATCGGGGGTCTGACGCTCGCCTACACCGGCCTGCCGCCAGGCTGCGCCTCCCAGAACGCGACTACCCTACCTTGCACGCCGACCGACGCCGGTTCGTACTCCGTGGGCGTGAGCGCCGTGGACGCCATGGGGCTCACCGCGGTGGCGACCACGGTCCTTCTCGTCAGCCCTGTGGCCACCGTCTCGCTCTCGAACGTGGTCCTCTCCCCCTCGAGCGCGAGCGTGGCAGCCGGGGGGACCGCTTCCTTCTCACTGCGAGCCATCGGATCGAACGGGGCGCCGCTCTACCAGGGCGTGGCGGAGGTCTGGCGGGTCGTTCCTGCCACCGCCGGGAGCCTCAACACCTCCACGGGAACGCTCGTGCTCTTCACGGCGGGGAGCCTTGCAGGGACCGCGGTCCTCGAGGCGAACGTCTCCTTTGGCGGACTCTCCCTCGTCAGCCTCGCGACCATCACCATCGCGGGGAGCTCACCTCCGCCGCCGACGAACGGCAGCCCCGGGGAACATGGCGGCCCGGTCTACACCCAATCTCAAGTGCTGCTCTACGCCGCGGTCGACGCGATCCTCGGGGTCACCCTAGGCTTCCTCATCGCCGCTCTCGTGCTCCTCCGAGGGCGGGGCGTCCCCCCGTCCCGGAGGGCGCCGGACCCCGAGAGCGTTGCGGACCCCGGACCGGACCCCCCCAAGGAGGGACCCGCCGCGGGGGAAGCCCTGGACCCGAGCCAGCCCTGACGAGGGCTCACGGGGGGGGCCCGCGGCTCTCGACCACGCCGCCAGCACTCCTGTCCGGGTCCGAGCCGGAGAGAGGTAGCATTGGTAGATCTCGAGGTAGAGGTTTGTCGCCCGCGCGACCGAGCCGCGGGCCTCGAAGCAGTCGACGCCTCGCCGCCATAGTTGGGCGGTCTTCGCGGGCTCCAGCAGGAGCGCCAGGCCACCTCCGCGGTGGGTATCCTGTCTCCCTGGCCCCGGGTGTAGGGCAGGAGGCGGGCTTGCGTCTGCCGCCTACCCTACTCGAACCGGGTTCGGCGCGCTTCCACGTATGGCCTGCATGGACATCCTCGCCGAGGGAGGATGGCCATGCGGGGGACCATGCGCGCGTTCTCACGCCATGTTCAAGAGGCGCGCTCGCTGCCCTGGACAGGGGGAATCCCGGTGGCCGACCCTGAGGAGCTTCTCGAAGACGAGGAAGGGAAGGGGGTGCCGTGCCCGTGCTGCCTGGGGAAGCGCGAGCACCACTTCCCTGACGTCCGCCCGCACCCTGTGCCCTGCCGCGCGTGCGACGGGAAGGGCGTCCTCGAGTGAGGGCGCCTCGCGGGGCCACCACTGCCCGTTTTGGGAACGATGCAAGGCGGAGCGACCCCCTCTCAGAGGAAGCGCATGATCGACTTTCAGTCGATTCCGTACCACTTCCATGCGGTGGGGACCACGCCACCGAACGTGATGCTCTCACCAGGTTCGAGCTGGAACTGTGCCTCCG
>DAHVCH010000050.1 GCA_027314165.1 Thermoplasmata archaeon | reverse complement strand
ACTTACTCATAGGTAAGTTTCTCCCCCCCCAAGGCCAATTGACTTCCACCCACCGCAGACCACCGCGCAAGGGGGCGAATCTGTGGACTCGCGAGGAGCGTCCTCACGCCCCGAGGTCAGAGCGCGGACGCGGGCCCTGGCGAGACCCACGGTGGAGCTTCCCTACGGCGACCTTCGCGCACTACGGCTCCCATGCGGCATCCGGAGGGCGATCAGCTCGCCCAGCACGGTCCTGAGCTCGCTCGAGCGAACGATCTCCTCCACCGTCCACCGGCACTTCCTGCGGAAGTTGGGCTCACCCTGGCCCGAGGGCCCCGGCTGGTTCTGCCGCCGCTCCTCCAGCCAGAGGTCCTCGAGGTTCACGAGTAGATGGCGGGCGGGGCTCCGGGCCAGCCGGTGGAGCGCGTCCATGAGCGCCTCCCTGGCCCCTCCGTCCTTCCAAGGGGGAGAGGGCACTCCAGGGAGGAGCTTGCGCGGGGTGAGCGGATCGCCCCCGCCCCCACCGCCCGCCCCCTCGCGACCCGCGGCCGTGTGGTCCGCCCAGAACCGGGCGAAGGGGGGCATGTCGTGGGTGTTGAGGGCGGCGAGGCTGTCGGGGGCGGGCGGCGCAGGGGCATGGGCCCTGCCGTCCCACTCCGTCTGGGCGATGTACATCCTCAGGAATCCCCGCTCCCGCAGCGCGGGCCGGACCTCGGGAGGCACGGTCCCCAGGTCCTCCCCTACGACCTCCGCTCCCGCGCGCGCCGCTTCCAGGGCGAAGATGGCGTAGGCCTCGTCGGGCCGATAGGCGACGTACACCCCGTCGGCGGGAGATCGTCCGTCGGGGACCCAGTAGAGCCGGTGGAGGCCCATGACATGGTCGATCCGAAGGATCTTGGAGACCGCGAAGAGCCGCCGTAGGGTCTCCCGCAGCTCGGAGTAGCCCTGCTCCCGCTCGCGCCGGGGGTGGTGCGGGAGAAGGCCCCAGGATTGGCCCGTCGGGTGGTTCCGGTCCGGAGGGGCCCCGATGGACACGCCGGGCACGAACGCGTCCTTCCTCTCCTCCACGTCCCAGCCTTCCGGGTGGACGCCCAGCGGGAGGTCGAGGTAGAGACGGACCCCGCCCCGCTCGGCTTCTCGGGAGAGGGCGCGAAGCTGCTCGTCCATGAGCCACTGGGCGAACATGTGAGAAGTGGCGAGACGTCTCCGCCGCCCTGGCGTCTTCTCGTGCCGCGCGCGGAACTCGGCGTACCGCTCGAGCTCCGGGCGCTGTCGGAGGTAACGCTGGAACGCCGCCCAGCGGGGGCCTCCCTCGCGCTGGCACTCGCGGTGGAGGAGCTCGATGAGCTGGATCTTGAGACGGGCGACCGCGGCAAAGTCGACGTAATCGGAAGCACGCAGCCGTGCCAGCTCCGCGCGCGACCGGGGGGAGGCCAGCCGCTGCTGGGCCCCCCGCGACCGGGCGAACTCGGGGACGGCGGTGGGATCGAGGTACACCTCGTTCCAGAAGTGGCGGCTCACCGGCCGATAGGGGCTCGGGTCGAACAGACGGTCGAGGAACGTGGAGTAGAGGGGGAGCGTCCCGACGAACCTCAGTCCCGTGCGCGAGGCCCAGCGCACGAGGGCCCGGAGGTCCGTGAGGTCGCCGACCCCGAGGTCCCGGCCGCTGCGCAGCGCGTAGAGCGGGACGAAGACTCCCACGTCCCGGTCGGCGGATCCCTTCGGTGGAGCGGGGCGAGGGGGAGGGGGAGGGACGAGGAGCCACGTGCCCACCCTCGCGCCGGCCGCCTCGATCTCCAGTCGGTGCACCCCGGGCTGGAGCTTCGTGGAGAGGGTCGCGACCCAGCGGCTCGACCCGCGCTCGGGGCGGCCCTGGTCTCCCCGTGGCCCCGGTCGAAGGCGGACGGCGACGGGCCGGGCCGGACCTAGCCCGGGGCGCCCCTCCTTCCGGAGGCGGAACTTGACGCTCGAGGGGGAGCAGGAGGATGGAAGGTCGATCTCCAGTCGACCTCGGCCGCTTCCCTTGAGAGGGAGGACGACCACGGGTTCGACCCGGGGGAGCGCCGAGGCCCCGCGCGCGGCATCCTGTCGTCCTCCGTCTCCGTCCTTCGAGAGGGCCCCGAGCGACCGTAGGACCGCTTCCACCGCGCCCGGAGAGGCGTGGACCGTGCCTCCCCAGGGGTCCTGGTAGCGGAGCAGCAGCTGCTGCGACCGGGCGAGCCTGGCGGTCGGAGGAGGCACGGCGCGGCGCATGCCTCGCTACTCCCGCCGCTCGAGGAGGTGGAGCAGCCCCCCCAGCGGCACCTCCACCCAGCTCGGGCGGTGGTCGAGCTCGTAGCCGACCTCGTAGACCGCCTTCTCGATCATGTAGGCCTCCAGCAGCTCCCGGAACGAGCCCTCGTCCCGAGGGAGGATGTCGGTGTTCCCGGCCGCGTCCCGGTAACCTCCCATGAAGGAGGTCGAGACCGAGGCGACCCAGAGCTCGAGGGCCCCCTCGAGCGCGCGCAGGTCGTCCGCCGTCAGCGTCGCCTTCTGCGGGTGGTCGCGGAGGGCGACCCGGGTGGCGTAGTCGAAGGAGCGGAGCATGCCCGCGACGTCCCGCAGGGGGGAGCGCTTCAGCCTCCGCTCGCTCAGCGACCGTGAGGGTTCCCCCTCGAGGTCGATGACCACGAAGTCCTTCCCGGTCCAGAGCACCTGCCCCAGATGGTAGTCCCCGTGGACGCGGATCCGGCGGCCGGGGTAGGTCTGACGCAGGAGGCGCCGGTAGCGTTGGTCGATCTCGGGCGCGTGCGCGAGGAGGGCCTGCGCGGTGGCGCGCGCCTCCGGGGACAGGATGGAGAGCCGGGAGCGCACCGAGCTCAGCACGACCTGGCGCTCGACCTGCATCGTCTGGTAGATCGAGCGGACGTAGGCGGGGTCCATGGGCTCGGGGGAGAAGGCGAGGTCGTCGGTGGGCCGGGAGAGGGCCAGGTGGAGCTCCGCCGTCCGCTGCCCCAGGCGGCGGGCGAGCTCGAAGACCGGTCCCACGAGCTCGAGCGCGAACGGAGCGACCTGTTTCCCGAGGAGGTCGGTCCGTCGCATCTCAGGAGTGGTCCGCTCCTGGTACTGGGCCCACCGGGCCCCGGCGCGTTCCAGGAAGAGCTTGATCTGGTCCTGGAAGACGGACCACGCGTCCCCCTCGCTCGGGACGAACCGGTGGACCACTCCCAGCACCTGGACGCGGTTCGGGTCCGTCTCCACGTTCCCTCGATACCGGAGCACTCCGACGAGGGGAGCGACGGGGGCGGGGGGCTCCCCCGCGCGGAGCAGGAACTCTCCCAGCTCCTCCTCGGGGTTGGGGCCGTCCTCGATGTGGCGGTAGATCTTCAGCAGGTAGCGGTCCCCCACCCGGACCGACGTGTTGGACTGCTCGGCCTTGACAGGGGTGAGCGCCAGAGCGTCGAGCCCCTCCAGGTCCTCCCGGGTGACGGCGGACGTCACTGCCCCCACGACCTCGGAGGGCCCGTGCCGCCGCTTGTGGGAGCGGAACATCCTCGGGAGGAGGGCCCGCAGGGCCTCCGGCTCGGCGCCGGCGTCGAAGAGGACCCGCTCCTCGGGGGGATCGCCCGTCTCCGTGTAGGCGAGCACGGAGGTCGGCGTGCTCTTCCGGAGCCCCTTGGCCCTCTCGCCCCGGGCGATCGCCAGAGGGAGCAGGTAGCACTCGGGCTCCGCGTCGGTGTAGCCCACCCTCAGGAGCACGAAGCGCAGGTCGGATTCCTCGCCCAGGACGGGGACCGCCGTCTCCCAGTCGACGCGGTCGAGGGTGTGGGCCTTGCCCCGGAACCACCGTCGGGTAGGCAGCACCTCGCGCAGGTGCCGCTCCAGGGGCTCGCGCCGGTACCCCTCCGAGAGCGTCCCCCAGTCGAGGGCGCCCTGGAAGTGCAGCGGGAGCACCGCCCGGGGGGCCGTGTCGCCGTTCACCACGGGGGCCTCGCGCTGCAGCGCGAACCAGAGGAAGTCGTAGGGGCCCAGCGTGAATCGGTAGGGGTGAGCGTCGATGGGAGGGAAGGCGTTCTTGGAGAAGAGGTCCAGGGGCCGTGCCCCGTCGTACGCGGAGAGGTCCAGGTCCACGCTCTGGGCCTGCCGGGAGAGGTTCGCCACGACGAGGACCACCTCCTCCCCGTACGTGCGGAGGAAGGCGAGCACGTGGTGGTTCGAAGGGTAGAGGAGGGTGGTCGAGCCCCGTCCCAGCACCTTGTGCTCCCTCCGGAGCGCGATCAAGCGCTTGAAGTGCCAGAGCAGGGAGCGCTGGTTGGCCTGCAGCGTCTCGACGTTGACCGCCTCGTAGTGGAACTCCGGGTCGGAGATGACCGGGAGGTAGAGCCGCTGGGGGTTCGCGGAGGAGAAGCCCGCGTTCCGGTCGGGGCTCCACTGCATCGGGGTCCGGACGCCGTTGCGGTCCCCGAGGTAGATGTTGTCCCCCATCCCGATCTCGTCGCCGTAGTAGAGGACGGGGGTGCCGGGGAGCGAGAAGAGCAGCCCGTTCATCAGTTCGAGCAGTCGTCGGTCGTTGCTTAGGAGAGGGGCGAGGCGGCGGCGGATCCCCAGGTTGACGCGCATCCTGGGCTCGGCCGCGTACACGCGGTAGAGGTAGTCCCGCTCCTCGTCCGAGACCATCTCGAGCGAGAGCTCGTCGTGGTTCCGGAGGAAGATGAGCCACTGGCAATGGTCGGGGATGGCCGGCGTCTGCTCGAGGATGTCCACGATGGGGAACCGGGTCTCCATCCTCGTCGCCATGAAGATGCGGGGCATCAGCGGGAAGTGGAAGGCCGCGTGGCACTCGTCGCCCGGCCCGTCCCCGAAGTACCGGGCCGCGTCCTCCGGCCACTGGTTCGCCTCCGCGAGGAGCATCCTCCCGGGGAACCGCTGGTCGACGTGCGCTCGGAGCTTCTTGAGGAACTCGTGGGTCTCCGGGAGGTTCTCGCAGTTCGTGCCCTCCCGCTTGAACAGGTAGGGCACGGCGTCCAGGCGGATCCCGTCCACCCCCATCTCGAGCCAGTGGTCGAGCACCCGGAGCATCGCCCTGGGGACCTCCGGGTGGTCGTAGTTGAGGTCGGGCTGGTGGGAGTAGAACCGGTGCCAGTAGTACGCCTTGGCCACCGGGTCCCAGGTCCAGTTCGAGGTCTCGAAATCCTTGAAGATCACCCGGGCCCCGGAGAACTTCTCGGGCGTGTCGCTCCAGATGTAGAAGTCCCGCTCGGAGGAGCCCGGGGGGGCCCGACGCGCCCGCTGGAACCACGGGTGCTGGTCGGAGGTGTGGTTGAGGACCAGCTCGGTGATGACCCGGATCCCGTGGTCGTGGGCCCGGTGGAGGAAGTGCTGGAAGTCGGAGAGCGAGCCGTAGGCGGGGTGGACCTCGGTGTAGTCGGAGATGTCGTACCCGTCGTCGCGCAGCGGAGAGGGATAGAAGGGCAGCAGCCAGAGGGCGTTCACCCCCAGGTCCCGAAGGTAGTCCAGCTTCTCCGTGAGGCCCCGGAAGTCCCCGGCGCCGCTCGCGTCCGTGTCGCGAAACGCCCGGACGTGGAGCTCGTAGACGACGGCGTCCTTGTACCACGTGGGGTCCACGGGGCCCGTGGAGGACGTGGACGAGGGGGAGCTTCGTTCAGGGGTCATGGTCCGCTCGGCCGCTCCTTGCCGGCCTGACCCCCTGCGGAGGGGATGGAGGAGATGGTGGAGGCGGCCGAGGGGTGGTGGCCGGAGACCACGGCTTCCTCATGGCCCGGAACTCGGACGCGGTAGAGGTGCCCCACGGGCCCGTCGTGCCGCATCTCGAGGTGGTTGCTCGCGCCCTTCCAGGTCGTCCGGGCCCCCGTCAGGAGGTCCTCCAGATCGAACGAGGCCGTCCCCCCGGTCCCGAGCGCGTCGAGGTCAAGGGCGGTCCATCCCGCCTGCCGGTGCGCCGGGTCGAGGTTGATGAAGCACAGGACCTGATTGGAGCGATCATCCGTGACCCGACTGTAGGCGATGATCTGGTCGTTGTCCACGCCGTG